>JAZQCB010000001.1:0-37742 GCA_045546035.1 Clostridia bacterium
GAATGCCTCTTGAGCTCGTTGCAGAATGGCTGGGGCATAGCAGGACTGAGACTACTAGAAAATTCTATGCAAATGCGGACGGCGCGATGAAAAAAGAAGCAATAGAAAAAGCAACATCTCAGATTAACCCGCTCAGGTCGAATGATTTTGAACTTGATTGGAAGAGCGATGAGGAACTATTACGGAAGCTATACTGTCTTGGCTAGTTATCCCGAAAGTTTCTCGGGAAATCATTGTAAATATTCAATTGTCAAGGTTCAGTCGGAATAATTAGAAAGTCGGAATAAGTTCTGTGAGGGGCAGTGACATCCCTTCACGAGTCAAAATACTTGAAGGGAGTGTCGAGCTGTCTACTCGACTGATGGGATATGAAATCCAGTCTCCTTCAGCGCGACATGTCGCGGGATTCTGAATGAGTTCATATAGCTGATTCAGCAGGCGCTGAAGGGCCCAATTCGACTGTTGAACAAGGGCGCCAGCTCGTGGTATAATCTGCTTGGTGGAAAGGACAGAGAGGGGAGGGAAAGCATCTGATGGCGGAGACAGTAAAACGAGACGTGAAGAACACAGTGTTTATTGACCTTTTCGCGCAGGATGAATACCGCCTCCAGCTGTTCCAGACCCTGCATCCTGAGATGACAGATGTCACCGCAGATGAGTTACAGATTATCACCATTAAACCGGTCATCACAAATCATCAGTATAATGATCTGGCTTTCATGGTTCGAAATAAATTGATGATATTTGTGGAGGCTCAGTCCACATGGTCCATCAATATTTTGATTCGAATTCTGCTGTATCTGGCAGATACGATCCAGGAATACTTGCATGAGAGGCAAATGGATATTCATGCAGAGAAGCAGCTTCAGATTCCTACACCAGAGTTCTATGTGATTTACACAGGGGATAAGAGTGTGCCGGAGATTGTGTCTTTGAAGAAAAACTTCTTCTGTGACGATCAGTGCCCAATTGATCTGGAAGCAAGAGTATTCAATGTAGAAGCTGACGATATTATTGGACAGTACATCATTTTCTGCCATGTGATGGATGAGCAGATCAGAAAATATGACAGAACAAAGGAAGCGGCCATAGAAGCCATTCGTATTTGCCGGGATCGAAATGCTCTAAAAGATTATTTGAATGAGCGAGAAAAGGAGGTTGTTGATATTATGATCGCGTTATTTGATCAGGAATATGCGGTGAAGCAGTACGGGAACACTATGAAGAAAGAAGGGCTGATGGAAGGACTAGCCAGTCTTGTGAAGAAAGGTCGGCTTACCGTCGAGGAAGCTGCGGATGAATCAAAAATGACGGTAGAAGACTTCAAAAGAGAAGCTGGCCTGACAGTCGCTCAGTAAATTTACAGCCCACTTTGCCTGTATCATCGGGAGAAAGGTTCTCCTCAGTGCGATACCTGCAAGGTGGGCTGCTTTTTTCGCCGGCAAGCTCAATCCATGTATAATGGCAAAACGTCATCCCGGCTTTTTCTCTTCAGATCCGGAATCATCCACACCCCGATGATCAGGATGATGCCCAGGATCAGGCACTCTCTTTTCAGCACGGACCGCCCGGATGTCGCCCCGTTATACAGCCGCATATTCCAGTCGCTTCCGGTTTCCTGCCCGTCGATCCAAAGCTCTCCATCCGGGAACGGGTTTTCATCATTCCGCCAGACGGCTGCTTTTCCCCACAATATTTTTCCCTCGCCGATGGTCAGGCTGTATCTGCCGGCGGGGTATTCTTTACCCAGCGGGATGGACACATACCGGTTATCGTAGATATTCAACCCGTTGAGAAGGGTTTCATCCAGAATCTTTCCGTCCGCGTCCGCTAATTTTGCTTTCACGGTTCCTATAGGCGCGAAATGGTAGGTCGCCATTAATACCTGAATTCCGGTAAACGGTTCATCCGAGATAAAAGACTGTTTCTCTCTGTATTCCGCGCCTATCAGCGTTCCCGCTGTATGATGAGGGAACTCCGGGGTCAGTATTCTTTCCGGAACCTCGTTCCGATCGGGCATAATCATGGCCAGAAGAAAACACAGCAAGGCGATACCCACAGAGGCCGCGACTTTGACCTTCAGCGTCATTTTGGGCCAGCGGATCCTCTTCGGAGAGGGCTCTTTCCGCAACCCGAGCAATACAAACGGAACAAAGTTCCACAGCAGGATCGGCGGAGCGGACTCCATCAGGCCATAAATGGAAAAAAGCACCGTTATCGCGGCAATATCCATCCGGTCTCTTTTCACGGCGACCCGCGCGCAGATCAGCATCACCGCCAGCAGCAATACGCACGCCAGAACCCCGCCATACAGCAGGGTATGCATATATTGAGAATCGATGGGCAGAGAGGTTGAAAAATCCGGCCTGAACCAGCGGATTCCCTTGCTTCGTATCTCGCTCGCGGCGAAGCTGAACCTTTGCATCATGCTCGGAGACAGAGAAAGCCGGTTCCAGTCAATCCATCCGTTCAGAATCCCGGAAGAAAAGAACGCTCAATATCCAGCACCTTTCCCTTCTTCAGAATGTGCTGAACGGTTATGGGAGAGATGGCTCTGCAGGGCTGAATCAGCTCCGCGATTTGAGCGACTCTGGCGCAGCGGGATGTTTCGCAGAAAAGACAATAAACATACATTTCTCGATCCCTTCAGGGCATAGCTCCGCCCCGGCGGTTTGATTATTATCACCCGCCTGTACAATGTGTTCCGAAAAGGCCCGGCGCCCATCAATCCACGTGGTGCGCCAGATTCGTTTCCATCTCTTTCAGAAAACGAATACAGATTCAACGCCTTCTCCAAACACGGAAGCGATATCCAAATGGATATCACACAATCATTTTACCCAAATCTTCTCTATTGTCAAGATATCCAATTGGATAATTCGGCTTAGGCCGGATGAAACGAAACCGGGTGTTTGTTATTCAGAAAGGAGCGGCGCTTTATGGCACAGTATCGAAGAATCCGGGAACTGCGGGAGGATCATGACAAGACGCAGCGGCAGGTTGCTCAGGAGCTGGGAATGCCCCAGCCCCAGTACTGGAGATACGAGCAGGGGTATCGGGATATTCCGACGGACACGCTGCTGAAGCTGGCGGATTATTATCACGTGACGACGGATTACATTCTGGGCAGGGACGACCGGCAGAATCCGTACGGTTCAGAATCAGAAGGGAAATGATCGCGCTTTCAGGGCCGAAGAGCTGCAAAAAGGAAAACCGCAGGACGAAGCATCGTCTCTGCGGGCTTTTTTTCGTGGCTTTTTAGCCGGGGAATATGGCTTCCTCCCGGCGAAAAAGCGGGTGGGCTATTTCGATTTCACCAGAGCGGCCTGCGCTCGCGGAGCCCCGTGAGCGCGCTGAAAAAACTGTCAGGTAACATCGGCTTCCCGCATCACTTCCTCCAGGGAAGGGATGGAAACTGCGGCGCCGGGACGGGAGACGGCGATGGAGGAGGCCCTGGCGGCGCGGGCCATCACTTCGGGCAGGGGCTCGCCGCGGAGCATGCCGGTGACAAAGAAGCCCATGAAGGTATCGCCGGCGGCGGTGGTATCGACGGCCCTGACGGGGAAGGCGGGCTGGAAATGCCGCTCGTCGCCCCGCAGGACGATGGCACCGTCGGCCCCCAGGGTCAGCACGATACCGGCCCGGGGATATTTTTCGTGCAGGACGTCCAGAATGCTTTCCGGCTCCGTTTTCCCGGTCAGCGCGCCGCCCTCGATTTCGTTGACGATGAACCAGCTGACCTGATCCAGCGGGTATTGCCAGATGGCGTCGTCCAGGGGGGAGGGGTTAAAGACGATGGTCAGGCCCCGGTCCGCGGCTTTCCGCATGAAGACGGGGCTGCGGGCCAGTTCATTCTGGAAGATGACCGCGTCCCCCGGGTCGGTATGGGCCAGGATGGCGTCCATTTCCCCGTCGGTAAAGGTGATTTCCGGGCCGGCAAAGACGATGATGCTGTTCTGCCCGCCGCTGTCGACCTGCAGCATGGTATGGGCGCTGGGAGCGGAGACATGCTTGATGAAATCCGTATGGATCCGGTTTTCCTTCAGGGCCTCGGCCAGCACGTCCCCATCCGTGCCCAGAACGCCGATGTGATACACCTCTCCGCCGGCCCGAGCCGCGGCGATGGACTGGTTCAGCCCCTTGCCGCCGGGATACAGGTGCTTTCCGCGGGCGTTAATCGTCTCGCCCGGGCGGACGATATGATCCACCTCATAGACATTATCCACATTCATGGAGCCGTAGTTCAGAATCTTCAAGGATCCGGACCTCCTTTCAAATACTCAAAAAGCGGCCGCCGGGGTCCGGCGGCCAGGAAAGGGAATGCTGTTGATTACTGTTCCTTCTTCGTGGCATAGGCGGCGATCAGGGCCAGGGCCAGCACCGCGCCCTTGACGGCGGGCAGGATATAGAAGGGAACGGCGCAGATCGTCAGACCGTTTTCCAGCGTGGCCACCAGCAGGGCGCCGATCATCGTTCCCAGGGCGTTGGGCTTTTCCGCGCCGCCCACCGTACGCCCGACGAAGACGGCAGCCAGGGACTGCATCAGGTAGTTGTCGCAGCACATAACCTGGGCGGAGGAGCCGCGGGAGGAGACCAGGATGCCGCCGATGGCGATGAACACGGCGGTAATCATGCCGGCCAGGTAGCGGTACGCCTTGACGTTAATACCGGAGAGCCGCGCGGCCTGCTTGTTGCCGCCCATGGCATAGATGAAGCGGCCGTGCTTGGTGTGCTCCAGGAAGATGTAGGCGATCAGCACGCAGGCCAGCATGATGATGATCAGCCAGGGCTCCTTGCCGATGGCCAGGAAGTCCGCCCCCAGCTTGATCCGCTTTGGATCCGCGCCGGCGGGGGTGCGCATGCCGGTGGAAACGGCGCCGCCGCCGATATACCACTGGCCCAGACCCTGATGCACGAACATGAGGGCGCAGGTGGCCAGCATGTCCGGGATTTTGCAGACCAGGATCAGGAACATGGTCAGCTGGTACATAAGGATCGTAACCAGGATGGAAATCAGCACGCAGACGAACAGGGGCAGGCCGTGCCAGAGATACATGCTGACGAAAATATAGGCGGAGCAGCTGGCCAGGGTACAGGCGGACATGTCGAAGCCATCCGGCGCCATGGTGACGGTGGCGGCGATGCCGAAGACCGTGGTAATCGACATGGCCCGCAGGATGTTGATCATGTTATTGGTGGACATAAACCGGTTGCCCTTGATCAGCGTGAACGCGACGACGCTGACCACCAGGGTCAGCACCGCCGCCCAGTCGATCAGGAATTTGCCCGCCGACTTTTTCGAACGGGGCATCGCGGCCATATTGGGTTTCGGAGTCGTTTGCGTCATAAGTCGTCCCTCCTGTTAAGCGTATTGGGCGCGGTTGCCCACGGCGTAGTGCATGATTTCATCCTCCGAGGTTTTCGCGGTTTCCAGCTCCGCCATGATCTGGCCGTCGAAGAGAACGTACATCCGATCCGTAATGGAGAGGAGCTCGGCGTTTTCGCAGGAGGCGTAGATGACGCCGTTTCCCTTCCGGGCGATTTCGCAGATCAGATGGAAAATGTCCTGCTTGGCGCCCACGTCCACGCCCTTGGTTGGCTCGTCGAAGATGTAGAGGTCGCAGTCCGCGGCCATCCATTTGGCGACGGCCACCTTCTGCTGGTTGCCGCCGGAGAGGTTCCGGACCAGCTGGCGGACGGAGGGGGTTTTGATGCCCAGCTTTTCCACGTATTCCTCGCCGGCCTGATCGATTTTCCGCTTGTTCAGGAAGGAAGCCCTGCAGTATTTGTCCAGAGAGGCGGCGGTGACGTTGAAGCTGACCGTCTCGTTGACCAGGACGCCTTCCTTGCGCCGCTCCTCCGGCACCAGGGCGATGCGGTTTTTCAGCGCCTGGGAGGGGTTTTTGATCTTCAGCTCCTGCCCGGCCATTTGGACCACGCCGCCGGTTTTCTCGTAAGCGCCGAAAATGGTTTTGCACAGCTCGGATTTGCCGGCGCCCACCAGCCCGGCGATGCCGACGATTTCGCCGCGGCGGACGTGGAAAGAAACGTCGTTGACCTTTCCGTCCGCGCCGGAGAGGTGCTGGACGGTAAAGAGATCCTCGCCGATTTTCGCCACCTCCTTGGGGAAGTTTTCCTCGAAGGAGCGGCCCAGCATCTTATCCACGATTTCCTTGGTCGTGGTCTGGGGAGTAATTTCCGTGGTATCCACCACCATGCCGTTGCGCATGACGGTATAGCGCTCGCAGATCCGGATAATTTCGTTAATCCGGTGCGAGATAAAGATGATGGCGATGTTTTCCGTCGCCTGCAGATGCTTGACCAGGGAGAAAAGCTCCTCCGTTTCCGTGTCCGACAGCGGGGCGGTGGGCTCGTCCAGAATCAGGAAATTGCATTCGTTGACGATGGCCCGGGCGATCAGCACCATCTGCTTCTGCGCCAGGGAAAGATTCTGGACCAATGTATGCGTATCGACCTGAATATTCAGACGCTGGAGCACCTTTTCCGCCTCTTTGTAAAGCTTCCTCCAGTTCATGAAATACCGGCCGTTCATGACGGTGTCATTCAGGAGGACGTTCTCCGCCACGGAAAGGGTGGGGATCAGCGCCATGTCCACTTCCTGATATACGATTTGGATGCCAAGCTTTTTCGCAGCCAGCGTGCTGCGCAGGTCCACGACCTTGTCATTCAGATAAACCTCTCCGGTATAATCCGGATTCGCGCCGGCCAGCACCTTCATCAGGGTGGATTTTCCGGCGCCGTTGGCGCCCACCAGCGCGTGGATTTCGCCCGTGGTCACCTCAAAATTCACATCCGTCAGGGCCTTGACGCCCGGAAACTCGATGGAGACGTTCCGGGTTCCGAGTCTGATCTTTTCCATACGTCGATTCTCCTTTGATCCCCGGAAACGGGGCAGGATGATGGAAGAAAGGGGATCGGAGCCAGAGCTCCGACCCCCTCATTTTCAGTAAAGCCGGAATGGGGCCGCTCTGATTACTTGTGGATCAGATCGGCGGGCATCCAGTCGGCCACGCTCAGGTAGCCCAGGTTGCCGTAGGTCTCGCCGGCGATCTCGCCCAGGTTCTCCACGGTGGAGGTGTCCTTCAGAGAAGTCGCCATGATGGCGGTACCGGGAACTTCAACCACGTCCACGCCGTATTTGCCGGTGGCGGGATCCAGAATCTTGTCATACTCGCCGGCGATCTCCAGGAGCAGGAGGCGCATGGCGATTTCGCCGTTCATGGTCCAGTCGGTGGTGCCGGCGGCCATCCAGATTTCCGGATGGTTCTGCATGTTGGTTACGTCGACCTGGTCGATATCCACGGAAGCCATGGGCAGCGCGTTCTCGCCGGAGAAGTTGCTGTTTTCGGAGATGGCGTTGTAGACGCCCTGGCCGTACAGATCGTAGTACACCACGATGCCGTCCACATCCGCCCGGTCAATGGACTGGAGATAAGCGGCGGTCACGGAGTTGGCGGAATCCATGGAATCCTGCAGGGGCTGCACTTCGCCGACGGTCTTGATCTTGCCGGCGGCTTCGTATTCCTGCCAGCCGACTTCACGACGATCGAAGGGGCTGTTGTAGTTCGGGCCGCGCCAGACCTTGATCAGGCGGACGCCCTCGCCGTACTTGGCGATCATGGCGTCCAGCAGAACCGTGACCAGGCTCTTATCCTGCTGGAACATCTGGGTAACGCCGGGGATCTTCTGATACTCGCCGTCGGTATAGAACTGGGTGTCGAAGCAGACGATCTTCAGATCGGGATACTGCTCGGTAATGCCCTTCAGGAAGGTATAGGAGCCGTCCTGGTTGCCGTGGCTGACCAGCAGGCCGTCATAGCCCGCGGCGGCGCAGGCGGAAATCCGATCCTGCCAGGCGTTGAAATCGCCGTCGCAGAAGATGACGTCGCAGTCCACGCCCAGGGCCTTGCACAGGTCGACGCAGGAATTGGCCCACATCTGGAAAATGGTGGCGGAAGGAAGCAGCATAATGTAGGCCACCTTCTTGCCGGCCACGGGGTTGGTCGCCTCGGCGGTGCCGGCGACGCACATCATGACCGCCAGCATCAGGGCCAAAACAACAGCGATGATTTTCTTCATGGGAAACCTCCTTTTTATTATTCGGGCGAATCCCCGCCCTTTCGTTGGCATCATCTTATCACCCGGCGCGGGGGTTGTCAAGTTCATTTTTCTAAATTTTTTCAAAGATTTACTAAACAAAATGGGATGAGTGTTTAGCTTTCCCCAGGACAAATGTCAAATCTGGTCATTAAATTTCTGAAGAGGAAAGGCGGAAAAAAGTTTCTCCATGGGTTGACAAACAGAGAAATAAACAATTATAATAAACGAGAAAACGTGTTTAGTCATTGTTTATCTAAACGCTTCGGATCGAACAGAGAGGAGTCTTTCGTTATGATGCTGAGCAAATATCCGACCGACGAGGAAGCCAAACGGATGATCGTGGAGATCGGTCGCCGCATGTATGACAAGAATTTCGTGGCCGCCAACGACGGGAACATTTCCGTAAAGGTGGACGACGACATTCTCTGGACCACCCCCACGGGCGTAAGCAAGGGCTTCATGACGGAGGACATGATGGTCAAGATGCGGCTGGACGGGACCATCCTTTCCCAGGGGGAGAGGGGGCCTTCCAGCGAGGTCAAAATGCATCTGCGGATTTACAACGAAAATCCGGAGGTGAACGCCGTGTGCCACGCCCATCCCCCCGTCAGCACCAGCTTCGCCATCGCCGGCATGAGCTTGGATCTGGCGATATACCCGGAGGCGCTGGTGAACCTCGGGACGGTGCCCTGCGTGCACTATGAGGCCCCCGGCTCCCAGGGGATTCCGGATTCCATCGCGCCCTACTGCCGGGACTACAACGCCCTGCTGCTGGCCAACCACGGCGCCGTGGCCTGGGGCGCCAGCCTGACGGAGGCGTGGTACCGGCTGGAGTCGACGGAGCACTACGCGATGGTCATCATGTATACCAGCAATATAATCGGAAAGGCGAATGTGCTTTCCTGCCAGCAGATTAACGAGCTGATCGCCATCCGGGAGAAGATGGGCATTACCGGCGGCGGGGTGCCGGCCTGCTCGCCGGTGGCGACCAACGAGCGGGACGTGGTGTCCTCCTCCGGGCCGGTCAACCCCGCGCCGCGGCTGAAGACCTTCGGGCAGGACAGCGCCTCCGGATGCGGCTGCGGCGGGAATCAGGCCGCCTCCGAGGAGGAGATCCGGGCGATTACCCGGGCGGTTATGGAACGGCTGCGCGGCGGCTGAGCGCAAGACAGGGGAAGACACAGGGGAAGACAGGGGGACGGTTCTTCTGTCCTGGATGGCCCCGCGCATGGGAGACGAACCGGAATCGGTAAGACGGCCGGCGCTCTCTGGAAACGCGAGGCGAGAAGCTGAGCTCGCTCAGGCAGAAGACCGGGGCCGCTCTGAGACGCGGCGGAAGAGACGGAGGAAAAGAGGAGGAGCTTCGCGATGCGGGCCATTATCATCGGCGGCGTGGCCGCGGGCATGAGCGCGGCCAGCAAGCTGCGCCGGGCGGACGGGAAGGCGGAGATCGTGGTTTACGAGCGGGGAAGCTTCCTTTCCTATGGCGCCTGCGGGCTGCCGTATTTCATCGGCGGATGGAACGACGAGGCGCAAAAGCTGATCGCCCGGACGCCGGAGGAGTTCCGGGAGATGGGGATCGAGACGCATCTGCGGCACGAGGTGCTGCGGGCGGATTTCGAGAAAAAAACGGTTCTGGTTCGGGATCTGGAGAGCGGAAGGGAATTTACGGACCGGTGGGACAGGCTGATGATCGCCGTCGGATGCCGCAGCGCGGCGCCGCCGGTGCCGGGTTTCGATCTGCCGGCGGTATTCTCCCTGCGGTCCATGGAGGACGGGCTGCTGCTGCGGGAGGTGTTCCGCCTGCCGGGGGTGCGGCACGTCGTCATCGTCGGGGGCGGGGCCATCGGCGTGGAGATGGCGGAGGCCCTGACCCGGCTGGAAAAGCGGGTGACGCTGCTGGAGGGCGCCGAGCGGCTGCTGCGGCCCTTCGAGCCGGAATTCGCGGAGCTGGCCGCCCAGGAGCTGGAAAAAAACGGCGTTGCCGTCCGGCTGAAAACCCGGCTGAAGGCGATCGAGGAAAAGGGCGACCACCGCGTTGTCCGGACGGAGGGGGAGGAGATTCCCTGCGATCTGGTGCTGATGGCGGCGGGGATCCGGCCGGAGACGGGGTTCCTGAAGGAGAGCGGGATCCGCATGGCGAGAAACGGCGCCATCCTGGTGGACCGGGAGATGCGGACCAGCCTGCCGGACGTGTATGCGGCGGGGGACTGCGCTACGTGCTATCACCGGGTGCTGGAGGAGGATTACTACCTCGCCCTGGGCACGGTGGCCAACAAGACCGGCCGGATCGCCGGGGCGAACATGGCCGGCGGGCACGAGAAATTCCCGGGCGTGCTGGGAACGGCGGCCATCAAGGTGTTCGACCTGGAGATGGGGCGGACCGGGCTGAGCGAGACGGAGGCGCAGCGGCTGGGCATTCCGGTGAAAACCAAAATGGTGTCCACCCAGGATCATCCCGCCTACTATCCGAACCCGAGCAAACTGGTCATCAAGCTGATCTATGACGCACGGACAAGGAGGCTGCTGGGGGCGAATACGGCCGGAACACACGACGCGGTCATGAGGACGGACATCTTCGCCGTGGCGATCCACGCGGGGATGACGACGGAGGAGCTGGGAATGGTGGATCTGGCCTACGCGCCGCCCTTCGCCTCCGTCTGGGACGCGGTGCATATCGCGGCCAACGCGGCGAAATAATACCGGAGCAGAGAAAGCGCGCGGCGGAGGCCCGGCGAGGGACGGAAAAGCGCCGCCGGAAAGCGGTTGAATCAGTATCATCGAAGGCGGCCCCGCGCGGGAACGGAAACGAGTGACCTGACGCCGCGCCGGATGGCGGAACCCGGGCGGGGAAACGACAAAAGAGGTGACCGGATTGGAGAAGATTTGCGGCCTGGCGGAAGCCATCGGCAGCATTCCGGACGGGGCGATGGTGGGCCTGGGCGGCAATACGCTGAACCGGGCGCCCATGGCCGCCGTACGGGAGATCATCGCCCAGGGAAAACGGGGCCTGCGGCTGGTCAAGACCGCCGGCGGGCTGGATATCGACCAGCTTTGCGGGGCGGGCTGCGCGGCGACGGTGGATGCCGGGTTTATCAGCTGCGAAAGCGAATTCGGGCTGGCGCAGCATTATCGCAGGGCCGTCCAGAAGGGCGAGGTCGTCGCCCACGAGCACGCCTGCTACACGGTCATTTCCGCGCTGCGGGCGGCCAGCTACGGGATTCCGTTTATGCCGGTGCGGGGCCTGCAGGTCAGCGATTTGCGGAAGGTCAACGACTATTTCCGGGACGTGACCGACCCCTTCGGCGGGGAAACGCTGGCGGCGGTTCAGGCCCTGGCGCCGGAGGTCTCCATCCTCCACGTGCAGGAGGCGGACGCCCGGGGAAACGGCCGGATCTGGGGGCCGGTCTATGAGGACGCGCTGCTGGCGAGGGCTTCGGGGCGGGTCATCCTGACGGCGGAGCGGATCGTGGGGGACGGGTATTTCGCCTCCCAGAGGGAAAAGCCCCAGATTCCCGGATTCCTGGTCAGCCACGTGGTACACGTCCCCCGCGGCGCGGCTCCCTGCTGCTGCCCGGAGGAATACGGGGTCGACGGGGAGGCCGTTTCCCGGGCCCTGGCGGAAGGGGGCGACAGAGCATGAGGGAAACCGTAAGGCCGGGGGATATGATGGCGGTATGCCTGGCCCGGCTGATTCATAACGGGGACCGGGTGTTTCACGGGGTATCCTCCCATCTGCCCATGGTGGCCGTGCTGCTGGCCCGGCATACCCACGCGCCGGAGGCGGTGCATCTCAACATTCCCGGCGGCGTCAACCCCGAGGAGCCGGCCCTGCGGAGCTTTACCAGCGCGGGCAGCGAGCTGTGGGAGAGCGCCGAGGCGGCGTTCCCCCTGATGGACGTGTTCGACCTCAGCATGCGGGGCGGGCTGGACGTGGCCTTTCTCAGCGGGGTGCAGTTTGACCAGGAGGGAAGGGTCAACGCCTCCGTCATCGGGGATTATCGCCGGCCGAAGGTGCGCCTGCCCGGCGGGGCGGGGAGCGCCGTGCTGATCCCGACGGCGAAGCGGGCCGTCATCTGGCGGACGAAGCACGACCGGCGGACGTTTACCGAAAAGGTGGATTTTATCACCGCGAAGGGGAACGTCAGCGACATCGTGACGCCGCTGTGCCATTTCCGGATGGAGGCGGGAAAGCTGATCGTGGAGAGCGTGCATCCCGGCCACAGCCTGGCGGAGGTGGCGGAGAACACGGCCTTCCCCGTGCAGTACTATGAGGAGCGGGAAACCCCGCCGCCCACGGAGGAAGAGATGTGGTGGCTGCGGCGGATCGACCCCCGGGATCTGCGGAGCATTGAGTTCAGATGAGGACGGGCTCAATCCAAGATAAAAAACATGCGTGAAAAACGCGGAAAGGAAGCGGGTACCATGGCAAAGTATGACAAGTATTTCCTGATGAAAGAAGAGGACGTGGCGGGCTATGTGCAGACGAAATACGCCGGACATTTCGCCCCGGAGGCGAAGCTGACCGTCAGGGAAATCGGCGACGGCAACCTGAACTACGTCTTCAAGGTGGTGGAGGAGGCCACCGGGAAATCCATGATCGTCAAGCAGGCGGGAGAGGCTCTGCGGATTTCCGCCGAGATGCACGTGTCCACCGACCGCAACCGCATCGAGAGCGAGATTCTGCAGCTGCAGGATAAGCTGGCCCCCGGCTCCGTGCCGAAGATCTACGGATACGACACGACCATGTGCGCCTGCGCCATGGAGGATCTGAGCGATCACGAGCTGATGCGCTACGCCATGATGCGGCACGAGATCTTCCCGCGCTTCGCCGACGATATTTCCACCTATATGGTCAACACCCTGCTGAAGACCACGGACGTGGTGCTCGAGCACAAGGAGAAAAAGGCCCTGGTGAAGAGCTTCATCAATCCGGAGCTGTGCGAGATTACGGAGGATCTGGTGCTGATGGAGCCCTATAACGATCTGAAGGGCCGCAACATCGTCGATCCCCTGATCGCCGATTTCGTGAAGAAGGAGCTGTATGGGGACAAGGCGCTGCATCTGGCCGTGGCGAAGCTGAAGTTCGAGTTCATGAACAACGCCCAGGCGCTGCTGCACGGGGATCTGCATACCGGATCCATCTTCGTGAAGAAGGATTCCACGAAGGTGTTCGATCCCGAATTCGCCTTCTTCGGCCCCATGGGCTATGACATCGGCAACGTCATCGCCAACCTGATTTTCGCCTATGACAGCGGCGTGGCCGCCGGGGCGGAGGAATTCAACGCCTGGGTGCTGCGGACCATCGAGGAGACCATCGACCTGTTTATCGCCAAGTTCCGGAAAACCTTCGACGAATGCGTCACCGAGCCGATGGCCAAGGTGGAGGGCTTCCGGGAGGAATATCTGAAGAGCATTCTCAGCGACACCGCCGCCTATACCGGCACGGAGCTGCACCGCCGGACGGTGGGCATGGCCCAGGTCAAGGACGTGACCACCATCGCCGATCCCGAAAAGCGGGCGTACGCGGAGAAGCTGAACATCATCGCCGGCAAGGACTTTATCCTGAACCGGACCGGCTTTGCCGCCGGGAAGGATTTTGTGGACGCGGTCAGACGGGCGGAGGCGGCCCTGAAGTAAGGAAAGGCGGAAAAGAAAATGGCGGACGAAAAAAGCATCATGAGCTACGAGACCGTGGAGCTGGACGATGAGAACAGCGCCCTGGTCATTCTGGACCAGACGAAGCTGCCCTACGAGGTGGAGATCCTGCATCTGAAGACCCAGCAGGAAATCTGGGACGCCATCTATCTGCTGCAGGTGCGCGGCGCGCCGGCCATCGGCGTGGCGGCGGGCTTCGGCGTTTATCTGGCGGCGAAGGAGATTCAGGCGGCGAACCGCGCCGAATTCGACGCGTTATTCCACGAGGCCAAGGAGTTTCTGAATTCCTCCCGGCCCACGGCCGTCAACCTGAGCTGGGCGCTGAACCGGATGGAGCAGGTGCTTCTGGATCATCCGGAGGCGAGCGTTGAGGAGATCCTGGCGCTGCTGAAGAAGGAGAGCGAGGAGATCAAGGCCGAAGACGTATGGATGTGCCGCTCCATCGGGGAATACGGCCTGACCCTGATCCGGGACGGGGACGGCATCCTGACCCACTGCAACGCCGGGCAGCTGGCCACCTCCAAATACGGCACGGCCCTGGCGCCCATTCATCTGGGCCGGGAAAGGGGCATGAACTTCCGCGTTTTCTGCGATGAGACCCGCCCCCTGCTGCAGGGCGCGCGGCTGTCCTCCTTCGAGCTGATGGCCGACGGGGTGGACACGACCGTCATCTGCGACAACATGGCCAGCCAGGTCATGAAAAACGGATGGGTCAACGCGGTGTTTGTCGGATGCGACCGGGTGGCGGCCAACGGGGACGCCTGCAACAAGATCGGCACCTCCGGGGTGGCCATTCTGGCGAAGTATTACGGCATTCCCTTCTACGTTCTGGGCCCCACCTCCACCATCGACATGAGCATCGAGAAGGGCGAGGACATCACCATCGAGCAGCGCAAACCCGAGGAAGTCACCGAGATGTGGTACAAACAGCGCATGGCGCCGGCGGGGGTCAAGGTCTACAATCCGGCCTTCGACTTCGCGGATCA
Organism: Clostridia bacterium; assembly: GCA_045546035.1. Classification (GTDB taxonomy): domain Bacteria; phylum Bacillota; class Clostridia; order Christensenellales; family Aristaeellaceae; genus Aristaeella. The sequence continues at coordinate 14,766 of JAZQCB010000001.1, forward strand.
TGAGCTGATCAGCGGCATCGTGACCGAATACGGGATCGCCCGGCCGCCCTATTCGGAGAGCCTGAAGGAAATCTTCCGGAAGAAGGCCGAGGCGGAAAAAGCGAAGAAGAAGTAAGACACAGGAGACGAAAAATGAACGAGAAGGAACTCCGGTTCGCCGTGACCCGGATGGTGCTGACGGAGCTGGCGGCGGCGGGAGAATACTGGGTGCCGGTCGCGGTTTCCAGCCGCCACTGCCATCTGTGTCCGGCGGATCTGGAGCGCCTCTTCGGCCCGGGGCATACGCTGACGCCCCTGCGCCCGCTGTCCCAGCCGGGGCAGTTCGCGGCGGAGGAGAAGGTGACGCTGGAAACCCCGAAGGGCCGGATGAGCCTGCGGGTGGTGGGGCCGGTCCGGAAGGAAACACAGGTGGAGCTGAGCCTGACGGACGCCCGCCAGATGGGGTTGAGCCCCCCCATCCGCCTGTCCGGGGAGCTGGAGGGCTCTCCCGGCGGCCGGCTGACAAACGGGGAGAGAAGCGTGGAGATTTCCCGCGGGATCATTGCCGCGGCCAGGCATCTGCACATGAGCCCGGAGGAGGCGGCGGCCTACGGCCTGCGGGACGGACAGGAGGTCAGCCTCCTCTCCGGTGGCCCCCGGGGAGGGACGATGGAGCATCTGATCGTCCGGGCCGGAAAGGGCCACCTGATGGAGGTGCATCTGGACACGGACGAGGCAAACGCCTTCGGGCTGCGGGGCGGAGAGCTGTGCCGGCTGATCCTGCCGGGCGCGCCGGTATTCGGGTTCCCCGGGAGGGAAGGCGCGGCGGCGCCCCGGAGCGCCTGGGCCGGCTATTCGGGCGGGAACATGGGGGAGGCGCGGAGAAGCCCGGCCTGGCCGGATTCGCGGGTGGCGATGCCATCCGGAGCGGCGGGACGATCGGAGGAGGTGACGCGTTCGGGAGAGACGAAGCCTCCGGCCCGGAAGGAGACGCTGCTGGACTATTCCGGAAAGAAGGACCTGCTGCTGACGGAGGAAATGCTTTACCGGGCGGCGGCCCAGGGCATGAAATACATCCGGCTGGCTTCGGGCGCGCTGGTCACGCCGCTGGCCCGGGACGTGGCCTGGGAAAAGGGCATTGAAATCGTATACGGAACCGAAGGAAAGGAACGGAGGTGAGAGGGCTTTGACGGAAAAAGAGATTCAGCAGATCGTGGAGGAAGTGCTGCGCAGCCTGCCCCGGCCGGCGGAATCCCGGGCGCCGCTGAAAACCTGGCAGAGCCCGGCCCGGTCGGGAGGCACCGGGAGGTGGCTTTGCGACACGGTGGAGGAGGCCGTCGCCAACGCCAAGGCGGCCCAGAAACAGCTGGCGGAGATGACGATGGAAAAGCGGGGCGAGCTGATCGCCGCCATGCGGAAGGCCGCCATCGAAAACGCGGAGCCCCTGGCCCGCCTGGCCCATGAGGAAACGGGCTACGGCCACGTGGCGGACAAAATACAGAAAAACCTGCTGGTGGCCCGGCGGACCCCCGGCATCGAGGATCTGACCACCCGGTGCGAAACGGGGGACACGGGGATGATGCTGATCGAGCAGGCGCCCTTCGGCGTTATCGGATCCATCACCCCCTCCACCAACCCGACGGCGACGGTCATCAATAACTGCATCAGCATGATTGCCGCGGGCAACGCGGTCGTCTTCAACCCCCATCCCGCCGCGAAGCGGGCCTCGCAGGAGGCCATGCGGGTCATGGTGGAGGCCATCCGCGGCGCGGGGGGGCCGGAGACCCTGGTCACCACCTGTAAGGAGCCCACGCTGGAGACCGGAAACGCGATCATGAACCATCCGGATATTCCGCTTCTGTCCGTGACCGGCGGGGAGGCGGTGGTCAAGGTGGCCATGAAAACCGGGAAGCGCTGCGTGGCGGCGGGGCCCGGCAATCCCCCGGTCATCGTCGACGACACGGCGGATCTGCCCCAGGCGGCGGAGCGCATCGTCAACGGCGCGGCCTTTGACAACAACATCCTCTGCATCGCCGAAAAGGAGGTCTTCGCCTTCGCGAACATTACCGACCGGCTGATGGCGGAGATGGAGAAGCACGGCGCCTTCCGGATCTCCGGGGAGGATATCGACCGGGTGCTGCGGACCACCCTGATCCAGAAGGACGGAAAATACGTCATCAACCGGAAATACGTCGGCCACGATGCGGCCGTCATCCTGCGGGACAGCGGGGTCGCCTTTACCGGGAACCCCCGGCTCGTCATCTGCGAAACGGACCGGGATCACCCCTTCGTAACGACGGAGATGCTGATGCCCGTGCTGGCCATCGTGCGGGTCCGGAACATCGAGGAGGCGGTCGAGGAGGCCTTCCGGGCGGAGCGGGGCTGCAAACATTCCGCCATGATTCATTCCACGAACGTGCATCACATGAGCATGGCGGCGAAGAAAATGAACACCACCATCTTTGTCAAGAACGCTCCGAGCTATTCCGGGCTGGGCTTTGACGGGGAAGGGTTTACCACCATGACCATCGCCACGCCTACGGGCGAGGGCGTGACCAGCGCCCGTACGTTTACAAGGCTGCGCAGATGCGTGCTGTACGGGGATTTCAGAATTGTGTAACGGACCGCTGAATAACGAAGGAGGAAACAGACATGCAGGAAGCACTGGGAATGATTGAGACCAGGGGACTGGTCGCGTCCATCGAGGCGGCGGACGCCATGGTCAAGGCGGCCAACGTGAAGCTGATCGGCAAGGAGCACGTGGGCGGCGGCCTGGTCACCGTCATGGTCCGGGGCGACGTGGGCGCGGTCAAGGCGGCGGTGGAAGCCGGCGCGGCTGCCGCCAAGCGGATCGGCGAGCTCATCAGCATGCACGTCATCCCGCGGCCCCATGGGGACGTGGAAGGCATTCTGCCCGGCGCCAGGGCGCCCCGGGCGGCCCGGCCGGCCAGCGTAAAGGCGTAAGAAACGGGAAGGCCCGGCCGGCGGGAAAAGCCGCCCATGAGGGTCGCCTGCCGGCGGCGGGCTTTCGGACGGACAGGATCGACGATATGACGAAATCATCAATCAGAAAAGGAGAGCGGAAAAATGGAAAAGCAGGCACTGGGAATGATTGAAACCAAGGGACTGGTCGGATCGATCGAGGCGGCGGACGCCATGGTCAAGGCGGCGAACGTCCATCTGATCGGCAAGGTGCACGTGGGCGGCGGGCTGGTGACCGTCATGGTCCGGGGCGACGTGGGCGCGGTCAAGGCGGCGGTGGAAGCCGGCGCGGCGGCCGCCAAGCGGATCGGCGAGCTGGTCAGCGTGCATGTGATCCCGCGGCCCCACGACGACGTGGAAGCGATTCTGCCCAACATGTAATCAGAACCGTTCCGGGCGGCCGGATACAACCGGCCGCCCGGGCGGAACGCTTCGCGCAGGATGGGACGAAGGACGGCCGGCGAAGATTCGCGGGGCGGAACGTTTCGTGCTGCCGGGATGAAGGCCGGATACAACCGGCCGTCCCGGCGGCATCAGGGAGGAGGAAAACGCGTGCTGAAGGGAATATCGCCCATTTTAAATCCGGAACTGCTGAAGATTCTGGCGGAAATGGGGCATGGGGACGAGCTGGTCATCGGGGACTGCAATTTCCCGGCCCAGAGCATGGGCCAGCGCTGCGTGCGCTGCGACGGGCACAGGGCCGACGAGCTGCTGGACGCGATCCTGCAGCTGTTCCCGCTGGATCAGTTTGTGGACGCGCCGGTCACGGTGATGGCGCCGGCGCCGGGGATGCTGGACGGGGATCCGCCGATCTGGAGCAGGATCGACGAAATCGTGGAAAAGCATCAGCCGGGAACGAAAAAGGAGGCCATCGACCGCTTCGCGTTCTATGACCGGGCGAAAAAGGCGTATGCCTGCGTCGCGACGGGGGAGATGGCGCTTTACGCCTGCATCATTATCAAGAAGGGCTGCGTCATGCCCTGAGGGGGCGCCGGGCGGATGAAACGGGGCGGAAGGGCTCCGGCGCCCGGCGATGCCGACGGGAGACGGAAAGCGATGATCAGGCGCCGGGCGGATGAAACGGGCCCGGAAGAATCCGGCGCCACGCGGGAGAAAACATCAGAGAGAGGAAGGATGACATGACGGTCAGAGAAATCGCAGCCATTGCCGGCGTATCCCCGGCGGCTGTCTCTCTGGTGCTGAACAACAAGAAGGGCGTCAGCGAGAAAACCCGCCAGCGGGTCCAGGAGGTGCTGGATTCCGTCGGCTATACGACCCGGAGCCGGACGGCCCGGAGCGACAGCCGCCGGGTCATGGTCATCAAATTCCATACCCACGGCATTACCGAGGAAAACCAGGGGTTCATCGCCGCCCTGATCGACCGGATCGAGGGCGAATGCCGGAAGAACGGGTTCGATCTGGTCATGAACCGGTGCAAGGCGGACGAGGCGGAGAGCAATATCCGGGAGCTGCTGCAGAACCCGCCCATGGGCGTCATCCTGATCGGGACGGAGCTGCAGGAGGAGCACTACCCCCTCCTGAACCTCTTCGGCAATATCCCCCTGGTCGTGCTGGACAACGACGTCCATTTCGGCCACGCGGACAGCGTGGTCATGTCCAACGTGACCATCGGCATGGACGCGACGCTGTATCTCTACGAGCTGGGGCACCGGGACATCCGGTATTTCCGCTTCAGCCTGCCCATCCACAACTGCGACGACCGATACCGGGGCTACCTGGCCGGGATGGAAAAGGTGGGGCTGACGCCGCAGCCGCCGGTGCCGCTTTCCCCGACGCTCAACGGCGCCTACGAGGACATGAAGCGGCTGATCGCGGAGGGGGCGTTTGTGCCGCGGGGATCGGCGGTGGCGGACAACGATTCCCTGGCCATCGGGGCGGTTCGGGCGATCATGGAGGCGGGATACCGGGTGCCGGAGGACTTCAGCGTCATCGGCATCGACGATATTCCCTACAGCGCCGTCATGATGCCGCCGCTGACGACGATGCGGGTGTCCCGGAAGGCGCTGGGGACGCTGGCGGTGGATCTGCTGCTGGAAAGAATCAAACACCCGGAATGGCCGCCGATGCACATCAAGGTGGACGGGCGGCTGGTCGTGCGCAGCAGCACGGCCCCGGCCAGGGAGGAAAAAACGCGATGATGGTAGGCCGAGTTACGGGAACGGTGGTCAGCACCAACAAGATCCGGAAGCTGACCGGCGCACGGATGCTGATCGTGGAGCCGGTGAATCTGGAGACCATCGAGCCCACGGGGGACTACATCGTCTGCGTCGACGACGTCGGCGCCGGCGAGGGGGATCTGGTTTTCTGTGCCTACGGCAGCTCCTCCCGCCAGAGCGACACCTCGAAGCTGCTGGCGACGGACTACACGATCTACGGCATCGTCGATTCCCTGACGCTTCGGGGAAAAAGAACCTATGACAAGGCAAAGGAGGCGTACCATGCAGCTGGCGAAGGTGATCGGTAATATGGTATCGACCCGGAAATGCGAGCGGCTGGAGGGGCTGAAGCTGCTGGTGGCCGTGCCGGTGGATCCGGAAACGATGGAGGAAAAGGGCAGCCCCTTCGTGACGGTGGACACCGTCGGCGCGGGAGAAGGGGAGATCGTCATGTGGGCGGGGGGCAGCTCCTCCCGCCAGACGGATCTGACCACCGCCAAGCCGGTGGACAGCACGATCATCGGCATCGTGGATTCCGTGGACATTCAGGGGAAACGGGTGTTTTCCAAGGCGGGGGCGGCGACATGAAAATCGGCGTGATTACGGGAACGGTGGTCAGCACCGTCAAGTACGAGCGGTATCGGGGTCTGAAGATGCTCAAGGCCCGGAATCTGACCCTGGAGGGGGAACCGGTCGGGGAGGAGTTTGTCGTGCTGGACGCGGCGGACGCCGGGATCGGCGATATCGTGTTGCTCAACAATGACGGCGGCTCCGCCAAGATGGTCACGGGGGACGACCGGATGATCGCCAGCATGACGGTCTGCGGCGTGGTGGACCATTATACGTGGCGGGGAAAGACGGTTTACTGCCACTGACGGAGGGAAGGAGGCGGGCGGATGAACATCGGCATCGTCATCGGCAGCGTGGTCTGCACGATCAAAACCCCGACGCTCACGGGCCGGCGCCTGCTGATCGTCCGGAAGATGGCGGGCGGAAAACCCGCGGGGACGGTCATCGCCTGCGACGCCACCGGCGTGGCCGGCCTGGGGGACACGGTCTATATGATCGGCCGGGCGGAAGCCGCCCTGATGCTGGATCTGGAGGCGCCGCCGCCCTCGGATATGACCATCGCCGGGATCATTGACCCGGAAACCCTGTAAGCGGGCAGGCCTCCCGGAGGAGGATTGGCGGACCGAAGACGGGAGCGGACGCGCAGGGGACGGGGAAGAACCGTCGCCGGGATCATAGACCCGGAAAGGCTGAATGGAACGGGCTGGACTTTTCCGGAGCAGTCTGCAAAAAAAAGGATCGGATGGCGGAGGAGACGGGAAGCATGCGGGAAGGACAGGAGCGGTATTCGGGCATCACGGAGGCGGAGATTGAGGAAATCGTCCGGCGGGTGCTGGCCGCCCGGGGCGGGGCGCCGAAGCGGGAAGAGACCGGGGAAGGCCCGGGCTTCCGGGTCAACGCGGTCAAAACCAGCTTTTTCGGGCGGGGCTCCGTCCGGAACCTGGGCCCGGAGGCCCGAAAGCTGGGGGCGCGGCGGGCGCTCATCGTGACGGACGCTTTTCTGGCGGGGTCCGGCGCGGCGGAGAGGGTGCGCGCCGTGCTGGAGGAGAGCGGAATCGCCTGCGAGGTGTTCAGCGGGGTGCAGCCCAATCCGACGGTGGAGGTCGTGAACCGGTGCATCGGGCAGGCGCGGGACTGCCGGGCCGAGCTGCTGGTGGCTGTCGGCGGCGGCAGCGCCATCGACACCGCGAAGGCGACCGGCATCGTCATGGCCAACGGCGGCCGGGTCGAGGACTACGAAGGGGTGAACAAGTCCGCAAAGGCGGGGCTGCCGGTGGCGGTCATCAACACGACCGCGGGCACCGGCTCCGAATGCACGACCTTCTATATTGTCACCGATCCTTCCCGGGGATCCAAAATGGCCATGATCGACCCAAACTGCATGGTCGCCATCGCCATCAACGATATCGATTTTATGATCTCCATGCCTCCGAAGCTGACGGCCGCGACCGGGCTCGACGCCCTGACACACGCCATCGAGGCGGCCTGCGCCAGGGGAGCGAATCCCTATACCGACCACGACGCCTACTGGGCGATCGGGACGGTGACCCGGTATCTGCCCCGGGCCGTGCGGGACGGGCAGGATCTGGAGGCCCGGGAGATGATGGCCTACGCGGAATACATCGCCGGCATGGCCTTTTCCAACGCCGGGCTGGGCATGGTGCACGCCATGGCCCACGCGCTGGGCGGCCATTCCAACCTGCCCCACGGGGTGTGCAACGCGGTGCTGCTGCCCTACGTGCTGCGGTTTAACAGCCGGGAGAGGGAAATCCGGCGGCGGCTGGAGCGGGTGGCGGAGGCCATGGAGCTGGCGGAAAGGACGCCGGAGGCGGTCATCGAAAAGACCCGGGCGATGGCGCTGGAGATGGGCATTCCCGCCACGCTGCGGGAGGCGGCGGAGGGCCGGCTGACGCCGGAGGCCTTCGGCGCCCTGGCGGATCTGGCGCTGCGGGACAGCTGCATGGCGACGAACCTGGTTTTGCCCACCCGGGCGGAGGTCATCCGGACCTATGAAAACGCCTGGGAGGGCCGGCTGGAAACGTCCCGATGACAGACGGCCCGCTTTGACGCGGAGGCCGGCCCGGTTCCGGGAAACGCGCGCGCCTGCATTGACTTCCGCGGGAAAATATGATAAAAATACACCGTGCCGCTTAAAATGCGTGATTGATCAATCTGTTCGCAGAAAAGAACATCGTAAAAAACGAAGACGAGCGCGTCGCATCCCGGCCGGACGGGAAGCGGAGGTGGAAAAAATGAAACAGTTTCAGAGCGTTTACCATGGGCCGGAAGCGTTTCGGAAAACCGTAGAGGAGTGGAAAACCCAGCAGACCGCCGTGCCGGCGGTCATTCATCTGTTTTCCGACGGGGCGGACCCGGAGGACGTTCAGGCCGCCTGCCGGATCATCGACGAGCTCCTGCCCGAGGCTGAGTATATCGGAGCTTCCGCCTCCGGATGCATCTTCGAGGGCCGGGTGTCCACGGAGAAGCTGGTGGTCTCCTGCCTGTTTTTCGAGAAGGAGGACAGCTTCGCCAGGTCCTGCCTTTTGCCCGTCGACGGCGCGGACCTGGACGCCTTCCGGGCCTCCCTTCGGGAAGTGCTGCGGAGCGCCGGGGAGGTCAAGGCCGTCGAGGCCATTACCACCATCGACACGATTCCGATCCGCAAGGTCTGCCGGATCCTGCAGGATGAGGTGCCGGAGGGCATTCCCATCTGGGGCGGAGGCGCCTTCGGGGACAACGCGTTCCGGGCGTTCGTATTCCGGAAGGGGAGCGGCTTTCAGTCCGCCGGCGTGCTTCTGACCTTCATCGGCGGGCCGGAGATTCATGTCCTGTCCGCCTATGTCAGCGGATGGAAACCGCTGGGATATCCCCTGAAGGTGACGCGGGCGGAGGGATACGTGCTGCGCGAGCTGGACGGGCAGCCCGCCTACCAGATCTATCAGCATTATCTGCGCATTCCCAACGACGACCACATTTTTTACAACGCGCTGGAATTCCCCTTTGCCGTCGAGCACGGGAACCGGACGCTGCTGCGGCACGCGATGAGCTGTGACGAAAACGGGGCGCTGACGATGAGCACCCGGATTCCCGAGGGCAGCGTGCTGCACGTGACCTACGGGGACCCGAACACCATCATGCAGGATGTGAGAACCAGCGCGCAGGCCATGGCCGATTTCAGGCCGGATGTCATTTCCGTCTTTGACTGCTTCGGCCGGAAAACCTTCTGGGGCGGGACGGAGGCCACACGCGAGATTACCCCCTTCCACCGGATCGCCCCGACCTATGGGTTCTGCACGGCCGGGGAGCTGATCCGATGGGAGGACGAAGTCGATCATCACAACCTGACGCTGGTGGTTGCGGGCCTGCGGGAGGGAGCCGCCCGGGAAGGAGAACCGGTGATCATTCACCGGGAGGCGGGGAGCAGCGAATCGACGATGTCGATGATCAACCGGCTGGTCAACTTTATCAACACGGCGACGGCGGAGGTCATGGAGGCGAACGCCACCCTGTCCCTGATGGCCATTACCGATCAGCTGACGGGCTTGTATAACCGGGGAGAGATTCAGCGGCGGATCACCGGGCGGATCGAGGAAAAGAAGAACAGGCCCGAGGGCCCGGACGCCTCCAGCTTGGTCATGATCGACCTGGACGATTTCAAGGGGATCAACGATACCTACGGCCACCAGGAGGGCGACCAGGTGCTGATCCGGATCGCCAGGCTGATTCGCCAGGCCGTGCACCAGCTGAACACCGGCGCTTCCGCCGGCCGGTGGGGCGGGGAGGAGTTTATGCTCATGCTGCCCGGCATGAACCGGGAGCAGGCGGCGGCCTTCGCCGAGAAAATCCGGTGGGAGATCGGGAAAATGCGGTTCGATCAATGCGGAAGCGTGTCCGCCAGCTTCGGCGTGGCCCAGGCGGCGCCCGGGGAGGACGCGGACCCGCTGGCGGTTCGCGCGGATACGGCGCTGTATCGGGCCAAGGCCCAGGGGAAAAATACCGTTTGCCAGGCGGAATCTCCCTGTGCCGGCCAAAGGGATTCAGAAATGGGGAAGATGGAATGAGCGCGAGTCATATGGAAACGAGCTCCGCGGAGCGGCTTGTGGAAAGCTTTCCGGAGGCGATCGAGGGGGGAAGGATCCGCGCCTTCTTTCAGCCGGTTTTCCGGACGATGACGGAGCGGATGATCGGCGCGGAAGCGCTGGCCCGATGGTTCCTTCCGGACGGGCGGATGCTGCCCCCGGATCAGTTTATTCCCGCGATGGAAGAAAGCGGGCTCATCTTCCGGATGGACATGGAGATCCTTCGCCAGTCCTGCGCGCTGTATGACGAGCTGCGCCGCCGGGGGACGCCGATGCAGTTTGTATCGGTCAACCTGTCCCGGAGGGATTTCGAGCACGAGGAGCTGTTCGGGACGGTCTGCGCGGTGCTGGACGGGTATTCGGTGCCCCATGAGGCCATCAAGCTGGAAATCACGGAAAGCATGATGCTGGAGGACACGGAAAGGTTTGAAAAAACGTTCCGCCGCTTCATCGACGCCGGCTTCAAGGTCTGGCTGGACGACTTCGGCAGCGGCTATTCCTCCCTGAACGTGCTGCAGAACTACTGCTTCGACGTCATCAAGTTCGATATGCTCTTCCTGCGGAAAATGTCCGCCCGGGGAAGGGAATTGCTGACCTCCCTGATCAGCATGGCGAAAACCCTGGGGATCCATACGCTGACGGAGGGGGTCGAAGCCGAGGAGCAGCTTTCGTTCCTGCGGACGGTGGGCTGCGAGGCGCTGCAGGGCTTTTATTTTTCCAGACCTCTGTCCCGGGAGGATCTGACGGCCCTGATCGACGGGAAGGAGAACCTGCTGGAGAGCCGGGAGGATTTTGACTACTGGAACGAAATCGGCCGGCTGAACCACGTGAACCCGAACCCGCTCAAGGATTTTTCGGAGAGACGGAACGCCTACGCCACGGGAACGTATGTCAGCAGCTATGACGGTTCCTTCGCGCTGGTCGAATGCGCCGCGGATCACTTCAACTATGTCTACGCGACGGAGGGATACCGGGAAATGCTCCGGAATCTGGGCTTTATGTCCGTCGGCAGCCTGGAGCAGGCGCTGTCCAACCAGCGGAGCCATCAGTTTCTGACGGTGCACAACCTGGTGATGGAGGCGCTGAGAACCGGAACCATGCAGACGGTGGAATACGCGTACAAGGACGTCTATTACCGGCTGGCGGCGCTGGCCATCGCCCGGAAGAAAAGCAAGGTGATGATCGCCCTGCGGCTGAACACCTTTGACTCCGAGAGGGAGGCGGAAACGGCGCGGGAGATGCTGAACAACAGCAGCGCGCTGCTGACCACCTATGACCTGGTGGTCAGAATCATGCCTGGCCAGGACGCGGCGAAGCGGATTTATACCGCCAACCGCCTGGCGGAATACGACCGGGAGCCGGATTTCGCCTCCAGCCTGCGGAAATTCTGCCGGGAGCACGTGGCGGAGGAGGATCAGGAAAGATACCTCCGGTTCCTCGATGCCCGGACCCTGGAGGAGCGTCTGGCCGGGAGCCCCGGGATGTTTATCCAGCAGCTTTTCCGCATGCGGCTGGAAAAGGACCGGACGGCCTGGTATTCCGCCCGGATTACGCAGAATCCGCAGGCGCCCGAGGCGGAATATCTGCTGACGGTGCAGAGCATTCGGGGATCCCTGACCGGATGGATCGACCAGATTGTGAAGGAACACCCGGGCCTGGTATAGAAGACACGCGGCCAATCACGGGAAAAGACCCGTCCGGGTTCTGACGATTGACGAAAAGGGATCGGACGGTTACAATAGAAAAAAGAAACCGCTCCGGCGCCCCTTCCGCGGGGCCGGAGCGGTTTCCATGGCGAAATTCGCCGCGCGAGGAGGAATAAAGGTGAACCGTCGGACCGTGAGACAGATTCTCGGGATTTGCTTTTTTGCCGTTATCCTGATATGGTTTTTTTGCTTCCCCATGTATTCGGAGCCGTTCTGGCGCCTGCTCGTGAACATTCTGATGCCCTTCGCCTTCGGCTTCTGCATCGCGTATCTGCTGAACCTGGTCGTTCGGCGGCTGGAGGAGATCCCGCGGAAAAAGGGGCCGATGCCCAGGGGCCTGTCGCTGACGCTGGCGGTGGTCTTTTTCCTGGGCGTCATCGGGCTGACCATCGGGCTGATTATCCCGCGCATGGCCTCGACCGTCTCCGCCCTCGTCCGGAGCGCGCCGGAGGCCTATGAGCGGGTCTCGAAATGGCTGGCGGATCTGATGCGGCAACACCCGGAGATCGCCGCGGCCATCGAGGGCGCGAATATCGACTGGGACGGCCTTACACAGAACGCCACCGACCTGCTGCAGGAAAACGCGGGCGGCATTCTGGGGGGCGTGATGAACTTTATGGACAGCGCCGCGAGGCTGATCAGCAATCTGTTCATGGGCTTTATGCTGGCCATGACCGTGCTCCCCGTGAAGGAAAAATTCTTCCAGGGCGTCCGGGAGTTTATCCGGAAGCACATGGGGCGTGAAAAGGCGAAGAGGCTTTTCAAGCGGACGGCGCTGCTGAACGAGAAATTCCGCCACTATTTTGAATCCCAGTTCCTGGAGGGGCTGGCCATGGGCGTGTGCGTATGGCTGGTGATGCTGGTGATCGGCATTCCCTATGCGCCGGAGCTGGGCGTCCTCAACGGGGTCCTGTATCTGATTCCCAGCATCGGAACTCCCATCGCCATGGTGCTCGGCGCGATCCTGGTGGTCGCGGTCGAGCCGATCAAGGCCCTGTGGTACCTGCTGGCCGTGCTGGTTCTCCAGCTGCTGATCCAGAGCATCCTGCATCCGCACCTGATCCAGACGAAGGTCAAGCTGCCGGGGCATATGGAGTTTGTCGCCGTGCTGCTCTTTGGCTTCAACTTCGGAGTCCCCGGGATGATCGTGTCCGTTCCGCTGACCGCCTGGCTCTATGAGCTGTACTGGAAAAGGTATGATCATCTGGAGCCCGAGGCCGGGGAGGATTCCTCCGGCGAGAAGCAGGAAACGCAGGCCGCGGAAGGCGACCCGGTTCCCGGAACGACGGAAGCCTGAAAGCAAACCGGAACAAAGCGAAAACAGCCGCGCAACGAGAATGAACCTCCCAAATGGGAGGTTCATTTCGGTTGCCGCAGAAAAAGGCGGATCCCCGATGAAGGCCGAGGCGGCGCCGCGAGGGGGAAGGGCGGGCCGAAGCAGCCCCTCAGGCGTTCCGCTTCCGGTTCCGGAACATGAATTTGCGCGCGATGTTGATCCCGAGGCGGTAGGGAAGGGGCAGCAGCGCCCGGTTCGCTTCCTTCAGCTTTTCCCGGATCGGAATCTCCTGGGGACAGTGCTTTTCGCATTTTCCGCATCCGACGCACTGGGACGGGAAGGACGGCTTCTCCGTCAGACCGACGGTCTGGGCATACTGGAAGCGGCCGGCGGATTTGGATTCGGTATACATGGCGTTATAGCAGCGGAAGGCGCCGGGAATGTCCACGCCTTTCGGGCAGGGCATGCAGTATCGGCACCCGGTACAGGGCACCTTTTCCCGCGCGCGGATTTCCTCCTTCACCTTTTCCAGCAGCGCAAAGTCCTCGCCGGTCAGCTGGCCGGGGAGCGCCTCGGAGGCGGTTTTACAGTTTTCCCGGACCATGTCGAGGCTGTTCATGCCGGAGAGCACCACGGTCACCTCCGGCTGATTGTACAGCCAGCGGAAGGCCCATTCCGCCGGCGTCCATCCCCGGGGACTGGAGGCGAACAGCCGGCGGGCCCGCTCGCTCAGGCCGCCCACCAGCTTTCCGCCCCGCAGCGGCTCCATGATGACCACCGGAACGCCTTTGGCCGCCGCCGCTTTCAGCCCTTCCTTTCCCGCCTGGGAAACCTCGTCCAGGTAGTTATACTGAATCTGGCAGAAATCCCAGTCGTAATCCTTCAGGATGCGCAGGAAATGATCCGTGTTTCCGTGAAAGGAAAAGCCGATATTCCGGATGGCGCCGGAAGCCTTTTTTTCCTCGATCCAGGAAAGAATGCCCACCTGCTTCAGCTTTTCCCACATGGAAAGATCCGTCAGGTGGTGCATCAGGTAATAATCCACCCAGGTGGTGCGCAGGCGGGACAGCTGCTCGCTGAAATAGCGGTCGAGGGCCGCCCGGCTGCTGACCAGATACTGGGGCAGTTTGGTGGCGATATAAATCCGATCCCGGATGCCGTTTTTTTCGAGGATTTGGCCCAGGGCGGCCTCGCTGCCGCCGTAGATATACGCCGTGTCGAAATAATTGACACCCTGGCGGAAGGCTTCCATGATTTCCGCTTCCGCCTTTTCCAGATCGATCTGGGAGCCCTTTTTCGTAAAGCGCATGCATCCGTAGCCAAGGATGGAAAGATCCGTGCCTTTCCGGTCTTTTCGATATTGCATATCGTCTGTGGCCTCCCCGGAAAACGCGCCGCGGGGAGGCGCCTCCTTTCCTTGGTCCTTCCGGACCGTTTAGCGGGCGAGGCCCTTATAGACCAGATCCCGGACCCTGGGATGAAGCACGGTATACCCTTCCAGGAAATTATGGACGTGCTGGACATAGAAGATGCCGATACGGTTGAAGGGATCCACCAGCGCGTAGCCGCCGGCCGCCCCGTCCCAGCCGAATTCGCCGACCGGGGACCAGCCGAGGGCGTCCGTTGTTTTGACCCGGACCCCCAGGCCGTAGGCGTATTCCAGGAACCGGACGGTCCGGAACTCGGAGAGCGCCTTTCCGGAAAGCACGGAATGGGTAAACATCAGGACGCTTTCCTCCCTCAGAATGCGGGCGCCGTTTCGCCCCACGCCGCCGTTGGCCAGGGCCTCCACCACCTTCATATAGCTGTCCGCCGTGCCGGCAAGGGCGGCCCCGCCGCTTTCGTAATTCGGGGTCAGCATGTAGCGGTTCTTCGGATGGGGAACCTGCTTCATCTTCTTCGTGTCCTGCTGGTATTCATAGACCGCGCTGAGCCGGCTCCACTGCTCATCGGTCAGATGGCAGGTCAGATCGTCAATCCCCAGGGGATCAAACAGATGATTCCGCAGATAGTCGCTGAAGCGCTCGCCGGAGATGACCTCGATGACCGCGGCGATCACATCGTGGCCCAGGGAATAGCGCCAGTGGGTCCCGGGCTCGTAGAGGAGCGGCATGCGGGCGATGGCGGCGATGACTTCCCGGGTCGAGGCCTCCGGGTTCTTTTCCAGGGCCTCGCGAACCGCCTCCGAATTCAGATCATAGGTCAGCCCGGCCATCATGGACATGCAGTCGATGATCCGAACCTGATTCCGGGCGAAATGGGCCGGCTCCCGCAGGGTGGGGCTGAAATCCTCCGGCCGGGAGCGGAAATCCGCGTCGATGACCGTCATGTGATTCCACTCGGGAAGGAAGCGGCCCACGGGATCATACAGCCCGGCCTTTCCCTGCTCGATCAGCTGCATCATGGCTGTCATGGTAATCAGCTTGGTACAGGAATAAAGGAGATAGATATCCTTCGGGCTGACCGGGCGCTTTCCCTCCGGGTCCGAAAAGCCGGCCGCGTGCCGGTAGACGGTTTCGTGCCCCTTCGTCACGATCAGATCCAGGGCGGGAATGCCGTATTCCTCATTCAGGGAATCGAGATACTGCTCCAGCAGATGAAAATTCATGCTGATCCTTCCTTTCCGGCCGGGCGGAGGAACGCCCGGGAAGCGCGGGAATGAAAACCGAATCACAAAAAACCGACGATCCTTTTCGGACCGACGGTTTTCATGAGCGGGAATCACGCCATTTTTATATAGATGATCATTTCGGCCTGCTCGCCGCGGATGCTGACCTTGATTTCGTCGGCCACATGGGTTACGACGGATTTTTCCAGCTCGTCCCACATTTCCCGGGCCTTCTCGTCATTTTTGGACGCCGCCTCCAGCTCGCGCTGGTAGGCCAGCATGGACCATTCCAGCCCCAGGGCGGGATTGCCGGAAAACTCGCCCATCTCCGGCCCGTAAAGATAGAGGGAGGAGGATTGGCCTCCCTGCTCGAAGAAATCCCGCAGGCGGCCCATCAGACCGCGGGCGGCTTCGTTTTTGCCGGAGGTGGAGGCGGCCAGCAGCTGCTCGCGCTTTTCGAAATCCATCGGGGTCCAGGTTCTCAGATGGAGGCGGAACTCGTTCTTATCGTCCTCCATCCAGAATTCGCCCTTCGTTTCCCCGGTAATGGAGCGCATCATGCCCACCAGCTCCTCCGCCAGCAGGCGAAGATGCAGCGTGTTTTTCGGGGAAAGATCCTTATAGGCGGCGACCTTTTCAACCTGCTGCAGCACCTTTTCCAGCCCTTCACCGCGGCTGGAAACGGAAATAACGTCTGTCTTCATTCACGATCTCCTTGACCCGACGGACCCGACAGGGGCGCCGCGCCGGACCCGAGGCCCGCCCAGCGCCCCGCGGCGGACGGCCGCGGGAGTTTCTATTGCTTTCCCGGGGGATACTCCCCGGGAGGGGATCAGGCGATGTTCAGAATATCGGCGAAGCCGGTTACGTCGAAGACTTCGCGGACGATTTCGTTCACATTCTTGATGGTCATTCCGCCCTTTTTGCTCATGACCTTATGGGCGGACAGCAGCACCCGCAGGCCGGCGGAGGAGATGTAGTCCAGCTTGCTGAAATCCAAGGTCAGGGTTTGGGCGGCGCCCATGGACTGGTTCAGCTCTTTTTCCAGATCGGGAGAAGTCATGGTGTCCAGGCGGCCCTCCAGGGCGATTTCCAGATTGGCGCCGTCCTGCTTTTTGGTAATGGTCATGGGGAATTCCTCCTTTAATCGTTCATTATTTCCTCATATCAACGGAACAATATGGCTCCGATAGGCTATTATAGCCTGAATCGGGTCAAATGTCCAGCATGCTGCGGGGCGGGACGAAAACTTTTCCGCCTTTTTTTTCGCTGATCCGGCTTTTTCGGAGCCCGGCGCGTCCGGCGGGACGGTATGGAGCGCAGCGGGCGGGCTTACAGATCCAATTCCAGGGTTACGGGGCAGTGGTCGGAGCCCAGGACCTGGGTTTCGATGTCCGCGGCGCGGATTCTGTCCCGCAGCCGGTCGGAGCAGAGAAAATAGTCGATACGCCACCCGGCGTTGTTCTCCCGGGCGTGGAACATGTAGCTCCACCAGGAATAGACGCCCGACCGGTCCGGATAAAGATAGCGGAAGGTATCGGTAAAGCCGGAGGAGAGAAGCAGCGACATTTTTTCCCGCTCCTCGGGCGTAAAGCCGGCGTTCTGCTCGTTGGATTTGGGGTTTTTCAGATCGATGGGCTGATGGGCCACGTTCATGTCTCCGCAGACGATGACGGGTTTTTCCCGGTCCAGACTGAGAAGATACGCCCGGAAGGCGTCCTCCCACTCCATGCGGTAGGATAGCCGGGTCAGCCCCCGCTGGCTATTGGGCGTATAGACGGTGATGAGGAAGAAGCCGGGGTATTCCAGGGTAATGACCCTGCCCTCGTGGTCGTGCACTTCCTGCCCGATGCCATAGCGGACGGAGAGCGGCTCCGGCCGGGCGAAGATCGCCGTTCCGCTGTAACCCTTCTTTTCGGCGGAATTCATGTAGAGATGGTATCCTTCCGAGGGAATCTCCGCCTGGCCGGGCTGCATCTTGGTTTCCTGAAGGCAGAAGAAATCCGCCCCGGCGGTCCGGAAATAATCCGAAAAGCCCTTGCCCATACAGGCCCGCAGGCCGTTTACGTTCCAGGAGATGAATTTCATATGCGTTTTGCTCCTTTTTTCCGAGCCTGCCCCGGAAAGGGCGGCCTCTTTTGCGGCCGGGGACGAAGCGCGCGCCGATCTTCCGCGGGCACGGCGGACAGATCAGGATTCCGAGAAGTCCGTGTCCATGGTGACGTCGAGGGTGTAGTCCGGGAACGCCTGCCCGATCTCCCGCACGACCGCGTCATATACTTCCTGCCGGTTCCGGACATCGAAGCTGATGACCAGGTCGAAGCGCAGGACCCGCTTTTCCCTGTCCAGATAAAAACCGTGGATTTGCAGAATTTCGGGACGCCCCGCGATCAGGGCAACGATCCGGTCATACATCCGGACGGACTCGCTGTCCCGGGTGTTGAGGGCGTAGATGCCTACGGAAGTCAGCCGCACATGGTGCTCCCGATACACCTGATCGATGATCTCCCGGCTCATCTTATCCAGCTCCAGGGCGGTCAGCGTATCCGCCACCTCGACATGGACGGTTCCGGAGTAGGTGTCCGGCCCGTAATTATTCAGAATCAGCTCGCAGACGCTATTAACCTCCGGGAAGCCGGCGATGGTCTGTTTGATCGCCCGGGCCAGGGAGAGGCTGATCCGCTCCCCGAGCAGCTCGGAAACGGTATTGATCAGCATCTGCACGCCGGATTTCAGAATAAAGCAGGAGATCAGCGCCGCCAGCCACGCTTCCAGGGAAAGCCCCAGGGTCAGATGGAGAATGGCGGCCAGGAGGGTGGCGGAGGAGAGAATCGAGTCGAAAAGGGCGTCCTTGCCGGCGTTGCGGAGGGATTCGGAGTTATACCGCCTGCCCCGGGCGACAAAATACCGGCCCAGCAGCACCTTGGCGCCCACGGAAACCGCGACGATGACCAGATTGGGAATGCTGTATTCCGGAACGACGGGATGAAGGATGACCCGCACGGATTCCGTCAGGGAGGCCACCCCGGCGAAGAGCAGCAGCACGGACACCAGCATGGCCGTGAGATATTCCCCCCGGCCGTGGCCGAAGGGATGCTTCCGGTCCGGCGCCTTGTTGGCCAGGTGGGTCCCGACGATGGTAATGATCGAGGAGGCGGAATCGGAAAGGTTGTTGACCGCGTCCATCGTGATGGCGACGGAATGGCTGGTCAGCCCGACGAAGGCCTTGAAGCCGGCCAGCAGCAGATTGACCAGGATGCCGGTCCAGCTGACGCGGATGATGGAACGGCTCCTTTCCTCGGCGGATTGTCGGTTCATGGCTTAATCTTCTTTCTGCTTTCCAGATTTCCCGGGAAAGGGCCTGAAAAGGAGTGGGAAAACATTCAGCCCGGGGAGACATGGTACCACAGAAGGCCGGATCGGTCAACGAACCGCCCTTATGAATGTAAACGGATTGCCGGCAGACTGCATAGCTTCTTTAAACCCTGGCCAGTTTCTCTTCAACAGCTTCTTCAATGAAGCTGTTGAGACTCTGTTCATGCATGATTGCATATACTGCTGCCCGCCTGTGAATATCACTGTTTTTAAACCGAACGTTCAAGCTTCCCTTATATGGTGTTTCCGGGGAACTGCCTTCCTCCTTACAGGCTTCAAGATAATCATCCACAGCTTCATGGAAATCAGAAACCAACCCACTCGCTGTCGTCCCTTCGTATGAAATCAGAGATCGAATTCCCTGCACTTTCCCATAAAAAACACCGTCCTTTTCAGAAAACTCGACACTGCCAACATAACCTTTGTATTCCATCACATTATTCAAATTAATCCCTCCTGCTCCAACTGTTCAATGAGCTGCCGAACCTGATATTCGAGCAGTTCCTTTCTGGGATGCGGTTTATGCATTAAGATTTTTATTCCATATTCATCGCTGACAAACACAACACGGGATACACTGGTCTTTCCTTTATTGGTTCTGTGAAATGTCAGATACCTCAACAGAGATTCGGCTTCGTCAAAGGTGAAATCTCTTGGAATTGTTTTAAGCCTGGCGATCAATTTTTCTTTTTGGCCCATTCTTACACCTCCGTCAGAAGTATAACACACAGTCATTACTTCTGCAACTAATTTCAGTTGCATTATCAGCTGTGTCCTATGCGAATATCGTACAGTACGTACACCTGTACGAAGTGTACGAAATCCATTTTCGTACAGCTATTTCGCACACCTTTGCCTTGCAGGAAGAACTCCCGGGACGGATCTGTTTGGGGTGGTGAATCCTGCGAAAGAAATGGATGAAGGACAGAAGGAGTCTTTGAGGGACAACGTCCCTCAAAATGTCCCTCAAAATGTCCCCCAAAGAATAGACAGGCTTGCCGATGCGATCATCGCCGCCATCAATAAGAATCCTCATGTCACACGGGCTGAAATGGCAAGTCAGGCCGGTGTCACGATAAAGACAATTTCCAGAAAGCTGAAGGATATGCCCAACGTGCGGCATGTCGGAAGTAGCAAAACAGGCAGATGGGAGATTGTTTCACAACAGCCTTCCGCTCCGCAGGGCTTTCCGGCTGACCGACTTCAATCCTGCATTCCGGCTTCAGCAGCTCTTCCCAGATCAACCGGGAAGCCACCGGACGATAGATCCTCTCCTGATTCACAAAAGGGGTATAATCCGTTTATCGGCGGATTCTGACCCCAGCGAAATTTCCCAAAGGGAGAAAATTCCGCTTTCGGTTTTGATGGACTGGAAATGTACAGACTGAAGGCCCTGGCTCGGATGCCAGAATTGTTTCATTGAAAGGATATCCTGAACCTGTTGATCCGACAAGGATATCTCCCAGTCCAATCGACATTCAGGATCGTAATGTTTCCATGCTCTGTATTCACTTGTCATTTCCTTGAGCATCGCATGGAAAGAATGCTGCCTTCTCTCATAGTCCTGATCGCCGGCAAGCTGCTTCTCCTCATGAATAGCTTTCCGGATATGCTGGAACTGGTCCACCTGTGATCTGTATGATAGTTATAAAACTACTGCGTAATAGTGAATGCTGGTTCTCAAGCGAGAATCAGCAGTTGCGCTTTTATGTTTCTTTTTCCTGAATGATCATTTCAATCTGTTTCTGGAATTCCGGTAAAACATCAAAGAGAATGGAGCAAATCAATGTCCAATTTGTACTTTCATAGTCATGGACCAGTCTGTGGCGCAGCCCGGCAATCTTCGCCCAAGGGATATCCGAATGTATTTCTTTGAACTCATCACTGATCTGATAGGCATGTTCTCCGATGTTGTAAAGCGGAGTTGTGATTGCCCAGCGCAGCGGTTCTTGAGAAAGAATATCCTCCTGGCTGATTGCGTTGTCCTTCAGATAGGCCAGGAGTTTTGCCGTTGTTTCTCCGATCTTCTGTACTCGCTGTTCATCTGTATATTTCATGCAGCAATCCGCACCCCTTCCCGTAGGATCGTCCGATAGAAATCACTCTGCTGATCGATCTCCCTGATTTCGTAAACATCCACGTCTTTCATTGTCAGCCGGTGAAGATCTTCCGCCAGGCTGAAGACATCCGTTGGATCAAATTCCGGGCCTCCGAAGACCACCACATCCACATCTGAAACGGCGTTTGCCTCCAGACGTGCATAGGATCCGAAAAGAATGGCGGATTCGGCACGATACTTTTTCAGCAGAGAACGAATCGCTTCTGTCAGGTTTTCCCTCGACAGGATTTTATCCGTAACCTGAGTCATCCTTTTCACCTCCGTTTTTGCTGCCTGCAGCTTTATTTGATTACAATGCGAACCTTGCTCTTATCCTTTCCGCTGAGCTGATTGTCGATCCACTGGATCAGCTTATTTTTGAAATCTTCCGGCTTGCACGGACCCCAGGATGTCATGACATTCTGAAGCTTATCCATGTGGATTTCCAAGCTTTCCAGTCCGCTGAGAATAGCGTTGACATTATCAATAAACTGCTGATCCAGCGGAGTCGGAAGGAATCCGGACTCAATAAACTTGTCGATGGATAGGATCGAACTGAATCAAATCACGGTATTTCATGCTGCTACTCTCCTTCATTCAGTGACACAATAGGCATCGTTCAGTTCCTGAAAGCTGCATTCGTAATACTCCGGGCATCCGGGCTCCGCATATTACAGAAAGCCCTGCTGATAATCTCCCGGCCACAGGACACAAAGCTTGCGGTTTCTGGCCAGGGCATGCAGCTCCCGGATTACGTCAAAGGTCAGATAGTCCGTAAAAAGCACGTCAATGTGAACCAGGGAAACAGCGCTGCTGTTTCCGATAGCTGCTTCAAGAATCTGAAGCACATTGCCGGCTCGTTTTTCTCTCGGGCAATCGACAAGCTGTTCGCTTACAATGCGGCCAATATTGACAACCGGCTGATCCTTTGGCAGCCGTTTCTCATTCCGAACGAGAAACAGGCCTTGGCGAAGGCCGGGATACTGTTGTTTAAAGTCGAGACGTTTCAGAATCGTTCCCATTGCTGGTGATTTCTCCGCTTCTTCTGACGTTCATGATCACAATCGTTCTTCCGGAAGAATCCTACAAAAATCCAATCTGAATTATAGCAGAAATCCGAAGGGTTTTAAAGGCTCTGAGGCTATTTTGAAGAACTGAATTGTTCCGTTTACTATACTCTGGATTACACCAGCGCACACGTGAGCGCGGTACTCTCTCCTTCCTCTTTGTTTGACGCTGCGATAGTTCGTGTATGGCCATCATCGTATACTTGCAATCGTCGCAAGGCTGACGCAGGCTTGTTTGGCAATATCCGCCCTGGTAGCTTCAGGATTTGCTTTCATAGCAGCGATGATTTTTTCAGCGAGGAGATCGCATTTTTGAGTGTCATTTTGAGATTCATTTTGGGTATCATTTTGAGGCTCGCTTTGAGACTCATTGCGCTTTGAGACGCTGCTTTGACTCTCAATGGTTCTCGCTGATGGATTAACCACCCCGAACGGATCGGTTTCGAACGGCTTGCGGTGAAGGCTGATACGGAAGGAGGTGCCAAATCCTTGATCTCGGGATCGCCCAGGCCATACATGCGGGCGTCTTCAAATACGCGAGGAATGCCGCTGCCCCACCTCTCAATGATGTGCATATACTGGAACGCCGCGCCGATAGCGATATTCCGCACACGGGAATTGCCCTCAATCAGATGATCAATGGTCAGATCGGGGCTCAGCCTGCCTGGGAATGTGACTTCCAAACGGTCATCATAGATTGCCACCTGGATGGATCCGGGAGACAAATAGGATCTGTGGCATACGGCGTTGGAGATGAGCTCACGGACGCTGTCCATCGGCAGCTCGTAAATGTCATCCCGATAGACATCCGCAACGCGGGAGCCCAGGCTGATATGCTTTTTGACGAATAGATTGGTGTTTGTACGATTAACTTCCGAGATCCTGAACAATCATGATTCCGGACTTCGCACCGTTTGACAGACAGCTGAAATTCCGGTTTTGCCTTCCAAAACATATTGTCACTTTCCCTGATTTTCGTGGATTTATCCCTGTTCAACATGCAGATTGTATTCCTTCGCCATGCCATGGGCACCAAAGATTTTCCATTCTCCCGCACCGA
>JAZQCB010000002.1:0-14478 GCA_045546035.1 Clostridia bacterium
CACTCCACCTCCTGGGCTCACAGAACGACATGGCTACGATCCGACTTGCCCCCACCCTTCGCGGCCGCCGGCACCCCGAGAGAACAGAGATCTTCTGAAACGGAAAGGAAAGACGCCTATGTCCACCGTAATCCTGAAAAATATCAGCAAGGCCTTCGGGAGCAATCTGGTTTTGCAGCAATTCAGCGAAACCTTCCAGGACGGGGAGTTTGTGACCCTCCTGGGGCCCTCCGGGTGCGGAAAGACCACCATGCTGCGCATCATCGCCGGCTTTGAGAAGCCCACCACGGGCGAACTCTTTATCGGCGGCGAGCAGGTGGCGGGAGGGAAATGCTTCGTGCCCCCGGAAAGGCGGCAGATCGGCATGGTTTTTCAGAACTATGCCGTCTGGCCCCACATGACCGTGGAGGAAAACGTGGCCTATCCCCTGACCATCCGAAAAACCCCGAAAAGCGAGATCGGGCAGAGGGTGGAGGCGGCGCTGAACATGGTGCATCTGGGGCAGTATGCCAAAAGACTGCCGAACCAGCTTTCCGGCGGGCAGCAGCAGCGGGTCGCCCTGGCGCGGGCCCTGGTGGCGACGCCGGAGCTGCTGCTGCTCGACGAGCCCCTGAGCAACCTGGACGCGAAGCTTCGGGAAAGCATGCGCTTTGAAATCAAGGAAATCCAGAAAAGAACCGGCATTACCGTCGTCTACGTGACCCATGATCAGACAGAGGCCATGACCATGAGCGACCGGATCTTCCTCATCAACCGGGGGGTGATCCAGCAAAGCGGCAGCCCGGAGGAGATCTATAACCACCCCGCCAACCAGTTTGTGGCGGACTTCCTGGGAAAGGTTGACTTTTTCAAGGGAGAGGCCGGCGGCGGAAAGATCGTCTTCCCCGGCATGGGCGGTCAGAGCGTGGCTTACGACGGACCGCTGACCGGCAAGGTGGATGTCGCCATCCGGCCGGAAAACCTTTCTTTCGATCCGGAGGGAGAATGGAAGGGAAAGCTGGAAATCCAGTATTACCTGGGAGATGTGGACGACTGCCGGGTGCGGGTCGGGGAGACCCTGGTCCGCGTAATCGCGCCGGGAAGAGCCTACCGTACCCTGCGGGAAGGGCAGGAAGTCCGGCTGAAGGTCGAGGAAATGATGGTTTTCCCGGACGACGGCGCCCTGGAGGACATCCTTCGGATTCGGACGTGAGCCTCACACTGCCGGTGGGTTATTTCAGACGGAAGGCTCCCATAGGGGAAAATGGGAAATAACGGATCATGGTATAATCCATCCACAGGTCCCCGCCGGAACAGTTTTCCAGCACCAGATTGTATCGATTTTTCACTTTATCAGATCAAGTAATGCCCACTCTCCAAATAAAAACGAGATTTCCGTTTTTATCTTCTTTCGAGCTCATTATAGCCCTGCTTTTGAAAAATATCAACAGGAAATCTGTTTTTAATCGGATTCGGACGTAAGCCTCACACCGCCGGATCTTCCGTTTCTCTGGTTTCTTGTGTTTCAGGGATTCTGCGATCGGCACTTTTCATCCAACTGAAATTGGTTGTTTTCGCCCAACGCTAACATCGGAACAAAAAAGGCCTCCGCACCGTCAGCCCACATGCGGGATGAGGATTGGAGGACGGCGGAATAAACGCCTTACATTACGCCTGCACGAACGGCAGCGCGTTCAGAAAGGATTCGACGGAACTGAAGGTTCCGCTGGTGAATCCAATCAGGGAGAATACCGCAGAGGACAGCAAAATGGCAATCCAGATCAAGAAAACAACCTCCTGAGGGATTTGCTAACGGTCAGGTCATTCCTCTTTTTGCGAAGAAAGAAAAGCTCGGAGATCCTTCATCATGGTACCGCAGATTTCGCGCAGCTGCGATTTTTCGCTATCGCCGAGGATTTTCAGGGTATTGTGATGGCAGCTGTTTCTGAATTCATTCAGGCGCGCGGCCTGAGACCGGAATTTGCTCAGAGAATAGGAAGGAAGATCGGACTGGAGCTGTTCCCAGTATGTTCTGACAACGGTGGAGAGATTGTAAATCGAAAGGGCGTCCAGGAAGGAAATCTTTACGCCCCTGTCGAAGGCGCCGTAACGGATGGCTTTATTACGCAGATCTTCCCAGAAATCCTCCGAAAGCGGCAGATTCAGATCCCGTACTTTTTGCTCCCAGGCATCCCCAAAGAGGCGGGAAAGGTGGATTTCCAGGAAAAGACGCAGGGTGATCTCTGTTTCATCAATTAAGTGGCCGATTTCTTCTTTTTCCAGAACGGGCGCGTTTTTACGGATATAGAACAGGAAAAACGGAGCAATCGGTTCGTAATGAAAGGGAATGGCCTCCACGGGGGAGCCACTGTCCTGCCGGACGGGTTCGAGCAGCTTTCCTTCAAATCCGGCGTGCTTTTCATCCGACGGTTCCTCCGTGGTATCCACAAGGAAGCCAAAATCGTTCAGCAGTTCAATCTGGCTGAAAAGATTGGCATCGTATGCGGTCAGGATGTCGAAAGCCTGTTTGTAGGCGGATATGGCGGGAATATGGTTCACCCGATCCACCTGTTCCAGATTCAGCAGCCGGAGCATCTGGGCATAGGCGCTTCGGATGCCGGAACCGTTTTTCCGGTAATAGGAAAGGATATCCGGAGGCGTGGAAGGATCCCCAAAGACAAGATAATGATCCCGAAACTGGGTCAGCATGCCGGGATGCCGGCCGCAGAAGAATTCCAGCACGGGTTTACTGCTTTCCGGCAGAAGCCCGCAGGGCTGATCCTGAAAGGAAGCGTAATAGGTTTCCATTTCTTCCCCGCTGAATCCGGTCAGGATGGTGTGGTCCGCGGGATAGGCGTCATCAAAGCTGGAACCGAAAGCCATGTGATGGGCGATCGTTCCCGCGCGCCGCCGGGAGATCAGAAGGACGGAGGTGAGGGGATTGGCGCCTGTTTTGGCGGAATATTTAAAAAGCGTATTGAAAATCAGGCCGTCATCCGTTTCCTCCGGAAAGGCGGTGGACGCATTGTCAAACTCGTCAATGATCAGGATGAAATAATAGCCGAGCTTGCTGGTCAGTTCAAAAAAAGAGGGAATGGCTTTTCGGATGATATCCCGTCCTTCCTGATCCAACGGCAGCCGAAGCTTCCGGATGAGCCCAATCAGGAACTGGAGATCTTCCATATGGTATTTGTTGGGAATCGGCGGAGAGGCAAGCACATCTCCGGTCAGCTTGTCGGCGGCCGATTGGAAGATTTCCAGAAAGAACTCATAATAGCCGGTGTTTTTCATCAACAAATCAATCACGAAGGCATGCCGGACTTTCTCTTTGGCCAGTTTTTCTTCAAAACGCCGCACCAGATAGTCCTTCAGGTACGTTTTCCCGATACCGTTCGGCCCCCGGAGGGAGCAGCTGTATTTGCTCTCCGGATGTGTCGTAAAGACACGGGCTTCCAGCCAGCGAATCTGTTCCTTACGGCCGATAAAGAGATTGCTCATTACGCTTTTCCTTTCTTTTCTGTCCGATTTGTCTGTCCATGAGAATACTGACGTTCGATTTGTAAAGATGAGCTGCCGGGATGCAGGGGTGAACCAAGGTCAGCTTTTTCCGAACCGATACAAAATAAACTGACGGAACAGGTCTACGTTGATGCGGATCCGGTTGTTCTGGCGGCTGATGACTTTCCGGTCCTCCAGAATGCTGCGAATGCTTTCATTCTGCTCCCGGGTAAGCTCATCGCATTGAATATCCGCGTCGCAGTCATCGGTGGCGGGATGGTAGTGCTGGGCAATGTACTTCAGATAGCGGAAGGTGGGCCGGAGATCGTCCGCCATGTTTTCGTCCCCATCCTCCTCCACCAGGAAATTGAAGAACTGCAGCTGAAGGACCGTATCATCGGAAACCATTTTTCGAACCACGTCCCGGATATCCAGGTCTGTCAGCTGCATTCGGGAAAAGCTCTTGTATTTCTCGAAAACATGGGAACACAGGGTCATCAGCACATAGGGGCTTCGCCCGGAGAGCGTCAGGATGTTTTCCACCGCGGCTCTTCCAAGGGGACAGTCATAGGGATCAAATCCGAAGCGGTCCTTCATCGGCTGACGAATCAGGGTTTCCGCGTCCCCGGATTCCTTCGTAAAGGCGCTGATATTGGTGATTTTTGCGAACTGGGCAATCTGGTTGTACTTTCCCAGGGTGGACAGGGCCCGCAGCATGTTGTCATGGCCGATCAGGATCAGAATCATGCCGATATCGGACAGCAGCTTCACAAACAGCAGGCTGTCCAGCGCTTCCGGACGATCCCGGAAGGTTGCCGCCAGACGGGCGCACCAGCCGGTGAATTCATCCAGCAGGAGGACGATCTGGTATTCAGAGCCATGGGCCTTCTGGAATTCATGAATGTAATTCCTGAAGACGATGGAGGCCTCGCTGGGCTTGTAGTCCCACATGCTTCTGGGCGGCGCCATCCCCTCGTCGCGAAGCGTCTCGTACAGGTCCGGATAGTTTTCCTGGATCCGGCTGCGAAGCAGATCCAGCGCGCGGGTGTAAAACTCGGGATAAAAGTCTCCCGGCATAACGGCCCCGCTGACATCAGCCAGGAAGGTTTCCATTTTCAGAATAATGGCCTTTTGCTGTCCTGCTCCGCGGGCTTCCAACTCGTTGGTTACCTGATACAGGAGACTGGTTTTGCCGCATTTTTTCTGTCCATAGACGATTACAACCCGGCCCGCGTTGAAGCGGTCCTGATCATTCAGCAGAAAATGCATGATCTCCCGCTTTTCGGACTGGCGGCCGATAAACATGGTGTCGTCCTTCAGAACGCCGCTGGTATATTTTTCATAGGGATTTTTGACCTGGGATTTGTCGACGGACTGCTCCAGCCCGGCCAGCTGCAGGGTAAACGATCCGTCCAGATGCAGTTCGCTTTGGGAAATCTGATCCTTTACGGCGCCGGAAACATGGGTATAGCTGACCGTCCATCCCAGGGAAATGGCCTGATCAGCGGGAACATCCTCCTCCACCATAATATCGGCGATGAATACGGTTCTGGCTCCGGGAGACAGGGTGGTGGAGGGCAGCCGGGTTTCCCGGGTCAGGGGAGAGCGGGTAACGCTGACGCCGTCGGTATAGGATTCCAAAGAAAGAGAGACACTGCGGGCCTCCTGCCGGGCGGAAGCTCTGTTTTCTACGACGATAGAAAGCGCCGCGTGGCGCTGGATAATATTGTCGTTGCATTCGCAGGTCAGAATCGGCCGATTCTCCGGATCGGCATAGATCTGATTCAGACGTTTTTCCGCGTAGGACTGCACGAAGGAAAGAATGCCGGTATTGTACAGCAGCTCGATGGCGGCGGGGGTGGGTTGGCTTTCGATCTCCTTCGTCAGTTCCTCCGTCTCTTCCATGGCATGATTCAACGCCTGGACACGCCCCGAATAGCCCTGCTGCTCCGCGCCGGGAATCGAGTGGTAAACACCGGCGAAGGATCTCAGACGCAGGGCATCTGTGGCACAGACATAAGGCAGCAGGGGCTGGATATCGATGCCGGTGAACTGCTCAGCGGTCTGGACGCGGAGAAGGGCACGTTTCAGCGCGCCGGTGATCCGGTTTTCCGCCTGGAGGGATTCATTCAGCAGGGAAGCCAGGAGAACACCCTCCGTCCGCTGGCCTCTTTCCGCGGCCCAGCTTCGGATGGCCTGTTCCGCGGAGGGAGACTGGGACAGGATGTTTGTCACAAGATAATCCCGCAGCATCGGACTGATCTGGAGCAGATGTGGGATCAGACTGTTCTGACCCCGAAGAGGCTTGCTGAACAGTTCAAGCAGGGAGGCCTCAGAGAAGCGCCGGATAAACTCCGTCCGCAGGGGGCGCGGCGCGTGCATCCGGGACTCAAAAGCGCTGATTTCGGTCAGCTGGTTAAAATCCGGCTGAAAAACCCGATAAAGAGCCAGCGGGATATCAGAATCACGAACCACGTTGGCATAATCGACGGCATAGCAGGCGTACTCATCGACGTTCATCGAGGCGGAGGGAATATCCCCCAGACGGATGAGAAAACTGTTGATGAGCAGGGAGGGAGAGCGGGTCTGGCCATGATAGCTGAAGACCTCTTCCTCTCCGTAATGCTTACGGGCCAGGAAGGCGATACAGGCCAGATGATCCGCCTTCGTCAGACGATTATTGACAGGATAGAGACGGGAAACGGTTCTTGCGGCGTTTTCAAAGTCAAGGGAAGCGTACTGAGAAATCCGGAGACGGCGCTGGAGGAAAAGAGCGAGCTCCGTATTCAGCACGCTGCGGGGCGAATAGTCGGAAAGCGTATCCAGTTCATCGTATTCTTCCGCATAGGCTGCTTCCGCCAGGCGGGCGGTCAGCCGGGTTCCATCGTTATCAAAAATCACTTCAGCTCTTTTATTGACATAGCCTTCAAGAATCTCCGAAGGACCGTTCAGCTCTTCCTTCCACGTCTGGTTTCGGACAGCAAAGAATTTACCGCTGCTTTCATCATAATCAATAAGGGCTTCCTCTTCTGACAGCATATGAACATCAACAGCCGAGGCGGTGAGCGGATACGGTTCACCGTTTTTCATCGGAAGCAGAACAAAACGGTAGTAGATCTGCTTGCCAATGATTGATTTTTTCTTAATCAGGCTGCTGACGTATCCGTCCGTCATGGTGGAGATGTTATGGCGGACGGAGGATTCTCCGTCCGCCCGGCCAATGACCAGACAGCGGATACAGCGGGCGGGGTCATCGACAACGGCGGTCACGGTCCCCTCCTGCCAGGCAAGGAGAGAACGGAGCTTTTCATCCGGACGGGTGACGGATTGAAGCTGTCCGGCCACCGTCTGATAAAGCACCAGCATCTGACGGCGCTGGTTTTTCAGCATGTTATAGGTTTTTTCTTCCAGCAGGGACAGGGGGAAACGAATGCCGCTCTGATTCAGCACCCCCCAGGACATAGATTCGTCGAACTCGGTAATAATGCCGAAGCGGAAGAGCGTCCCTCCGGCGGGATCCAGGAGCCCGTTTTCCGTTTCCACTTTTCCGTCGGGAAGGGTGGAACGATAACGGGAAATGACCCGGTTTCCCTCGGAAGAAACGAAATAGAGGTTTTCGCCCGGAACAAAGCCGGGCAGAAGCGGATGAAGCGAAAGGGGCGCTTCGGATGCCGGGGGAGGAGAGGGCGGCGCGGAGACAGGCGCGGCGGCCGCCGCAGGGGCGGGAGCGGCCTGCGCCAGTTTCCGCACGACCGTCAGGGTTCCGCCTTCAATCCGGATGGACTGCACCTGTTTGCGACGGTATTTTTTCAGCACAACGGCGGGGACGGTGTCATCTACGGGAAGGGGTCCCGCTTCCTCCGAAGCCTGCCGGGGAAGAAGGGTCAGCCTGACGACATACAGATATTTCGTGGTTTGAATGCGCTCTTCGTCCGGATCGGAAAAGGAAAGACCGGAGCCTGCCACGGCGAAGGGCGGAACGGGCGTTTCAGGATGATAATCCTGAATATAATCCGGATAGAACTTCACCTCCGGGAATTTGGAAGAATAGGCACGGAGGACGGCGTAGGCTTCATTCTGATCCAGCGGGGATTCTTCGGAAAGGCTGATCTGAAGGGTCTCAAACAGGGGCTCTTCTGGAACGGACGGGCTGCCCGTTTCTTCGGAGGATCCTCCAGAGGGCGGATCCGCCGCAGCAGGAGCAGTATCCTCCCGCTGGATGCCGCCCGGGGAAGAAATCGGTCCGGATGCGGGCTGGGGAGGCGCCGCGGGTTCCGCCGGCAGAGGCCTCCGTGCTGGGGACGCGCGGCCTGGGAACTGCGGGTCATCATCCAGGAACTCGATCTCCTGGGCGGTGATCCTGCCGTTGTAGTTTGTCCTCTCCAGATAACTGACCCGATAAGCGGCGCCGTTCCGGGTTAGGATGACATCGGGCGGGTTGACCATGTCCGTGCGCCGACAATACCGGTTTTGAGACCGGTCCAGCGTGTTCCATTCAAAATGAACCGTCCGGGCCTCCGCATCGGATACGATAAAGCCGTATTCATCATTGGCAGTAATATACTTGAACAACCATCCGGTTTTTTTCTTGCGGATCGCCTGGCAGACCCGAACCACACGCAGCAGCTGCTCCTCCCCCGGCTGGATGAGCCGGTAGAGAATCTGATAATCGAAGCGGGATGTATCCACGGGACGGTAGTCTTCTCCGTCCGGACTGTAAAAAATCCGATCCGGGCAACGGTAGGTCCTGTCGAAATCCTGATTGGGCAGCTGTGTTTCAGGACGGATCGTGGCCATATCGCCGGAAAAGGAGGTCAGAATGCCGCTGCAGAGCTTTTCGGTCTTCCTCACGGATCCGTTTTCCCAGAGCCAGAAGGCGCTTGAAGGCTGCCTGAGAAGTGTCACGGTATAATCGTAAGCGGAAAAATCCAGCGTCGGCGGAACATCATGGATTTCCAGGATATCCCGGGAAGGGAGAAACGCGATCCCGTAGTCGTCAGGGACAACAGCGGCATATCGGTTTTCTTCAATCCGCTCCACCAGAACGGTTTCCTTTTTTTCCAGATTGATGAGCTGAATATCAAAGGCTTCGATCCCGTTATCCCGGGGTACACCCTGCAGCCGATAAACAACCGGCAGACCCGGGGACAGTCTCCCGGCCTCCATCGGGGAAGCAAAACCGCCGATACGGAAGGAGAAGGAGTTATCCAGGACCCCGCCGGGCACCCGGGAGGGCGTATAGGCGGTAACGAACCCGCGGATGCACAGCTTTTCGATCTCTTCGAAGGGTACGGTTTCCGTCTTTCCGCCACAAGTCAGGGTAAAGGCGTTTTGATCCGCGGCGTCGACGGTGCCGGAGAGCAGCTTCCCGCCGGCGAGGGACAGGTTCACGCTCCGGTGAAGATAATAATGAGCGATGACGTTGATCAGGGGCATCCGCACGACTTCACCGTCTTCTTCGATGCTCAGGGAACCAAGCGTGGCATAGGGCACCCGATCCTGGTATTCGATGGAAAGGACCGTTTTGACCGCCCGGGCACTGGATGTGGCATAGCTGTATCTGACAATATATACATAATCCCTGTCGACAGGGAAGGACAGGAGCGCTGGATCAAACCGCGCGTCTCCCCGGGGAAGTTCCGCCACCCTGCAGGCTTTCGTGTAAAACTTTTTTCCGATGTATCCGCAGGGGGCGGATGGGGAGAAGGGCAAAAGAATGCCGATATCCTGCGTGATGCCGGGGGTCGGAGATACTTCAGCGGCGTCCGGCTCTTCTACAGAAACGGGATCGGAGGGGCCGGGGTCCGGGCTTTGCCTTGGCTGAACGCTTTCCGCGAAGGGGAGGGGCATGAAGCTTCTTCTCGGCACGAGAATGAACCGATTCGAGAGGGGCAGAGCAGGCAGATTCAATCCATATTGATGCGCCAGCTCGATTCTGCTTTTTGCGGTCAGGATGACATGATCCGCGTAATACATCCCGCCTGATTTGCGGGAAACAAAGCAGATGTCAATTTGTGACCAGTCAATGGTCGTCCGCAGGGAAGAGTTGATCAGGACATACAGCAGCTCGTCCTGGATCTGGGAGAAGGAAAAACCGAACTTTCGTCCCCGCGCAAGATAGATCCAGCATTTCTGCTTGGACCCATGGGGATTGATTTTCCCAATCTGGCTATCTCCGATCATCCCCTGAAAAGCGTTCAGCCAGGGCTGCAGAGGCGAAAAATCAGAGGGCACATCGGGATGGGCAAGAAAGGCGGAAAGTTCCTCTTCCGCATAAGGAGGATCAAGCCAGAGGTCCCCGTCCGTATGCGCCGGGGGGAGCGGAACGGAAAAGGCTTCCGATCGGACGAAATCCGCGCTGAGGGAAACGGCATTGCGGGTATGGTTGAAAGCGGGTTCAAACAGGACCGGCGTGCCCTGGAGCCTGCCCTGGCGCCATCGTTCCATCAGGCTCTCGTCGCAGACCTGCAGAGCATGAAAGCTGTATTCCATGCCCTCGCAGGAGAGAACGCCTTTTATCGGGGAGGTTCCGTCTTCATAAGGGGCCGCGGAGATGACGGTTCCCCTCTTTGTGGGCACCGGATCCATGGGACGGCTGCTTTCGGAGGAAGCCAGAAGGTCCCGCAGGGAGGGAGGGAGTTTACTGGTTCCGCATATGGCGGAGGCCTCATAACTTCCGGGTACTTCCTCACTGTCGTCCGGACTCAGAAGTCCCAGATGCTCCGCCATGAATACCGCCGGGCTGGTCAGCCTCAGGCGGCAGGCATAGTGTCCGGACTGGACCCGGCTGACGGAAAAAGAGACCTCAATCCATCCAACGGTTGTGATTCCCTGACGAAGGATTTTCAACAGTCGAGAATCCAGAATGCCTTCTTTATTGAAACGGAGGGAAAGTACATCGGAAACGCTAATATAGCCATGGTCTCCCGTAAACATGGTAATGACGCCTTCGAAGCGGAATTCATGATGATTCAGCACCTGCTGGGGCATTATCTTCCGGAAGGAGCGGGCGACACGGCGGACGATTTCAAAATTGAGGGGGCTATACAGATCGTTCTGATCCGGAAAAAGGGGCATGTAGGCATCCGGCCAGGACCCCGGGTCAGAGGCGCAAAGATCGAGGGCCCGGATCAGCAGCTGAAAAACCAGCCGGTTTGATTCATTGCGATTCAGGACAAAGGGTAGAGAGTTGAAAACACAGACGGGGAAAGAGTGGGTCAGATAGAAGCGGGCCGCGTCTGGATCCTCCCATTCTTCCAACGCATCAATGGCATCGTTTTCGTAAAGATAAGGAGACGAAGATTCCTTCCCGGACTTTGCGGCGGTCAGCCCGTCCAGTTGATGACCGATTTGAGCGATCTGGGAGAGGAGAGAAGCACTGTTTTCCCCCGGAAGGGGTTCGGCGTATATCCAGGGAGCGAAGGGCATTTCCTTTTGCCTGCCCTCGTTTTCTCCCGACAGCAGGAGGGTCAGATTGCCATTCCGATCCTTGTCAAGAACAAGCCCTTCCTCGGGCGAGAAAACAAAGTCGTTGGTAGCGCCGAAAAGATACCGTTTTCCGACCTGAACATCCAGAAGGCTTATCATCATTTTAGGTTCCTTCCTGAATAATCTGTTCCTCAAAAAAGAGTTCGGGAAAAGAAATGATCCCCCGGAAAGGAAGAGCTCGTAGAACTATCATACGGTATTATTCCCCGATTTTCAATTCCTCGATGAGGAATAAACATACAGGACAACCTGTTACTGTTCACGGGGGAAGCATGCTGTTTGCAGCAGTGTTGATGTCTGCAAACGGGAATCGAATCAATAGGCGATTCGGGAGACGATCTGCTTCAGCGGGAGATGAGCGGGATCGTCAAACAGGGGCACGAAAGGATCTGCGTGGTTTCCCGTTTTGAATCTGGCATAATCGGACAGCAGCTGGTTCATATCCTTTTTGGGCTCTATGCGATCCGGAAGAAGCAGCCCCTGCCGCGTAAGATCAATTTTATCCGCCAGGATAGCGATGCCAATGGCGGAGAAAGTGATTTCTCCGTTCTTCAGGGAATCGTACGCCAGATCCAGCAGATTTGTCAAAAGAGGCAGACGATCCGCCGAAATCATTCCTGTCCTCGCCAGAGAGGAGACAAGATGCCAGAGAATAACTGGCTTTGGATAGGCTCCGTCCAGATAGAGTCTTCTCAGGCTGTTCAGATCAAAAAACGGATGAGCGACAATCGTTCTTAGAGCGCGAAAACCGCCGCAGTTCGGGTTTTCGGCATACTCAACGGATATGTTTCTCGAGATGGCAAGAACGAAATGAGAAAAGATAAACAATCCGTTGAAACGATTGGCGGCGCCTTCTCCCATGGGACCGGTCCAGGCAAGCAGTGCCTTGCTCTGATCCTCTATGTCCGCACCGATCAGATCCGGTCGGTCGATTGCCAGACATAATTCCTGGAGCGCTTCGGCAAAATGACCGGTTTCCGAGTAAAGATCAGCCCGATTCTGATGCCCCCGGGAAAGATCCTCGGCAGAGGAGAAGCAGTCCATCATCCTGTTTGCCATGCTGAAGGCTTCTTCAGTCAGTACGGGCAGATCAGCTCCTTCCTGATGCATCCGGTGGATACACAGCTGGATGGCGGAACCCATGGATCGCCCGTATTCGATCATTTTTGCGCAGGCCGGAGAACCAGTTCCCGCAAACCCGCAAATCAAATCAGCGCTGAGTTCCTCATACATCTCCCAGTATTGCCGGATCAGCCGGAAGTATTCCTCTCCGGTTTCATATTGGAAAGTATCACAGGAGGAAACGATTCCCCGGTTCAGGAACAGCAGGATTAACGCGTTCCTGATTTCAAGGTCTTCGATTTTCAGGACGTTTTCCCGGAAACGAGTCTCAGTATAGGCGCAACGATCGTTTCTCCCCTGATGGGTGTTCAGCGCATAGAGGTATAAAAGAAGATGAGCGGAAAACTCCAGGTATGCCTGAGGGTTCATGCAGGACGTTTTTTTCAGCGCCGTTTCCAGCCGTACACACCACGAGGCCATTTCCGCATGGGAATCGATATAGGGAAAAACAGACTGGACAACGGAGAGAGCAGCGCTTCTCTGTACGGGATAAGGACATCTTTGAAAAGCATCAAAAAATTGCTCCGTGATTTTTCCCGGAAATCCGCGGCTTATCAGTTCCATCAGACCGGCATCCCAGGTCTGTCTTTCCTGAATGCGCTCAAGGGAAAAGGAATGGGTTTGCAGCCCTTCGCTGAAAACGTTGCGGAGGAGAATGGATTGATTGAAAGGCTGGATCGTTTCGCATACTGAATCGGAGGAACGGTTGTAGAAGCAATTGCAGATGTAATCGCAGACAACGGTTAAGGGATTGGGCTCTCTGACGCCTTTTGTGAGAGTATCCTGAAGAATTTCCATCTTGTCCAGCGAAGAGGAAAAGCTCGGGATTTTCAGAAGGTCAATTCCGCCATGAAGGAAGGCACAGTTTTTCATCTGGGAAACGTATTGGGGCTTCACCAGAACTTCTTCACCGACGTCCGGAATAGGGGACAGATCGAGCTTCTCCTTTTCAAAACGAAGCGTTACATTCAGCCTTTCTGCCGCATGGATGAAGATCATCGGCGGAGCGTTGTCTCTGGAGGCCAGCTCCCTGTAAAGGTTCATAAAGCCAAGGGAGAAGACGGTCAGATAGGTTGTATTGCTGTCCAGAAAGTATTCGCCGCCCGGATTGTCAAAAATGACGATCTGACCGTCCAGATCTGTGATCCTTTTCAGAAATTCTTTAAGAACCCGGCATTCCGTGTTCCAGCGATTATGGGCGGAATGGCGGTTTTCACTGCAATGGTTGAAAACATAGAATCCGGCCTTCTTGATTTCTTCCTTCTCTGCGAGAATCCCGTTCAGTTTTTCCGGAGCAGCCCTTTTTTCTTCATCCAGCAGTTCGTGAAATCGACGGCCCCGGTTCAGTGTCTCAGACGTCTGGAACCCTTCTTTGACGATCAGGCTCTGTATATCCTTTCGCCATCCGCTGGCGTGATGCTCATTGAA
The DNA here is from genome assembly GCA_045546035.1 of Clostridia bacterium. Taxonomy (GTDB): domain Bacteria; phylum Bacillota; class Clostridia; order Christensenellales; family Aristaeellaceae; genus Aristaeella. Next base: position 13,516 of record JAZQCB010000002.1, read on the forward strand.
AGAAAGAGAACGCTTCAACAGGAATCCGCCGATTAACGTTGGCTCTTTCGGGTGCGTAAACTGTCCGCTTTCATCCAGAAACAGATCATATTCCAAGATTTTCCCTCCCCGAAAAAGAGGTCATTAGCTTCTGCTTAGCGGACGAACCGAAAACAGAAGGGGAATCCCTGCAGTAGCCGGATTTCCCTAATAAACCGTGAAGCGAGCGGCGGGTTTATCGGCGGATGGCGCGCTTTCTGTCCTTCAGATAGGCGCGCATGGCGTCGAAGGAGCGCTGGGCGCCGGCAACGTTCCGGATGGAGGCGGAGAAGGTGGTCCCGCCGGAGGTGGTCAGCTTGATGGCGGAGGAGTCGATCTTGTCGCGGCCGCCGTTGATCTTCAGGGTCTCGCTGGCGGTGGAGACGGAAACGATATCGTCGTAGAAATACATGTCGGAGGAATCCCAGGTCCGGTCATCGGTGACACAGAAGCGGAATTTATAGGTATACAGCTCCGCCCGGCAGAAATAGAGCATGGTCACAGAATACATGTTGGAGCGCCATTTCTGATCCTTGCCCAGTTTGACCTGGGTCGCGTTGACATAATCGTAGCCGTCGATGACGATGGGGCGCACTTCGGAAACCTCGGTGGGATCCAGGCCGAGGATGGAAAGGGCGCGCTTTTCGACGTTCTGCCCCTTCAGGGCCCGGTCCACGATGGCGTCATACATCTCATCCGTCACCTTTTTTGTGAAACGGCGATAGAGAAAGAAGCCGCTGATGCCAAGGAGAATCAGACCCAGCACAATCATGCCGCCCATGTAGCGGGAATTGGCGATTCCTATAATGGTCAGAAGCAGGCCGGCTGCGCAGATGATGATCAGAATCTTGTTGTTGACCACCTCGAAATAGCGCCGGGCAGTATCCCGGTCATCGGCGGAATTGGTACTCGTGGGGGGAGTCGGATCGTAGCCATGTCGTTCTG
>JAZQCB010000003.1:0-36605 GCA_045546035.1 Clostridia bacterium
ATAGCATCCGAGCTGATCCGGAAAAAAATTTGTTTGAAGAAGTGACCAGGATCTTCGAGAGATGAGATGCCGTCGGCCTACCGACATCAGTCAGTATAGGCCGACGGCCTTTTCTGTTCAAGCTGACCTGTGAACAGTAACAATCAACCTCCGAAACAATGAAAGTACAATTCAAAAGGATTGACATTCGTCGATTTCATGATATTCTTTATACGAACTGAATAAACCTTTGAGGCGAATATCAAACCGGGAGGGACGCCCACAGAGAGCGGGGGCAGCTGAAAACCCGCGGAAGGTTCACCGGCAAATGGATCGCTGAGGGAAAGGGGAAAGGGCCGAAGGCCCGAGTATCCGGACCGTGTGCTCGCGTTAAGGGCAGAGGGTGTGTTGGCGCCCTCGTAAGAGGGACCGGTCAAACGGTTCAAATGAAGGTGGTACCATGGGTTTGTGAAGACAAGCTCGTCCTTTGCTGGGCGGGCTTTTTCTTTTCCTTCTTCCCTCTTTCCGAATCCGGCGTGGCGGCCGGACGACCAACCTGTCGCCCATTTCATCCCACGGAAAGACCAGAAAAGAAAGGAAGGAATCCCCATGACCGAAAAGAGAACCGTTCAGACCCAGGAGAAAAAAGGCTTTTCCATCCAGGACCTGATCCTTGTCGCCATCCTGCTGGCGGCCGGCGCCGTGCTCAAGCTCTTTGTGGGCAGCGTCGTCAATTTCTTCGGCATGAAGCCGAACTTCATCATCGCTTCCTATTGCCTGGCGATTCTGCTGGTACGCCCGAATCTGGCGGGCAGCGCCATTATCGGCATCCTGGCGGGGGCGATCTGCCAGTTCCTGCCCGGAACCCCGTGGCTGAATTTTATTTCCGAGCTGCTGGGCGCCATGACGATGGTCCTGATGATGAAGGTGCCCCTGCGGATTGGAAAGGCGGACGTGAATCCGCTGCTGGCCACCTTTGTGGCCACGGTGGTTTCCGGCAGCAGCTTCGTGATCTGTCTGTTCGTATTTATGCATATGGAGACCAGCGGCCTGGTCGCCTATATCCCTATCGTACTGGGAACCGCGGCCATCGGCAGCGTGCTTGTACAGCTGCTGTATCTGCCGCTGAAGAAAGTGCTGAAAAAATAAGAACCGGAGAAGGATCCCGCCCCGCGGAATGGACGGGCCTGGCCGGGAGGGCGACTCTCGGCCGGGGATTCGCGGGGGCTGACGAGCTATACCGGTTGAAAGGAACGTGAACCCATGATCGAGATTCAGGATCTGACCTTCTGTTATCAGGGAGAGACGGTTCCGGCGCTGAAGGACGTTTCTTTCTCTGTTCCGGAGGGCGGCTTCGCGGGGATCATCGGCCCCGCAGGCGCGGGAAAAACCACGCTGGCCCGGGCCATCAGCGGCATCATTCCGCACCATTTTCCCGGGGATTATTACGGCCGGATCCTGGTGGGCGGCCTGGATACCGTGGACACCCCCCTGACCGATCTGTCCCGGCTGGTGGGCCTGGTTTTTCAGGATGTGGACAGCCAGATTATATCCTCCGTCGTCGAGGATGAACTGCTCTACGGCCTGGAGAACTTCGGCGTGCCCCACGCGGAAATCCCGGAGCGGATGGAGTTCGCGCTCCGGCAGGTGGGCATCGAGAACCTGCGGGAGAGGACCATCGCTTCCCTCTCCGGCGGGCAGCGGCAGAAGGTGGCCATCGCCTCCATTATCGCCCTGCGGCCCCGGGTGCTGCTGCTCGACGAGCCGACGGGGGAATTGGATCCCGGCAGCAGCCGGCAGATTTTCCGCATGCTTCAGCGCCTGAACGGGGAGTACGGCATCACGGTCGTCATTATCGAGCAGAAGATCATGCTGCTGTGCGAATTCGTCCGCCAGCTGCTGGTGCTTGATCACGGCCGCGTTTTCTGCCAGGGGGAGACAAGGGAGGTGCTCCGCCGGACGGAGGAGCTGAAAGCGCTGGGGGTCAACTGTCCCCGGGTTTCCAGCCTGAGCCTTCTCCTTCGGAAAAAAACGGGGCGGGAACTGCCGGTCTGCACAAGCGTGGAGGAGGCGGAGACGATGGTAAGGGGGCTGATCGAATGATACGGCTGGAAAAAGTCAGCTTTGGTTACGCGGCCGCCGGACCCACGGTTCAGGATCTGGATTTTGCCATTGAGGAGGGCGAGTTTGTCGCGCTGCTGGGGCCAAACGGCGCCGGCAAAACCACGACGGTGAAGCTGATCGACGGCCTGATTCGCCCCACGGCCGGCCGGGTGCTGATCAACGGGGCGGATACGGCGACGACCCGGGTCAGCCGCCGGGCGAGGGAAGTGGGCTTTCTTTTTCAGAATCCGGATCGCCAGATCTGCAAAAACACGGTGCGGGAGGAAATCGCCTTCGGCCTCAAAGCCGTTCGGGGCGACCTGGGAGAGGCCGGCATCCGGGAAAGGACGGAGCGGATCCTGGCGGATTTCCAGTTCTCCGGGGAGGAGGAACCCTTCTCGCTCAGCCGGGGCCAAAGGCAGCGGGTCGCGCTGGCTTCGGTGCTGGCGGTGGAGCCGCGGATCCTGATCCTGGATGAGCCGACCACGGGGCTGGATTATCGGGAATGCTGCCATATCATGGACGCGATCCGGAAAATGAACCGGGAAGAACGGGTCACGGTCGTCATGGTCTGCCATGATATGGAGGTGGTGCTGGACTACGCGGAACGGGCCCTGGTGCTGGCCGGCGGCCGGCTGATCGGGGACGGGAAGGTCAGGGAGGTTTTCCGCGACCGGGAATTAATGGAACGGGCGTCCCTGCTGCCGCCGCAGATCACGCAGCTGGCCCTGAAGCTGGGCGGGGAATTTGAGGGGGCGGATACGGCGGAGGAGGTTTCCCAGGCCGTTCTGAACCGCCTGGAGCACAGGAGGGAAAAGGCATGAGGGATCTTTTTCAATACGTGCCGGGAAACTCCCTGATTCACCGGCTGAACCCCATCAGCAAGATTGGGATGACCGTCGCGATCTGCGTCGCCGCCTTTGTGACGGACAACCTGTTTTTCCTTGTGGGGCTGCTGGGGGTGAATCTGGCCATCGGCCTGATCGCGGGGGTGCCCGGGAAAACGCTGGGAATCCTGAAGGGGCTGATGAAGATCGCGGCCTTCCTGTTCATCCTGCAGGCGCTTTTGACCCGAAGGGGCGAAACGGTGTTCTGGATCATTACGGACGAGGGGCTGATGACGGCGGCCAAGGTGGTTCTGCGGCTGATGGTCGTGTGCATGCCGCTGGCGCTGGTGCTGGCGGTGACCCGGGTTTCCGATCTGGCCAATGCCCTGGTGCAGGTGCTGCATGTGCCGTATAAATACGCCTTTACCCTGACGACGGCCATCCGGTTCATTCCCCAGTTTCTGGAGGAGATGAAGGACATCATGGAGGCCCAGACCGCCCGGGGCATTGAGTTCGATACCCGCAACAGCTTCAAAAAGCTGGGAATGATGCTGCCCCTGTGCGCGCCGCTGCTTATTTCCTCCGTCCGCCGGTCGGACGCCACGGCCGTGGCCGCGGAGGTTCGCGGGTTTGAGCTGCGCACGCCGGCCTCCGGATATAAGAAGTATCCCCTCCGGGCGCTGGACCTGGCGGCGGGGGCCGTCTGCGCGATGCTGATCGTGGGAGCGATCCTGATCAGGTAATACCCGGGGAGGCCGCGGACCGGCGCTTTCCCGGAGGCGCGGGGAAAACAGAAAAAGAAGAGCGGGAGGCTTTTGCGGCCTCCCGCTTTGCGGAAACGCCTTCCGCGGCCGGGACGATAGAAAAAGTATATCAGAAAAAGAGGTTGACAGGCAAAAATACATATGATAAAATATAATTGCTTCAAATGAAAAGCACGGAAGCACGGAAGCACGGAAGCACGGAAGCACGGGAGCACGGGAGCACGGGAGCACGGGAGGGCTGCGACATGAAATACGGGGAATCCGCCTTTGACATCCTTTACCTGTTGTTTGCCATCATCAGCGGGTGCCTGATCCTTCGCCGGGCGCGGAACCGGACGGAGAAGATGATGGGTCTGGCCGCCCTGATTCTCGGATGCGGCGACGCGTTCCATCTTGTGCCCCGGGTGCTGAACTATTTTGCCGACGCCGATTTTACGGCCGCCCTGGGGGTGGGCAAGCTTGTCACGTCCATCACCATGACATTCTTTTACATGCTTTTGTATTACATCTGGCTGGGGCGTTACCGGGAAACGGAAAACCGCGGAATGACGATCGGGCTGTGGGTGCTAACGGCGGCGCGGGTCATCCTGTGCCTCTTCCCGCAGAACGGCTGGTTCGAAAACAGCAGCGACATGACCTGGGGCATCCTCCGGAACATCCCCTTCGTGCTGCTGGGAGCGGCGATCTGCGCATTGTACTTCCGCAAGCGGGAGGAGGACCGGGTTTTCCGCTTCGTATGGCTGTATATCCTTCTGTCCTTCCTGTTTTATATCCCGGTGGCCGTGGGCGCCGGGGCGGTACCCATGCTGGGCATGCTCATGCTCCCCAAAACCATCTGCTATGTGCTGATCATCATCGCCTTCCTGCGTGCTGTCCCGGGAAGAGAAAACAAAAATAAATAACGAGGAGGAAAAAACAATGATCTACGACTACACCGTAACCACCGGCAAGGGCCAACAGCTGAACCTGGCGGACTACAAAGGAAAGGTAATCATGGTTGTGAACACGGCCACCGGCTGCGGCTTTACGCCCCAGTACGCGCCCATCGAGCAGCTGTACCGGGATTATCATGATCAGGGGCTGGAAATCCTGGATATTCCCTGCAACCAGTTCGGCGGCCAGGCTCCCGGCTCCGACGACGAGATCCATGAATTCTGCACCATGCATTTCAACACCACCTTCCCCCAGATGAAGAAGGCGGAGGTTAACGGGGAGAACGAGCTGCCCCTCTATACCTACCTGAAGTCCGAAAAGGGCTTCGAGGGCTTCGGCGAGCACCCCTACAAGGCGCTGCTGGAGAAAATGTTCTCCGAGGCGGATCCCGACTGGGCGAAGAAGCCGGACATCAAGTGGAACTTCACCAAGTTCATCATCGACCGGGAGGGCCACGTCGTCGCCCGCTTTGAGCCCACTGCCGATATGGCGGAGGTGGAAGCCTGCGTGAAGGCCCTGCTGTAACCAGACCGCAGAAGCTTAAACGCTTTCCGATTTGCGTCGCTTACGCCACGCCCGGCCGGCGCCGCAAATCGGCCAGGGGATAAAAAGACACCGCGGGATCGCCCCGCGGTGCTTTTTTTCCGTGCATCTGTTTTGCTTATTCGCCCTTTCCAATACGGACGATGGCGTAGGAATAGCCCTCATAGCGCTCCTCGATGATTTCGCCCACCTGCGCGTCGTCCGGGTTCAGCGTGACGCTGTAGCCCTCCGTCTTCACGTCCTTGAGCTCCTTGTATTCGGCCACGAAGGTTTCCCAGCCTTCCGGCTGAACGGCGGAAACGGCGTTGATGATATCCTGATAGGCGACGTTGTCCAGCCCGCCATGCTCGCAGACCAGGATCGTCAGGCTGCGGCCGCTGCGATTCATGACCATGATCACCTTGCCATAGTTGCCGCCCCAGCTGGTCATCGTGTCATCCTTCGGATCCAGGAAGTCCATCTTTTCTTTCGTCATGATCATCTGATCCAGGCCCTCGAAATTGTATTCCGCGTTCAGGCGGATCAGATATTTGACCGTTCCGGCCTTTTCATCCCGCTCCATGGCCATATAGGGGTTCTCATCGCCAAGGGCGAACATGTATCCGTTGAGCAGGCTGGTATTGACCCCACGGCTGGCCGTGACGGCCGCAAACAGGTTCATGACCATGCCGGTGCCGGAGAAGTCGTCCTGGGGGAAAGTCACGGTCAGGTCGTCCCCTTCCTGGATAAAGGTCCAGGAGCCGGAGGGCACGTACTCGTTGGTGCTGCTTAGCGTGATGACGATCCGGTCGTCCTCCAGCTTCGCGTCCAGCTCAACGCCCTGATAATACTGGGCGTAGGTCGCTTTGGTCGTGTTGAAGGAGGAGCCTTCGGCCATCAGGGCGTCATAGACCGCCTGCAGCTTTTCGGAAGGCGCGGCGAAAGCCGCCTGGGTCAGGACCAGGGCCAGAGAAAGGGCCAGCAGGATCGTTCTTTTCAGCGTTTTTTTCATGGATTCATTTCCTCCTATGCGATTGATAAATGAGGGCAACCCCTTACTTCCGGATCCATCCGGCCGCGCCCCGCAGGCTGACCAGATACCAGCCCGCCTCCTCCTTCAGGATGGGCAGGCGTGTTCCGCCGTCGAGCAGGCCGATCCTCGGCGCATCCGCTCCGTTCCAGGCGTAGACCGGCGTGCTTCTTTCCGTTACATACCAGGCGGGATTGATGAAAAGATAGTCCTTGTTGAGCCAGCCGGAGGGCGAATCTTCCCCGTCGCCCAGGACACAGTATAAAAAGCCGTTTTCTTCCCGGGCTCCCTGTTCCGAGTCGGCACCCACCACGATGGGCAGATCGCCGTATTGCAGCGTATGAACCGCCCGGGAGGAGGCGTCCGGCTGTTCCCGCAGGGTCAGCTTTTCGCACAGCACCACCGCCTGATACCCGATCTGCTGCCCCGGCTCGCTGGCGGGAATGATTTCCGCCAGCGCCGCTCCGAAGAGGCCCAGCGCCAGCATCAGCGCCGTCAGGCCCGCCACCAGCCGCCTTCCGCGCGCCGTGTTCTTCCGGTCTGTCGTGATCCGTGTCCTGTTTTTCTTCATCGTCTTCACTCCTTCCATGGCCTTGGGAAAAGGTTCCCATCATTTGATACGCATTCGCGGGCGGATCTGTCAGTGAAACGCTCTGGCCAGAACCGATTCTGCCGTCATCTCCTCCGGCTTTTCCGGAAGGCGGGCGGGACATCCCTGCTCATAACACGACAGGGGATAGCCGTGGAGGTCCGATGTGGCGTAAATCATAGATTCAGTTTTCCCCGGAGCTCCCGGAGCGAAAGCCCGAGCTTTTTGGCCAGGGCGGCCAGATCGTCGTATTCCGCCTTGCCGCGCGAAACGCCCATGCCCGCGGCCCGCTTGACCCGCACGGGGCCGTAGGGCGTATCCGCCGTCTCGAGAGAGCGGGAGAGAAGATACCGATCCATTTCCTGTCGGCGGATGCCCAGGGTGGTGGTGTGCTTCATGATTTCGGCGGCGAGACGGTCGGCGTCCTCCGGCAGGCAGAGGACGGACAGCAGGACGCCGGGGCGGGATTTCTTCATGCCGACGGGCTGGGTATAGACCTCCCGCGCGCCCGAGGCGAACAGCTGTTCCATCGCGAAGCCGATTTCCTCGCCGGTCATGTCGTCCAGGTTGCATTCCAGCTTTGTAATCCGCTCGAGCCGCTCCCCGCTGTCGCCCAGAAACGCCCGCAAACAGTTGGCCCGCTCAAAGTCCTTTTTGCCCATGCCGTATCCGATGGCGGAGGCGGCCATCACGGGGCGGTCGCCGAAGCGGGAAACGAAATGCTTCAGCAGGGCCGCGCCGGTGGGCGTACAGAGCTCGCCCCGCACCTGCCCGCCATAGGTGGGAACGCCTTGCAGAATCAGGGCCGTGGCGGGCGCGGGAACCGGCAGGATCCCGTGCATGCAGCGCACAAAACCGCTGCCCACGTGGATGGGGGAGGCCAGAATCTGCTCCGCGCCGATCATCTCCATCAGCAGACATACGCCCACCACATCCGCGACGGCGTCCATCGTTCCGACCTCATGAAAATGGATCTCGGAAACCGGATGCCCGTGAACCTGGCTTTCCGCGTCGGCGATAAGGGCGTAGACCGCCTTCGCGTGAAACTTTACCTGATCGGAAACGGGCAGCCCGTCGATGAGGGAGGTAATGTCCGCCAGAGAGGCGTGATGATGGGCATGGTGATGCCCATCGCCATGATCATGCTCATGGCCATGATCATGCTCATGGCCGTGATCATGCTCGTGGTCGTGCGGGTGTTCGTGATCATGCTCGTGGTCGTGCGGGTGTTCGTGATCATGCTCGTGGTCGTGCGGGTGTTCGTGATCGTGCTCATGGTCATGCGGGTGTTCGTGATCGTGCTCATGGTCATGCGGGCCACCGTGATCTTCGGGATGCTCATGGCCGTGTTCGTGGAAATGGCCATGGTGGTGGTCGAGCTCATGATCATGTTCATGCGGATGCTCGTGGCCGTGTTCGTGGAAATGCCCATGGTCGTCATGGGATTCCTCTTCCTCGCCGCCCACGGTAACGCTCATGTGCGTCCCGGTGATGCCGCATTTGACGGCCTTTTCCGCCGAGACCTGCACGCCGGGAAGGCCGAGGGCGTTCATCCGGTCCACGAAAGCCTGGCGATCGGGAACGAGCTCCAGCAAAGCGGCCATCAGCATATCGCCCGCCGCGCCCATGCCGCATTCGAGATAGAGTGTCTTCATCGAATTCAAGCTCCTTTCAGAGGTGATTGAGGGAAAGTCCGCCCGCTCCGGGGGCGGCGGATGGGAAGATCACTGCTTTCCTTTATACTCCAGACACAGCATGGTCAGATCGTCAAACTGTTCTGCGTCCTTCACGAAAGCGTCGACGCTGGAACGCACGTTCTTCAGAATCTGCTCCGGGGTCGCGTCCGGATCGGTATTGAGGGCTTCGATCATCCGCTCGGTGCCAAAGAGCTCCTTCTCCGCGTTGGTGGCTTCGGCGACGCCGTCGGTATAGACGAAGATCTTGCTGCCGGGCTCCATCTGGATCTGGTACTCCTTATAGCGCACGTTTTCCATGCCGCCGATGACGAAGCCGTGCCGGTCCTTATACAGCTCGAAGGGAGCGCCTGGCTGCCGGATCGCCGGGAACTCGTGGCCGGCGTTGGCGGCGGTCAGCTTGCCCGTGGACAGCTCCAGGATTCCCAGCCAGACCGTTACGAACATCTCCGCCTCGTTGTTGGTATAAATCGCGTTGTTGGTTCTGGCCAGAATTTCCGCGGGGGAGTGCCCCATCATGGCGACGCTCTGGAGGATAATTTTGCTGGCCATCATGAACAGCGCCGCCGGAACGCCCTTGCCCGACACATCCGCGATGACCAGACCGAGATGGTCGTTGTCGATGAGGAAGTAGTCGTAGAAATCTCCGCCCACCTCCTTGGCCGGGTCCATGCTGGCAAAGATGTCAAACTCGCTCCGATCGGGGAAGGCGGGGAAAATATGCGGCAGCATGGCGCCCTGAATCTGCGTGGCCAGGGCAAGCTCCGTGCCGATGCGCTCCTTTTCCGCTGTTACCTGGACGACCTTCTGCATATATTCCACGGTCTTATGAGAGATCGCAGCGAAGGACTGAGCCAGCTCCTCCACCTCGTCCCCGGTCTTGTAGGCGCCCTCCATTTTGAATTCCAGGTTCCCCTCGTTGAGCTCGGATATGCGCCGGGTAATGGTGTTCAGGGGCTTGACGATCCGCTTCCCCAGGACCAGGGCGCCCGTGAGGGTCAGCACCATGACGACCAGCAGCAGGATGTTGCCCATCGTCCGGGAATGGGACATTTTTTCCTGGTAAACGGACATGGACTCGGACTGGATCTGGGAGACGCTGCCCTGAAGCAGCTGGGCGGGCTGGCGGGTGATTTCCGCGTTATACGCCGATACCAGCACCCAGCCGGTGGCGGGAATGGGCGAGGCGGTCAGATAATACGTGCCGTCCCCAAGCCCGCCGCTGACGACGGCCGTGCTGTTGCCGGCCAGCGCCTGGGAAACCACATCCCTCAGCAGCGGCTCGCCGGCTTCCCGCATATCGCCGGTCTTGTTTTCCGCGGAGATGGGGAAGATTTCCGACTGGGGACCGGGGATGATGCAGCCGTTCTGGTTGATCAGCAGGAAGTATTCTCCCTCCACGGCCATCCCCTGCAGAATCTGCTGCATGTTATCGAGGAAAAGATCCGTCCCGATCACGGCCTGCAGGCTGCCGTCCGGGCCATAGACCGGGATGGCGCATTCGACGCAGAACGCCCCGGTATCGATATCCGTTTCGTTACCGAAAAAGGTGAGCTTGCCTGCCTCCACGGCGGCGCGGTACCAGCCTCGCTCCCGCGGATCATAGGCGATGGTGCCGCCGCTTTCGCTGATCCAGCCGGAGGAGGTGTTTCCGACGGTTAAATGCGCCCCTTCCGGCAGGCCGATATAGATCGAGGTGGCTTCATAGGAAGGGCAGAGGGAGAGCATGATCTCCGCCATATTGGCCACCAGCCCCAGCTTGCCTTTGACAGCCGGATCCTCCGGATCCACGCCGGGGGCGTAAATCACCTTGGCCGTCCATTTCCCGTCGTCCTCGGCGCGGGGGCCGGAATAGGGCTTGGGCTCATACGCCTCCGGATGGGCGAACAGCTTGGTCGCGTAATCCGCCAGAAACAGCACTCGCCGGGCTTCATCCGTGAACATGGCGTCCACAATCGCCGCTTCCGTACTGTTGGCGCGCTCCAGGTTCTGATCCACCACCACGTCCATGACCCGGCCGGTAATCTCGCCGATGGCCTCCTGCTGCCGCTGGCTGGAGTCGGCCACCAGCTGCGAAAGCGTGTTGTTCTGATAGATGGATAAAGCGATGAAGGCGGCGGTCAGCAGAAACACCGTATACAGGATCAGATTGAACACCTTGCTCTGGATGCCGCCAATCACAAAATTCTTAAATTTCCTCATTGCTCTGCTTCTTTCTTCTGTCTTCTGAGCGGCAGCGAATCCTGCCGCGTTTTCCATGACGCATCCCGCGGAGGAGGCTTCTCCCCGGCCCCCGACCGGGAGAGCTTTTTCCCGGCCTCCGATTGGGAACGGCATTCCCCGGTCTCCGCCCCCGAGAGGGCTTTCCGCCGTCCGGCCCGGGAGCCCGGGGAAGGCGCGCCCGCGGAGGATCGGGATCCGGCCGGATTACTTATGCGCCCGAGGAGAAAACAAAGGCGGTACAGCCGATCCCGCAGGGAACCGCCCTGATGATAACAGTTTTGCGGGAGAAAAGCAATTCCGGCCACGAAGATCCAGTGCGCCTGATATTCAGGCCCCAACGCGTGCATGCCCCGGCTGATCAAAGACCGGCCGGAAGGCGCCGGACAAAGATTACCGGGAGGCTTCCTCCGGCGCCGGCGGGGGATTCGAACCGAAACGGGAAAGGAACTCCTCCTCCGAGATAATCGGAACGCCCAGCTCCGCCGCCTTTTTATTCTTGGAGGAGGGAGAATCGGGATCGTTATTGACGAGGAAGCTGGTTTTCCGGGAAACGCTCCCGGCGACCTTTCCGCCGCCGGCTTCCACAAAGGCGATGAAGGCATCGCGGTTTTTGAAATGACGCACGTCCCCGGTAATCACAAACGTCAGCCCGGCGCAGGAGCCGGCGGCTTCTTTCGCGGGCGAAACGGGAGCAATCTCGAGCAGCCGGAGCAGCTCCTGGAAGGTGTCCCGATTCCCGGGATCCTGATACCAGTCATAGACCGCGCTGGAGCGCTCCGGGCCGATGCCGTCCACCTGGGCGAAGTCAGTGCCCGCCGCGACGGCTTCCGCGAAGCCCGGCCAGCCATAGGCGCCGATCAGGCGCTTGGCCGCGTCCAGCCCGATCTGGGGAATGCACAGCGCCGTCAGAAAATGAACAGCGTCCGTATGGGTGCGGGCTTGTTCAATCGCCGCCATCAGGTTATCGCGGCTCTTCCGGCCGAAGCCCTCCATACCCTGGATCTCCTCGGAATAGCGAGACAGCTTAAAAAGATCGGCAAAGGAATGAATGAAGCCGACGGCGACGAAATCCCGGAGGGATTCGATGGAAAGTCCGTCGATGTCCATGCCGCTTTTGCCGACGAACCGCTCGAATTTCTTCAGGTTTTTGGCCGGGCAGGCGGGATTGTCGCATTTCAGGGTCCGGGCGCCGCTGGCCCCGACGGCGACCGCCGTGTCCGCGCCGCAGGCGGGACAGCGAGGGGGAACATCGTAGCGGCCGGAGGCCTTTGTGACCCGGATCACCTTGGGGATGATTTTGTTCGCCTTGATGACGTCCATCTCGGTCCGGCCGTTTTCCCCGATGCCCAGCCGGTCCATCTCGCTCAGGTTGACCAGGGAGGCCCGGGAAACGGTCGTCCCTTCCAGCTGCACCGGATCGAAGACGGCCACGGGCGTGATGGTCGTCGCTCCGCAGGACCATTCTACATGCCGGAGGGTGGTGTGCGCGGTTTCATCCTGCCATTTGAAGGCGAAACCGGCGCGGGTCGCGTGATGCCCGGTGACGCTGCCGGTGGAGGCGTAGGCGGTGTCCTCATAGCAGATGACCAGCCCATCCACGGGAAGCTCCGTTTCGCCGTCCTCCACCCGCTTTGTCCACCGGGCGACCGCTTCGGGCAGGCCCGCCGCGTCGGTTTTTTCCCGCTCGACCGTCGTGAAGCCCAGTTCGTCGAGCAGCTTCATCCGGCCGCCCCAGGAGGGGAGATCCTCGTCCAGATGCACCAGGGTAAAGGCGTGAAAGACCACATGCCGGCTTTTCACATCCGCCAGGCGCTTTTCATCCAGCCCGAGGGTTCCGGCGGCGAGATTCCGGGGATTGGCGTATTTTTCAAGCGGATCGGAAATCGAGGCGTTGATTTTTTCGAAATCGGGATAGGAGATGGCCGCCTCCCCCCGGACCACCAGATGCCCCCGGTAATCGATGGAGAGGGGGAATCCCGCCAGCGCGTCCTTCATAAACGTGATATTGGTGCCGATGACGCCGTTCCCGCGGGTCAGGATTTTGACGAGCCGGCCCCCGTCATAGGTCAGCACCAGCGTCAGCCCGTCCAGCTTCCACGAAAGCCAGACGGGGCGGCTTCCGGCCCATTCCTGCAGATCCCCGATCTTTTTCGTCTTCGCCAGGGAGAGGGCGGGGAACTCATGCGCTTCCTTTACGCCGGCCAGGTTGTCCCCGGCAGCGGAGCTGACCTTCCGGGTCGGGCTGTCCGGAAGCACCACGCCCGATTCATCCTCCAGGCGGGACAGCTCGTCGAACAGCGCGTCCCACTCGAAGTTGCTCATGATCTCATCCCGGCCGCCATAGTAGGCGTCGGACGCCTCGTTCAGCTTCCGGATCAGCTCCCGCATTTTATCCTGTATGGAATCCACCATCATGGCCCCCTTCCGCTGGATGAAGCGCGTCTGAAAAAACGATTTTCCCCGTCGCTTTCTCATATTACTTTACCGCCCCTTCCGTGTCAACTTCATGATTCCGCGGGAGGCCAGGAAACCGGGAGCGGGCGGCAGAAGCCTCTTCCGGGCCGGACGGGCGGCCCCCGCGCGAAAGGGCGGCGCGCCATCTTGCCCGCCATCGGAGGGCGGGCCGGCAGAAGAAAAATACAGTTGCGCGATGCCTGGATACAGGGTACAATCAGGGGGAGAGGCGAGCTTTTACCAATCGATCTGGCATGCCAGAGAACGGAGGAGAACATGGAAACCGGAACCAGCGTATTTACTGATTTTGACAGCTTCCTGTTCCACCAGGGAACGAACTACGAGGTCTATCGCAAGATGGGCGCTCATCCGGACGTGGAGGACGGGGTCAGCGGAACCCGGTTCAACGTCTGGGCCCCCAACGCGCAGTACGTTTCCGTGATCTGCGCGAAAACCGGATGGGAGGATGAAAAATGGATGCACCGCGCCCAGGGGGACGGGGGCGTCTGGGAATGCTTCCTGCCGGAGGTGGGTCCGGGGGACGCGTATCGCTACGTGATCACGGGAGCGGACGGCGTAAAGCGGTATAAGTCCGACCCCTACGGCTTCCGCTTCGAGCTCCGGCCCGACAGCGCCTCCATCGTCGCCAGCCTGGACGGATACGAGTGGCACGACGGGGAGTATCAGGCGGGGCGGGACAACCGGAAGGTGCTGGAAAAGCCGATGGCCATCTATGAGGTGCATCTGGGATCCTGGAAGAAGGGATACCGGGGGGACTGGGACGAGGACGGCTTCCTGAACTATACCCAGCTGGCCGACGACCTGACGCAGTATATGCAGCACATGGGCTTTACCCATGTGGAACTGATGGGCATCTGCGAGCACCCCTTCGATCTGTCCTGGGGGTATCAGGTAACGGGCTATTACGCGCCGACCAGCCGCTACGGGACGCCGGACGATTTCCGCAGCTTTGTGGACCGGATGCATCAGGCGGGAATCGGCGTGATTCTCGACTGGGTGCCCGCCCATTTCCCGAAGGACGACTTCGCCATGGGATGGTTCGACGGGACTCCCCTGTACGAGAGCTGCGATCCGCTGCGGCGGGAGTTTCCGGTCTGGGGAACGCTGGCCTTCGACCACGCCAAGCCGGAGGTCCGGTCCTTCCTGATCGCTAACGCCATCTACTGGATCCGGGAATTCCACGTGGACGCCCTGCGGGTGGACGCGGTGGCCTCCATGCTCTATAACGACTATGACCGGAGCGAATGGCGGCCCAACGTGTTCGGCGGGCGGATGAACCTGGAGGGCATGGATTTCCTCAAACAGCTGAACACGGAGGTCTGCGGCCGGACCACGGGCTTCCTGATCGCCGAGGATTCATCGCCGGAATGGGGCATCACGGAGGACGTGCAGCGCGGCGGCCTGGGCTTTACCTTCAAATGGAACATGGGATGGATGAACGACACGATCCGGTATTTCAATCTGGATCCTGTCTATCGGAAATGGCATCACGGCATGCTGACCCATGTGGTGGACTACGCGTATTCGGAAAACTTCGTGCTGGTGCTGAGCCATGACGAGGTGGTTTACGGAAAAGGCTCCATGGTCAACAAAGCCCCGGGGGATATCCAGGCGAAGATGGGCGAGCTGAAGGCGCTCTATACCTGGCAGTTTACACACCCGGGGAAGAAGCTGCTGTTCATGGGGCAGGAATTCGCCCAGGAGCGGGAATGGAACGTAAAGGAGAGCATCGACTGGCATCTGGCGGACGAATTCGGCCACCGGGATATCATGCAGTGCGTCCGGAACCTGGTGGGGCTGTATAAAATGTATCCCGCGCTGCATGCCGACAGCAAAAACCCCGCGACCTTCGAATGGGTCAACCGGGGCGACGCGGACCGGAACATCCTGGCGTTCATCCGGCGGAATCCCTGGGATTACAACGGCGCGGTGCTGTGCGTGCTGAACCTGTCGCCCGTGACCTATTATGATTACAGCGCGGGCGTTCCCTTTGGCGGCCTGTACAAGCGGGTTTTCAGCACCTATGACAGCCTGCCGGGGCAGGGCGGCCCGAACGACACGCCGCCGCTGACCGCCGACTGGAAGGAATGCGACGGATATTCCCATCGGATTACCTACAGCCTGCGCCCCTTCGAATGCATCGTGCTGGAATTCCCGCGCTGACAAGGCCATGTTTATCAGAAGTTTTTCGATCGACTGGAACGAAATCGCTCCGGACAGCTATCTTCGGGGCATCGAGGCGATCCGCGGGCTGGAGGAGCTGCAATTCAAGAAGCCGCTTACCTTTTTCGTGGGCGAAAACGGCAGCGGGAAATCCACCCTGCTGGAGGCCATCGCCATTGCCTACGGCTTTAACCCGGAGGGCGGGACGCGGAACTATCACTTCTCGACGAAGGATACCCACAGCGAGCTTTGCGGGGCGATCCGGCTGATCCGGAATCCCGCCCGGCCCAGGTGGGGTTATTTCCTGCGGGCGGAGAGCTTCTATAACGTCGCGACGGCGGAGGAGGACTACGCGGAGAGATCGAGGGAATACCACCGGAAATCCCACGGGGAAAGCTTTCTGGCGGTGGCGCAGGATAATTTCAACGGAAACGGGATCTATCTGCTGGACGAACCGGAGGCCGCGCTCTCGCCCCAGCGGCAGCTGACGCTGATGCTGGAGATCATCCGCTGCGCCCGGAAAAACGCCCAGTTTATCGTGGTGACACATTCGCCGCTGCTGCTGGGCATGCCGGATTCGGAGATTCTGAGCTTCGATTCCGGGGCGGTGCATCCCATCGAATATGAGGAGACGGACAGCTACAGAATTACGGAGATGTTTATCCGGGACCGGGAAAGGTTCCTGAACCGCCTGCTGCGGGAAGAGGAGGGAGGAGAGGCGCCCGTTTGAAAAAACCGGAAAAGTACCAGAATGGATATTGCGTTTTGCGGGGGCAAGCGCTACAATGGATTGCGGTTCTGAAGATTTTCAGAGGAGTGATCGTTCCATGCAGAAGGATATTTTGGAGGCGCCTGTTTCGCGCTGGCTGAAGGCCATGGGAGAGGCTTCCGGGGAGGTTTTTCCGGAGGAAAAGCTGCAGATGAGGGAGCACCCCTGGCTGGCGCAGATGGCCGAAAAAGAGGAAGAGGATTCTCTGGGAGAGATGCTTCGCTACGCGCTGGATGAAATCCGATACGCATGAAACAGATGGGCATAAGGATCATGACCGGGCTTCCGGTCATGATTTTTTTTCGGCCGGTGACGGACATCGCTCCCGCCTCCGGGAAATGCTCAGGCCGGCGCGGGGCCGGCATTTGTCGCCCGGGAGGCGACCACGCCGCTTTTTCTTTTCGCTATACTGCGGCCAGAACAGGGAAAACGGAGCCGCAAAGGCGCTCCACCGGAAAGCCCGCGGAAACGGTACCGTCCCCGCGGACGGAGCCCGCGAGGATCCGCTGGAGTCCGACGGCCATCATCCCCTGTACCGCTCCGCGGACGAGCCCCGCGGGGGCGAGAAACGGAAAGCGAAAAAGAATGAACGCAAGGAGGAGCGAAAATGAAGAAGAATCTGACAGAACTGGTAATGATCCTGGACCGGAGCGGCTCCATGGGCGGCCTGGAAGGCGACACCATCGGAGGATACAATAGCATGCTGCAAAAACAGCGGGAGGCCGAGGGCGAGGTGCTGGTTTCCACGGTGCTGTTCGACAACGTAAGCGAGGTGCTCTATGACCGGATCCCGCTCAGGGATATGCCCCGGATGACGGAAAAGGAATACTACGTCCGGGGATGCACGGCGCTGCTGGACGCCATCGGCGGGGCGATTCATCATATCGGGAACGTCCACAAGTACGCCCGGGAGGAGGATCGCCCCGAAAAGACGATTTTCGTCATCACGACGGACGGCCTGGAAAACGCCAGCCGGAACTATACCTATGAAAAGGTGAAGCAGATGGTGGAGCGGCAGAAGGAAAAGTACGGCTGGGAGTTCCTGTTCCTCGGGGCGAATATGGACGCCATTGAGACCGCCGGCCGGTTCGGCATCGCCCGGGATCGCGCGGCGACGTACAACAGCGATCACGCGGGGACGGCGCTGAATTACGAGGTGCTGGGGGAGACGCTGTGCGAGATGCGCGCCTGCGCGGCGCCCATCGACGACAGCTGGAAACGGCGGATCGAGGAGGACTTTAAACGGCGCGGAAGGAAAAGATAATTCATTTCTTCACCATGAAATAAAAAGCCCGGGATAAAGTGCAGCCCAGATTGAAGAATTGCGATCATGATGGTATGATGGGACTGGCGATTTCCGGCGATCTTTGTTTCTCCTGGGAAGCCTGAAGACCGGCAGGAATCATGACGACAGGATCCAGCCTTTTTTCCATTCGATACGCGACCCGGGGAAAGGAAGACGGAACGGAACGTATAACAGGAAAAGAATCCTGACGGAGGAGGCGCTCAGCAACATCGCTGAAACGACCGTCAGCAATATTCTGTCCTGCTTTGAAAAGGACGGTTTCTGCGATAACGAGCTGTGCTACCGGTGCGGACACATTGAACAATGCAAAAAGGAGCGGAAGGAAAAGTGCTTTTGAGAAAGAAATGCTTTTCGGCAGCGCTGGCCGCGCAGGTTGCGCTGCTGCTCTTTCTGCTGAGCCTGGCCGGGGCTGCGGGGGAGTCTGTGCCGCGGGAGGACAAGGTGGCCGGCGAGACAGCCTCCGTCGAAAACGCCCTTTTTGTTGCCACGGACCGGCATGCCGCTTATGAGACGATCAGCGTGGCCAGAGGAGAGAAAGCGGAGAAACCGCGGGAGGGGGGCTCTTCTGAACATGCAGGATCTCAGAGGGAAAACGCGCCTTCCGGAGGAAAAAAGCCTTCGGCAGAGAAAAAGCTGCCCCGGGTCAGCAAAATGCCCGTCTATGATGAAAACGGAAGCCTGATCTGGCATAACAACCTGACGGACATCCTGAAGCTGGTCGCAGCGGACGGTGTTTCGCCGCAGCTCGTGCTGATCGGCGGTGATTTTGCCGGCTCGGGCGGGGATCGCGGCAGGGACGCGACGGGGTATCCGATGGGAGCGCCCTATTTCTCCATGCAGGCGGTGGACGCGCAGGTTCGGGCGGTTTTCGGCGGAGGAACCGGGACGCTTTACACCTACGGCTCGCATGACGCAAACGCGACGGATGAGTATCGGGAGGCCTTTTTCTCCGGGCCTGCCGCGTTCGGGGGATACTATGTTTACGGAATATCCTACGCCCAGATGATTTATGATACGGATCGGCAGGCGGAGGCCGGGAAATACAGCGGAAAGGATATCGAGGACGAACGCGGCCTGTCCGCGCAGAGCGCCTCTGAACAGTTCCTCTCGTGGGTGGAAGGGCTGGATGACCACCTTCCGATTATCGTGATGTCCCATGTGCCGCTTCATGCGCACAGGGGGGATAATCTGGGCGCCTGGACATGGACGCGGGCCCTGAATGCCGCCGCGGAGGAACATGATGTGATTTTCCTCTGGGGCCATAACCATACGACGGAGAGCGGAAAAGACGGCCGGGAGATCGAGCGGGCCCATTACCGGCGTCTGCCCGGGGAGGAATTGACGGTCCAGAGCTGGGAGACCGATAGGGAAGGCAGGGAAACCGGTACCCGGTTCAGCGCTGCGGAGGAAGGCAAAGAAAACCGGGAGCTGGTCATGCGGACGGAAACGCTTCGCTTCGTCTATCTGAACGCGGGATACATTACCAACGGGGTCGGCACGGTGCTTTTCTTCCGGGACGGGAAGATGACCGTGAAGCGGTATGCGCTGAATGAAACGGAACAAGCGGACCCCTGGGAATACGTTCTGCGCTTTCCGTCCGAGGGAAAATGATCCAATGGAGCCTGGCCGAAGGGAGAGGATCGAGGCCCTGTGGTCGCCTCTTTTCTTCCGTCCGGCCGGGCTTTTTAACGAGAAAGAAGAGCAATAGAAAACATTCCCGCTTCTGTGGAGCGGGAATGCGAAGACTGATGTTTTTTCAGCTACCGTTTATCCTTGTCGATGAATTCCAGCGTAATGGTGGAAAGGGCGGCGAACACGATCACGAACAGGAACAGCTGCATCCAGTACCCGACCACGTTTTCCAGCGAATAGTCGTACTCCGGAACCTGGCTGGCCTCCGCGATCCTGTTCTGCAGCAGATCTTTGACCCGTTCCTGCCCGATCATGTCCATGATCCCGCCGATGGTGCTCGTGAAGGTACGGCTTTCCTCCCGGTGGGCCTGGATGTCCGGACTTTCCAGGACCGGATCCAGCACGCTGCCCACGGTTATGCCCTCGCTCAGCTCCGCGGCCCGGAGCTCGGCGACGAGGGGGTTCTCCTTATTCTGCAGAAAGTCCGACACCTGGCCCAGCGTCACGGTGGCGGAAACCTCCCGTTCCTTCATGCCCTCCACGATATTCCATACGGTCATTACGGGACGGCTGTTGTAGTTGCTCTGGCTGGCCAGCACCTTCAGCGCCGGGTTGGAGATGGTCAGGGGCGTGATGCTCTTCGTCCATTCCGGAAGGGAGAGCATGCCGCCGGAGAACACCAGCTGGAAAATCAGCACGAAGGGCATGATGGTCATGGCGGCCGTGGTGTTTTTTGACAGCGTGGACACCCACAGGGCCAGCATATCCGACGCGTAGGAAATCAGGAACATCGAAATGCCGAAATCCACGATCGTGAACGATGTGACGAGCCCCTCCCCGCTGTATTTGACGCCGACCGCTTTGGTAATATAGACCGTGACGATGGTCTGGAGCAGGCAGAGCAGCGCCTGATAGATCATGTGGGCGCAGATATAGGAGGAGATGTGCATACCGGAGCGGTGCTCCCGCTTGATCACGTCCCGCTCCCGGCAGATGACCTGGATGGAATTGAAGCATCCGTTCCAGATGCACACCATGACCAGGGCGAAGGAGCCCATCAGCGTGCCCTCCATGGTCACGAAGAGCCGCTTCTGGATGACCATGCCCACCAGCCCCGCGATCAGCGCCGCCATGGGCAGCACCTTCCAGTCGTTCTGGTAGATGAACATCCTCAGCATCTTGCCAAGATAAATCCAGACCTGGGCGCCGCGCCCGCGATGGCGGATCCGTAAACGGCGTCTCTTTCCGATTGCGACCGTCTCAGGCATGCTGCACCTCCGCGTACTTCATCACGAATTTGTCCGCCAGCCCGTCCCCGCCTTCCTCCTTGCGGTTGACGGACTTGACAATTTCCTCCATCCTTTCCTTCCCGAAGAACTTCCTGGCCTCCTCGATGGAACCGTAGAAGGCGAGCCGGCCCGTCCGGGCGCTGTCCTTCGCCAGCACGATCACGTCGTCGAACAGGTCGATGACCCGGTCCGGCGTATGGGTAATGACAATCACGATCTTCCCGGTATCCGCGATTTTGCGCAGCTGCTCGAACAGTTCCCGGGCCATGACGCCGTCCAGGCCGGAATCCGGCTCGTCGAGGATGAAGAGCGAGGGGTTGGAGATGAACTCCATGGAAATGGAAAGGCGTTTCTTCTGGCCGCCGGAAAGCTTTTCGACCAGGTTGTTCTTCACCGGAAGCAGCCCGAAGATCTCCATGACCTCGTTGACCCGCTCCCGCCGCTGGGCGGGGGAGACTTCCTTTGGCAGGCGCAGCTTCGCCGCGTCCAGCAGCGTGTTCAGCACGGTGTCCTTGCCGCGCATCATTTCGCTCTGGGGCACGAAGCCCACCTCGTACTGCATCTTTTTATACTGGGTGTACATGTTGTTCCCGTTCAGCATGACCTCGGCCTTCGCCTTTTCATAGCCGTTGATGGCGTTGAGGTAGGTGGTCTTGCCGGCGCCGGAGCCGCCCAGCAGCAGCACCATATGCCCCTGGGGAATGGCCATGTGGATATCCCGCAGAAGCACCTTCTTCTGGAAAAATTCCGTGACGCTCCGCTCCTCGAGGTTGACGGTCAGCCCCTCGTCCATGACGGTCGCGCTTCCGTGGCTGGCCATCCGGGCCATTTCCGCCCGGATATCCTCCACCTTCCAGGCCGGCTGGTACTTATTGCTGAAACCCCAGACGAGCGCCGGGATAAAGCTCGTCGGCAGCACCCACAGCCACATCCAGCGTTTTTTGACGCCATAGACCTCGATCAGCCCGGAATACACCCGGACCGAATAGATGAACTGTGTCACGAGCAGGGCCAGCTGTACGCTCAGGATGACGATGTCCAGCCCGGTAATGTATTCGCTGTCCCTGCTCTGATTGATGAGCCGGTCGATCACCGTCACCGCGACGTAGGCGACCGTGACGATCGACCAGCCGCGGCCCTCGGATTCACGCCCCGCGCAGCGGCTCAGCTGATATTCCCTCGCGCCGGGAAGCAGAGCCCACCAGCCCCGGACGCCGGATTTTTCGAACATCTTCCATAAACCGATCATGTACAGAAGAGATGTCACGATCGAAAAAGCATCGGTTCCGCCCAGAAAAACGGAAAGCAGAATTTCCGGAAGCGTGGCCCTCACCTCCCTGATTTATCCGTCCAAAGCTCCGTCAATGGACTTGGCATTGAAGCAAAAAAGGACAATCCGCGCCGAATGGCAAAAGTTCCTATGAAAAACGCAAGAGAAACGCGGAGCAGCCGCCTCTTCAGAACGCGAACTCCGTGCCCTTCAGGCCTTCCCGCATGAGGGAGAGATAATCCGTATAGGGAACGATTTTGAACCCCTGACGCAGCAGGTAGGAGGAGGGAACCTGGGCATCGATCATGAGGATGCCCTGCTTCTCCACATGCTGGGCGAGAAGATACATCGCGAGCTTGGAGCCGTTGGGCATACAGGAGAAGCTGCTTTCTCCGATCATGCACCGGCCGATTTTGACCCCATAGGTGCCGCCGGCCAGCTCTCCGTCTACAAAGGCCTCGGCGCTGTAGGTATAGCCGGCTTCGTTCATGGCTTTAAAGGCATTTTCCACGTCATCGTCAATCCAGGTTTCCTCGCCGGCGTCCTCTCTGCGGGCGCGGCTTTTGTGCATGGTGGCGGCGAAATCCCGGTTGACCTCCAGGGCGACCTCATGCGTTTTCATCATTTTGAGCACATAACGGTCTGCCCGTACCTCGGAAGGAATCAGAATGCAGCGATCCTTCGGGCACCACCAGGAAAGCGGCATGCCTTCCTCGACCCAGGGGAAAACGCCGCGGCTGTAGGCCGCCAGCAGCCAGTCCACCGTCACATCCCCGCCGAGACCCAGCAGCCCGGTATCGGATCCGAACCTGGGATTCGGGAAAACAGGCCTGTCCTCTGAAAGGAGAAAGGCGGACACGGGGCGGAGGGAGAGCTTTTTCATATCCCCGTCACCAAAGCCGGTGACATAGCCGTCATCCAGCTCCGGGTCTTCTCCGGCTTCCTTCGCGGCCGCCAGGGGTTTCGCCATCTCAGCCGTCCGGCGGGCCAGGCCGCGTACGGCCTCCAGCTCATCCATCTCCCAGCAGGAAAGAGTGGCGATCTTCATGCCGCCATGCACAAAATACTGGTTGATGGCTTCCAGACTGGCCGTGATCCCGGTGCTTTCCCCGACCGCGAGCGCCGCGCCGACCTTCCGTTTTTTCTCGAAGCCGCTGCTGCGGAACAGCCGGTCCAGAAAGGAAAGCACGGTGCCGCAGGGCGTACCAAAATAAACGGGACTGGCGACCACCAGCCCGTCCGCCTGTTCAAACTTCGCGGCGATTTCGTTCACCGGATCGTCGTCAAACACGCATTTTCCGCTCTGGGCGCAGCCGCCGCAGTCCATGCAGCCGCGGATCGCCCGGTTCCCGATCTGCACAGGCTCCGTTTCGATGCCTTCTTTACGGAAGATCAGTATCATTTCGTTCAGGAGTTCCGCCGTGTGCCCCTGCTCCCGGGGACTGCCGTTGAGTATCAGAATGTGCGCCATCGTTCGTTCCTTTCTGAATCGGCTTTATAAGATCGATATGATTATACCGCTTTCCGGCTGCTATGTAAACCCTGCAGTTTCTGCGTCCGACATTTTGAAGCGCAACACAGATTCTGTTAAATGCGCTATGGAGAATGAAGTTTCTGTTTTTACGGTTGGCAAAACTCAAACGACAGGCTATTTTTCGATTGCTTTTTTGAAAATAAAGTGAGAAGAATGACGAGAACCGACCATCATTTCGACATATGCCGTACAAGGATTATCTTTATCTTGACAAATACAAGATAAAAGATAAAATGGACCATAGATGGGAGGTGGCCGATGTGACACAGGAAGAACGCGCTGAGCTTCAGGCCAGAATCGCTGTCCTGCCGGCGGGCAATATCACCTATAAGACCATCAACGGCAGGAAGTACCCATACCTGCAATGGCAGGAGGATGGCAGGCAGCGGGGACGCCGTGTCAAGGCGGATGAGCTGGCGTCCCTGCAAGCCGGCATTGACGAGCGCAAACGGCTCCAGGCGATGCTGAAAGCCGCGCCGGCAGCGGGCAGCACAAAAGATGCGCTGCACCTGACGGCCTTCTCACGGATCGACGACGATCTGCGGGCTTACATTCGTCCCGCTCTTTCCTTCCGCAAGCGCGAATGCTTTGCGCAGCTGCGTGATTATCTGCATGGCAGCTGCGCCGATAAGGTTTTCATCCTGTACGGCCTGCGCCGAACGGGGAAAACCACCATGATCCGGCAGGCCATTGCGGAGATGGATGACGAAATGTTCTCCCGCACGGCGTTCATACAGGTCACAGCCTCCAACAACCTGGCTCAGCTCAATCAGGATCTGCGCCAGCTGGAGAAGCACGGCTTCCGGTATGTCTTCCTGGATGAAGTGACGCTGATGGAGGACTTCATTGAAGGCGCAGCGCTCTTTTCTGATGTGTTCGCGGCCAGCGGCATGAAGATCGTGCTCTCCGGCACCGATTCCCTGGGCTTTTTGTTCACGGAGGATCAGCAGCTCTATGACCGCTGCATCCTGCTGCATACCACGCTGATCCCATACCGGGAGTTTGACCGGGTGCTGGGGATCCACGGCATTGATGAGTACATCCGCTACGGCGGCACGATGAGCGTCGGCGGAATCCAATACAACACGCCGACCTTCGCCACCAAGAAGACGACCGACGAGTATGTGGACAGCGCCATCGCCCGGAATATACAGCATTCCCTGCGGTATTATCAGCATGGGGGCCACTTCCGCAACCTCTATGAGCTGTACGAAAAGGACGAGCTGACCAGCGTCATCAACCGGATCATCGAGGATATCAACCACGCCTTTACCCTGGACGTGCTGACAAGGCGCTTCCGCTCTCACGACCTGCGGGTGTCTGCCGCGAATCTCCGCCGCGACCGCAGCGCGCCCAGTGACATCCTGGACCAGGTGGATACCGATGCCATCACGGAACAGCTGCGGCAGCTGCTGGAGATCCGGAATCAGGAGGAGCAGACCGTGGCGATCACGGACGCGCACCGGAAAGAGATCAAGGAATACCTTGACCTGCTGGATCTGACGGTCGATATCCCCATCGTTCATATGACGGACTTCAATACACGCGACAGCCGGACTGTCATCACTCAGCCGGGCATGCGCTATGCGCAGGCCGAAGCGCTGATCAGCCAACTGATCCTGAATGACGCGTTCCGCGCCTATGATCTGCAGGAACGCAACCGGGCCACCGAGCGGATCCTCACGGAGGTCAAGGGCTGCATGACGGAGGACATTGTGCTGCTGGAGACGCAGACGGCCCGCAAAGACGCTCAGGTCTTCCATCTTCAGTTCGCCGTGGGCGAATTTGATATGGTGGTGTTTCATCCGCAGACAGCCTCCTGCGAAATCTATGAGATCAAGCACAGCACCGGGATTGCTCCCGAGCAGACACGCCACCTGCGGGACGAAAAGAAATGTGCCGAAACGGCGTCGCGCTTTGGCACAATCACGGGGAAGTATGTCATTTATCGCGGGGAGACGAAGGATGTCGATGGCATCCATTATGTGAATGTCGAGGAATATCTGCGGGCGCTATGAATGCAGATACACTGGATACTATCAAAAAGCGCTATGGCAGTCAGCATGACGAAGAGCTTGACGACGAAGAAACAGACGATGTCTCTGCTGTCATTTGATACGGATGAGCGGCAGCATCGCGGAGAAAGCAAAGGACTACCTCCAGCAGCACTTCTTGATTGATCCGGCGCCCTATGATGTCATCATCGGCTACCGGGCGGATGACTCCTATTTCACCTTTGCACAGGATTTTGTGGCCGGAGCCATTTCGCTGGCCAAGCTGTCCGAGGCGATGCGGCTGGGCAAGCTGGGCGAACAGATCGTGCTGAAGAGTGACAGAGCCTTTGAAGGCCTACGCTTCATCGGTGCCGAGCGGGCTGATGCGGAAACCTGGTACGAGAAGAAAACCGTCCGCGATCGGGAAGCACGGCGCGCTTACCGAAGCACCAGAAAAGCCACAGACGGCGTGGGTGGACTTTACATGCTGGACATCATGAGGGAGGGCATCAGGAATGGCGATCCGCGCTTACGCTGAGGATTATCTTCCCGGCGCACAGCGTGTGCTGGGTGACGCGGTGGACTTCGCCGTGATGACGCTGGAGCTGGAGCCGGACACTTTCGGGGCTGCCCTGGCCGTATCTGACGCAGGAAGACAGTTCGCCAGCGGCAATCCCAAATATGTGGCAGGCATGAACGGCTGCGAATTTGCGCGTTTGGTTCTGTCGGACACCGGCACGGCTTATACCGATCATGAGGATATCATGTTTCTTGAGAAGAGCCCGGAATACTGGGCAGGGTGGGCGCTGGCTTACTATCAGTGGTACAGCGGCTGCTCCTTTATGGAGAGCCTGAACACCGTCCCCCTGGACAGCATCATTTGCATGTATCCCACTTATCACGAAATGGACATCCGGCAGTTCGCAGATATCATGCAGGAGCGCATGAAGGCAGCCCATCCGCACACAAAGCTGCGCATGCGCCGGGAGAACTGCGGCATGTCCCAATCCGAACTGGCCGCGGAGGCGGATGTCCCCCTCAGGCAGATCCAGCTGTTCGAGCAGCGGCAGCGGAACATCAATATGACCGCGGCTGAGACGCTGCTAAAGCTCAGCAAGGCACTGTGCTGCCGGATGGAGGATCTGCTGGAGAAAGATAGACTGTATGAAGCTCACAGCTGATGGGGAGGTATATCCGGTTTTTCCGGAGCTTGTTTCAAGCTACTTTCCAGTGCCTTTTTTACTTGGCTGCCGACAGAATTTGCATCTGCTATGTCAAGAAAGTCTGATGCTGAAAAGGTCAACCTATTAGTAAAACTTTTTATACTATTTTCTTTACGAATCAGAGAATAAGACTGTTTTCAACGCCACATGGTCAATTACGAATAAATCTGTCGACCATCTCTCACAGAGGCTACTGGTTAATTCCCCCAAACCCTTTGATTTAAACCAACTCCAATGATCGCCAGCTAACAGAAAAAGCCGCCAACGTACATTTTCGTTAGCAGGCTTATAAAGGTGGTAAATTCAATTATCTGTTGTTCTGTAATACTAATTCTGCATTATTACAGGGACTCTGAAGTCAGGATGCAGTCAGTGTAGGCAATGTCACCGACCGTCAGCGTGATCCCTGCCGGAACCATCACCTGAGCGTTATCGCTGATCGTTAATGACTCAATCAGAGAAGTTCCCGTGACGTTCCAGACAGCATCATTTGTCAGTGCAACATTGATCTGATTGGCTCCGTTGCTGTTCACCAGATTGGCCACCTGGCCGATATTCCAGTATTCGTTGATTGTAAAATAAGTGTTCTGATATGTTTCCGCAAAGGCTGCCGCGGTTTCCGCGTCATCAAAGGCGTATCCGCCGTTTTCCTTTACTTTCAGGGATCCATCATAAGTCACATGAATCGCAGAGGTTGAGGAAATCGCCCCGCTGTACTGGCTTCCAGTAGCGAAAGTAACGTTCAGGGTGTTTCCGTTCAATCCATCTGATCCTGAGGCATTGTAAATGTTCCCGGTATAGGTTCCGTTGGAGAATGTAAACTGTTGAACCTTGCTGTCGCTGGAAGCTTCACTTGTGTTGAATCCTGCCTCTTCTGTGTGGTAAGGGATAAAGTTCTGGCTTCCTCCGTTTGTGTTCAGAGGATCATCCGTGCTCATCATACCGCCGTTTGTCGCGTCATCGTTGTCGATGACCTGGATCAGGACGCCGCCGTTGCTGATCCTGGCATCATCGACCGTTGCGGTCAGCTCCTGGTTCGAGTGTCCGGTCTTCACAAGGAAAGTCGCATACCCGCTGTCCACAACAGTTCCGTTTTCAATGGTAATGTTGTTACTGCTCTGATGTGCCATAAAACCAAAGGTATCGGAATGAATCTCCGTCACCTTGTCTTCTGATGCTTCGTACGTGGCAGTCGTTTCGCCGGAGCTGTTCTTCAGTTCATAGGTTTTCCCGGCTTCAATGTTCGTATAGGTTGCGCTCCCGCCCGTGAAAATGGTCGCGTAAGTTCCGACATTGATTTCAGAACCCGCAAAGGTTTCCACAGCATTGCCGATGGCATAGGTGCCATAGCCGGAGCCATAGCTCACCGTATAGGGATTGTCCAACGTTTCGGAAATCTGGCCGCCTTCAGCCTGCAGGACTGCTGCAGCACTCTCATCCGCATTGTTCAGGGTCAGACTGCTGTTATACACATTCAGGTACATATTGCTGCCCGCATCTGTGGACAGTACAGCCCAGGCCCCGGCGGATGTTTTGGAATCAATCACGTTGGTCGTAGTATCCGTGCCCATCATATTGGTGCACCTGGCGTTTCCCATGATGCCAAGAATCCAGGGCGGAGCAACCATCAGCGTCTGGGACGGCGTATTCAGATAATCGCTGGCCAGCGTGCCGCCATCTGACTGAAGCTCTGAGGAACGAATGGTAACCGTAGCACCGCTGTCCGCGAAAACCGGCATGGTCGCGACGCCAGAAGTATGGATCGTGGAGTCTTCAATCGTCATGTTTGCGTCAGAACCAAATGCGGCAACAGCAGAACCCTTGCCGGAAAAGTCGCAGGTGTCCGTACCGTCCGCGTCTGTCAGCAGAGTGATTTCCGCGTTGGAAATCACGTAATCTGTATTGTACACAAGGATTCCGTTGTGACCGGATTCGCTGTCATTGATCACGACGTTCTCAGCAGTCTTATCATCATAAGTCCCGGCGCTGATCCTGTCGGTGGCCGAGTTTTCCTGGGAAACTCCATCTGCAGTCACATAGAGCGCAGAATCATAGGCGTAATCATCACCGCCAACAGACGAGGCATCTGTACCGCCCATAGACCAGGAACCGAGCTGTCCTTCAACCTGGCTCTGTTTTCCGCCCGGGGCATCTCCATGGCCTCCCGGGCCTTCGCCATTCGGCATAGCCGGGGGCTGACCACTTCCGCTGCCGGGAGGAGTCATGTCCCCATCCGGTTTTTCAGGAGGCTGGCCATCCCCAAAGTCAGGAGGAGTCATTCCACCGGAGGGCATTTCCGGGGGATTTCCACTGTTTTCTGCAAATGCCGATAGGCTGATACCAAGGATCACCATGATTGACAGAACAATCGCCAGAATTCTTTTATACATCAGGAAGCACCTCTTTCGGGAGTAATCGCCGCTTGCCGGCAATGAAGATTATCAACACAAATCTTAAAAATACCTTTAAAAACTGTGAGGGATCCCCATACAGTCTATAAACCCTTATCAACTTCATTGAGCTTTTGATTCCTGGTCTGTATCTACAGCTGTCCAAGATGGTGAGAATGTACTTCCATCATTCATTTTATAATAACCTTTGAATATCCGATCCATAGCAATCCTGACGCCATCATGATCGGGACCGAGCAGGATGATCAGAAACTGCTGTCGGCTGTATCGAGTCAGAACATCCACATTCCGAATCGCCTGACGAATGGCCTGCTCCATACAGAACATTGATTTCTCCAGTTCTTCCAGGGAGGCAACCTCTCCCAGTGCATTTTCCAGGGTAATCATCACCAACTGGAAGGACTGGCCAAACCTTTTTTCCAGATTAATGACAAATTCATATATCTTCGCAAATTGCCTGTACTCGACATCCATGGCCCCCTGATAGCTTCCGCTTTCCCGAATGCCGTGCAAGAGGCGATTGACGTCAGTTACTTCGTTTTCATTATATTCTTTTTCCTCTTGATAGAAGATACATCCGTTTTTTCCGTTCTGCTTGACATGATAAAGAGCTTTGTCCGCTTTGTTATAAACCGCAGTATAGGAATCTGCGGGCGTGCACATAACCATCCCTACGGAAATTGATGCCGCAGAGATCGAGGTATCGGCATTCTTTTGTTCATCAAAACAGGCAAGAATTTTCCGTATGCTGTTCTCTGCCTTTTCCTTGGCAACGTTTTTCATGAATAGTAAAAACTCGTCTCCTCCGAGGCGACAGGACAGACTGCCGCCAAAGGTGCGTATCGCTCCGCCCATCAAGCGCAGCGCCCGATCTCCAGCCTCATGCCCATAGGTATCATTAATCAGCTTCAGATTATCCATATCGAGGAATGCAAAACAGCCTGATTCTTCCTTCATCGCCCGGGCAATAGCTGCCTCTCCGGCTGTTCTGCTCATAAGGCCTGTAATGATATCCGGTTGTTCCACTCCGGTCTGGGCTGCAAAAGTTTCCATGACCTCCTGCAACAGGGCAGACGAAGCTTCGAGCTCGCGATCGGCGAGGATTTGTTCATCGTCCTTCGCAATAGCATCAAGTGAGCCAGACTTCCACAGTTCCAGAAAAACATCCGCGAAACGCGGATCAAACTGTTTTCCTCTGCCTTCCTGGATTTCATGCAGGATAAACTCCCGGCTGCAGGCTTTCCGATATACCCGGTTGGAACTCATGGCATCAAAAGCATCCGCAATGGCAACGATCCGGGCTTCCTCTGAAATCTCCTGTCCTTTCAGACCAAGAGGATACCCAGAACCATCGTAACATTCATGATGGCTCCGAGCGACATCTTCCGCGCTTGCAATGATGATTTTATCCCTCAGGATATCGCCCCCCATCGTGGTGTGTGACTTGATGATATCATATTCCACATCTGTCAGTCGGCGCGGTTTGTTCAGGATTGGATCAGGCACGCCGATTTTGCCGATATCATGCAGCAGGGCGGCATAACGGAGATCATTTACCCGTGCGTGGCTCCAGCCGATCGCCTCTGCAACCGCGACGGAGTATCTGCTGACGCGGGTAGAATGGCCCCTGGTATACGGATCCTTGGCGTCGATGGCGTTAGCC
Organism: Clostridia bacterium; assembly: GCA_045546035.1. Classification (GTDB taxonomy): domain Bacteria; phylum Bacillota; class Clostridia; order Christensenellales; family Aristaeellaceae; genus Aristaeella. The sequence goes on from JAZQCB010000003.1 coordinate 30,394, forward strand.
AGGGTCTGGATTGTCTGGAATGACATCTGCTCAATACGGCGGCTTCTCTCTTCCGCAACAGCAGTCTGCCGGGCGACTTCTTCGTTCAGGCGTTTTGTGTAATCGATCTCGAAGAGCGCAATCCGGTGATACTGCACCATGGCCACGATCGTAAAAACAGAAAGCGACACATACATGATTGGGAAGCGAATTGCGAAAGAGTCAGTATAGAAAACACGCAGATTATTTCCAAGCGGACTGTAGAATATAATTGCGTAAAGGACTGAATAATATGCGGAAAGCATGATTCCGTATCGGATGCCGATAAAGTAACACATTCCGATGGGAATCATCAGAGACCATAAAATTCCTGTACCATCCGCATAGCCGGTGAGAGCATAGAAGGTGAAAACAATGCAACTGAAAAGTGTTGGAATAAGGACTGCAAGCTTCCTGTTTTTCCGGAAGTGCGAAAAGTAGGCACAGCTTCCGCCCGCGACCAGTGTGAGCAAAGACATCGCTACTTTTGAACCGGCCACCGGATTCTGAAGCAGATTCATTAACAGAAGGCCGAGGCCGAGTACTGCGCAGAAAAGGCTGACAAACGTAATTGCCTTCAGGTTGGCTCTCAGGCGGTCTCCTTCATAGATGGATCTTCCCAGCATTTTCCACCAGGTTCTGAAGGATCGCGTCTCTCTTTGTTCCTTCGCCGGATCCATTCTCATACCCCTCCGCAGACAGTTGCACGCACGTTCTAAAAACGATAGTGATTCTATCAAATAAGTGAATATATTGCAAGCAAATAAATCATTTGGGCAAATTACTTTGACAAAGAACGATAGTAAAGCTATTATTTCAGAGGAGTTTATTTCGAAAGTTGAGGACAATCCCGATGACTCATTCTTCAAGTGTTACATCCCGGATGGAAACAAACCGTATCAAGTTTATGAAAACAGGATATCGCCTGTTTGTAAAACGTACGATTGATGGGGTATCGCTGGAGGAGGTAGCGAAGGCCAGTAAAATAGGAGTTGCTACATTGTACCGTTATTTCGGGAGCAAAACAGATCTTGTGGTTGAAATATTCGTTTGGAAATGGAAAAAGTACGTAGATGTTTATATTCAAAAACATGAAGCAGTGCCTGGCATGACTGCCGTTCAGAAGTTTGCTGCTTACCTGGATTTATTTATGGAGCTGTACCGCGATAACAAGGATTTCCTGCGATTTAATCAGTTCTTTAACGTATACATGCAACGCGCAAAAACGAAACAAAACCAAACGGCTCCTTTCCTTGCGCTGACTGACGAATTCGCAGATTATTTCAAAAAAATCTGGGAGCAGGGAGAAAAGGAAGGCACTCTTCGCACTGAAATCCCCTGGCAAAAAGTCTTTCTAAGCACAATGCATATTCTGCTGGCTATAGCCACACGCTATGCGATAGGCCTGATGTATCAGCTGGAAGAAGGGACTGACCCCGAGGAAGAACTAATCATGCTGCGAAATATGCTATATGCGAAGTATGTGAAGGAATGATCTGAGACATCTCTTCATGCAGGAAGGAGGGACTGGCAATGACGGTTGGTGAAAAGCTGGTAAGTGCCAGAAAAGCGATGGGATTCACACAGGAAAAGTTGGCAAATGAGATTGGTGTTTCCTTTCAGGCAATCAGCACATGGGAAAGGAATGAAAGCCTTCCGGACACGAATCATCTGATGACACTATCCAGCGCTCTGCACGTTTCGCTGGATCAGCTGTTCGGAGAAGATATTCAAAGGAATTGGGAGCTGAAATCACATTCTTTTAGCGCAGAACACATGTACACATATGTGAAGGCAAAAGCCCAGGCAGAAGGTTTGACTCAGACTCTGGCGGCATTGCCGCTTATGCGGGAGAAGCATAAAGGTCAACTTCGAATAGCCCGTACTGCGGAAACACCTTATGCTGCTCATCCGCTGACGCTGGCATGTCATGCTTTGGCCATGGGAATCACGGATGATAATGTGCTGGCTACAGCCCTTCTCCATGACGTGGTAGAGGACACGGACACACGCCCGGAGGAACTGCCCGTCAGCAATATGGTGCGAGATGCGGTCTGCCTGCTTTCCTACAACACCTACCTGAAAAAAGGTGACGATACCGATCCTCAGAAGAAGAAAGAGATCAAACCCATCTACTATGCCAATATCGGAAAGAACTCGCTTGCGGCATTGGTGAAATGCATGGATCGCTGCAACAATCTGGCCTGCATGGCGGATGGCTTTTCCAGGAAAAAGATGGCCACCTATGTGGCACAGACGGAGGAGTATGTTCTTCCGCTGCTGGACGTGATCAAAGCAGTCCCCGAATACAACAACGCTTCCTGGCTGCTTCGATACCAGATGACGACCCTGCTGGAGACCTTCAAGCGACTGCTGTGACGATTGGAAGGAGGAATGACCCATGGCATCCTATTCCATTGACACGAGAGGCGAAATCCCGACCCTGATCCGCTGGGAGTGCCCGTACATCTTTTGATCCCGGAGGATGTCGCTTATGCACTGAATCCAAAAAAACAATACGCCATTATTGACGTAGAAATCTACTGATGATATCATAATCTCGCTGATTCCGGGAACGGATGGGTAAACCTGTAAAGTATCTGGAATAATGCCATGTAGCGTTTAATGTACTTAATACACATGTAAAAAATACGGCAGTAGAGGTGAATACAATGTTTGGGGCAATTGTAGGTGACATTGTAGGCTCTGTTTATGAATGGAACAATATCAAGACCAAGGATTTCCCGCTTTTCAGAGACGATTGTCATTTCACCGATGATACTGTTATGACCTGCGCAGTTGCTGAAGGGATAATGAATGGTGGCAGCGCTGATGACTTTATTGATGCCATGAAGAAATATGGTCGTATGTTTCCAAATGCGGGTTATGGCGGCCGATTCCGTGAATGGTTGTTTTCTGAGGACCGTAATCCATATAACAGCTATGGAAATGGTTCAGCAATGCGCGTTTCTCCCTGTGCCTGGATGATGAATTGTGGTTTTTTCGCAAGAACAGGCATGTGGCCATCCAACGGGAGAGAAGGGGCAAAACGATCAGCTGAGGTTACTCATAATCATCCAGAAGGTATCAAAGGAGCACTTGCTGTTACAGATGCTATATTCATGTGCAGATATTACTTTGGTGGCTTTTTTGGTGATTACGAAGCACCGATTGATGACAATCCAAAAGAAATAAAAAAACGCATCAAAGACCATATTGAAAGAGAACACGGGTACGATCTCTCCAAGACATTGGATGAGATTCGTCCGAGTTATAGGTTTGACGTTAGCTGTCAAGGTTCCGTACCGCAAGCGATTACCGCATTTCTTGAAAGTGTGGACTTTGAGGATGCTATACGAAATGCTATCTCTATAGGTGGAGACAGCGATACAATTGCCGCAATTACAGGCAGTATTGCAGAAGCCGCTTATGGCATCCCAGACTGGATCAAGGAGAAAGCATATTCCTTTCTTGATGAACCTCTGAAAGACGTCCTTAGACGATGGAAGAAATTCATTCATCATTAATTCCCGGGTTAAGACGGCTTTCTGCACTATCACAGCAATGGGGAATATGTCAGTTTTAGAATCCTCTGTACCCCAATTATTATTCTTGAGAACTCCAATTTAGCCGCGTTTTTAGCCACACTTCTTGAAAAACAAGACGTTGCGATGTATAATAGAAAGCGGAATCTAACTAACGCTTTTCGCCCATCACACAGTGGAGTCGAAGATGGACGGCTGTGTGATGGGCTTACATTTTGTTCAGAAGTTAGACATCGCTAACAAGCTGAGAGCCTTACAGAGCAAGGAGATTAATGATCCTGACGCTGACCTGGATCGCGGGGGCGGCGGTGATTGCCGGAATCGCAGCGCTCCTTTGAGAGGATATCAAAGATATGAGAGGTATTGGAATGAAATATGTTGGGGCCTATTGGACAGTGTTTGCGCCGCTGATGAAGAAGAGCATCAAGAAGCGTTTCAATAAAGAGATGGCGGATCAGGCGATCGGAAATGGAAAAGCAGAATACAAGAGGCTGCTTTCCCACGCGGATGACCTGGGCCCCGGAAATCCCATGGCACAGAACGCCTACTTTGCCTATGTCTTTGCGGCGGCCTGGCTTGGCAGCGAAAAGCGAATCACGCCCGATGAGATGGCACACGTGATGACCGATGTACTGGAAAGCAGACTGCTTCGCACGATATTTGGCATGACGGATTTGAATAAGACGCCGAAAAAGTGGGAGCGTGACATGCGGAAGTATGAAGCCTGGTACAGGGCTCATGGAAAGGACTATCCCGTCAACTGGGTTGTGCACTTTGATGAAACGCTCCATCAGGAGGGAAGCTATTATTATTTTACCCGCTGCCCTATCTGTGAATTCTGCCAGCGGGAGGGCATCGCAGAGCTCATGCCTGCGCTCTGCTCGACGGATGAGGTGATGTTCCGGCTGCAGCATGGGAAGCTCCACCGGGAGCACACCATCGCAAACGGGGACGGTGTCTGCGACTACTGGATCGTTGGCGATCAGGTGAAAATCTGAAACAGGATATGAGAGGATGACTGCTAAATGATGCAGAATGCTAAGCAGAAATCAAGGGAATATTTCAACAGCCATCGCAAATCCCGTCTGGCCCACGGAGGATAATCGGAGGCGGTAGGACATTTTCCCACAGCGTTCGCCAAAATTAGCAAGATGACCGATAGATATCACGTTTATAAAATGCCATCAAAAATCGCGTAAAAGTAAAGTATTAGTGAACTCCATTTCTCGCGGCGTGAGAAGATGGCTTATGGCAAATCCGGGATCCGATCCCAGATTTGTCGAAAACCGGATTGATGTTTGTCAAAAAAAGCACCTGTCTGTTCAGTGTCAGACGGGTGCTGTGGGTTACTTCCAGAGTGGGGCACTCCAATATCTTTTTTGTCACCTATGACCAGATCTTTTTACTCTATGTTGTCTCGCTCTTGCCCTTGCTTTTTACATACTTCTCATATTCTTTTTGATAAACTTCTTCAAAACACTGAAATCGACAATTGATCAACATATCAGCTTGCTGTCTATACCATTCAAAATGACTTTTCCATAATGGAAAGTTAAGAAATATGCTTGCATCATCCAGTCCCATCATTAAATCAATCCATATGCCATGCGATCCTATTTTTTTAATTTCAAAAGAACGCTTTTTTTGTGTCGTATAGCCTTCAATAGTGCCTATTACTGACATTGAGCCAGGCGTCTTTTCAATGAAATGGTTTCTGAATGGTATTTTATCACCTTTCTTATAGACACGATCAATAGTAATCTCTGCTTTAAGTCCGTATTCATTGACTAATATGTAGTTTTTCCCAGCAGGATTTTGATCGGCGAAAAAGTTATCGTTGTTAACACACTCAAAACGAATCAAAAAGCTATGACCATTAGCATAACTATGTGTGCACAGCGCATGAGGATTGGGTATATTCTCTGGACGAGGTGTATAATACTCGACTGGAATTCTATACTCATTCAAAACTTCAAAATACAATTCTTTTGCATAATACGGAGCAGGGATACTTATGCCTTCTTCATCCATTGCGTTTTCAATGCTTTTATCCTTACTTCTATTATAAAATAGCCATTCATTTTCATACTCTTCCGTTAAGGGTATCCCGTTCTTCCAACTATTGTATTCATCAAGAAATGTTTTATGATTATCTGCGTTAATCACACAGCAAAGGCCAAATGGATCTAGAATGTCTTTAATCGCTTGTGCTGCATCATTATGAAGTGCAATACGGGTATCATCATCAATTCCAATTCCTCGCAAATAGCGTTTACATATACGTTCAATTAACTCATTTGATTTTTTTATTCTTTCATTTTTTGCTTTCTCAAGAAGCTGCGGTTCCAACAACATCCCCTCCATCTCCGAAAAATTCAACAATTGACTGAAGTCGCTATTTAAAAGCGTTCAATAAAAGACTTCCAGCATGATTCAGCAAATCTATTTCTCTCTTAATTTCATCCCTCCATTTGCACCATCATGATTCCGGACTTCGCACCGTTTGATAGACAGCTGAAATTCCGGTTTTGCCTTCCAAAACATATTGTCACTTTCCCTGATTTTCGTGGATTTATCCCTGTTCAACATGCAGATTGTATTCCTTCGCCATGCCATGGGCACCAAAGATTTTCCATTCTCCCGCACCGA
>JAZQCB010000004.1:0-123754 GCA_045546035.1 Clostridia bacterium
AGCATCCGAGCTGATCCGGAAAAAAATTTGTTTGAAGAAGTGACCAGGATCTTCGAGAGATGAGATGCCGTCGGCCTACCGACATCAGTCAGTATAGGCCGACGGCCTTTTCTGTTCAAGCTGACCTGTGAACAGTAACCCGATTACAGCAGGGTTTCGAGCTCATCCGCCAGGAGGTTTCCGGCCATCCGGTTCCACCGGGCGGAGGGGTGATTCCGGGCGCCGCAGTCCTCCGGAAGATAATCCGGAAGGGTAAAGCAGGATACGGGGCCAAGCCCTTCCTCCTGCGCGAGACGGACGGCCTCCGCGCCGATATCCGGGAAGCAGTCGGAGGCGGGGAGAATCCAGACGATCTTCGCCCCGGGATTATGGCGGCGGATTTTCCGAAGCAGGGCGAGGCAGCCCTCCCGAAGCGGTTCCCGGTCCCGCTCCAGGCTGGCGACGGCCTTCATGCCGCCGGCGTCGTTGCTCAGCAGGCGGACGCAGACGATGTCCGGCTGCCAGGAGGCGAAATCATAGCCCTTCCGGCAGCCCCGGGCCTCCGCCGCGGGGCCGGAGAGCACCCCGACGATTTTTTCATACCCGTCGGACATGTTCCCCCGGGGATCGTGCTGCCAGTTCCAGCACACGCCGTATCCGCTCTGGCTCAGGATCCGGGCCTCCGCGTTCAGCCTTTCGCAGGCGTACCAGGCGTAATTGCCCCGGGCGGAAAACCAGGGGGTAATCCACTCCTGATTATCCCGGGGCGCCAGGGCGCCCTCGCCGCTGGTCAGGCTGTCGCCGATGAACTCGATTTTCAGCCTCCGCTCCGGCGGGGGCAGCAGCTCGCCCCGGAAGCGCAGGGAGCGGAGCAGCACCGTGGCCTCCGGAAAATCCGGCATGCACTGAGTTTCCTTCAGCAGGGTCACGGTTCTTTCTTTTTCCGCCTCCATGCCCAGCAGCAGGGGGTAGAGGCGGCAGCCGGGCTCCACCGGAAACCGGCAGACGGGGCAGCCGTCGGCCAGGACGATCATCCAGAAGATGGGGGCGGCGGCCGGGGCTTCCAGCTCGGCCCAGATATCGGAGCCCCGGAAGCGGCATTCGAGCCCGGATCCGGTCCAGTCCAGGGCGGGGGGCAGGTGATCGGGATCCATCCGGCCCAGCAGGCGCAGCAGCGGGTGAGCCGGCGAGACGGAAACGGTTTGCATGGCGTATCCCTCCAAGGCAAGATTTCCATATGATTATACGCCTTCGGGACGGGAAAACAAGATTTCCTTGTGCATTCAGCGGAGATTGGGGTACAATAACCGGCGGAAAGCGGAGAAGGGGGCGGAAAGGTGAGAAGGAGAATCAGGCTGTTTTTCCGGCGGCCCCTGGTTCTGGCGATGACGCTGGCGATGATGCTGGCGCTGGTGATGACACCGACGCTGACGGCGGTCGGCGAGGGCGCGGAGCAGGGGAACCTTCCCGAGCGGGCGGCGGACGGGACGGCGGCGGGCTCGGAGCAGGCAAACCTTCCCGACCAGGCCGCGGACGGGACGAAGGCCGGCTCGGGGACTGAACAGGGCAGCCTTTTCGAAGGGGTGCTGGCCGAGATGATGGCCTCCGCCGGAGAAAAGGATCTGCAGTCCTGGGTGGATCACGGTCTCAGCGAGACCGCGGAGGGAAACGGCGGATGGGCCCTGATGGCCCTGCGGCAGCGGGGCGAGGTTCTGGACTACAGCGGCCCCCGGCGGGCGCTGGAGGAAAAGGCCGCGGCGGAAAAGAGCGGCAGCGTCACGAAGCGCCTGCGCATGGCCATGACGCTGCGGGCCCTGGAAAGCGACAGCCCCTTCCTTCGGGAAACGGCCGAAAGGGCGGCCGCGGAGCAAACCCTGATGCCGGTCATTTTCCGGATGCATCTGGCCAACAACGGAGTCGAAGCCGAGGGGGCCGGGCGGGAGGAAATCCTCTCCCGGCTGCTGGAACTGCAGCTGGAGGACGGCGGATGGGCCGTGATCGGGACGGCCGCTGACCCCGACTGCACAGCCATGGCGCTGCAGGCCCTCGCCCCGCTCTACGGAAAGGATGAGCGGGTCACCGCCGCGGCGGACCGGGGCCTTGCCGCCCTGGCGGCGCTGCAGGAGGCGGACGGCGGCTTCTGGGGCATGGGAGCGCAAAACGCGGAAAGCTGCGCCCAGGTGCTGCTGGCGCTGACCGACCTGGGCATCGACCCGGAGAAGGATCCCCGGTTTATCAAAAACGGGAACTCTGTGCTCTCGGCGATGATGCGCTTTCATCTTCCGGAGGGCGGTTTCAGCCATGAGCCGGGCGGAGAAAAAAACGACACGGCCACCCTCCAGGCGTTTTACGCCCTGGCGGGGCTGGAAAGGTTCCGGGCGGGGGACGGCCCCTTCTTCCTCTTCGGCCCTCTGCCGGAGACCGGGGGAGGATTCCGGCCGGAGCGGGTTCCGCTTCGAACCTGGCTGCTTGCGCTGGCGGGGCTGGGGACGGCGGCGGCCCTGATCGGAGCCGCGATACGGAAAAAGCGGAACTGGCGAAGCTATGCCTTCCCTCTGCTGGCGGGCGGGGCGGCGATGCTCCTGATCGGAACGGTGTCCATCCAGTCCCCGGAGGGATACTACGGCGGGAAGCCCCGGGGCGAAACGAACCTGAAAACAGTGATTTCCATCCGGTGCGATACGGTGGCGGGCGAAAGCCCCCACGCCCCGGCGGACGGGGTCATCCTGGCGGAAGAGGAGATTCCCATGGCGGAGGGTGAATCCGCCTTCGATCAGCTGCTGGAGGCCACCCGGATGCACCGGATCCAGATGGAATTTGACGGGACCACCGCGGGAACCTATGTCCGGGGGATCGGCTACCTGTACGAGTACGCGTTCGGCGACCTGAGCGGATGGATGTACAAGGTCAACGGTGTTTATGCCGACGTCGGATGCAGCCAGTATCGGCTGCGGGACGGGGATCGGGTTGAATGGGTCTATACCAAAACCCTGGGAAAGGAAGAGTAGAGAAAGGTCATGGGAAGCCTGAAGGAACGGCATCCCGGCGCGGTCTGCGTCTATTTTGCGTGCGTGCTGCTGCCGGTGATGTTCGGGATCAATCCGGTAACCGCCGGCCTCGGCCTGGCGGGGGCCATGGCTTTTCTGCCCCTGGCGGAGAAAAACCTGAAACGGCGGAGCCTCCTGTTCTATCCGGGAGTGGTGCTGGCCAGCACCCTGGTGAATCCCCTTTTCAACCATAACGGCCGGACGGTGCTGTTCTTTCTGAACCGGAACCCGGTGACCTTCGAGTCGGTGCTGTACGGAGGGGTCATGGGCATGATCATCGCGGCGGCCCTCTGCTGGGGCCGGTGCTTTTCCCGGATCATGGATACGGACCGGCTGCTGACGGTCACGGGAAGGCTGAGCCCGAAGGCGGCCCTGATTCTGAGCATGGCGCTGCGCTACATTCCCCTCCTGCGCCGGCAGACGGAAAAAACCCGGGAGGCACAGACGGGTCTGGGCCTGATCCGGGAAGACAACGGCATCGATCGGATCCGCGGGCATATGCGGGTGTTTTCGGGAATGGTGACCTGGGCCCTGGAAAACGGCATCGAAACGGCGGACAGCATGACCGCCCGGGGATACGGCAGCGGCCGCAGAACCCGATACCGGCTGTTCGTCTGGGAACGGGGGGACACGGCCTGGACGGCTCTTTCGCTCCTGCTGCTGGCGGGCATCGGGGCCGCCCGCCTCGGGGGCGCGATCGGATACACCTGGTATCCGGATCTGATTGTGCCGGACCCGGGCTGGGCCGGACTGGCGGCCTACGGAGGATACGGCCTGCTGTGCTTTCTGGCGGCGGGGATGGAAGGAAGGGAAAGACGGAAATGGAAATCCTTACGGTCCGGCATCTGAGTTTTACCTATCCGGGGGAAAAGGAGAAGACGCTGAGGGAAATCTCCTTTTCCCTGGAAGCCGGATCCCTGACGCTGCTGACCGGAGCCACCGGCAGCGGAAAATCCACCCTGCTGCGCCTGATCAAGCGGGAGCTGGCGCCCCGGGGCGAGGCCGGCGGAGAAATCCTTTTTCGAGGGCATCCCCTGTCGGAACTTTCCCCCCGGGAGGCCGGCGGAAAAATCGGTTTTGTATCCCAGCGGCCGGATCAGCAGATCGTGACCGACCGGGTCTGGCACGAGCTGGCCTTCGGGCTGGAGAGCCTGGGATGTCCGGAGCGGGAGATGCGAAGGCGCGTGGCGGAAACGGCGCAGTTTTTTGGCCTGGAGGCGCTCTTTGACCGGGGACCGGAGGAACTCAGCGGCGGCCAGAAGCAGATGCTGAACCTGGCGGCGGCCACGGTCACCGAGCCGGAGCTGCTGCTGCTGGACGGGCCCACAGCGGGGCTGGATCCTCTGGCCGCCCGTACCTTTCTCGCCGCCCTGGAGCGGCTGAGAAGGGAAACGGGGATGACCATCCTGCTGGCGGAGCACCGGCTGGAGGAAAGCCTGAGCCGGGCGGGGAGCCTGATGGTCATGGAGGGAGGAACCCTCGCCTTTGCCGGAACGCCGGCGGAGGCGTGCGCCCATTTGCCGGCGGGCAGCCCCGCGGAAGGCTCCCTGCCGGCGGCGGCGCGGATCTGGAGGGGCAGCGGAAAACAGGGGAAATGCCCCCTGGACACCGGAGAAGGCCGGGGCTGGCTGGCGGAGCGGCTGGCGGACAGAAAGGAAGAAGACGCGCGGAGCCGGGAGGCCTTCCGGGAAACGGATGACCACCCGAAAGGGGAATCGTTTCGGGAGGAAACGGACCCTCGGGGTGGGGAAACGCTCCGGAAAGAAGACTCCGGAAACGGCGCGGGGCTTCGCAAGGGCGAAGGTTTCGAAGACGGTCGTGACTTCCGAAGGACAGAAAGCCGGGAAAGAAAGAATGCCCCCCGAAACGGAGGCCTTTTCAGGAAAAACGCCGGGGCGGCGCCGGCGCTGGAGATGAAAACCGTGTGGTTCCGCTTCGGCCGGGAGGCGCCGGATGTGCTGCGGTCCCTGAGCCTGCGGGTGGAGGAAGGAGAAATCTACGCGCTGCTGGGGGGCAACGGGAGCGGGAAAACCACAGCCCTTCGGACGGCGGCGGGGATGATGACCCCTTACAGCGGGGAAATCCGCTTCTTCGGGAAAAAGCTCGGGGACTGCTCCCGGGAGGAGCTGCGGCGGGGCGGCATCGCCCTGATGCCCCAGGACGCCCGGTCGCTTTTTCTTCGGATGACGGCGGCGGAGGAGCTGAAGGATTCTGGCCTCCGCCCGGAGGAGCTGCCCTTCGATCTGACCCCCCTGCTGGGGCGGCATCCCTACGACCTTTCCGGCGGGGAGCAGCAGCTGCTGGCCCTGGCCAAGGCGATGGCCGCCAAGCCCCGTCTGCTGCTGCTGGACGAACCCACCGGCGGGCTGGACGCGGCCTGGCGGGGTCGGATCCGGGACACGCTGCGGGAATTGAAGGAAAGTAAGGTTTCCATCCTGATGGTCACCCATGATCCGGAATTCGCCGCGGAAACCGCGGATCGATGCGGGCTGCTGTTCCGGGGGCGGGTGGAGGCGGAAGACGCGCCAAGGGCCTTCTTTTCCGGGGGCAGCTACTATGTGACCCCGGTGAGCCGGATGACCCGGGGGCTGCTGCCCGGCTGCCTGACGGCGGCCGACGCCCTGGCGGCGATGCGGGCCGCGGGAATCCGGGAAAACGACGAGAAGGGCCATGATGCTCTATAGTGGGGATTCCGGCTGGGAAGAGCCTGGAAACGCAATCATGAAGGGACGAACAGGGGATGGAAACGGGAGCGGGAATGAAGAAGGGATTCCGGGGGGCGCTTCGATGGATCGTGCCCTTTGTGCTCATGCCCGCGCTGGTGCTGATGGGCGGACGGGGCGGGGAGCGGACCTATGCCTGGGTGATTCTGGGCATGGTGGTGCTGACCCAGGCGCTGTTTTTTGCCGGGTTTGAGCAGAAGACCGTCGGCTCCCGGCGGATGGTGATCGCGGCGGTCATGACGGCGCTGGCGGTGCTGGGCAGGATCCTTTTCGCTCCGATCCCCGGCTTCAAGCCGATTACGGCGCTGGTGGTCATTACGGCCATCTGGATCGGCGGGGAAACCGGCTTCCTGGTGGGCTCCCTGTCGGCGCTGATTTCCAATTTCTTTTCCGGCCAGGGACCCTGGACACCCTTTCAGATGTTTGCCTGGGGGATGATCGGGCTGGTCGCCGGGATGCTTTCGGGGCCGCTGAAAAGGAGCCGGGTGCTGCTGGCGGTCTACGGCGCCCTGGCCGGGACGGCCTATTCTCTATTTATGGATATCTGGACGGTCCTGTGGTACAATGGAGGCATCAGCCGGGAGCTTTACGCGGCGGCGGTGGCGACGGCGCTGCCCTATACCCTTTCCTACGCGGCCAGCAATGTGGCGTTCCTGCTGCTGCTGGGCCGGCCCTTCGGGGAAAAGCTGGAAAGGGTGAAGATCAAATACGGGGTATAACAGGCCGCGGCGGCATGAAAAGAGGAGGTACAAGAATGATTCAAACCCTGACGCTGGGCGTGGACTGGGAAAAGGCCGGGCTTCCCGGGCCAAAGACGGAGGCGGAGCTGAAAATCATGCTCCTGCCCTACACGGACGATATCTCCGAATGGAGCGAGCGGCCGCTGATTCTGATTACCCCCGGCGGCGCCTATGCCTATTGCTCCAATCGGGAAGCGGAGCCCATCGCGGCGAAATTCCTGGCCGCCGGGTTCCACACGGCCATCCTGCGGTATTCCGTGGCGCCGGATCATTTTCCGACGGCGGCGCTGGAGCTGGCCTGGAGTCTGCAGTATATCCGGAGCCACGCGAAGGAATGGCATATCCGGCCCGACGCGATCGGAACCTGCGGCTTCTCCGCCGGCGGGCATCTGGCTTGCACCGTGGGCACCCTGTGGGAGGACAAGCTGTTTGAGAAAACGCTTGGAGCGGGCGCCGGATGGCGGCCTGATTTCCAGATCCTGGGGTATCCGGTGATATCGATGGGTGAGTTTACCCACGCCTTTTCCCGGGAATGCCTGCTGGGAAAGCCGGAGGAGGAGGGAAACCAGCTTTTCCGCCAGGAGGAGCTGAGCCTGGAAACCCGGGTCGGCCCCCATGTGCCGCCGACCTTCCTGTGGCATACCCTGGCGGACGAAAGCGTGCCGGTGGAAAACAGTCTGATGTACGCGGCGGCCCTCCGGAAGGCGGGGGTGCCTTTCGAAATGCATATTTACGAGCGGGGAGAACACGGGCTGGCTACCTGCGAACCGATTACGGCCAGGGGCAGCGCCCAGGTTGTTCCGGACAACGCGGGATGGATCGACCACGCCATCCGCTTCGTCCACCGGCGGATCGAAGCATAAGGCCGCGGAAAGGCAAGGATCAGGCGGCCGGGCGGTAGAGGCTCCGGAACAGAAACAGGACGCCCTTCGCCATACGATGCCGCTTTACAGAGGGAAGGATATGCCCTATAATGCGGGCAGGTATTCATCGGGCGGACGGAGCTTTCGGGGCTCCGGAGTCCCGATCGGAGGACGGATTCGAAGCGAACAGGAGGGACGACGGATGATGAAAAATGAAATGAAGAAACATGGACGCAGGGCGATGATGCTGTGCCTGGCCTGCCTGATGGCGGCTCAGGCGCTCTTTGGCTTCGCGCCGGCGCTGGCCGAGGACGGCGCGGCGCTGCCCGAGGTGACCGAGCTCGGAGTGATCCATGAGCTGGAATTCGGCGGCGTCTATATTACGATGTCCATCGAGGAGCTGAACGCCCAGGGGTTTGCATTCGGAGACAGCGTGACCGTGGCCTTTTCCAACGGATACATCCTGGAGGACATCCCGTACTATAACGGATACTATACGCGCAACGGCGATCCCCTGCTGATCGGCTATCCGGGATACGACTATATCAAGGCCTGCATCAACAACGGCGACGACCTGTGGGTGAAAGCCGGGCTGGATGAAAGCTGCACCGCCCGGATCGCTCTGAAAGAGAAAGGAAAATACCTGGACATCCAGGAAGCGCGCAACCTTCATTATGAGGACGACCGGAGCCTGTTCGAAAGCGACGTGGTTTTTGCCAATTTCAGAAATTTCCACGTGGGCAACATCAGGGAGGGGCTGCTCTATCGCTCCGCTTCCCCCTGCGACAATCAGCATAACCGGGCGGCCTACTCGGATGCCCTTATCGCGGACGCCGGCGTCCGGTTCATCCTGAATCTGGCCGACACGGACGAAAAAATGAAGGGCTATATCGCCAGGGAAGGATTCAATTCCCCGTATTTCCTCTCCCTGTATCAGGAGGGGAAGGTGCATCCGCTGGCGATGAACATGAATTTCGGCTCCGATGTGTTCCGCGGAAAGGCGGTCGAAGGCCTCCGGGCCATGCTGAACAACGAAGGGCCCTATCTCATCCACTGCACGGAGGGGAAGGACCGGACAGGCTTTGTGTGCATGCTGGTCGAGGCGCTGTGCGGCGCCAGCTATGAGGAAATCGTGGATGATTATATGATCACCTACAACAACTATTACGGCATCACGAAGGAGAGCGAACCGAAGAAATACGAGACCATCGTTCGGGATGTGCTTGAGCCGATGATCCGCGTGCTGACGGAGGACAACCCCGATGTAGATCTGAAGACGGCGGATCTGGCCGAATATGCCCGCGGCTTCCTGAAAAAGGCGGGCATGAGCGAGGATGAGATCACCCGGCTGACGGAAAAGCTGACGAAATAAGCGGGAGAGGAACAGAAGCATGGGGCGGCCCCGATTCCGGATGGGATCGGAGCCGCCTTTTTTGCGCCCGGTCAGGGAAGCAGGGTGGCCCGCTGTTTTTGGACGCCTTGACAGGGAACGGCGGGCATGTTACTATGCCGCGGTATATGGATTTCAGGAGGTTTTTGACGCAGACATGCAAAGAGACGAACGGTCCAAAATGCTGGGAACGATGCCCATGGGACGGCTGATCCCGAAGGTATCGATTCCGATTATGATTTCGATGCTGGTTCAGGCGCTTTACAACGTGGTGGACAGCATCTTCGTCGCCCGGTATGAC
Source organism: Clostridia bacterium (assembly GCA_045546035.1). Lineage (GTDB taxonomy): Bacteria > Bacillota > Clostridia > Christensenellales > Aristaeellaceae > Aristaeella. The sequence continues at coordinate 9,044 of JAZQCB010000004.1, forward strand.
CCGAACGCCCTGACGGCGGTTTCCCTCGGATACCCCATCCAGATGCTGATGATCGCGGCCTCGGTGGGCATGGGCGTGGGCATCAACAGCCTGATCAGCCGGAGGCTGGGGGAAAAGAAAAGGGAGGAAGCCCGGCTGGCCGCCTGGAACGGCCTGGTCATCGAGGGCGGGAGCTGCCTGCTGTTCTTCCTGATCGGCCTGTTCCTCGCCGGACCGTTCATGAGCCTGCTGGTTTCCCCCAACCTGCAGGACGCGGAGACGATCCGCGACATGGGAACCAACTATCTTCGGATTGTGACGACCTTCAGCCTGGGCATCTTCCTTTCCGTTAACTTTGAGCGGATGCTGCAGGCGACGGGCAATACGACTCTGTCCATGCTGACGCAGCTGGCGGGCGCGGTAACGAACATCATCCTGGATCCCATCATGATCTTCGGCCTGCTGGGCTGCCCGAAAATGGGTGTGGCCGGGGCGGCCATCGCGACGGTGATCGGCCAGCATGTCAGCGCCCTGGTGGGCTTCCTGCTGAACCAGAAGAAGAATACCGAGCTGAAACTGGAACTGCGGGATTTCGCCGTCCGCTGGCCTGTGCTCCGGGATATTTTCGCCGTCGGCCTTCCCTCGACCGTCATGCAGGCCATCGGCTCGGTCATGAACGTGGGCATGAACGGGATCCTGTCCGGCTTCGCGGAAGGCAACGCGGCGGTCAACGTGCTGAACGTTTATTTCAAGCTCCAGTCCTTTGTTTTCATGCCGGTTTTCGGCCTGGGCAGCGGGATGATCGCCATCATCGGATACAATTTCGGCGCACGCTTGAAGGAAAGGGTCTATTCCGCCGTCAAAACCGCGTGGGTCTGGGTGATCACGATTCTGACCCTGGGGCTGCTGCTTTTCCAGCTCTTCCCGGGGCAGCTGATGAGCCTGTTTGAATCCGGGGAATCCACCTCGGAGGTGACCCGGGCCATGACCCGGCTGGGCGTCACCGCCCTTCGGATCATCAGCTGGCATTTCGTGGTGGCATCCGTCGGCATTACCCTGAGCAATTTCTTCCAGGCCATCGGGAAAGGCACCTACAGCCTGATTATTTCCCTGAGCCGCCAGATGGTGGTGCTGCTGCCGGCGGCCTGGCTCCTGAAGGAATTCTTCGGCACGGTGGACGCGGTGTGGTGGTGCTTCCTGATCGCGGAGGTCGTTTCCGCCGCACTGTCCCTGTATTTCTACCGGAAATGCGACCGGGAGATCGTCTCGAAGCTGTAAGCGGGCGTATCACCGAAGAACCCGGAGTGACATATCTGCTTCGTTTTCAACCGGAGAGCCTCTCTCCGGTTTTTTACTTCAAATCATCTGACGCGTTGCGGCGGTTCAGCCGCCAGAGGGCCAGGCTGATGCCCCAGGTGATCAGCAGAATGACGAAGACCACCAGCGGCCAGGTGTTGATGCCGAAAACGAAGAAGCCGTACCAGTCGTATCCGGGTTCGATTCCGCCCGCCGTGATATGCCGCAGGGTCACGGCGACATAGAAGATCGCGTACAGAAGGGTGGGAAGAACGCCGACAAGCGTATGGGAAAAAAGAAGCCGCCTTGTTTTTTCAAACAGCAGAAAGACCACCAGCGCCGCGGCGGGATTTACGAGATGGAGAAAGAAATTGCTGTTCTGATACAGGGAGAAAAAGCCGTAAACCCTGCCGATCGTCGGGCCCAGGAAAAAGGCGGTGATCAGCATGGTGAGGGTAATGCTTACGGTGCCTGCCAGCTTCAGGAGCAGGCAGCCCAGGCTGAGCTCCTTTCGTTGGCCCTTCAGGATCTGTCCCTGCTCGATGGCGGTGGCCAGAGCGGCCAGACCCATCAGGATATTGGAGTCCACCGTATAATAGCGCAGCACGGACAGTGTTGAGCCGGTCGCCAGCACGCCCCGGCTGACGCCGCTCATGATCCAAAGGGTGGAAAAAGCCACCAGGACAAAGATGATGATATTTCCCCGGAAAGCATGCTTCACGGTCTTCATTTCGATACCCCTCCAAAACCCGCTCGCCTGGCTCCGCGCGTTAAACGATGGGGCTTTCAGGCGATTTTCCTGCCTTCAGTTTCTCCGAAGGATCAGGACAGTATTGTACTATGAAGAGGAGTAAAGGAAAAGGAAAGCACAGAAATAATACAGATAAATACGCGGTTCGCCAGAGAAATTGACTGTTCATTTAGATGCCCGGCAAAGGCACTGCGCCTGTTTTTCCTTGACAGGCGCCGGCACGATCCCCTATAATCGGGTCATCATCGGAAAGGACAGAACAACATGAGCGAGACAGGGGAAAAGGACGCGGTCTTTTTCGAATCCTTCTGCCTGGACAAGGAAAAGGACATCATCGTCGACCTGTATCGGAAGGGCGAGGAGATGTTCTATGTGCTGCGGACCCCGAACCACGGCACGGGAAACCTGATTACCAACCTGGCCCGGCTGTGCGATCTGCCCCTGAGCGAGGACCGGGAGGGACTGAAGGTGATCCGGGGCCGGATCCCCTGCTATGTGGACGGGAACAACCGGGAGGTCTACATCTTCCACCTGGGGGAAACCAAGGTGGCCAACATTTATCCGGACGGCTCGGTGGAGCGGAAGGCGGCCATTCCGGCCATCGCCAAAACCCTGATGAGCCAGACGAAGAACTACCGGCTGGATTTCCGGAAAACGCTGGTCAAGACCTATATCCCCCGGGAGTGCAAATTCCGCACGGACCTGCATACCCACATGAACGCCAACCTGGACCCGGACATCCTGATCGCCCTGGGCATCCATCATCAGGTCCGGTATCCGCTGTATTATATCCGGAAGCTGAACCTGCGGCTGAACCCGGAGCAGCAGGCCCGGATGGCCCGGCGGCGGAAGGAGACGGCGGAAAGGCTTGCCGATTCGCCGCTGAAGGGGAAGTATCTGGACCGGAAGATCAACGATAACACGTTTCTGAATTTCGCCGATCTGATTCTGAACAATCTGGAAAACGCCGCGTGGAATATCCCCCGGATCCGGGCGTCCCTGGCGGTCATGAAGGACGGGCAGGCGGTATTTACCAACCTGGAGAAGGTCTATCTCTATCGGTATGTATTCACGAAGGGAATTCCGGCGGAGGACCGGATTCCGCTGCGCAACATCGGGCGGGTGCCGGACCGGGAGATCGAGTCCGCCCTGTTCCGGATGGAGCTGGACCGGGAGGATCCTGCCTACGCGCGGTTCAACCTCCTGCAGGATAAGCTGCTGTGGGTGGCCCGGGGAGCCAGGAGCCACGGTATCGACTATATGGAAATATCGGATACCACCCTGGTCAAGCCCGGCGGGGCGGCGGCCCTGCTCAGCGATATCCATCAGGCGATGCCGGCCATCTACCGGGAAACCGGGGTTCGGATTCGCTTTCTGGCGGCGCTGCGGCGAATCCCGCTGACGATCGTGCGGGATCAGATCGCCGCCCAGGAGGATCTGAACAACCAGATCCGCACGCTGCGGGCGGTGGCGCCGGATCCGTACGTGGCCGGAAGCGACATTATCGGCGAGGAGATCAACGACATCCGGGATCTGAAACCCGCGCTGCGGGAAATTGTCCGGATTGCAGGAGAGACGCCCGGCTTCGTCGTCCGGATCCACGCGGGGGAGAACGATTCCCTGCGGGACAATGTATACAACAGTCTGCTGTGCATCCGGGAGGCGCTGACGCCCGGGCAGGCCATGCCGCCGATCCGCATCGGTCATGGACTGTATACGGCGGATCTTTCCTCCCGGAAGGGGCGGACGCTGATCCGGGAGCTGAAGGAGGACGGGGCGGTGCTGGAATTCCAGCTGACCAGCAACGTCCGGCTGAACAACCTTTCCTCCCTGCGGCGGCATCCGCTGAAGCAGTATCTGAAGGAAGGCATCCCCTGCGTTCAGGGAACCGACGGCGGCGCCCTGTACGGGACGGATTCCATCGACGAGCAGCTGGCCCTGGAACGCCTTCTGGAGGTCAGTCCGGAGGAGATGGGCGCCATGCGGGCGGCGGAGGAGCGGGTCCGGCAGGAAGGGGAGCTGGTCTTCGCGGAAAAAACCGAGGCCTGGCGGCACCTGGCGGGCTCGTCCGATCCGGAGCATTTCTATCTGCGCCGCATCGAGACGGAAACGACCGACGTGGACCGGCCGCTCGGGGGGCCGAAGCGGCTGGAGAGCGCAGAATGCCTGAAGGACCGGATCCGGGAGCTGCCGGAGGGGAAAATACCCGTGGTGGTGCTGGGCGGCAGCTTCAACAGCGACCGGCATGTGACCCGGGTACAGGAAGGGCTGCGGGAGACGCTGCGGCGGATTACGGCGGAGGCGGATCCGGAGGAGGTCTTCTTTGTGATCGGCCATCGGATGACCGCCTACGAGCGGGAGCTGGCGGAGATGTGCGCAGGCCGGTTTGAAGTGTACGCCTTTGTGCCCACGGCGGTGACCGCCTCGGAAGCCCGGAGACTCCGGGAAAGCGGCGTATTCATCCGCATTTCCATCGAGCCGGTGGGCATGGGGGTTTATAAAAGCATCGCCTACGAGGTTTTCAAAAGAAGACCCTCGGTGGTGCTGGCGCTGGATGGAAATTCCGCCGGGGCCAACACGGTTCAGGAAGCCCGGAACGGCAGAAAAAAAGCCCGGATCTTTATCAATCGCCGGGCCCACGCGCTGGCCGCCAAGGCCGGCACGCTGCAGGGATATGTGAGGCCTCTGGAGGGGGCGGAAGACGCCGAGGCGGTTTTGCGGGCCATCCGGGAGGTCAGGGAAGCGGCGCCCCGGCCAGGCTCATGAATTCCTCCGGGGAGAAAAGCTGCACCGTAACCTGGTTGGGCAGGCAGATGATCATATTGGAAAGGATCCGATCCTGCCGGTTTTGCAGGGTCACCGTGCCCTGGCCGATACAGTCGTGATTGTCGCAGGTGGCCGACTCCATACAGACGCCCTCCGGGGTCAGATGCAGCACGTTTTCCGTCTGCCTTCCATCGGGCAGAATCTGGCGAAGGGGGAAGACCAGATCCCCTTCCGCCGGGAGGGGCAGCCAGCCGGAGCCGGTCGGGGAAGATACATACACATAACCCGGAGCGGGAGCGGCTTCTGTTTCAGCGGACAGGACATCGGCCGGTGGCGTCTTTTCCGGCGATTGGGCGGAATCCGGATTTTCCGCGGAAACGGGAACGGCCAGAAGCAGCAGCGCCATGAGTAACGAAGCTGTTTTCAGCATTGGAACGCATTTCTTTTTCATCGCTTTTTCCTTTCATGGCCGGGAGCCTTTTTCATGCCGCCTCGGGCGGTTTTTTTGGCGTTTCTTTCAGCACCTGGAGCACCTGGCGGGCCACGATCCCCGTGAGGCATCCGACGGCGGCGCCGAGGCCCGAGAGCACCGGCAGATATACCGTAAGCAGCAGCGGGGTTTTTAGCACCAGAGCGGCGGCGGCCACCTGGCCCACGTTATGGGCCACGGCGCCGGCCAGGGAAACCGCCAGGACGCCGAGCTCCGGCTTTTTTCGAAGCAGAAAGAAGAGACCCAGAGCGGCCAGCAGGGCGGCGAAAATCAGCAGCGTCACCGTCAGCATCTGGCCACGGGGCGCGGGATTCCTGGCCAGGAGGAGCACCTCGCTAAGCAGGGCACAGGCGGCGGCACACAGGGCGGCGATCCGGGGATTTTTCTTCGCCCCCAGCATGACCGCCAGGCTCAGGACGCCTCCGGAAAAGCTGTAGAGCATGGCGGACAGGGAACCGAAGAGAAACCCGGACAGGATGACCTTCGTCAGCATCAGCAGGACGGCGGCTTTTCCGTCCATCCGGTAGACCGCGAAGAGAAGCACCGTGTTGGCCAGCCCCAACTTGAGGCCGGGAACCGATCCGGAGAGAAGCGCCGACAGCGGCACGGCCCGGTCGATCAGCCCCAATACAAGGGCGAGGGCCGTCAGCAGGCCGAATTCCGCGATCCGGCGGGTTCGATTGTTCAAGGCGTCCGCCTCCTTCTATTCGTCATTATAATCGGATCGGGCGGGAGAATCAAGCGGAGACGCCGCGGCGGGATGGATTCGGTTCGCTCCGGCCACAATTCGCGGGAAGGAACGCCGCGATCAAAAAAAGGCGGAGGGTGGCCGAGCCTTCCGCGGGAAGCGCCCCGGAAGACGGAGGGAAACTGTTTTGCGGGCCGGAGAGGCTTGACGCAGAAGACTTAATTTGTTAAAATCGTGTCAGATCAGGGCGACGGCTCCCTGAATAACACCTATAGACCTACGGAGAGGGAGGGATTCCATGAAAAGGATTGTTTCTCTGGTGCTCTGCCTGTGCATGGCGATGGGCCTCGTTTCCTTCGCCCAGGCGGATGTGACCGCCGGAACCTATACCGGGACCGGCAAGGGCTACAGCGAGACCGACGTGGTTACGGTCACCGTGACGGTGGACGCGGAAGGAAAGATTACCGAAGCGAAGATCGAGGGGGCGGGGGAGGTGCCCTTCGGCCAGCAGAACTTCGCCACCTATGAGGCCGCGCTGATCGGCCGCACGGACGGGGACATCGACGCCGTGGCCAGCGCCACCATGACCCGGGACGGTGTCAGGGAAGCGGTGAACAAGGCCCTGGCGGAAGCCCGGGGCGAGGCGGCCGCGCCCGAGGCGGAGGGCTACACCTTTACGCCCGGCGAATATACCGCCACGGCGGACGGATACAACGGCCCGCTGGCGGTCAAGGTTACCTATTCCGAAAGCAAAATCGAAAAGATCGAAATCGTCTCCAGCGTGGAAACCGAGCACGTGGGCGACGTGGCCTTCGACATCATGATTCCCGAGATGCTCGAAGCCAACGGCTCCGGCGTGGACGGGGTGTCCGGCGCGACCTTCTCGACCCGGGCCCTGCGCTCCGCGGTCAACGCCACCGCGGAGCACGCGGGATGCACCAACCTGGAAGCCTTCAAGGCCGCCAAGGTGGAGCACAAGGCGGGCGAAAAGATGGAGCTGGACTATGACGTGGTCATCGTCGGCGCCGGCGGCGCAGGCGTGGCGGCGGCGGCCCAGGCGGCCCAGGAGGGCTACACGGTTCTGATCATCGAAAAGAACGCGGAGATCGGCGGCAACACCCTGGTTTCCGGCGGCCAGTATCAGAGCGTGATGCCCTATCTGGTCTGGGATCCGGAAAACCCGGACGCGGAGACCGGCGTCTATGCCCACAACGGGGAGACCTATCCGAAGGTCAAGTCCGTTCAGGGCTGCATCGCGGAGCTGAAGATGATCCTGAACTGGTCCGAGGAGCCCTTTGACGAGGAGTTCTATAAGACCAACGAGTTTGTCGCTGGGGACGCGGCCGAGCTGAGCAAGCACGGCGTGCATCCGGAATACCTGCCGATCCTGAAGGAACTGAAGGCGGAAATCCAGGCGTATCTGGACTGGGCGCAGCCGAAGCTGGACGCCGGCGTCGCCGAGAACCAGCTGCCCCTGTTCTCGACGCTGAACCTGCATATTTTCCAGACCTATTACGGCGGCCTGCGCCAGAGCGCGGACAAGAGCTCCTGGATTTACGGCGACGTGGATCTGGTCAGCCAGTTCGTGCGCGGCGGCCAGGGCCTGAAGGAGTGGCTGGAGGATCAGGGCGCCACTTTCAAGGAAGACAGCCAGCCCACCCTGATCGGCGCGCTGTGGTATCGTGAAAACGAGTTCATCGGCTCCACGATCGACCTTGACGGCGACGGGAATCCGGAAATGGGCCGCTGGGGCTCCTACTTCGCGGCGCCGATCAACACCGTGAAGACCGCCAACGAGAAGAACCGGATCCTGCTGCGGACCACCGCGAAGGAGCTGATCGTCGAGGACGGCCGGGTGACGGGCGTCAAGGCCGAGATGTATGACGGGACCGAGGTGACCGCGAAGGCCTCCAAGGGCGTTGTGCTGGCCACGGGCGGATACGCCGCCAACATCAATATGGTGTTGGACAACAACGTTTACTGGTCCACCGAGTATCTCTCCACCTCCACCAAGACTACCAACCGCTCCTCCCTGCAGGGCGACGGCATTGCCATGGCGGAAGCCGCGGGCGCGGATACCACCGGCCTGGGCTTTACCCAGCTGATGCCCATCTCCTGGGTCGATAACGGCAACCTGGCCTTCGGCGGCGGCAACTACGCCTGCTGGATCAACCCCATCACCGGCCACCGCTTCGTGGACGAGGGATCCGAGCGCGACGTGTTGAGCCTGGCGGAATTCCGCAACGGCATGGAGGTTAACGGAACCAAGGGCGTGTTCCTGGAGTTCTACAACAAGGAACAGATGATGCCCGCGCCCATGCAGCTGGCCGAGGGCGACTATCCCGGCCGGTACTATCGCCGGACGATCAAGGAGCTGCCCGAGCTGTTCAAGGAGCTGGGCGTCCAGGCTGATCCCGACACCGTGATCGCCACCATCCGGGCCTACGATATGGCCGTGATGGGCCAGGGCGAGTATCCGGACGTGGGCAAGGCCATCGCCTCCCGGACCGTGGGCAACGTCGAAATGAACGCGGACGGCAGCTACAACGTGGAAAGCTATGACCTGGACAACGCCGTGCTGACCATCCGGCTGATGGCGCCTTCCACCCATCACACCATGGGCGGCATCAAGGTCGACACCAGCCGCCATGTGCTGAACAAGGACGGCGCCGTGATCCCCGGCCTTTACGCGGCGGGCGAAGTCACAGGCGGCATCCACGGCGGCAACCGGCTGGGCGGCAACGCCATCGTCGAAATCTTCGTTTCCGGACGGACGGCGGCGCAGGCCATCAAGGCGGACAATCCCTGATTAAGTCATACCCATCACAGCGGCCGGGGCGAAAAACCCGGCCGTTTTTCCATGCGCCGGGCATGGCACAATTCCTGCGGATGAAAGCTCCGCGGCTTTTTTCCCGGCGATTCTGCGGCCGATGGGGGAGAGCCGCACCGGGGGCGGAAGTCGTTTGTTAAGAATTTGCTTTTGGTTGTCAAAACCGCTGGCAGGTGATAGAATACGATCCGGGTATGGTTTTTCCGCAACAGAAAAAGGAACGGAAAGAGGGATCCGATGACGGGAAAGGAAAGCCTTCGCTTTCGCCGGGGGGACGCGATCGCCATCGCGGCGGTCATCCTGGCGGCGCTGGGAATGCTGGCCTTTTTCCTTCTTTCCGCCGGGAATCCGTCCTCGGCTGTGGTTCGGATCTATCAGGAGGGAAAGCTGATCCGGGAGCTGCCCCTGTCCGGGGACGCGGTTTTCGCGGTGGAGGGCCCGTATCATAATACCGTGACCATTCGGGAGGGAAAGGCCGCCATTACAGAAAGCGACTGCCCCGGGGAGGACTGCGTGCATTCCGGATGGATCAGCCGCCCGGGCCGCAGCATCGTCTGTCTGCCGAACCGGGTGGAGATCCGGGTGGAAGCGGCCGCCGCCTCCGACGACGTGGACGCGGTGGTTCGATAAGGAGGACGCCATGAAAACGCGGGAGATGACCACCATGGCGATCCTGACGGCGCTGGCCATGGCTTTGAGCTGGATCGAGCGGATGATCCCTCTGGAAATGCTGATCCCCCTGCCGGGGGTCAAGATGGGGCTGGCCAACACGGTGACCCTGTTTGCGCTGTATATGATGTCCGTGCCAAACGCGGCGATGATTTTGATTGCCCGATGTCTGCTGGCGGCCCTGTTTTCCGGAAACATGACGGGGCTGGCCTTTTCCCTCGCCGGTGGGCTTCTGTCCATGGTCGTGATGGCGCTGGCGCGGAAATCCCGGCATCTGAGCGTCTGGGGCGTCAGCGTGCTGGGCGCGGCGGGGCATAATGTGGGCCAGATTCTGGTGGCCATGGCGCTGATGCACAGCCTCCAGATTGCGGCCTACCTGCCCTATCTGCTGCTGATCGGGACCGCCTGCGGATGCGCGACGGCCGCGGTGGCGGCGGGCGTGATGCGCGCGCTGGGCGGGATCCGGGCGGTCGGAAGAGCAGGATAAAGAAATGGGGTACTATTGACGGTGAAAAGCATGCGAAGCGTCCTTGCGCTGCTCCTGACGATGGCGACGGTGGGGGCTTTCGGCGTCGCCAGAGGGGAGAAGCAGCGCTATCAGGCGACGATTCTGGATTATTTCGATACGGTCAGCGCCGTGACGGGATACGAGGACAGCGAGGAAACGTTCAATGCCCGGATGGAGTGGATCCGAGGCGAAATGGAAGCCTACGACCACCTGTACGATATTTATCACGAGTATCCCGGAATGGTGAACCTCTGCAGCGTCAACGCCCATCCCGGGGAGACCCTGACGGTGGATCAGCGGATCATCGACCTGCTGCTCTACGCCCGGGAGGTGGACGACTTTTCCGGACACAGGACGGACGCGATGATGGGCAGCGTGCTGGCGATCTGGCATGAGGCCCGGGAAGCGGGAATCCAGCATCCCGAAGCCGCCGCCCTGCCGGAGGAGGATGCGCTGCGGGCCGCGGCGGAGCATACGGGGTTCGACAAAATAGAGATTGATCCGGAAAGCCGGACGGTGCGGCTGACGGATCCGGCGGCGAGGATCGACGTGGGGGCCCTGGCCAAGGGCTACGCGGTTCAGAAAATCTGCGAAGGCCTCCCCGAGGGATATCTGCTTTCCGTGGGGGGCAACGTGGCGGCCACCGGGCCTAAGCCGGGAGGATCGCCCTGGGTGATCGGCATTCAGGATCCGGATTCGGAAAGCGATGCCTATCTTCACAAGGTGAACCTGACGAAAGGGGCCGTTGTGACCAGCGGCGATTACCGCCGGATGTTCACCGTGGACGGGAAGACGTATCATCATATTATCGATCCGGAAACCCTGTACCCTGGGACGCGCTGGCGGGCGGTGACCATCATCTGTCCGGATTCCGGGCTGGGGGACGCGCTGTCCACCTCCCTCTTCCTGATGACCCGGGAGGAGGGCCAGGCGCTGCTGGACCGCTTCGGCGCGGCCGCCGTGTGGATCCAGCCCGACGGAACACAGCTGTTCAGCCCCGGATATGAGGCCTATATAAAACCGTAAATCACCGGCGAAAGCCGGAGAAAGATGATTATCCGGCCGCGGCCGGAGGATGGGGATCAAAACGATGAAGAAGAGTTTACCTGCATGGGCTGTTCTGACGGCGATCTGCGTGGTGGCGGCGGTGCTGCTGGCGCTGACCAACATGGGAACGAAGGACATCATCGCGGAAAACGCGAACCGGGAGGCGCAGGCGACCATGCGCGCCCTGCTGCCGGACGCGGATTCGTTTGAAACCCTGGATGGAGGGCTGTCCGTCGGCAAGGACGCGGGCGGAAACCCGGTCGGCTATGTGATGGCCGCCACGACCCAGGGCTTCGGCGGCGAGGTGGAAACCACCGTCGCGGCCAGGCCGGACGGAACCATCGCCGGCATCCGCGTCGGCGGCGCCAATTTCGCAGAAACCGCCGGGCTGGGCGCCCGGGCGAAGGAACCGGAATTCCAGGCGCAGTTTGCCGGGAAAAAAGCGCCGGTCAGCCTGACCAAGGACGGGGGCGAAATCGAGGCCCTTTCCGGGGCAACGGTGACATCCCGGGCCGTGGTCAAAGGAACCAATGAAGCCATGAGCGCCATGGCCGAAACCGCCGGGTTCACGGTGGAGAGCACCTCCACGGCAGAGGCTCTGGGCGGCGGCCGATATACCGCCGTGGCTCCCGGCTACGCGGGGCCCGTCAGGGTAACGGTCACCATCGATGAAAACCGCAGCATCGCCTCCATGGAAATCGGCGACGCCGACTTCGCGGAGACGGAGGGAATGGGCAAAAAGGCCCTGACGAAGGAATTCCGCCAGCAGTTTATCGGCAAGACCCTGCCCCTGGCTGCGGGGGACGTGGATGCCATTTCCGGCGCCACGTTTACGACCAACGCTGTCCTGGACGCTTTGGGACAGATTGACGGTTTCCTGACGCCCGAAAGCACCCTGGCGCCGGTGGGCTCCGTATCGGAGGCGGACGCGGTGCCGGAAGCCAACCTGCCCGCGAAAACAGACGCGGCGAGCTCCGCGACCGGGAGTGCGGACGGCGCCAGCGGGGCGACCGCAGCCGCGGGAACGACGGCGAAAACAGACGCGGCGAGTTCTGCGACAGGCAGCGCGGACGGAGCCAGCGGGGCGACCTCGGCGGCGGTCTCTTCTCCGGCCCCCGCCGTAGAAGGCCCCAAGGAACAAGGCGCCTACTACTCCGCTTCCGCCCAGGGATACGCGGGGCCGGTGCGGGTGTTCGTAACGCTGGACGAAAACAATACGATTAAGGAAATGCGGGTGGGCGACAGCCAGTTCGCAGAAACCCAGGGTCTGGGCGCCAAAGCGAAAGAAGAGGCGTTCATCGGTCAGTTTATCGGAAAGACCCTGCCCCTGAATGCGGGGGATATCGACGGCCTCACCGGCGCCACCTTCACGACCACCGCGGTGCTGAAGGACATGGACGCCATCTCCGCCCTGCTTCCGAAGAAGGAAGCGGCTACGGTGGAAGCTGCTGCGGAACCCACCGCGGCGCCTGTGGTCGAACCCACGGCGGAACCCACCGCGGAGCCTACAGTCGAACCCACGGCGGAGCCTACCGCGACTGGAACCCTCTTCCACTATTCCGCCGCCGCCCAGGGATACGCGGGACCAGTGCGGGTGTTTGTGACGCTGGATGAAAAGAACACCATCAAAGAGATGAAAGTGGGCGACAGCCAGTTTGCCGAAACCGAGGGGCTGGGGAAGAAGGCCCAGGACGAGGCCTTTACAAGCCAGTTTATCGGCAAGACCCTGCCCCTGAAGGCGGGGGACGTCGACGGCATCTCCGGCGCGACCTTTACCACCACCGCGGTGCTGAAGGCGCTGGACCAGATCGCGGGGCTGGCGGCCCGGTAAAGGAGCCTTTCCGACAGGCGCTTTATTCGCGGGAAGGGAAACCGGATCGAAAGGAAAACAACAAAAACAGAAACGGACAGGATGGACTGACCCGGAACAGGCATATGCTGTTCCGGGTTTTTTGTGCTTGCGGCCCAGGCGGCTTATCCCTTCAGACGCAAAAGGGCTCGAAGCCTTCCACGGGACGAACAGGGTATTACAAAAAGATTTCAATTCTTTTTCTTTCCTTCAAGGTTTGTTCAAGGAAGGGGCGGTATCCTGTGTCTGTCATCAGGGAAGGCCCCCCTGAGGACGAGGGCCCAAAGAACGAACGAAAGCGATCCGGAAGAGATTGCAAAAGGAGGAAAAGAAAATGAAAAAGGTATTCGCAATCATCCTGAGTGTTTCCCTGATCCTGGCCGCGCTGGCCCTGCCGGCGATGGCCGAAGAGACGCAAAACGCGGCCATGACCGCGAGTACCCTCGCGGGCCGGGGCAATGGCCCCCAGGGCGGCCGCGGACCGGGCGGACAGCGCCAGAATGGACAGAAGAACGGCCAGATGCCGGGCCAGAACGGCAATAGCGAGAACGGCCAGCAGGCCCCGGCGATGCCGGGCCAGAACGGCAACAACGCGAACGGCCAGCAGGCCCCGGCGATGCCCGGCCAGAACGGCGGCGAAGCGAACGGCCAGGCCCCCGCGATGCCCGGTGATCCGGCGAACGGAAGCACCGAAAACGGCCAGCAGGCCCCGGCGGCCCCTGAAAACACCGGCGCCGAGGCGGACGCGGCCAGCTCCGCCACGAGCCAGAACGGTCAGCAGGCGCCCCAGAAAGGCATGGCTCCCCAGGGGAAAATGGGCGGCCATCGCGGAGGCAAAGACGCCCGCGGCATGAATGGCAAGGGCTCCTTCGAGAACCTGCTGAAGAACGGCGTCATCGACCAGAACACCTATAACGCCATCATGGACTATATGAAGCAGCATGCTCCCGCCGGCGCTCCCAACGGCCAGGCGCAGGACGGCACCACGCCTCCCGCGATGCCGGAGGGCGAGGGCAGCAGCCAGGCGCAGGACGGCACCACGCCTCCCGCGATGCCCGAAGGAGCGGAGGGAACCACCCCGCCGGAGAAGCCGGAAGGCGAAAACGGCCAGGCGCCCCAGGAAGACGATCTGCTGAAGAAGCTGGTGGAGGAGGGTATCCTGACCCAGGAACAGGCGGACGCGGTGGCGGCGGCTCAGACGGCAGCCGCAGCGGACAGCGCGGCCGAGATCACAGAAAAGGCGGCGGACTGACGCAGGCCTCCGGCAAAACAAATCCCAAACAACCCGGCCGCGGCGCCCGAAAAGGCGCCGCGGCCTTTCTTTATCGCTGAGAAGAGGCCTCCGAGGGACGCCGAAGAGCAGCGCCTGCGGGAAAGGCCGGGCGGGGAGAAAACAGTCGAAGGGCGAAAGCGAAAGGGCGGGCAGGAGGGGCCGGAGAGCCGGACAGAACGGGACGCGGGGCAGCGGAAGACGGGAGGGATGCTTGACAATCCCGGGGGAAAGCCGCATAGTATAAGCGGATTCCTGAAGACGAAGCGAGAAATGGAGAATGAAGAAATGCGAATTCTTCTGGTGGAGGATGAAAAACGGCTGTCCGCGGCGGTGCAGAAGCTGCTGCAGAAGGAGCGGTACGAGGTGGACGCGGCCTATACCGGGCCAGACGGGCTGGACAACGCCCTGACCGGGGCATACGATGCGATCATTCTGGACGTGATGCTGCCGGGGATGGACGGATTCGAGATCCTGCGGAGGATCCGGGCGGAGAAGATCCGGACGCCGGTGCTGATGCTGACGGCCCGGGGCGGGCTGGAGGACCGGGTGCAGGGCCTGGAGAGCGGGGCGGATTACTATCTGCCCAAGCCCTTTGAAACGCCGGAGTTGATGGCCTGCCTGAAGGCCATCACCCGCCGGGGGGACGCGGCGCCCCGGATGACCCTCGCGGCCGGAGACGTGGAGCTGATTCCGGAGGAGGGGAAGCTCCGCTGCGGCGCCACGGGCAAGGAAATCAAGCTGGGGGCAAAGGAATTCCAGCTGATGGAGTTCTTTCTTCGGAACCCGGGGCAGATTCTGGCCCGGGAAACGATCCAGGAGCGGGTGTGGGGATACGACAGCGAGGCGGAATACAATAACCTCGAGGTCTATGTCTCCTTCCTGCGGAAGAAGCTGACCTTTCTGGGCTCGACCGTCCGGCTGAAGGCGGCCAGAGGGATGGGCTATTCCCTGGAGGTGGCGGAATGATCCGGAAGCTGCGGATGCGGATGACGCTGCTGGTAATCGGGGTGCTGGTCATCGTTTCGGCGGGCATCGTTCTGGCAATCAACGAGTTTAACAACCGAAGCATCGAAACCCGGGCGGCGGCCGCCCTGGAAGTGCTGACGGAAAACAGCGGCCGGCGGCCCACGCTGCCGCTTCGGCGGAGCGCGGATGGGACGGAGGAAGAACCGACCGAACGGTTCGAAACCCCGCCGCCCAAACCGGACGGGGAGGACAGGACGCCTCCCGGCGAGTATGAAAACAGCCTCGGCTGGCAAAACGACGGGAGGATGGCCGGCGGCCGCGGCATGATGACCCGGGGCGGCCGGGCCCTGACGGGGCAGGAAGTGGCCAGCCTGTCGAATTATTATACGATCACGCTGGACAGCGAGGGGAAGATCACTTCCTGGGAGAGCGACCGGGAGGATCTTTACAGCCAGAAGGATCTGCAGGCCTTCGCGGATCAGGTGCTGGCCGGAGGGAAAAGCGAGGGCCGGATCGACACCCAGTTCTACCGGCTGAAGGACGGAGACGACGGGCGGATGCTGATTGTCCTGGACGCCCGGCTGGAATGGGAGGCGGGACGGCAGGTGCTCCGGACGACGGCCCTGGTGGCGGGGATCGCCTGCCTGGTGCTGAGCCTGGGAGCGTGGCTGCTGATCCGCCGGATGATTCACCCGGTCGAGGAAGCGTTCCGGAAACAGCAGCAGTTCATCTGGGACGCGAGCCATGAGCTGAAGACGCCTCTGGCAGTTATTTCCGCCAACGCGGATGTGCTGGAGAATGAAATCGGGAAAAATGAATATCTGGGGTATATCCGCAGCGAGGTCCGGCGGACGGACAGCCTGGTGAAGAATCTGCTGACCCTGGCCCGCATGGATCGGGGGACGGATCAGCGGGAAATGAAGGAAATGGATCTGAGCGAAGCGGTGACGGCCGTACTGCTTCCCTTCGAGAGTACGGTGTTCGAGGCGGGAAAAAACATGGAAACCGAGATCACGGAGCATGTCCGGTGCGTGGGCAACGAGGAGATGCTGCAGCAGCTGACGGTGATCCTGCTGTCCAACGCGCTGAAGTATTCCGACGAGCACGGGACGATCCGGGTCAGCCTGAGCCGGAGGAGCCACGGATGCGAGCTGCGGGTGGAAAACACCGGGGAGGGCATCGCTCCCTGCGACTTGGATCGGATCTTCGACCGCTTCTACCGGACGGACGCCTCCCGCAACAGCGAGACCGGCGGCGAAGGCCTGGGGCTGGCCATCGCGCGATCCATCGTTGAGATTCACCGGGGCCGGATCCACGCGGAAAGCGAACCGGGGAAGGGCGCGGCCTTTATCGTGAACCTTCCGTAGGAGGCGGGGAGAAATCCCTGTTCCTTCTGCTCGCGGCGGGCATGTATCCGGCGCTCGCCCGGGAGCGAAGACCGGAGAAGGGCTATGCAGCCTATTTCAGTTTTATACAGATATAATGCATAAAAATGCAAATCAGGGAGAGGACGGAAAACGGAAGGGAGGGGAGAACGCCCCGCGCCGTCCCTCCATTCGGAAGGAACAAAGGAGAAAGAACCACGCTTTCCTGGAATCCGCGGGGAGGCGTGACTTTTTTTGGTTTTATCTATTGACAAACCTGGTGCGGAAGTGTATATTCTCACGCATAAACATGCACGAAGGAGGAATTCCCCATGAACAAGTCCGAAATCAAGAAGATCGTCCTCGCCTATTCCGGCGGTCTCGATACATCCATCATCATCCCCTGGCTGAAGGAAAACTACAACAATCCCGAAATCATTGCCGTCTCCGGAGACGTGGGGCAGGGGGGCGAGCTGGACGGGCTGGAGGAAAAGGCCCTGAAGACCGGCGCCTCCAAGCTGTATGTGCTGGATCTGACGGATGAATACGTCAACGACTATATCATCCCCACCATGAAGGCCGGGGCGGTCTACGAGGAATATCTGCTGGGAACCAGCCATGCCCGGCCCTGCATCGCCAAGGGTCTGGTGGAAATCGCCATGAAGGAGGGGGCCGACGCCATCTGCCACGGCTGCACCGGGAAGGGGAACGACCAGGTGCGTTTTGAGCTGGCGGTCAAGCATTTCGCTCCGAACATGCCCATCATCGCGCCCTGGCGGGAATGGTCCATCCAGAGCCGGGATGAGGAAATCGACTATGCCGAGGCCCACAACATCCCCCTGAAGATTACCCGGGAAACCAATTATTCCAAGGATAAGAACCTGTGGCATCTGAGCCATGAGGGCCTGGATCTGGAGGACACGGGGAATGAACCGCTTTACGAGAAGCCCGGGTTCCTGGAAATGGGCGTCTCTCCCATCGACGCGCCGGACGAGCCCACCTATATCACCCTGGATTTTGAAAAGGGCGTCCCCGTCGCGCTCAACGACGAGAAGCTCTCGGCAAAGGAAATCATCCTGAAGCTCAACGAGCTGGGCGGGAAGAACGGCATCGGCCTGCTGGATATCGTGGAGAACCGGCTGGTGGGGATGAAGTGCCGCGGCGTTTACGAAACCCCCGGCGGAACCATTCTGTATAAGGCGCATGAGGCGCTGGAATCCGTTTGCCTGGACAAGATGACCATGCATGAGAAACAGAAGCTGTCCATTACCTTCGCGGAGCTGGTCTATAACGGGCTGTGGTTCTCCCCGCTGCGGGAAGCGCTGTCCGCCTTCGTGGACAAGACACAGGAGAAGGTGACCGGCAAGGTGCGCCTGAAGCTGTATAAGGGCAACATCATCAAGGCCGGCATCTGGAGCGATTACTCCCTGTATTCCGAGGACATCGCCACCTTCGGCGCCAGCGATTACAACCAGAAGGATTCCGCGGGCTTCATCACCCTCTTCGGCCTGCCGACAAAGGTTCAGGCCATGGTGGACGCGAAGAACGCGAAGAAGTGATCTGATAAACGACGCGGGATAAAATCGATACAGGGGACGGCGCACGCGCCCGTCCCCTGCCATCGGTTTCAAGAGAGGACGCCATGATTTCTGTTTTTATTGACGGCAGCGCCGGAACCACCGGGCTGCGGATTCGGGAGCGGCTGGCAGGCCGGGAGGATCTTTGCCTGATCACCCTGCCGGAGGAAAAACGCAAGGATCCAGAGGCCCGGGCGGAGGCACTGAACCGGGCGGACGCGGCCTTTCTCTGTCTGCCGGACGCGGCGGCGGAGGAAGCCGCGAACCTGATGACCTCGGAGAAAACCGTCGTCATCGATACCTCCACGGTCCACCGGGTCAGCCCCGGATGGGTGTATGGCTTTCCGGAAATCCGGGGGCAGCGGGAAAAAATCCGCTTCGCCCGGCGGATCGCCAATCCCGGATGCCACGCGACGGGGTTCATCTCCCTGATCGCGCCGCTGGTTCATGAAGGGGTGCTGTCCCCGGCAGCCCGGCTGAGCTGCTTTTCCCTGACGGGCTATTCCGGCGGGGGAAAGAAGATGATCGCCCAGTATGAGGCGGAAGCGCCGGATGCTCTGCTCGCGGCGCCGCGGCAGTACGGCCTGTCCCAGACGCACAAGCATCTGCCGGAGATGAAGCGGATCTGCGCTCTGGAGAAGGAACCGGTGTTCTGCCCCGTCGTGGCGCCCTACCTGGCGGGCATGGAGGTCACCGTTTCCCTGACGGAGGAGGATACTCCGATGGATCCGGAGGAGCTGATGGCCTTTTACCGCGATTACTACGAGGGCCGCTCCCTGATCCGGGTGGTTTCCCCGGAAGGGGAGGGAGGATTCCTTTCCGCCGGGGCTCTGGCGGGACGGGACGATCTGGAAATCACCGCCGCCGGAAACCGGGAGCGGAAGCTGCTGATCGCCCGGTTCGACAACCTGGGCAAGGGAGCCTCCGGCGCGGCGATTCAAAACATGAACCTGGCGCTCGGAAGGGATGAATTCGAGGGCCTGGTAACGGGAGCGGTATGAAGAAGGTAACGTTTTTCCCCATGACGATCGGGGATTATGACGAGGTGCGGGCCCTGTGGATGACCATCCGGGGGTTCGGCATCAGGGCCCTGGACGATTCCCGGGAGGATATCGAACGCTTCCTTAGGCGAAATCCCGCCACCAGCGTCGTCGCCCGGGCGGACGGGCGGATCGTGGGCTCCATCCTCTGCGGCTCCGACGGGCGGCAGGGGGCGCTGTATCACGTCTGCGTGGCCAAGGAATACCGCCGCCAGGGCATCGGAACCCGGATGGTGGGATACTGCATGCAGCAGCTGCGCCGCATGGGCATCAACCGGGTCGTGCTGGTGGCCTTTACCGCCAACGAGGAAGGCAACGCCTTCTGGAAGAGGATCGGATGGACCCGCGCCGACGTGAACTACTACACCTTTACTCTGAACGAAAAGAACATTACGCGGTTTATAGGAGAGGAAACATGAGCTTTACATCCATCTGCGGGGGCGTCGCCGCGGCCCGGGGCTTTCAGGCGGCCGCCTGCGCCGCGGGCATCAAATACCGGGACCGGTCGGACATGGCCATGATCTTCAGCCAATCTCCCTGCGCCGTGGCCGGCACCTTTACGACCAATAAGGTCAAGGCCGCGCCGGTCATCTGGGACCAGGGAATCGTATACGGAAACAAAACCGCGCGGGCGGTGGTGGTCAATTCCGGCATCGCCAACGCCGCCACCGGGGAGCCGGGGCTGCGCCTGTGCCGGGAAACGGCGGCCTTTGCCGGGGAAACCCTCGGGGTGCCGGCGGAGGAAGTGCTGCTGGGTTCCACGGGCGTCATCGGGCCGGTGATTCCCCTGGAGAAGATGACCGCCGGGATCCGGGAAATGGCGGGAAGCCTGGCCGCCACCCCGGAGGCGGCAGACAAAGCCAGCCGCGCCATCATGACCACCGATACGATCAATAAGCAGTTCGCTGTGGAATTCCCGCTGCCGGGCCTCGCCGGGGAACCGGTGATGGTTCGGATGGGCGGGATGAGCAAGGGCTCCGGCATGATTCATCCCAATATGTGCACGATGCTCGCCTATGTGACGACGGACTGCGCCATCGACCAGCCCCTGCTGCAGAAGGCGCTGAGCGGCGTCGTTCCGGACACGTTCAATATGATTTCCGTCGACGGGGACACCAGCACCAACGATACCCTGCTGCTTCTGGCCAACGGCCAGGCGGGGAACAGGCCGATCCGGGAGGAGGACGAAAGCTACGCCGCCTTCCGGGAGGCGCTGGAGGCCGTCTGCCGGTATCTGGCGATCCTGATGGCCGGGGACGGGGAAGGCGCCACCCACCTGATCGAGATGACCGTTCAGGGGGCGGATACGAAGGAGAACGCCCGAATCCTGGCCCGCTCGGTGGTGGCCAGCAGCCTGGTAAAGGCCATGGTATTCGGCAAGGACGCCAACTGCGGCCGGGTGCTCTGCGCCCTGGGATACGCCGGGCCGGATTTTGATCCGGAGAAGGTGGATCTCTGGCTGGAGGGGGAGGAACCGCTCTGCTTCTGCCGGGGCGGAAGGGTGCTGGCCTTCGACGAGGAGAAGGCGCTGAAGCTGCTGTCCGAAAAAGAAGTACGGTTCCGCTGCGATTTGCATCAGGGGGATCAGGAGGCCACGGCCTGGGGATGCGATCTGACCTATGACTATGTGAAAATCAACGGGGATTACAGGACATAATGCCCCGGCCGGAAAGGAACATACGGATGAACACCCAGTTTACCAATCAGGAACGGGCGGAGGTGCTGACGGCGGCGCTGCCCTATATCCGGCGCTATACCGGGAAAATCGTCGTCGTCAAATACGGCGGAAACGCCATGGTCAATGAGCAGCTGAAGCAGCAGGTGATGGAGGATATCGTGCTGCTGTGGCTGATCGGGGTCCGGATTGTGCTGGTTCACGGCGGAGGCCCCGAAATCAGCGAGCTGATGGCGAAGCTGGGCAAGAAACCGGAATTCGTCAACGGCCTGCGGGTCACCGATCAGGAAACGATGGACATCGTCCAGATGGTGCTGGCCGGGAAGGTGAACAAGACGCTGGTGAACCTGCTGGAGATGAAGGGCGGCAGGGCCATTGGCCTCTCCGGCATGGATGGGCGGCTGCTGGAGTGCGAAATCCGGGATCCCGCCCTGGGCTTCGTCGGGGATATCACGAAGATCCACATCCGGCCGGTCATGGATCTGCTGGAGAAGGGCTATATCCCCGTGGTTTCCACCGTCGGATGCGACAAGCAGGGGAACGCCTACAACATCAACGGCGATACCGCGGCGGCCTACATCGCCGGGGCGCTGAACGCGGAACGGCTGATCATGATGACGGATATCGCCGGCGTCCTGCGGGACAAGGATGATCCCTCCACGCTGATTCCGGAAATCACCCTGCGGGATATCCCGAAGCTCCAGGAGGAAGGCGTCGTAACCGGCGGGATGATTCCCAAGGTGCAGTGCTGCGCGGAAGCCCTGTCCCGGGGCGTGCGCCACGTGGTTATCATGGACGGGCGGGTGCCCCATTCCATCCTGATGGAGCTGCTGACGGACGAAGGCGCCGGCACCATGGTTTCCGGGGATTTGGCGTAAGCGGCGGGGCCGCCCGCAAACGAAAACAGGATCATCTGGTTTGGAACAGAAGCATAAGGACAGCACAGGGCAAAAGCGCGGGCCTCCTTCGGGCGGCCCGCGGGGGAGGAAGAGGATGACGCCGATTTTTGAGACCGACCGGACCTACGTGGCCGGAACCTACAACCGGTTCCCCGTTGAGATTGTATCAGGAAACGGATCCCTGGTTCGGGATGTGGAGGGAAAGGAATATATTGACATGGGTTCGGGGATCGCCGTGACCTCCTTCGGCGTGGCGGATCCGGAGTGGATCGCCGCTGTCGAGGATCAGATTCACCGGGTTCAGCATATGTCCAATCTGTACTATACCGAGCCCTGCGCCCTGCTGGCCCGGGCCCTGTGCGAAAAAACCGGGATGGCGAAGGTGTTTTTCGGCAATTCCGGCGCCGAGGCGAATGAATGCCTGATCAAGGTGGCGCGGAAATGGGCCGCGGAGCATAAGGGGCCGGACTGCGCCACCATCGTTACTCTCCGCAACAGCTTTCACGGCCGGACGCTGACCACCCTGGCGGCCACCGGACAGGACCACTATCACGAGCTGTTCCAGCCCCTGACCCCCGGCTTCGCCCATATCGCGGCGGGGGACATGGAGGCGCTGCGGGCCCTCGGCCGGGAGGGAAAGGTGGCCGGCGTGCTGATCGAATGCATCCAGGGCGAGGGCGGCGTTGTGCCGCTGGATCCCGGCTTCGCCCGGGAGCTGGAAGCCTATTTGAAGGCAGAGGACATCCTGCTGCTGGTGGACGAGGTCCAGACCGGAAACGGGCGCACCGGGGCCATGTACGCCTATGAGCGCTACGGCCTGCATCCGGACGCGGTTTCCACGGCGAAGGGCCTGGCCGGCGGGCTGCCTCTGGGCGCCTGCCTGATGAGCGAAAAGGTCAAGGACGTGCTGGGCTTCGGGGATCACGGCTCCACCTTCGGCGGCAACCCTGTGGCCTGCGCGGCGGCGCTGTCGGTGGTGAGGCGGCTGACGGATGATTTCCTGGCGGAGGTCCGGCGGAAGGGAGAACTGCTCCGGGATCTGCTGGACGGCGCGCCGGGCATTGAGGCAGTTTCCGGCATGGGACTGATGATCGGGATCAAAACCGCACGGCCGGCCGGGGAAGTGGTCCGGGCATGCATGGAGCAGGGCGTCCTTTGCCTGACGGCGAAGGACCGGGTGCGCCTGCTGCCGGCGCTGAACATCCCGGAGGAGCTGCTGCGCCGGGCGGCGGAGGTGATCCTCCGCTGCGCGGCCTGAGAAGCGGCGGGACCGTCTCACCGTACGGCATACAGCAAAAGACCTCCCTTTTTCGGGGAGGTCTTTTATCGCGGGCCCGGGGGAGTTATCTTTTTTCCCGGCCCTCCTTGACCACATAGAGGGCTTCGTCGGCCGCGGCCATGAACTGCTCGCTGTTCATGCCGATGGAGAAGCGGCCGATGCCGATGCTGACAGTCAGGGGGTATTTCTTGCCCGCGTCCTTCACCATGCGCTTCAGCGTCGCCTGGATCTCGTCCCGCAGGGCTTCGATCTCCTCTTTCGTTGCCTCCAGGATGACGATAAACTCGTCCCCCCCGAAGCGGGCGATATAGGGGCGGTTCCGGGCCGTCACGCAGGCGGCCTTCAGCGCCCGGGAGACCAGAATCAGCGCGTCGTCCCCCTCCAGATGACCGTAGGTATCGTTGATGGATTTGAAGTAATCCACGTCGATCATCATCAGATAGAGCATCTCCTCATGATTGACGATCTTGTAATCCAGATAGGCCATGAGATTTTGCCGGTTGTTGACCTGGGTCAGCTTGTCCAGGGAGATCTGCTGATTGGAGGTTCCCACATACAGGCAGAGGAGCTCCAGCATCATCGCCACGCAGATGACGGGAAACTGTTCCCCGATAAAGGAAAGAATCCAGGCGGCCAGAATGCACAGGGGGAAGGTGGCCGTCTGGCGCATGTTGCCCCGGCGGACGGGATCGGATTCGGTACGGGAATGCCGCAGCAGCAGCACGGCGAAAACGGAAGAGAGAATCAGCAGATAGCCCATCTCCACCTGGAAGAGCCAATGGCGGATGTATTCGCGCTGGGCCGTGATTTCGAAGAGGGATTTGGTAAAGAGATTGGCCAGAATGGCGCCGATGGGAAAGGCCAGGATGCCCAGCACCGCCAGGCGGTTTTTCCGGTCTTCAAAAAAACGGCTTTGCCGCTCCGCCTCCGCCAGGCCGCACCAGCAGAAGACGCCCATGCACAAACCCAGATGATACAGACTTTTAAAGAAATAGGACGCGTAGGGGAAGAGAAAGGGGAGCCAGCCGAAGCCGTTGACCAGGGTAAAACACAGGTTGGCCAGAAAATTGAGCTGGAACCAGATCACCATCAGGCGCAGCCAGTTCTCCGAGGCGGAATCGGAGCTGTATTTCTTGATCCAATGAAAAACCAGACCCGCAACGATGATGCAGATCAAATAAACCTCGGTATACAGATAAGAAGAATTCATAGACGCTCCCGCTTCCTCCGCCCCGCGGCGCGCGGGGACGGATCATCCTCTTATCTATCATATCAAAAAAGACTGTGCAGCACAAGGCTTTTTTGCCGGCGGACAGAGTGCTTTTACGTGCATCTGAAAGCGGCCGTACGCCCCTGGGGAGGACCTGCGGGAAACCGGAGGCTTCTGTCCGCAGGGAAAGGGGTTCTCTCCGGATTGACATCGGCGGCGGCGACCGCTACAATGAACGGACAGGGCCAGAAAGCGGGAAAGGAGGCGCACCCATGATGGATTTATGCCTGCTGGGGACCGGGGGAACGCTCCCCATGCCGGAGCGGGCGCTGTCCTCCGCCTATCTCCGGGTCAACGGCCGGGGAATGCTGGTCGACTGCGGGGAAGGGACCCAGGTCGGCATCCGGAAGCTGAAATGGGGCTTCCGGTGCCTGGACGGGCTGGCGCTGACCCATTTTCACGGGGACCACTGCACGGGGCTGGCCGGGCTTTTGCTGAGCCTGGAAAAGGCCGGGCGGACGGAGCCCTTCGACATTTTCGGCCCGGCGGGGCTGAAAAGGGTGGTGGAGGGCCTGTGCGTCATCGTTCCGAAGCTGGGCTTCCCGGTGCTTTTGCACGAATTCCCCCCGGAGGGGCGGGCATTTGAGATGATCGGGCTGAAGATCCGGGCTTTCCCGGTAAACCACGGGATCCCCTGCTACGGGTTCCGGTTTGAGCTGCCCCGGGCCTCCCGCTTCGATCCGGCGAAGGCGGAGGCGCTGGGCGTGCCCATGCGGGAATGGAAAAAACTGCAGGCGGGGGAAAGCGTCCGGGTGGGGCTGCGGAAGGTTCGGCCGGAGGAGGTGACCGGCGCGCCCCGGAAAGGGATCTCCTTCGCTTTTTCCACGGACACCCGGCCCTGCGAAACGCTGACCAAATACGCGAAGGATACGGATCTGCTGATTCTGGAGGGCATGTACGGGGAGGAGGAAAAGCGCCCCCTGGCCCTGAAGAATCATCATATGCTGTTTTCCGAGGCGGCGGAGATCGCCCGGGAAGCGGGAACGGGGAAACTGGTGCTGACGCATTTCAGCACCAGCCTGGAAACCCCGGAGGACTTTCTGCCCGCGGCCAGGGAGGTTTTTCCGGAAACATACTGCGGCCGGGACGGGATGATTATCACGATGCAGTATCCGAAGGATCAGGAGAGAGCATGGATCGATTTGTCTTAAAAGCGCCCTACGCCCCCAGCGGGGATCAGCCCGAGGCGATTGAGGCCCTGGCCAGGGGCGTAAAGGAAGGGCTGAAGGATCAGATTCTGCTGGGTGTAACGGGCAGCGGAAAAACCTTTACCATGGCCTCGGTCATCGAGAAGGTTCAGAAGCCCACCCTGGTGATCGCCCATAACAAAACCCTGGCGGCTCAGCTTTGCAGCGAGCTGAAGGCTTTCTTTCCGGACAGCCGGGTGGAATACTTCGTCAGCTATTACGACTATTATCAGCCGGAGGCCTATATCGCCTCCTCGGATACCTATATCGAGAAGGACGCCTCCATCAACGACGAGATCGACCGGCTGCGCCACAGCGCCACCGCCGCCCTTCGGGAGCGGAAGGACGTGATCATCGTCGCCTCCGTCAGCTGCATCTATTCCATGGGGGATCCCAGCGAATACGAGGGCCAGATGATCAGCCTGCGGCCCGGAATGCGAATCGAGCGGGGAGACCTGCTGCGGGCGCTGATCGACATTCAATATGAGCGGAACGACGTGGAGTTCGCGCGGGGAACCTTCCGGGTCAAGGGGGACACGGTGGAGATCATCCCCGCCGGGGAACACGCCAAAGCCATCCGGATCGAGCTGTTCGGGGACGAGATCGACCGGATCTGCGAGATCGACGCGGTCAGCGGTCATGTGCTGGCGACGCTGGAGCACGCCGCGCTTTTCCCCGCCACCCACTACGCCACGGATCCGGCCCATATGGAGGAGCACATCGGGGAGATCGAGCGGGATCTGGCGGCGCGGATCGACGAATTCGAGAAGGCGGGCCGCCTGCTGGAGGCCCAGCGGATCGCCCAGCGGACCCGGTATGACATCGAGATGATGCGGGAAATCGGATACTGCCAGGGGATCGAGAACTATTCCCGGTATTTCGACGGGAGGAAGCCGGGGGACGCGCCCTATACCCTGCTGGATTATTTTACGGGGGATTTCCTGACGCTGATCGACGAAAGCCATGTGACCGTGCCCCAGATCCGGGCCATGTACAACGGGGACCGGGCCCGGAAGGAAACCCTGGTGGATTACGGCTTCCGCCTGCCTTCGGCCTTTGACAACCGGCCCCTGCTGTTTCATGAGTTCGAGGCGCGGATCGGCCAGACCATCTTTGTGTCCGCCACGCCCGGGCCCTATGAGCAGGAGCGTGCCCAGCAGGTGGTGGAGCAGATTATCCGGCCTACGGGGCTGCTGGATCCGAAGGTGATTCTCCGGCCCGCCACCGGGCAGGTGGACGATCTGGTGGAGGAAATCCGGAAGGTGACGGCGAAAAATGAAAGGGTGCTGGTCACCACGCTGACCAAGCGGATGGCGGAAAGCCTGACGGAATACCTTAAGGATCTGGAAATCCGGGTTCGCTATCTGCACAGCGATATCCTGACCATCGAGCGGATGCAGCTGCTGCGGGATCTGCGGATGGGGGAATACGACGTGCTGGTCGGAATCAACCTGCTGCGGGAGGGACTGGATTTGCCGGAGGTGGCGCTGGTGGCCATCCTGGACGCGGACAAGGAGGGTTTCCTGCGGAGCGAAACCTCCCTGATCCAGACCATCGGCCGGGCGGCGCGGAACGTGGACGGGCGGGTGATTCTCTACGGCGATACGCTGACGGGAAGCATGGAGAAGGCCATGACGGAAACCAACCGGCGCCGGGCCATTCAGCAGGCCTACAACGAGGCGCACGGGATCACGCCGGAGACGGTTCGCAACGCCATCCGCAATGTGCTGGAGATTACGAAGAAGGTGGAGGAAACTTCCGAACAGCCCCTGACCGACGAGGAAAGGGAGGCCTTGGCCCGCCAGATCGAGGACGAGATGCTCTCGGCGGCGAAGGGACTGGAGTTTGAACGGGCGGCCAAGCTGAGAGACAGGCTGCTGGAGCTGCGGGGTGAGGCGCCCATGAAGGACGATACCCAGCAGAAACGGCGCCGGAGAAGGGAGAGGACCCGGAAGAGTGAAAAATAGGGAAAAGGCCGGCCTGTGGACCACGCCCCTGTGGCTGGCGCTGCCATTCGCGGCGGCGATGATTTATGCCGGGATCCGATGGGGCGGCACGGTGGCCGACGCGATTCACGTGGTAATCAAACTGGTGGTGACGGCATGAAAAAGGAACGGAAGATGCCCTGCGCGGCGGCCCGCGTTTTTGCCTTTCTGACGGCGCTGGCGCTTGTTTTGACCCTGGGGGTCACGATGGCGGGGCTGCTGGGGGTTCAGGTGATGACATCCCCGGCGCTGTATAACCGGGCGGCCTCCAATCCCGAAGTCCTGGACCGGCAGATGGCGCGGATCGAGGGGAAAATCCGCCAGGCCGCGGAGGAATACGGCTTTGCGCCGGAAACCCTGATTCCCCTGGTCAAGCGGGAAAGCGTCGAGGGGCTGAACCGGGAAATCGCCGCCTGGGCGACGGACTTCGGCACCCGGGGAAAAACCGGGCCCCTGCCGGTCTTCTACCTCTCCGGCGGGGAGGAAGCGCTCCGGGCGGATGAAAGCTGGACAGCGGGGATGGATCCCCGGATGGTCAAGAGCATGGCGGAGACCATCACGCTGCGGGTCAGCGAAAAGATCCGGAAAACCTCCGTCCTTTTCCGGGACAGCCTGCTTCAGTCCCTGATCAGCAAGGTCGGCGCCAGGCTGCCGCTGGGGACGCTGTTCGCGACGGTCCGGAAGATTCCGCCGGTGGCGGCGCTGGCCTCCCTGATGCTCGCGGGGGTGATCGCCCTGCTGATGAGCCGGAACATCCGATACGCCGGGCGGTATATCGGCGGGGCCATGGGCGCCTGCGGGCTGCTGATGCTGCTGGGACTGCTGATGGTGAAGCGGATCAACATCCAGGGGATGATCGCGGAGGCCTCGGAGATCTTCGCCATGCAGTATCGCATCGTCGCGGGGACGCTGACGTGGGAAACGGTCGGCATGGCGGCGGCCCTGATCCTCCTGGGCGCGGGGGGCCTTTTCCTCGCGGCCCGGGCGCGAAAGGACGCGGGCTCATGAGGCTGAAGAGGGTTCGGGTGTATCATACGATCCGCTCCCCGAAGATCCCCCGGCCGCTTCGGCTGGCGGTGGCTGCGGATCTGCATTCCGAGGACTTTGACGACGTCATGGAGGATTTTCGGGCCTCGGACGCGATTCTGGTGCCGGGAGACCTGGTGAACAGGCACCGCAGGAGCTACGCGGAGGCCGCCCGCTTTCTGCGGGAGGCGCCGGAGGCCGCGCCGGTTTTCTATTCCATCGGGAACCATGAGCGGAAGTGCGCTTTCCGGGAGGAATGGTTCCGGCTGGTGCGGGAGAGCCGGGTGACGCTGCTGGACGACGCGGACTGCCTCTGGGAAGGCATCCGGCTGGGCGGGCTCAGCAGCCGCCCCAAACGCGGGGCGGACACGGATTTTCTCGACCGTTTCGAAGAAAAAGAGGGATTCCGGCTGCTGATGTGTCACCATCCGGAGGTCTGGCGGGACGCGGTTCGGGGCCGGGACATCGATTTTACCGTCTGCGGCCACGCCCACGGGGGGCAGGTGCAGCTTTTCGGCCGGGGGCTTTACGCGCCGGGCCAGGGTTTTTTCCCGAAGCTGACCCATGGGCTGCACGACGGCGGAAGGATGATCCTTTCCCGGGGGATGACCAACGGATCGCGGCTGCCCCGGATCAACGATCCCCTGGAGCTGATCATCCTGAATCTGGAACCGGGGGAAGAGACTGCGCGGTAACACGCCGGAAGGAAAGGCCAGGGGATTCCGCCGCGGAGAACGGTATGACGCAGCAACAATGACCGCGCCGGATACTCGCCGGGCGGGAAAAAACAGGAGGCGGACAAAATGGAAAACGAGGATATTCAGATTCTGGTGAAATGGTTTGAGGAAAACAGGGATCATCCCATTTCCTTCCTGGAAAAGCAGGCCATCAAGCTGGCCCTGGGCCAGGCCAAAACCGTGGGCGACCTGATGGACATGGCGCTGAAGCTGCTGAAAAAGGGATAAGGGCTTTCCGGAACGCCGCTATGCTCCTTCCGCCGGTGCGCTTTGCGGGAAATACAACCCCCTTCCGGGCGCGCGAAAAAGCGGCGCGCGGTGCGTGACGAAGGACGTACTTTTGTGTTTTTCTTTTGCATTTGAGGTTGCATTGCGGCGGGAAAATGATTATACTGCTTTCAACCCTTCGAACGGGTATGTTTTTAGAGGAGGATGAGAAACATGAGAAAACTGGCATTGTGGATCTGCGCACTGGTTCTGGCGGTTGGCACCCTGGGTATGAGCACGATGGCCATGGCGGACAGCTTCAAGATCGCCATCCCGAACGACCCGACCAACGAGGGCCGCGCGCTGCTGCTGTTGCAGAGCCTGGGCGTGCTGGAGCTGAATCCCGAAGCCGGCATTACGGCGACGGTCAAGGACATTACCTCCACGAAGGTGGAGATCGAATTTACCGAGATGGCGGCCGAGAACCTGCCCAATGTGCTGCCGGATGTGGATTTCGCCATCATTAACAACAACTTCGCGCTGGACGCCGGCCTGAATCCCGCCGCCGACGGGCTGGCCCGCGAAAGCTCCGACTCCCCCTACAGCAACGTGCTGTGCGTCAAGGAGGAGAACAAGGATTCCGACGCCACCAAGGCGCTGATCGCCGCCTTCACCAGCCAGAAGGTCGTTGACTATATCAACACGACCTATACCGACGGCTCCGTGGTCGCCGTCATCGATAAACCCACCGACGGATATGATGCCACGGTGGATTACGAGGCCCTGAAGGGAACGAAGCTGAGCATCGCCGTGACCCCGGTGCCCCATGAGCCCATCGCCAACATCGCCAAGGAAATCCTGGCGGAGAAAGGCGTCGAGCTGGAAGTGATCCAGGTGACCGATTATGTGACGCCCAACGACTTCGTGGAAGCCGGCGACGTGTACGCCAACTTCTTCGCCCATATTCCGTATCAGGAAAGCTTCAACGCCGACAACGGCACCCATCTGGCCATCGTGGCGCCCGTCCATGTGGAACCCATGGCGATCTACGGCGGACAGACCAAGGACCTGACGGTTCTGACTCCCGCGAAATAAAACGGGTCGCAAGGCCTCGACACCGGCCGGTTTTCCGGCCGGTGCCTTTGTGCGTATCCGGTATTCTCATTCTCCCGGGCGGACCGCCCCGGAAACCGAGCGTTCGTTTCCGGCGGGGATCCTCCTGAACCGGTATTTTCATCCCCCCCCCATTCGGAGGTAAAGACCGCATGATCGAAATTCGCAATCTGTCCAAAAGCTTCACGACCGCCGGCGGTACGGTGGACGCCCTGCGCAACGTGAACCTGACCATTCATGACGGGGACATCTATGGCATCATCGGCATGAGCGGCGCGGGAAAGAGCACGCTGGTCCGTTGTATCAACATGCTGGAGCGCCCGACGGAGGGCACGGTGATGATGGATGGCGTGGATCTGGGCTCCCTGAGCAAGAAGCAGATGCAGGAAATGCGCCATCATATCACAATGATCTTCCAGAGCTTCAATCTGCTGATGCAGCGAAACTGCCTGCAGAACGTCATGCTGCCGCTGAAGCTGATCCATATGCCCCGGGAAGAGGCGACCCGGCGGGCCATGTCCCTGCTGGAAACAGTGGCGCTGCCGGACAAGGCGCAGGCCTATCCGGCCCAGCTTTCCGGCGGGCAGCAGCAGCGGATCGCCATCGCCCGGGCGCTGGCAACGGATCCGAAGGTGCTGCTGTGCGACGAGGCGACCTCCGCCCTGGATCCCAAGACCACCCACGACATTCTGTCCCTGATTCGCTCGATCAATCAGGAGCTGGGCATTACGGTCATCATCATTACCCACCAGATGAGCGTCGTGCAGGAGGTCTGCAACCGGGTGGCGATTCTGGAAAACGGCTCCGTGGTCGAGGAAGGGGACGTCAGCGAGGTGTTCTCCAATCCCCGCGCCGAGGCCACCAAGCGCCTGGTTTATCCGGACATGGCGGAGGGGATCGATTCCTTCGGAACCGCCCATCAGCAGATGGTGCGCCTGGTTTTCCACGGCGCCGAGGCGGCCACCCGGCCCCTCATCGCTTCCATGGCCATTGACTGCCGCATCGCCGCCAACATCCTTTCCGCCACCACCCGGACGCTGAACGGACGGGTCTACGGCAACATGCTGCTGAATATTCCCGGAGGTCCGGATGAGCTCGCCCGGGCGGTGGAATACCTGAGCCGGACGCCGGATCTGAGCATCCAGGTGGATGTGGAATACCCGGTGAAGTCCCTGCGGGATGAGGAGCGAAAGGCCGGAGAGGAGGGAATGGCATGAACGAGTATCTGGCGAGGTATTTCAGCGAGAAGAAGGTGGCGGACGCCTGGGGAATCATTCAGCAGGATTTCCTCTCGGCCACCTTTTCCACCCTGTACATTACCCTGATTTCCACGCTGCTGGCGATCCTCATCGGGCTGCCGCTCGGAGTGATCCTGGTGACCGGGGATGCCAAGGGCATCCGCCCGCTGCCGAAGGGGCTGATGGCGTTTCTGAACTGGCTCATCAATCTGCTTCGGTCCGCCCCCTTCATTATCCTGATCGTGCTGCTGATGCCCTTTACCCGGATGCTGCTGGGGTCGGCCGTGGGCGACGCGGGGGTCATCGTTCCCCTGGTGATCGCGGCGTTTCCCTTCGTGGCCCGGCTGGTGGAGGCATCCCTGCGGGAACTGAACCCCAACATCATCGAGATGGCCCAGTCCTCCGGCGCAAGCGCCTGGCAGACGGTGATCCACGTGATGCTGCCGGAAAGCGTTCCCAGCCTGATTACCGCCTTTACCACCGCCATTACCACGATCCTGGGTTACACGGCCATGTCCGGCGCGGTGGGCGGCGGCGGCCTGGGCAACCTGGCCATCGCCCAGGGGCAGCAGCGCTCCAACCACGCGGTGCTGCTGTCGGCGCTGATTGTCCTGGTGATCCTGGTGCAGGTATTCCAGTCCTTCGGCACGTGGCTGGCCCGCAAGAGCGACCGGCGGCTGAAGAACAAATAATCCGCTCGAAGACCCAAATCCGCGGCGGGTTTTCGAAATCCCTTTTGCGCCGGCGGCCGCGCCGGCAGGAAAGAGCCCATGGAAAAAACCATCTATCTGGCCGGAGGATGCTTCTGGGGAACGCAGGCCTTCTTCGACCAGTTTCGGGGTGTGCTGGAAACCCGGGTCGGCTATGCCAACGGCGGGAAGGCCAACCCGACCTATCAGGAGGTCTGCGCCGACAGCGGACACGCGGAAACGGTCCGGATCCGGTTTGATGAGGACGTGATCCCCCTGGAAAGCCTGCTGGACAAATATTTTATGGTCATCGACCCGGTCTCCGTCAACCGGCAGGGGCACGACGCGGGGATCCAATATCGGACGGGCATCTATTACGAGGATCCCGAGCAGCTTCCCGTGATTGAAAAACGGATGGCCAGGGAGCAGGAAAAATATGACAGGCCCCTGGCGGTGGAGGTGGGGCCGATCCAGAACTTTTATGACGCGGAGGAATACCATCAGAAGTATCTGGAGAAGAATCCGGGGGGATACTGCCACATTCCCGCGGAAATGCTTTCCATCGAAACCCCTTGACAGGCAAGGGTTCAGTGGGTATAATGGCACCCGTTCCCAGGAGGATCATTCTGAGCGCACCTTGGCCGGAACCCGGCGGGGTGCGCCTTGATTATGAAACAGGAGAGATGCAGCATGAGTGAGGAAAAAGGAACCATTCTGACCGAAAGCGGCCTGAAAAAAATGGAGGAACAGCTGGACTATCTGATTACGGTCCGGCGGAACGAGATCAGCGAACAGATCGCCATCGCCCGCGGCTTCGGGGATCTGAGCGAGAACGCGGAATATGACGAGGCGAAGAAGGAACAGGCCAAGGTCGAGGCGGAGATTACCCGCCTGCAGGCCACCATCCGGACCGCCACGGTCGTGGCCGACGATGAGATTACCACCGATCAGGTTTCCATCGGGACCAGCGTCAAGGTGAAGGATCTGGACACGGGGGACACGATTGAATACGCCATCGTGGCCGCCAACGAGGCCGATCCTTTCAATGACCGGATCTCCGTCGACAGCCCCGTGGGAGCGGGCCTGCAGGGCGCGAAAAAGGGCCAGACGGTTTCCATCGCCATCCCGGCCGGAACCCTGCGCTACAAGATCATGAACATCAAAAAGATCTGAGGAGTACCCAAAGGATCGCAAACCAGAAAAACACAGGAGAAGACACATGGCAGAGAATACCGGAACGGTTCAGAATCTGAGCGAGCAGGAGGGCATCCGCCGAGACAAGCTGTGCGCGCTGCAGGAGGCGGGAAAGGATCCCTATCGGATCACAAAATACGACGTGACCCATCACAGCGCGGAGGTGATCAGCGGCTTTGACGCCCTGGAGGGAAAGGAAGTCAGCGTCGCCGGCCGGCTGATGAGCAAGCGGATTATGGGGAAGGCCTCTTTCTGCCATGTGCAGGATCTGCAGGGGATGATTCAGGTCTACGTGGCCCGGGACGCGGTAGGCGAGGAAGCCTACGCCGACTTCAAAAAGGATGATATCGGCGACCTGGTGGGCGTGACCGGGACGGTGTTCAAGACCAAGACGGGGGAGGTTTCCATTCACGCGGACTCCTTCACCCTGCTGAGCAAGAGCCTGAAGCCCCTGCCGGAGAAGTTCCACGGGCTGACCAATGTGGATCTGCGGTATCGGCAGCGGTATGTGGATCTGATTATGAACCCGGAAAGCAAGGATACCTTTATCAAGCGGTTCCGGATTATCAGCGCCATCCGCCGGTATCTGGACGGGCAGGGCTTCCTCGAGGTGGAGACCCCCATGCTGGTAGCCAATGCCGGTGGCGCCGCCGCCCGCCCCTTCGAAACCCATTTCAACGCCCTGGATCAGGACTTCAAGCTGCGGATCAGCCTGGAGCTGTATCTGAAGCGCCTGATCGTCGGCGGGCTGGAGCGGGTTTACGAAATCGGCCGCGTCTTCCGGAACGAGGGGCTGGACACCCGGCATAATCCCGAGTTCACCCTGATGGAGCTTTATCAGGCCTACACCGATTATCACGGGATGATGGATCTGACGGAGAACATGTACCGCTATGTGGCCCAGGAGGTACTGGGAACCACGAAGATCTCCTATAACGGCGTGGAAATGGATCTGGGGAAGCCTTTCGCCCGGATCACCATGAAGGACGCCGTCCGGCAGTACAGCGGGGTGGATTTCGACCGGATTCATACCCTGGAGGAGGCCCGCGCCGCCGCGAAGGAGCATCACATCGAATACGAGGAGCGCCATAAGAAGGGGGATATTCTGAATCTGTTCTTCGAAACCTATGTGGAGGAGCATCTGATTCAGCCCACCTTCGTCATGGATCATCCGGTGGATATTTCCCCGCTGACCAAGCGCAAGCCCGAGGATCCCGACTACGTGGAGCGGTTTGAGTTCTTCATGAACGGCTGGGAGATGGCCAACGCCTATTCCGAGCTCAACGATCCCATCGACCAGCGCGCCCGCTTCGCCGCCCAGGAGGAGCAGTTCGCCCAGGGAGACGAGGAAGCCAACCATACGGATGAGGACTTCCTGAACGCGCTGGAGATCGGCATGCCCCCCACCGGCGGCATCGGCTACGGCATCGACCGGATGTGCATGCTGATGACGGATTCCGCGGCGATCCGGGACGTGCTGCTGTTCCCGACGATGAAGAGTCAGAGCGCTCCGGCCGAAGGAAACTGAACATTGCAATTAGAAAGGGACTGTGAGGAAATCGCAGCCCCTTTTTGAGACAGTCTATCCGTTTTTGATATCAGAATTTGACCAGGCGAAAGGAGATGAACCAATGAAAGGCAAAGTGAACCTGAAGGCAAAACCCTTCGAGCTGACGGATGAGCAGATTGAATGGGTGGAATACACGATTGAGGGAATGACGCTGGAGGAAAAGCTGGGCCAGCTTTTCCTGCCCATGGCAGTCGAAGCGCCGGAGGAGGTGCTGGCAAAATACGACCGGATGGGGCTGCAGCCGGGAGGCGTGCTGCTCCGCTCCGGGTCGGCGGCCCAGACCCGGGAGAAGATCGCGGCTTTTCAGCGGCACGCGAAAATCCCGATGCTGATTGCCGGGGATCTGGACCGGGGCTCTTTCAACATGATTTCCGACGGAACCCAGTATGGGCATGAGATGCTGCTGGCGGCCAGCGGAGACCCGCAGATGGCCTACCGGGGCGGAAAGATCATGGGGGAGGAGTGCTGCGCTGTCGGCGCGAACTGGAACTTCGGCCCCGTAGTGGATATCGATTTTAATCCCTTCAACCCCATGACGAACGTCCGGTCCTTCGGGTCCGACCCGGAAAAGGTCCGGGAGTTTGCGCTGGCCTCCTGCCGGGGAATGCGGGCGGGCGGCATTCTTCCATGCGCCAAACATTTTCCCGGGGACGGGGTGGACGGCCGGGACCAGCATTTCCTGTCTTCGGTGAACTCCCTTTCCGTGGAGGAGTGGGACAAAACCTACGGGCGGGTCTATCAGGCGCTGATCGACGACGGGCTGGAGACCATTATGACGGTGCATATCATGCAGCCGGCCTATACGAAGCATTTCAGCCCGGACACCCGGGACGAGGACATCCTTCCGGGATCCCTGAGCGAGGAGCTGAACATCCGGCTGCTGCGGGAAAAAATGGGATTTAACGGCCTGCTGATCACCGACGCCTCCAGCATGGCGGGCTTTACCGACGTGCTGCCGCGGTCTACGGCCGTGCCGACCGCCATTGCCCACGGCGCCGATATTTTCCTGTTCACCCGGGATCTGGAGGAGGATTTTGACTCCATGAAAGCCGGCTATGAACAGGGCATCCTGACGGAGGAACGCCTGCACGAGGCGCTGGAAAGAATCCTGGGTATGAAGGCGAAGCTGCGCCTTCCGGAGAAGCAGAGGGAGGGAACGCTGGTGCCGCCGGAGAGCGCGCTGGAGGTTTTCCGCCGTCCGGAAAGCGCGGCGTTCGCCAAGGAAGCCGCAGACAGGGGAATTACCCTGGTAAAGGACACGCAGCATCTGCTGCCCCTGACGCCTGAAAAACACAGGCGGCTTTTTGTCATCCCCGTCAAGGTGGAACCCAACTATCACAATCCGGATGGCGGATACGAGCACTGCTTCGTGAAGGATCTGGAGGACCGGGGATTCGAGGTTCATCTGTACGACGCCTCCCCAGAAGACATGTATACTATCGGAAAGAGCCCCATCCGGGAATTTAAGAAACGGTATGACGCCATCATCTACTTCATGAACGTCGCCTCCTCCAATTCGGATTCGGCCGTTCGGATCTCCTGGCCGGGTACCCGGGTGACCATCACCATGATGATTCACGACGTGCCGACCATGATGGTTTCGGTGGACAATCCCTACCACCTGATGGACGCGCCGCGAATCCCCACCTATGTGAACGCCTACAACTCCTCGGACCTGGTTGTGGATACCCTGGTGGAAAAGCTGACGGGAGAGAGTCCCTTCCGGGGCGTATCCCCGATGGATCCCTTCGTCAGGAAGTATTTTTTCAACACGGATAAATAAACAAGTCAAAAATAAAGAGCCGCACCGCAGAGGATTTCCCCCGCGGCGCGGCTTTTTGAATGCTCAGAAGTTTTTCTTCGGAACGGGCTTATTCGACTTCTACCTCGAAGAAGTATACGTCGTTGACGCCCAGCTCCGCTTCCAGCGTCAGGATGCCGTTTTCCCAGGCAAAGGGCCAGGCTTCCGGCTGCACGTCAGTTTTCGCTTTCAGTTCCTGAACCTCGGCACGGTTCAGGGAAAGGGGACTGCCCATGGCTTCCCACAGGGGAAGCGGGTTGCCGTGGGTTTCATCCACCCGGCACAGGGTGACCTTCGAAGGCTTCGCCGCCAGTTCCAGGCGGACGACGGCTTTCTCCTTCGGGAGATCCAGATTCTTCATCTTCTGGCGGAACAGAAGGACCTGAACAGCCGACGGCTTTCGGAAGGCCGCGATGCCGATTTCTCCCTTCGTGGCGTCCGGACCCAGATCCAACCGCTCGTCTCCCGCGTCCGCCAGCATTTTCATGGCGTGATAAACGGGCTTTGGAATTCCGTTCTGGGTGAGCATGCCAAAGCCGCCGTGGAATTCCTGGGGGAAGGGGTGCAGCTCCTCGAAGATATCGGAGAAGCACCAGATGGAGGATCCTGTCACTACGCCTTCCGTTTCCAGCGCGGCCCGCACATCATAGGCGGCCACTTTGCGGGTATCGTTGGTATAGGAGGAGAAGCCGGCGTTTTCATTCCATTCTGTGTAATAGACGGGCAGTCCTCCGGCCTGCTTGCGAACCTCCCGGGCGTTGTGGGGGAAGGTGCCGTATTCGATATCGGTGGTTTCGGACTTGTCCGGCATGACGGTGCGGAAGCCGCTGAGGAATTTTTTGTCTTCCATCTTCGCCATCACCGCCGCGGCCTGCTGCATCCCCCGGACCATGGCGTCCAGATCGAAATCGGATTCCTCGTCCATTTCGCCCTGGCTTTCCACTCCGCCCAGCGGATCGCCGGCGTACTGGTGGGTGGAGATAAAGTCCACCGGGACGTTCCGCTCCCGGCAGTATTTCAGGAAGCTGACCACCCATTTGCTGTTGCTGGTGGCCGGGCCGCCGACCCGGATCGCGGGGTCAATCTCCTTAATCGCCAGCGCGGTCGCCTCGTAGAGCTGGAAATACTCATCCCGGGTTCCGTTCCAGAAGGCGACCGGCAGATCCGGCTCATTCCAGACCTCGAAGCACCAGGTGCGGATTTCCTCGATGCCGTAGCGGTGAATCAGGAAGCGCAGGAAGGCGGTAATATATTTTTTCCAGGCTTCCAGATCTCCCGGCGGGACGATCAGCGGCTTATAAAAGAACATGCCGGCCTGCCGCTCATCTTCTCTTTTCCGGGCCAGCTTTACGGGCATGAAGGACAGCTCCACAAAGGGCTTCATGCCCGCGTCCAGCACGTTGTCGTAGGCAACGCCGCAGGCGTTGAAATTGTATTCCTCGAAGACTTCGGAGCCGGGAATGGAATACATCATGGACAGATCGTTATAGGTCCGCATATCGTCGCAGAAGATGCCATGGAAGCGGACCTGGCGGATTCCGAGGGTGTCATGAATGAACTTCAGCTGACGGGTATAGTCCGTCCGCAGCGCCAGCAGCGCGTGGCCGGAGCCGACGCAGAACTGCCAGTGTTTCTGATGGGGGATGACGGGGGTGTCTTTTTCGATCCGGAATTCCATGGAAAGCACCTCTTTCTTTTCTATACTTGGGCAACGGGGATTCAACGCGCAAGGCGGCCGGCCAAAAGCCGGACAGCCGGAAGCGGCCGACCTGCGGCAGCGGCGGGTATGCTACGGGCTTACCGCCGCAGTAAATGAAGGGAAACCTTTCCCGTCAGTCCGGCCGCGCAGGCGGGAACCGGGGCCAGAAGCTTACGATATCCTTCCAGCAGGGGATAGCATTCCCTTTCTAGGGTTGTGGCGACTTCAATCCGAAGCCGGTTGACGCCCGCACGGCCTGACAGTTCATAGATCATGGGCGGAGCGATCTGGATTCCCCGGCTTTCACCGTTCAGGAATACTTCAACCCCTTCGTCTGCCGATGCTACGGTCAGGAGAAGCGGGGCGTCGGAAGGAAGCTCAAACTCGCAGTCGTACCGGACAAAGCCGGAGAATTCCGGATTTGCTTCCATGAGCTGCACACCGTCCGGCAGGACCGTCGGAACCGGCGAAGAGAAGGCAGGGTAGTCCGCTCCTTCGCAGACAGAGCGCGTCCATCCTTCCAGCGGGATTTCCGCGCCGGGTTTTTCCGGAGCGGACAGGACGGCCGGGCAGGGACCGCCGACCAGAAAAAGAGATTTCAACGGGCTGACCGTCAGCCGCCAGCCGTTTCCGGCCTTTTCCACGGGCAGGCAGCGGTTTGCCCAGGCGTCGTACAGGAAGGCCTCCTCCATCGGGACGGAGGGGACAAGCGTGCCCGTCCAGTCGGCGGTTCCCTCATTGACGATCATGACGACGGGGGTATCTCCCTGGATTTCCAGCAGGCGCAGGCGCGGGCTGGAGGGAGCGATCACCGGCCGGGGGAATCCGAGGCCCGCGGCATATTCGGCCAGCCGGTCCAGGGGAACGATCGGGCAGTTTTTCAGGCCCTTCGGGAGCGCCTCTCCCGTCTCACTGATAAACCCGGGTTTCCGGTCCACAAAGCAGACCGGTATTCCCGCACGGGCCAGCCGGTCCAGCCCGGAGGCCGCCGCGGCGCAAAGGCCGGCGCAGCCGGGGACGATCATGACGCGGTAGGTTTGACCGTTGATCCGGAAAGCGTTTTCGCCGGAAGGCAGGGAGACCGTTTTTTCCTCCAGCAGATCCGCCGGAATCACGTGGAAATCGATCTGCGCATCGTACAGCGCGCGGCCGGGGGTTTCAAAGGGCATGGCCTCCGGGTCGCACCATTCCGCCTCCCCGTGGTACAGCACGGCCGCGGGCACCCGGTGCATCCCGGAGGAGGTCAGATCGGCGGCGCGGTTCATGTAGGCCATCAGACGGCCAAAGTGACGGTACTGGGGGTTGTGCCCGTGGGCGTAGAAATGGGGCGGACAGTCCGGGTCCGGGAAGTGAGCGCCGCTGAAGGCGTGGGGCACAAAGTAGTTGATTCCCCGCACCAGAAAATGATCCGCGAGATATTTCTCCAGCCTGACTCCTTCAGTCCAGCCATAGTTTCCGAACATTTCACACATGGCCCGCCCTTTTTTCAGGGGTTCGAGGGCAGCCGCGCTCTGGGCCAGCTTGGCCAGACCATAGTGATAGAAGGGACCGTCCCGCCGGGCGTGCATGTCGTTCAGCAGGGGCTCGTCCTCTCCCTGCGGCAGCACCTGGCCGCCGATATCGTCGATTCCGGCCATATCCTGGCCCTCCAGGCCGCGGAAATAATGGCCGAGGCTGGAGCCGGTTTTGCAGTGATGCCCGTTGTCCTCGATCACATGGCCAATGTACATGACGCCGTGATCCCGGCACCAGGAGCCGATCTGTTCGCTGAAATTCCGGCGGACCAGCCGGGTCAGGCAGTCCATGTAGGCGGCATGAACCCGGGCTGTTTCGGGGGAGATATCCTCCGACCACAGGAGCGGCAGGAAAGCGGTCCAGTTTTCGCCCAGAACCTTCGCGAGACCGGCCTCCAGTTCCGCCCCCCAGGGAAGATCCTGACGGGTACCCAGCCTGTTGTCCATATCATACATGAACCCGTTGCCAAGTTCCGGTTCATCGGAGAAGAAGCCCGCGATCGTTTTTCCGAAGTCCGCGCGGTAATGCTGCCAGTGGGATTCGTATACCTCGTCGATCAGAACGCGGACGCTGCGGCGGTCCGTCATGTTGATATAGTCCCGGTGATAGCCGGTATTGCGGCTGACGGTCAGCACCGCCAGTTCCGCTTCGCCTGGCGCTTTGGAAAAGGACAGCGTCTCTCCCTTCAGAAGGCCGGTCAGATCATGGGACTGACCGTTCTGCCGGAGTTCCGCCCGAAGAATCCTGTCATCCCCGAAGACCCGGGAGGGCGGCCGATTGAAGAACATTTCCTCCATGGGCGTTGCGGCAGCCTTGACCGGAGCGTTCAGCAGACCCTCCGCCCGCAGATCGAGCGTAACGGTTTCCGCTTCCGGATCCAGGGAAATACAGTTCAGGAAAATTCCCTGTCGGCAGAGGGCGTCTGGCTTCCCCTTCAGGGCGCCGTTGGCGAAACCGGTGGGGAAATGGCTGTCGTCCAGAATCCAGACTTTCATGCCCCGGGTCCGGGCCTCATCCAGAATGACGTCCATATCCTGCCACCATTTCGGGCCGCAGAAGTCGGGATGCGGACGGCTCTCCACGCAAACCGCGCCGCAGTTCGCTCCGTGGATCACCGCCATCATTTTACGAAGAGTGGCTTCATCCTCTCCGTGCTGCCAGAAGAAGGGGAGAATATGATTCTCCGCCTGTCCGGCCAGGAGAGACTGAACCGTTCTGTTGATCATTTGTTTTCCCTCCTGCCTTTAGGTCCGCGCAAAGGTGATGCATTTTCCGGGAACCGACCGGCCGTAAGGCTGGCTGGAATACAGATGGGTCCGGAGCATCAGCGTCAGGATATTCCGGGCGTTGCGCTCAAGATGGGCCCGGGTGATCACGCCCTGCCCCAGAGCTTCCAGAATGCGGTCAAAGTCGGCTTTCTCCCCGGGCTCCACAAGGTCGTTCTGGGCTTTCACGCAAAGGGCGGCATCGGATTTCCCGTATTTTACCGTCGCGCCGACGGCCAGCTGCGCGCTCAGATCGCTGGTGGTCAGCCAATCGGTCATGACCATGCCACGGAAGCCCCATTCATCCCGAAGAAGCCGGGTGACGGAGTCCTCGTTGTTGGCGGAGTGGACGCCGTTGACCAGGTTATAGGAAGTCATCAGCGACATGGGCTGGGCTTCCTCCACCACGATCTGGAAGTTGCGGGCATAGATTTCCCGAAGGGCCCGCTCAGAAATGTGGGAATTGGTGAACATGCGGTTATCCTCCTGGTTGTTGGCCAGGAAATGCTTGACCGTTGTCCCGTATCCCGGATGCTTCTGCACCCCCGCCGTATCGGCGACCGCGCATTTGCCGGCCAGCAGGGGATCCTCGGAATAATACTCGAAGTTTCGGCCGCAGAGGGGATTCCGGTGAATATTCATTCCCGGGGCCAGCCATAGGGTGGCTCCGAATTCCTCCATCTCGGCTCCGACCAGATCGCCCATGGCGGCAATCAGATCCAGATCCCAGGAGGAGGCAAGGGTGAAGGCGATGGGAATAGCCGTCAGGTACTGATAATGCCGGATTCCCTCCGCGTTCCGGTCCCCGCCGTAGGTCATGCCGCCCAGGCCGACGGCCGTTCCGTCTGGCCGCTCAATATATTCCGGCGTCAGGCGCAGTCCGGCCGGACCGTCGCACAGCTCCATCTGCTTCAGGCCGTATCTGGCTTCCAGCTTGTCCGTGGTTTCCCCCGCGGCGCCGGGCAGCGT
This sequence comes from Clostridia bacterium, assembly GCA_045546035.1. Taxonomy (GTDB): domain Bacteria; phylum Bacillota; class Clostridia; order Christensenellales; family Aristaeellaceae; genus Aristaeella. Next base: position 51,455 of record JAZQCB010000004.1, read on the forward strand.
TTTGGCAGCGGCGCCCAGGACGCTGTTGAAGCCGACGTTGTCCACGGAATTGCCGACCATCAGATAGGCCAGCTCCCCGTCGGTCAGCTGGGCGATGAAATCCTCCAGGGAAGCTTTCCCGGCGGCTACGTCGTCGAAGGGAATCACCGGGCCCGGCTTCTTCGGCAGGGGATCCGGCAGATCCGCGTAGACCGCCTCATGGGTCACAAACAGGCCCGGATCCAGCTCCAGCCTCGGGGCTTCAGCCATCTCCGCCGCTTCATGGGGCGGCGTCCAGGAAGACCCGGAAGGGGCGATTTCCTTCAGGGGTCCGTCGGGATCCCGGAAAAGCGGCTTTACTTTTTCCAGCACAACGCGCGCCGGCAGGTTCACGACCGCGGCCACGCGGGTATTCCGGGAGCTGTTTCCGACCCGGATGACGTAGCTGCCCTGGGTCAGAACCCAGGCGGAGCATTCGGGGCAAAAGCTGGCCAGAGACGAAGCCAGAATGCGGACCGTCAGGATTTCCTCTTCTCCCGGCGCAAGCATCCGGGTTTTCGCGAATCCCCGCAGCTCCTGCCAGGGCTTGACGGGCCCTTCAGCCGGCGCGGATACGTATACCTGCGCCACCTCCCGGCCGGCGTATTCCTTTCCGACGTTCCGGACACGGATGCGCAGCAGGATATCGGTTCCGTCGATCTGCGCACTCTCCGTGTGCATTGAGAAATCCGTATAGCTCCGGCCAAAGCCGAACTCGTAGGCGGGTTTCACGCCGAAGGTGTCAAAGTAGCGGTATCCGACGAAGATTCCCTCCGTATAGGGTTCGTCGCAGAGGTCTCCGTCATTGTGGCTGAAGGTGGCGGAGGAGGGATAGTCGGCGTAGTTTTCGGCCCAGGTATCCGTCAGCTTACCGGAAGGAACGGCTTTTCCGGACAGCAGATCCGCCACGGCCAGTCCGGTGATGTTGCCCATCTGGCCGATCAGCACAACGGCGCTGATCCCCGGAATCTCCCGAAGGGGCTTCGTATCAATGACGCCGCCCACGTTCAGCAGCACGATCAGCTTTTCATAACGCTCCGCCAGGAATCGCAGATTCCGGATCTCTGCCTCCGAGAGTTCATAATCCCCGGGATCCGAACTTCTGTCCTTGCCCTCGCCGCTGTTCCGGGCGAGAACGAAAACGGCCGTATCGGTGCCGGAGGAACGCACGTCCTCCTCCCTGACGTCGGCCAGGGCTTTGGGCGTCAGAGGATTCAGGACCATCATCATCTGCGCCGCTTCCTTCGGCTGACCGGCGGCGACGGCAGCGTTGATGGCGGCTTCCTCATAGGCTTTCCGCTCCTCGGCCGCGGCAATATCCTGCAGATCAAACCAGGCGCCCGTGGTGACCGTGAATCCTTCTCTGCGAAGGCCTTCCTCGATATTCACCGTCTCCCGGACGTAGACATCGCCGGAGCCGGTTCCGCCCTTCACCGTGGCCCGCGCTCCGTTGCCGTACAGGGCAATCCGCCCTTTTTCCTTCAGGGGGAGCGTACCGTCGTTTTCCAGAAGAACCATGCAGTCGCCGGCGATGGCCCGGACCTGTGCCTGGTGCGATATTTCCCGTTCCGTGATTTCGGGAGAGGTGGGAGCTAAGAACCTGGACATTTCGTTTCCTCCTTTAAGATGCCGGAATGCGTTTTTCGTTCACAGGGAGACCATATTTATGTGAGTCCATCATAACAGATGCTGCCGGGTATCGCAAATCAGCGGCCGCAGGCCATTCGGACAGCGTCCTGCCAGCCGTGATACAGCCTTTCCCTTTCCGCTTCCGGCATGGCGGGCGTGTATTCCTTCCGCCCGGGACGGTCGAAAACGGAGCTGTCATAAAAACCCGCGGCAAGACCGGCGGCATAGGCGGCTCCGATGCCGGAGAGCTCTTCAGCCGCCGGAATCCGGACCGGGATATTCAACAGATCGCTTTGGAACTGCATCAGGTATCCGTTCCGGGTGGGCCCACCGTCCACCCGGAGCTCCGAGACGTCGGTGCCGGAGCCCTGGGCCATGGCCTTTACGATATCCGTGATCTGATAGGCGATGCAGTTCAGGGCGGCCCGGACGATTTCATTACGGCCGGTGGTGCGGGTCATGCCGCAAAGCAGCGCTTTGGCTTCGCTGTTCCAGTGGGGAGCACCCAATCCGGAGAAGGCCGGAACCAGATACGCGGTATCTCCCGGGTTTGCCGCCAGCGCGAGGGCTTCGGTTTCGCCGGGGCTGTCGATCAGCTTCACATCGTCCTTCAGCCAGGTGATGACGGCTCCTGTATAATTGATATTTCCCTCCAGCACATAATGAACTTTTCCGCCGATTTTCCAGGCCAGGGAAGTGACGACGCCTGTATCCGAGAAAACGGGCTTTTCTCCGACGTTCATCATCACGGAGGAACCGGTGCCGTAGGTGGCTTTGATCATGCCGGGCTTCAGGCAGCCCTGGCCGAAAAGGGCGCCGTGGCTGTCTCCAAGCACGCCCCGGATTGGAATGGGAGTTTCCAACCAGCCGTCCAGGTCCGTTTCCCCGAAATCCCCGTCCGAATCGGTCACAAGGGGCAGGCAGGAAGCGTCAATCCCGAAGATTTTCATCAGATCCGCATCCCAGGCCAGATCCGTGATGTTGAAAAGTTGGGTCCGGGAAGCGTTGGAATAATCGGTAAGGTGGCACCGGCCTGCGGTCAGCTTCCAGACCATCCAGCTGTCGACGGTGCCGACGCAGATTTCTCCCCGGGCCGCGGCTTCGCGCACGCCGTCCACATGGCGGAAAATCCAGGCCAGCTTGGCGGCGGGAAAGTAAGGGGAGAGGGGAATGCCTGTTTTCCGCTTTACCGTTTCCGCAAGCCCCCGCGATTCCAGTTCGGCACAGATTTCCGCTCCCCGGGCGCACTGCCACACGATGGCGTTGTATACGGGCTTTCCCGTATTCCGGTTCCAGCAGACGGAGGTTTCGCGCTGGTTGCTGATGCCCATGACCGCCAGCTCTTCCCTGCGGATTCCCGCCTTGTCCACCACGTTCCGGATGACCTGCAGGGTATTCCTCCAGATTTCCTCCGGGTCGTGCTCCACCCAGCCTTTTTCGTTCACAATCTGCCTGTGGGGCAGATCCGCCCGGGCCAGGATGCTTCCGGACAGATCGAAAACCATGGCCTTGGTGCCCTGGGTGCTCTGGTCCACGCTCAAAACATATTGATTCATACAGTCACCTCAATAAAACGGCGCGCGCCGGGAAGGGAAACTCCCTTTCCGGCGGCATGCATTATGATTTCAGGGCTTTCCTCACCGTGTTCGCGATGCCCTCGCCCGTCAGTCCGTAATGGGCAAAAACCTCGGCCGAGGTACCCGTGACGACCGGCGCGTCTGGAAGCGCCAGGTTGATGACACGCTTCGGATCGCAGGCGCTGATTACCTGGGCAACCATGCTGCCCAGACCGCCGAAGGGCGCGTGCTCCTCCGCGGTTACGATCAGCTTTTTCCCCTTCGCCGCGGCCAGCAGGCCTTCACGGTCGAGGGGTTTGACACAGTACATATCCAGCGCGCCGGAGGAGATTCCCTCCCGGTTCAGCAGATCCGCCGCGTCTTTGACAGGCCGGACCATTTCCCCGCAGGCGACCAGCAGGACTTCCGTGCCCTCGGCCAGCACCGTGGCTCTGTCCATTTCGAAGGGGACGGCGTCTTCGGTATAAACGTCCTCCACCGGATTCCGGCCGAGGCGGATATAGGCTGTCTGCCGGTCCTGCAGCAGGGCCTCGAAAAGCTTCCGGGTCTGATGCCGGTCGCTGGGCAGATACACGCGCATTCCGGGAATCGCGCTCATGGCGGCGATATCCTGGGCGGAATGGTGGGTCATGCCCAGGGCGCCGTAGCTGACGCCGCCCGAGATCCCGACCAGCTTGACGTTGGTGTTGGAATAGGCGCAGTCCACCTTGCACTGCTCATAGCTGCGGGTGGAGATGAACGAGGCGGGGGAGACCGCGAAGGCCTTCTTGCCGCAGGACGCCAGACCCGCGGCGATGCTGACAAGGTTCTGCTCGGCGATGCCGACCTCTACAAACTGAGCAGGGAAAGTATCGGCGAAGGACGTCAGCGACGCACTGCCCCGGCTATCGCTGCAGAGCACGACCACATCCCGGTCTTTCGACGCGGCTTCTTTCAGCACTTCGCACATGACGGCGCGGTTGGCGATTTTATTCATGCAGGAGCGCCTCCTTTCGAGCGGACAGGTCAGCCCGAATCTGTTCATATTCTTCGGCATTCGGTAGATGATGGTGCCAGGAGGCCTTGTTTTCCATCAGCGGAGAACCTTTGCCCTTGACGGTGTTGGCGATCAGAATCGTGGGGCGTCCTTTTGTCCGTTCCGCCTCGTCGAAGGCCGCGTTCAGCTGATCTACGTCGTTTCCGTCCGCCACGTCGATCACGTGCCAGTCAAACGCCGCGAAACGGGCGTGCAGGTCGTGATGCCCCATGACGTCCTCCGTGTTTCCGGAGATTTGCAGATGATTGCGGTCAATGACGGCGCAGAGGTTATCCAGCCCGTAGTGGCCGGCGGCCATCAGGGCTTCCCAGATGGAACCCTCCGCCAGCTCCCCGTCGCCCATCAGGGTATAAACCCGGTAGGGCAGGCCGTCCATCCGCCCGGCCAGCGCCATGCCCACGCAGACGGAAAGCCCGTGGCCCAGGGAGCCGGAGTTCATTTCAATGCCGGGAACGGTATTATGGGGGTGGCCGATGTATTCGCTGCCGAATTTTGAAAAATGGGCCTTGACGTCCTCAATATCCAGGAATCCCCGGTCCGCCAGCACGGCGTACAGGGTTTCCACGCAGTGCCCCTTGGAGAGCACGAAGCGGTCCCGGGCGGGATCCTCCGGCTTTTTGGGATCCACGTTCATCCGGCTGTACAGGGTCAGCATGATCTCCGTGCTGCTCATATCTCCGCCGATGTGCCCGCCGCCGCCCGCGACGATGATATCCAGGACGTCCTGGCGGAGGTCATATGCTTTGACGGCTAATTTGTTCATGCAACCATCCTTTCCATAGCGCGTTATGAAAACGTTGTGATGCCCGGAGTCCTCCGAGCCGGCGGAAAGTCAGACCTCGTCGAAAACAACGTCCTCCCCGTGGAGATAGGCTTTGACCTTTTCCTCGATGGGATCGTAGAGATCCGCCTTCACGCCGATGTATTTGCAGGCTTCGTAGATCACCGGCACCACGTCCCCGTGGATGGCGGCCACATGGTGAATGTAGGGACCTTCCACGACCTTGGCTTCCAGCCGCTTCAGGTTGTTGACCTCCACCCATACGTAGGTTCCGCGGGTCCAGGGACCGTCGATTCCCCTGGCGTGGCCCAGCAGGATGGAATATTCTCCCTCGTCGCCGTCAAAGCGGACCAGACTCATCTGACCGTGCTTCGCTTCAGCGGATACCGCGCCGTTCTGGGGGAAGGCGACGGGGACGCAGATGGTGGGCTTCTCCTTCGCCACGGAGATCGGCCAGGGACCGCAGTGCTGCAGCAGCTCTCCGTTGTCGTTGTCAGGATGGCGGACGGTCCAGTCGCTGAACATGACCCGGCGCTCGTTCATGGAGGCGGCCTCGGCAATCAGCTGGGAAACGGCGCCGTGGATATCCGTCTCGCAGACGACGGGCAGACCTTCCTCATTCAGGAGCGCGTTGGCCGCGCAGGGCATGATGTGAATTTCATCTTGCAGGGCGTTCCAGCACTGGATGGCGATGGCGTTGCAGCCGTACTTTTCCGCCAGGGATTTCATGGCGGCCTTCAGCTCCGCCACGCTGCGCAGATAATTATCCTCAATGCTGCAGGTCATGTTTTCGTGGCAGTAGGCAACGATTTTGTCCACCTCGGTTTTCTCTTCCCGCCATTTTTTCATTTCCTTATAAAGCTCCGGCAGCGGGATCGGGGCCAGCTGAATGTTGAATTTCTCCAGCAGCTCGCCTTCGTTGCACATGGTGGACCAGAAATCAAAGGGACGGGGACCGATCTGCAGAATCCGGGTATGGCGGAAGGTTTTGACCACGTTGCATACCGCCAGGAAATCCCGGATTCCCCGCTCGAAAACAGGATCCGTCAGATCACAGTTGTTCATATATGTAAAGGGGACCCGGAAGCGGCGCAGCACCTTGCCGGTCGCGAAGAGACCGCACTGGCTGTCCCGCAGGCGCATGCCTCTTTCATCCGGCCGCTCATCCCGGGGGCCCCAGAGGAGCACCGGCACATTCAGGGCTTTGGCCAGCCGGGCGCACTCGTATTCCGTTCCGAAATTTGCATGGGGGAGAAACAGCCCGTCCACCTTTTCCGCCTGAAACTTGGCGATGATTTTCTCCAGCCCTGCATCGTCATACAGCAGGCCTTCCTCATTTACGTCATCGATATCCACGAAATCGACGTTCAGTTCCCGCAGCCTGTCCGCGGTCAGTTTCCGGTATTCCAGAGCGGCCGGAGCGCTGAAGATGGCCCGGCGTGTGGGGGCGAAGCCCAGTTTGATGTTTGCTGCCATTTTTTGTCCTTTCTGTGGAAAGCGGCTCCACGTCCATGTTTTTACTGTACCGGAACAGACTGTCCGCCCGGCGCCTGCGCGAAGAAGGGATGCTTCCTGAAGAATTATGCATTTCGGCCTTTTCCCCGGCATATACCTTTTGACGCGTTTTCACAGAGAAATCCCGGGGATCCACGGCCAGAATAACAAAACGGGAGCTAAATTCATAGAATAAATTTAGTTTTCCTTGACTAAATTTACTGAAATTCATAGAATGAGATCAGGAAACAGCGCACGCATCTTCCGTCACGGACGGACGGCGGAAAGACTTCCCAAGCAGTCCGCGGATCCGGCGCAGCCTGCTTTTCCTGAAGGAGGACGAACTATGGAATCGATTACCGCAAAGGAACTGGCAGCGATTCTGCATCTGTCGGAATCCGCCATTTCCCTGGCCCTGAATGATAAACCGGGAGTCAGCCGGGAAACCCGGAAACGGGTGATGGACGCGGCCAGGGAGCACGGATATGATTTTTCCAGAAAAGCCGTAGCCCAGGATCAGAAGAAAGGAACCATCTGCTTCGCCGTTTATCGGAAAAGCGGCGCCGTCGTGGGGGATACGCCGTTCTTTTCCGATCTGACGGACGGGGTTTCCATCCGCTGCCGGCGGTACGGATACGACTGCGTGATCAGCTACCTGTATGAGGATGAGGATCTGGAGGATCAGATCTATGCGATGATGGCGGATAAATATGCCGGCATCATTGTACTGGCGACGGAGATGGAGGAGCAGACGCTGGCGCAGTTTGACCGGATTGAGGTTCCGCTGGTATTCCTGGACGCCTATTTTGAACGGCCGGAGTATAATTTTATTCTGATCAATAACACGCAGGGAGCGTATCAGGCGACGAAATACCTGATCCGCAAGTGCAGAACGCAGCCAGGATACCTGCGCTCTTCTTACTGGATCAGCAATTTTGAAGCCCGGGCGGACGGGTTTTACAAGGCGATCCGGGAGGCCGGCCTGTCCACCTCCCATTCCCTGGTGCACAGGCTTCCTCCTTCCCAGGAGGGTGCCTACGCGGATATGAAAGAGCTGCTCCAGACCGAGAAACCTGCCAGATGCTATTTTGCGGACAACGACCTGATTGCCATCGGCGCGATTCAGGCCCTGAAGGAAGCGGGGTACCGGATTCCGGAGGACATTTCCGTCGTGGGATTCGACGATATTTCCTCCGCGGAATACGTCAGTCCGCCCCTGACGACCGTAGAGGTGCCGAAGGCCTATCTGGGCGAGGCGGCCGTGGGGAGAGTGGTTCAGATGATCGAGGGGCACATCCTGCAGCCCCTGAAGGTGGAAGTCTTCACCCGGCTGATCCGCCGGAAGAGCGTCGCCGGATCCCAGTAATTCGCCGGCACCGTCAAATGAGACCGATTACGATAAGCAGTTTAATTGAACAGAAAGGGGAAATCAAAGATGTTATCCATGCTTTATCCGATCAGCAATGAAATCCGGAGGGCCCAGCTGCTGGACGGGCTCTGGCGGTTCCAATTCGACCCAAGGAGCGAGGGATTATCCGCGAACTGGGCGGGAAAGGGACTTCCGGATCCCATCTCCATGCCGGTGCCCGCCAGCTTTTCGGATCTTTTTACCGAAGCCTGGCAGCGGGACTACTGCGGTGATTTCTGGTATGAGACGGACGTCTTTCTCCAGGAAATCAGGCCGGACCGGAAATATATCATCCGGCTGGGCAGCGTGACCCATCGGTGCAGGGTGTTCCTGAACGGCGAGCCGGCCGGGGAGCACGAAGGGGGATTCCTGCCGGTGACCGCCGACGTCAGCGGCCTGGTTCATCCCGGACGGAATATCCTGACGATTCTGGCCAACAACGAGCTGAACGAGACCAGCATTCCCTGCGGCGCGGTGAAAACCAGGAGCGACGGCACAAAGCGGGCTCAGGGTTACTTTGACTTTTTCAACTATGCCGGAATCCATCGCAGCGCCTGGCTGGCGGAGATGCCAGCGGAGGCGATTGAGGACTACAGCGTTTCCTTCCGGCTGACGGATGGCGCGGCTGAAATCCACTATGAGGTAGAAACGTCGGGGGACGGCCGGATTCAGGTAGAGCTGCGGGACCGTGAAGGACAGACCGCCGCGGCCGGAGAGGGAAGCCGGGGAACGCTGCGGGTTCAGAATCCCCATCTCTGGAAGGTCCGGAACGCATACCTGTATTCGCTTTCCATCTGCCTGGTCCGGGACGGGAAAAAGGCGGATCTTTATGAGGCGCCCCTGGGCATCCGGACGGTGGCCGTGGAGGGGGACCGCATCCTGCTGAACGGCGAGCCCGTTTACCTGAAGGGGTTTGGCAAGCATGAGGACTCGGAGATTCTGGGCCGGGGATTCAACTATGCCGTAGCCAAGAGAGACTATGAATGCATGAAGTGGATCGGGGCCAACTGCTTCCGTACCAGCCATTATCCTTACGCGGAGGAATGGTATCGGATGGCGGATCAGGAGGGCTTCCTGATCATCGACGAGGTTCCGGGCGTCGGCCTGATGCGGAGCTTTGCCAACTTTGCGGCGGCGGGGGCAGGGAAGTCCAACGGCTTCTTCGGGGACTGTCCGGACGTGGATCTGCTGCAGCGGAACCATCGCACCGCCGTGGAAGAGATGATTCTGCGGGATAAAAACCATCCGTCCGTGATCGCCTGGAGCATTTTCAATGAGGCGGAAACCATCACGCAGGAAGCTTACGACTATTTCAGCCCGCTTTTCGAGACGGCCCGAAAGCTGGATCCGGAAGGCCGCCCGGTGACCGGCGTGCTGGAGAAGACCAGCAGCCCGGACCGCTGCCGCTGCTGGCCGCTGATGGATTTTATCTGCCTGAACCGCTATTACGGCTGGTATATCAGCGGAGGCGATCTCGCGGAAGCCAGGAGGCAGTTTGAGGAAGAAATGGACCAGTGGGCGGAAAAAGCGCCGGGCGTTTCCTTTGTATTCACGGAATTCGGGACGGATACCCTGGACAGCCTGCACAAGCTGCCCAGCGTGATGTGGAGCCAGGAATACCAGCAGGAATATATGGAAATGAACTTCAGCGTATTTGACCGGTATCCTTTTGTGCAGGGCGAGCTTGCCTGGAATTTTGCGGATTTCCAGACCGGGCAGGGGATTATGCGGGTGAACGGAAACAAGAAGGGACTTTTCTCCCGGAACCGCCAGCCCAAGGAGGCGGCCTGGGGCTTTAAAAGCAGATGGGAAAAGAAATAATCTTCCGAAAAGAAAATTGAAAGGCCGCGGCAGCTGGAAGAGCAGAAGAACACAGAGAAGCTGCCGGCACGCAGCAGCCGGCTGACGCTGCAGGACGGAAGAAACCGGAGAAAATGAGAACGGTTTAGTAAATTTAGCAAAAAATAACTCAATTAGAGATTGATCTTCAGTTTGTGTTCTGTTAATCTCTCTTCAGACGGACTTAAGGTGTCCGACGATCGGAGGCAAATTCAGTAAACGAAAGAAATGTGCGCGGCACAAGTAAGGAGGAGACAGAGAAAAGGTTTTGACAGACGGACCTGAATCGGGTATAGTGTAACAAGTCGTTCTGGAGAAAAAATGACCGGAAGAGACAAAAGGAGGAAAACCTATGAAAAAGTTCCTGGCAATGTTGCTGGCTGTGATGATGACGCTGGGCATGTTCCTGAGCGTCGGCCTGGCGGAGGAGCCCGCCCGGCTGGAAAAGGCGGATGACGGCACGATCGCCGCGCAGGCCGCCGCGGACCGGATCGCTTCCGGGAATGCCCCTACTGTCGTAATCGCGTTCATGACCTGGGCCGGACGTCTGGTAGGTACGGACCGGATCGCGGAAAAGATGAGCAAGATCACCATGGAGAAGATCGGCGTCAAGGTAGAGCTGATGCCTATGGATGCCGCCTCCTATTCCCAGAACCTGAACCTGATGCTGGCGGCCGGCGATCAGGTGGATCTGTTCAATGCTGTGATGATCGGCTTCATGCCTTGCTATAACAAGGGCTATCTGCTGGATCTGGAAGAGAATAACCTGCTGGCCACCTACGGCCAGGGCATCATTGACGCTTTCCGCGCCAACGAGCTGAACGGATGCCGTGTGAGCGGCACCCTGTACGGTGTCCCGGTCAAGAAGGATGATGCCTCCGGCAAGTTCGGCATCTCCATCCCCACCAAGTATCTGGACGAGATCGGCGTGGACTGGCAGTCCATGTATGCCAATCCCGAGGATGAAATCATCTTTACCGACTTCGACTTCATCGAGGACGTGTTTGCGAAGCTGCACGAGAAGTATCCGGACAAGGTAACCTTCTATACCGATCCGACCAGTACGGTTTCTCAGTGCCTGCCGATCGATATGCCTGCCGACACCTTCGGTGTGCTGCTGGATCCTGTCAACAGCCTGGAGGTGAGCGACCTGTTCTCCAGCCAGATGTACTATGACCTGTGCGCACGGTTCTATCGCTGGAACCAGAACGGCTGGATTTCTCCGGACGCCATCACCGAGACCAACGCCACCACCACCCAGGTCAAGGCCGGCAGTCTCTGCGCCTACAAGACCGCGACCAAGCCCGGCATCCGCCAGCAGGAATCCAACCTCTGCGGAACCCCTGTGGCGATCTTCCAGCTGGGCCCGAACTTCAAGGGTTCCAACGCCTACAACACCATGCCCTGGGTGATCAATCAGGATACCGATGATCCCGTGGCGGCCATGCAGGTGCTGAATCTACTGTATACTGATCCCGACCTGTCCACGCTGATTTGCTGGGGCCAGGAAGGCAAAGAATGGCAGGAAACCGGCGACGGTCATATCAGCTTCGCGGACGGCGTTGACGCTCAGAATTCCGAGTACTACAATAACGTGAACTGGCAGATGCCCAACCAGTTCATCGCCCGCATCTGGGAAGGCGACAGCCTGGAGCTGTGGGAGAACATGCAGAACTGGAACGACAACGCGCTGGCCAGCAAGGCCATGGGCTTCGCCTTTGATAACAGCGACGTGTCTGCGGAATACACCGCGCTGAACAACGTGTATGCCGAGTACTCCAGGCAGCTGGAGCTGGGCTTCCTGAATCCGGACGAAGGCATTCCGAAGCTGGTGGAGCGGCTGAAGGCCGCCGGCCTGGACGATTACATCGCCGCAAAGCAGGCGCAGCTGAACGCCTGGGCGGAAGCCAACGGCATCCAGTAAGCACTGGGATTCTGGAGAGCGCATAACCGACTAACTCCGGGCGGGGAGAGCAATCCTCTCCCTGCCCGGCTTTTCATGCGAGGTGAAAGAGGTATGGCGAAAGCACAGGACAAATCCAAAATGTCCAAAGCCTGGCGGCAGGCGACGCTGAAGCGTTCCATTCCGATCTATCTGATGGCGCTGCCGGGGCTGATTTATCTTTTTATCAACAATTATATGCCCATGCCAGGCATTATTCTTGCCTTCAAGAATTACAAGGCGAAGTTCGGCATTTACGGCTCCCCCTGGGCCGGCTTAAAGAACTTTCAGTACCTGTTTTCCACGCAGGATGCGTATATCATTACCCGGAATACTATTCTCTATAATGTGGTTTTCATCATCGTGAATCTGATCTTCGCGGTGGGTGTGGCTATTATCCTGTCAGAGCTGGTTTCAAAGACGAAGAAGATTTACCAGTCCGTGATCCTGCTGCCCTATCTGCTTTCCGCGGTTATTGTCAGCTACCTGGTGTACGCATTCCTTTCCGCTGAAAACGGGTTTATCAACAACTCTATTCTGAAACCGCTTGGGAAGGATCCAATCGCCTGGTATCAGGAACAAAAATACTGGCCGTTCATTCTGGTGTTCGTGAACCTGTGGAAAGGCATCGGATACAACTGCATCATCTATCTGTCCACGATCATCGGATTCGACAGAAGCTTGTACGAGGCGGCCTCCATTGACGGCGCTACCAAGTGGCAGCAGATCACCAAAATTACCCTGCCGCTGCTGAAGCCGACCATCATTATGCTGACCCTGATGGCCATCGGACGGATTTTCTACTCCGATTTCGGTCTGTTCTATCAGGTGCCACAAAACTCCGGCGCCCTGTATCCGGTGACAAATACCATCGATACCTACGTCTATCGCGGACTGCTGCAGCTGGGCGATATTACCATGTCGGCGGCGGCCGGTGTGTACCAGAGCCTGGTAGGCTTTATCCTGGTGCTGAGCGCGAACCTGCTGGTTCGGAAGCTGGAACCGGAAAACGCCTTATTCTGAGAAAGGAGGAAAAGACAGATGAAATCAGAAAAAAGATTTCAGGTTTTCGGCCATATTGTTATGATCATTATTACCCTGTGTGCCGTCCTGCCGCTGATCCTGCTGCTCATTTCTTCCTTTACAGATAATGACACGCTGATCCGAAACGGTTATTCCTTCGTTCCGGAACAGCTGAGCAGCTATGCCTACGAGTATATCTTTACCAGCGGCAACTCTGTGGTGCATGCTTACGGGATCTCCGTTCTGCTGACCATCGCGGGAACGGCTGTGGGTCTGACGATCACCACGCTGATGGGATATGCGCTATCCAAGACATTTCTGCCGGGGCGGGGCTTTATCACCTTCCTGGTATTCTTCACCATGCTCTTCAACGGCGGCCTGGTGCCCACCTACATCAACTACTCCAATGTGTTCGGTATTAAGGACACCTTCTGGGCGCTGATGATTCCGAGCCTGATGATGAACGCGTTCAACGTGCTGATGGTGAAATCCTACTTTGTTTCCAGCATTCCGGACGCGCTGCTGGAAGCAGCTTACATCGACGGAGCGACAGAGACTCGGGCGTTCGTTCAGATCGCACTTCCTCTGGCTAAGCCTATTGTGGCGACGATCGGACTGTTCATCGGCATCGGCTATTGGAACGACTGGATGAACGGCTTCATTTATCTGACCAAGAGGACGGATCTGTATTCCATCCAGAATTTGCTGAACCGGATGATTCAGAACATTCAGTTCCTGATGCAGAATTCCAGTACTGTTTCCAACGCGAACCAGGGCCTGGCTTCCATTCCGAGCGTCTCGGTCCGGATGGCCATGGCGGTTGTGGGCGTCCTGCCCATCGTGATTGTCTATCCCTTTATTCAGAACAACTTCGTCAAGGGCATTACCCTGGGCGGCGTGAAGGGATAAAACCGAATGTTTATTGGAAGGCCGCGCTGAGATGGCGCGGCCTTCTCTTCAGAAAAGGCGCACGCGGAAGCCGGCCCCGGGGGCAAAGGAAACCGCGGGACAGAATTTGAGGAGGATCCTATGGCAAACGTATACTATCAAGTGATTCAGGTGACAGATTTCGGTCCTTACGTCACAAAACTGGTCCTGGGGATGCCCCGGGAGGTGGCCGCGGAAGAACTGAAGCCCGAGCTCTTCTCGGTTTATGTAACCATCCGAAAGAAAGACGGCGACCAGGTGGAGATGCCGAAAAGCTTTATCCAGCGCGATGAGTTTGTGCCCAGCAGGGGATACCGGCCCGTTCAGGCGGCTTATCCATCCGATCTGCACGGAGAACCGGTTCAGGGTTCCAGCCGGTATGCCGCGCTGGAAATGCCCTTCGGGCCGATCTGGAAATGCTCGGCTGCTTTGGCGGCCGATTTCCGGAGCATTAACGGGCATGAGACCTATACCGTGAATGATTACAGGATCGTGCTGACCGGCCCCATCGGCGAGGGAGACCAGGCGCTAAGCGGACTGGTGTTTGACGTCCCGGCGGGCGTATATAATCCGCAGGCGGCACGGTTCCTGCCGAGGGCGTCTACCCATCCCGAGCTGCCCATTCGGTACGGATATTTTGTGCCGAAGCGGCTGGACGGAAAAAAGCCCCTGATTATCTTCCTGCACGGCGCGGGAGAGGGCGGACAGGACCTGCCGATCGCCTGGAGCGGCAATAAGGTGACAGAGTTCACCGAGGACTGGGTCCAGGAGAAATTCGGAGGGGCTTTCGTGCTGGTGCCTCAGTGCGATACCATGTGGCTGGACGACGGAAGCCATCAGTACGGGGATTCCGGCAAGTCCATGTACACAGAGGCCTTAAAATATCTGATCGATGAATTTATCGACAGGTTCCGGGCGGTCATTGATCCGGAGAGAATCTATATCGGCGGAGATTCCAACGGCGGCTTTATGACCATGCGGATGCTGATGAGCTATCCGAAGGCCTTCTCGGCCGCGTTCCCGATTTGCGAGGCCATGATTGATAAGGCGATCAGCAGCGAGGACGTCGATCATCTGAAGGAGATTCCCATCTGGTTCACCCACGCGAAGAATGACCCGGTGGTGGTTCCGGCAAAATATGTGGTACCGACCTATGAACGCCTGATGGCAGCGGGAGCCGAAAACTGCCACTTCACCTTCTGGGATCGGCTTATGGACCTGCACGGTCTGTTTAAAAACGAGAAGGGCGAGCCCTGGGAATACATGGGCCATTTCGCGTGGATTCCCGTTTTTAACAACGACTGCCGTCTGGATTATGACGGCAAGCCGGTCATGACGGAGGGCCGGGAGACGGCGATCCTGGACTGGCTGGCGGCCCAGCGCAGGCTTTGCGAATAAGAATAAACGCAGGAAAGGAAGAACACGATGAAGATCCGTACAATCATTACACAGGACGCGGAAGTGGATGATCAGAATTCCCTTCGCCATTTCCTCTTCTATGCGAACGAGGTTGAACTGCAGGGAATAGTTCAGACTTCTTCCAAATTTCACTGGATTGGCGTGCCCGGCGCGAAAAAACCGGAGGTCCAGACAAAGGATGATTTTTCCGGCGGCGAGGAGTCCGGACCGTTTGACGCGCCATACCGCTGGCCCGGAACGGAATGGATGATGCGCGTCATCGACGATTACGAAAAAGACTATCCGAACTTGATCCGGCATGCAGAGGGTTATCCGACACCGGAAGAACTCCGTGCCATTACCAAGGTCGGCAATATCGGATATGAAGGAGAGATGGAAGCGCCTACCGAGGGTTCGGAGCTGATCAGAGCGCGCATGATGGACGACGATCCCAGGCCGCTGTATCTGCAGGTCTGGGGCGGTACAAACACCATCGCCAGGGCCTTGATGGACATTGAGAGGGAATACCGGGATACTCCGGAATGGCCTTCCGTGTATGAGAAAATCACGAAGAAGGTGATCATTACGGCCTGCGGCGAGCAGGATCCCGCCTATCGGCAGTATGTGGCGGAAGCCTGGCCGGGGATCGCCTTTGTCAAAACCCTGCAGATGCGCAGCTATGCCTATCCCTGGTTTGTGATGCCTGAGGGCGAAAGCAAGGATACGCTGCGGGCGGCGTTTATGAAAAAAGAGATTCTTAACGGCAGGAGCGCGCTGACAGACGGATACTGCACCTGGCTGGACGGGCACGAATACGAGGGAGAGGGGCCGGCTGCCCAGTTTGGCGCAAACCCCAATATTATCAATGAATGGTTTGGAGCGAAAATGGGGCTTCCTGAAGTCCCGCAGCCTTATGATTTTCTGTCGGAAGGAGATTCTCCTACCTATCTGCTGCTGTTTCCCTGGGGCTTCCGGACGCTTGAAAGCTTTGCCTACGGCGGCATGGCCGGGCGGTATCACCGGGTGGAAGGGGAAAAGAATTCAAAAGGGGACCCGCTGAATCTGTGGAACGTTTCCCTGGACGCCTACACGGATGCCGAAGGAAAAACGCAGGAGCTGGAATCCATGTGGCCTTATGTGGCGGATATACAGCGGGATTTCGCGGCCAGGGTTGGATGGGCCGGCACGCCGAATTATAAGGAAGCGGAGCATGCCCCCGGCCTGACTATCCGGGAAGGTCTGGATTTCTGCCTGGCGGCGGGAGACGAACTTGAACTCCATCCCGCGGCGGAAAGCCCCGACGGATCCCCTGTGACGGTGACTGCCCGTGTATATCAGGAAGCCAGCGCTTCCTGCGCCGCGGAAACGGCGCTTCGCCGGGAAGGGGATGCTTTCCGGGTTTGCGTTCCGAAATCGGCCCGGCCGGGAGATCAGATCCATCTGATCTTCAAAGCGCAGGCAGAGGGACATTACCGTCTGGTTCATTATCAGCAGGTGATTCTGAGCGTCCGCTGAGACGACGATTTCTACGCGGGATGATTTCGGAAGCAGACTGTGCTCCCGGGTAATCCTGTATTGATTCTCTCCTGATTTTCCGTGACGGAGAGAAGGACCGATTCGGTTTTCATCCTGCCGCTGCACAGATTCGGTGCCGGAGCAGAGCGTGCTCCGGCTTTTTTGACGGCCGGAACAGGGTTCAGCCGGATTTCGGCGTTTCGGGCAATGATTTCATGCGTGCAGGCTATTGACGGTGCGCAAATACCGTCGAATGGGGAGTAAAATTTCAGTTTTCGCATATACTGCCAGGCGACAGATCTGCTTCGTATGAATATACAGAAAAAACATTTTACTGTAAGGGAGGCAAGCATATGGACAGCAGCAGTATAAGGGAACTGAACCTGGAAGAAATGGATAAGGTCAGCGGAGGCGTTCAAAAGACAGTTGTGACCGGCAGCGCGACGGTCCGCAGCGGCGCCGGCGTCAACTATCCGGTCTGCAGAACACTGGGCTACAATACCGTCGTGAACTTTACCGGCACGGTAATCTACAACGAACAGGAAGGCAGGAGCTGGTACAAGATCAATTCCCCTGTCACTGGCTGGGTGATGGGCAGGGAAATCGGGATCGACGTCTGACAGCCGGCCGGACAGATCTTAAGTGGCCTTATGTTCCCGACGATGAAGACGCTGGACAGCGGGAACGCGGAGAAATACGCGGCGCTCGATCAAGGAGCGCCGCGCTTTTTTTCGCTATGCGCTGCGCTTTCTTTTGCTTTGCGAATAGCGATCGGGTACATCGCGCGCTTTTCCGACACCGTTTCCGCAAGCTGAGCCTCCAGACCCGGAAGGCTTTTTTTGCGCGGAGAAAAAACTGACACTTTTCACGGCCGTGGGACTTATGCTATAATCACGCTTTGAGGAGACGTTGAAACCGCTTACACGGCGGCGGAGCGCGGCCGGGTGTTGCTTTTGTATGATTGTTCGGCTGGACCGGATGAACGCGTCCTACGAGTCCGGGAACGGAAGCCTTCAGAACGGGAAGGGGGATACAGGCAGGATGGACAGCGCCCTGAAAAGACGCTATCATTGGCTTATGACGATCATCACCGTGGCCGTCATGGTCTGCGGCATTGCACAGATGATGAATATCCAGGCCTTCAACGGGCAGGAGCATACGGCCGTTGGAAACGCCACTTCGGAACCGACCTATCTCGATCTTCATCCGCGGGGGGACGCTACGTCTTCCTGGATCAAACGGGAGAGGGACCTTCAGGGGATCATCCTGGACGGGATCCTTTACAACCACGCCAACGATGAGGTGTCCGACTGGACGCTGACGATCCGGATTCAGGGGGAGTGCTATCTCAACCAGTTCTGGAACGGTACCGTGACGGTTCACCAGCACGTGAAGTCCGGGACGGAAAAGGAGCAGACCCTTTCCCTGGCCGCGTACGATCCCAATGATCTGCTGCTGGATTACGAAATCGACGACACGGATCTTCTGATACCGCTCTCGGAGGGGGACTACATTGTCTATCATCCGGCGGAGAAGCACGATGAGCTGCGCATCCGTCCCAAGGACGAGCTGGTGGTCGGAACCATTTTCTACTACGAAAAGAACCTGAACCTTTCAAATTATCAGCTGAATTACCATTATTACCGGTCCTTTACCAGCGGCTGGATGTTCATTCTGCTCTGCGTCCTGGTGGTGCTGCTGGGGGTGACTTTCGCCGTTTACCTGTCCGCGCGCTATGTTTACGCGCAGGCAAGGAAGGAAATGGAACTCAAAAAATCCGGCATGTCCAGCATGGCGGATTACCTGTATAAAGCCATCTACATCATCGATCTGCCCAGGAATGAGATGATCCCGGTGAAGGTGGACGAAGCCTCGGACCAGGAACGGCTGCGGGCGCAGGGTGCCGCCGCGCAGATGGACCAGTTCTTCGCCGGCGATGCCAAGCCCGACCAGAGGGAGATGATGCGGGCCTTCGGCTCCCTGAGCACCCTGGCGGCCCGCCTGAAAATCCGGAACAACATCATCATGGAATACGAAAGCGTCCGATGCGGATGGTGCCGGGTGCTGTTTATCGCCATGGAAAAGAAACCGGACGGGGAGATTGTAAAGGCCATTTTCGCCATTCAGGAGATCAATCAGGAAAAAGAGGAAATGGCGGATATCATTGGGAAATATAAAAAGGCCGAGATGGAAAGCCAGGAGAAAACGAGCTTCCTGACCAAGGTTTCCTATGAGATCCGCTCTCCCATCGATGAGATGCTGGGACTGAACGAAAAGCTGCGGGCAAAAAACACCGATCCCGGGGTGGAAACGCTGGCCGCCGGCATACAGGATACGGGACGCATGCTGCTGGCCATGGTGGACGATATTCTGGAAAGGTCCAAGATGGAATCGGGAACGCTGACGCTGGAAAACCGGGCCTATTCCCTGAAGGGTCTGCTGAACAACGTTCTGGACACCATCCGGCCCCGATTCAGCGGCAGCGGGCTGATCTTCACCCTGAAGGTCACGCCCACCATCCCGGACGGCCTGTACGGAGACGAGCTTCATATCCGCCAGGTGATTCTCAACCTGTTGACCGCGGCGCTCAAATATACCCGGAAGGGCGGCATTACCCTGTCCGTCTTCGGAAAGCGCCTGGAGGGGGACCGGGAATATTTGCTGATTTCCGTCGAGGATACCGGGAACGGGATGACCCGGGACGAGCTGAAGGCGGTTTCGGAAACCCTCCGGAAGGGAGACGATCAGGACGCCTTCGATCCGGAAAGCCGGAAGCTGGGGCTGGATCTGGCCGCGGCGATTCTGCGGAAGATGAACGCCACCCTGAAATGTACCAGCGTTCACCAGGAAGGCACCTATATGTACTTCGAAATTGAACAGGGGATTCTCTCCGGCGAGCCGGTGGGCCAGCTGGAGACCCAAGGCCTGGGAAACAGGGAAGGAAGGGGATAATGGTTACAGCGCTATTCGGAGTACTGCTGCTCATTTCGATCTGCGTCATGATCTACATCGCCCGGAAGAATTACGAGAACATGGACGTCTATTACTGGACGCTGGTTCTTCTCGTTCCCTTGATTATTCTGGGATACTGGCTGAAAACCAGGGTTACGACCCCGCAGGCGGCGGCCATCTGCTTCTGCTTTATCTATCTGGATTCCACGGTGCTGCTGGTGGTGATTCTGTTCAGCATCGCCCGCTTTATGCGCATCAGGATTCTGCCGTGGGTCAAGGTGATCAGCTACAGCCTGGCCGCCGCCCATCTGGCCATGATCTGGTTCTGCTTCGACAATGGGTTCTACTACAAGTCCATTACCCTGGTCGACACGGGGATGGGCATGGCGACCAAGATGACGGACGGGCCGCTGAAGTTTATCCACTGGATTTTCCTCGGGGCCGTTCTGATCGGTATCATCTGGCTGGTCGTGCTGGCCCACGTCCGGAAGGGCACCTATTCCCGCCGGACCCTGTGGATGTACACGAGCGTTGTGCTGGCGGGTGTCATCCTCTACGTCGCCGAGACGATCCTGGATGTGAATTTTACCTCCCTTCCGATTCTGTATGTGGTGGGGGACATTTTCATCGCGATGAACTATGACCATTCCCATACCCACGACATAGAGAGCCTGATTGCCAACCAGCGGGGAATCCACGCCAACGTGGGATATGCGGCGGTGGATCTGGAGGGAAACTTCCTCAGCTGCAATGAGACCATGATCAGCTATCTTCCGGAGTTGGCGACCCAGGTCGTCGACGAAAAGCTGAAAAAGGACGGCGCGTGTGAGGAGCTGTTCTACGGGCTGATCCAAAGCCTGAAGGAGAAGCATCCCAAACCACAGAAAATTCCCTCCGGGGCGAAGACGCTTCAGTGCAGCGTGACGGAGTTTTCCATGCTGCGCAACGGCAAAGCTCAGGGCTATCTGTTTGAGATGAGGGACGTCACGGAAGAGGAGAGAGATCTGCAGATCAAAGATAACTATAACGAGACCCTGAACAAGGAAGTGAAAGAGAAGACGGAGAACATCCGCCAGATTCAGCAGAAGATCGTGCTGGGGCTGGCGAACATGGTTGAAAACCGGGACAGCAACACCGGCGGCCACGTCAAACGGACCAGCGACGTGATCCGATTCATCGTGCGGGAGGTTCAGAATAGCGGCGCATACGAGATAGACGATCAGTTTGCTACGGATGTCATCCGGGCGGCGCCAATGCATGATCTTGGAAAGATTACCATTGAAAATAATATCCTGAACAAAAAGGGAAGGCTGGACGCCGAGGAATACAAAATCATGAAAACCCACTCCGCCAAGAGCGGCGAGTTTGTGAAAATCATTCTGGACGGCGTGGAGGAGCAGCATTTTGTCGACGTGGCCTTCAACGTGGCCAGGTACCATCATGAAAGGTGGGACGGCGGCGGGTATCCCGACGGGCTGGTGGGAGATCTGATTCCCCTGGAGGCGAGAATGATGGCCATCGCCGACGTCTATGACGCCCTGGTCAGCAAACGGGTGTACAAGCCCGCCATGTCCTTTGAACAGGCGGCCGAGATCATGCTGGAGGGAATGGGCACCCAGTTCGACCCCAACATGAAGGCGGTGTTCCTGGGATGCCGGAAAGATATGGAAAACTACTACCGGAAGATGAAGGAAGAATCGGTCGGCCAGGTATAGCGTGAAA
This sequence comes from Clostridia bacterium, assembly GCA_045546035.1. Lineage (GTDB taxonomy): Bacteria > Bacillota > Clostridia > Christensenellales > Aristaeellaceae > Aristaeella. The sequence goes on from JAZQCB010000004.1 coordinate 72,716, forward strand.
AACTGGGAGTGAGCAAGTGACATCTTTCGAAATCCTGCGCAGCGGCCGGAAAACGCTGGCCGTTCAGATCCTGAAGGGGAAGATCATCGTCCGCGCGCCTTATCTGGCCACGGACGGGGAAATCCGCCGCTTCCTCGAATCGCACCGGGCCTGGATCGAAACCCATCTGGAAAGAAGCCGGCAGCGCATGGCGGAAAACGCCGCGGCGGAGAAGCTGACCATGGCGGAAATCCAGGCGCTGGCGGATCAGGCGCTGAAGGTGATCCCGGAGCGCGTTCGATATTACGCCCCGAAGATCGGCGTGACTTACGGCCGGATTACCATCCGGAATCAGCGCACCCGGTGGGGCAGCTGCAGCGCCCAGGGAAATCTGAATTTCAACTGCCTGCTGATGCTGACGCCGCCGGAGGTGGTGGACAGCGTCGTTGTTCACGAGCTTTGCCACCGGAAGGAAATGAACCACTCCGAACGCTTTTACCGGGAAGTATACCGGGTTTTTCCGGAATACGACAAATGGAACCGATGGCTGAAGGAGCACGGGGAAGCCCTGATGGCCCGGATGGGATAACGGGCTTTCATAAAATGCTTGACTTAAAATGAAGGTTTTGGTATAAAAAGGGAACAAAGCGTACGGTATTCAGCGAACGGCGTTTTGAGCGAAAGAATAGTATTTGCTGGGGGCAGGAGAGTATGAGGGCGATATATTCAGTACTTTTCGTCGTACTGACGGCGTCGCTCGCCTTCTGCGCGGTCAAAAGCTTCAGAGCGCATAAAAGATTCAGCCCGACGGTGTCACGGCTGCTGGTGTCCCTGATTCCCCCGATGCTCGGAAACGCGATCATCGTGGCGACGACCAACCACCTGGCGGCCATCATCGGGTATTATGTCTATTTCCTGGGAATGAACAGCGTCATGTCCGCGGTGTTCAGCTTCGCCCTGACTTATTGCGGCATGGCGGAGCACGGGAGACAAAAGCGAAGAATTGTGGACGCGGTGCTGGCGGCCGACGCGGTCCAGATGATGCTGAACCCCTTCTTTCATCACGCCTTTCTGACCGAGACGACGACGCTGGAAAACGCGGCGTATTACCGGCTGATTCCCCTGGCCGGGCAGACGGTCCACCGGATCGTGGACTACGCGGTTTTCCTGATCGTCCTCGGTGTTTTCGTTTATCGCGTGATCCATTCCCCGAAGGTGGATGTGGAGCGATACGCGGTGATCCTGGCCGCGATGGTATTCACGGGCCTGTGGGAAACCTTTTATATCTTTTCCCGGACGCCCATCGACCGTTCCATGATCGGCTTTGGCATTTTCGGGCTGCTGATCTTCTACTTCGCGCTGTATTATAAGCCTGTCCGCCTGCTGGACAAGATGCTGGTCGGCATCGCGTCGCAGCTGCCGGACGCCCTGTTTTTCTTTGATCTGACCGGAAGCTGCTTCTGGATCAACGAGCCGGGACGCAGGCTGCTTCGGATGGAGAAGGAGGACGATCCGGATCTGGCCATTTCCCTTCTGAAATCCAAATTCGGGGATATCGGCGAGAACAGGGAAGGCGACTGGGAAACGGAAAAAACCCTGCGGGAGGATCACGAGCTCCGGTATTACGCCCTGGAGCGGCATGACGCGACGGACGATCGGGGCCAGAAGGCCGCGACATTCCTCAGCGTCCGGGATATTACCCGGGAGATGACCGCCTTCCAGACGGAAAGATACAACGCCAGCCATGACCGGCTGACCGGCCTTTACACCCGGGAGCATCTGTATGATCAGATGCGGGAAAAGATGAAAGCCCATCCCGGGGAGATCTATTACGCCCTGTATCTGGATGTAAAGGATTTCAAGATCATTAACGACATTTTCGGCACATCCTTCGGGGATCAAGTGCTTCAGCAGATCGCCGAAACGCTCCGCAGGATTATGCCGGAGGGCGCCGTGTACGGCCGGCTCACGGGGGATACCTTCGGCGCCTGCATCCCCAGGAACGCCTTCCGGGCTGCCGACTTTTCCAGGGAGATGAGAAGCTTTACGGTGTCGGACGGGGCGAATGAGCAGCCCATCCTGATGCACCTGGGGGTTTACGAGATCACTGAGCCGGAGATTGATCCCTCCGTCATGTTTGACCGCGCCCATATGGCCCTGACGGCGATTCAGCACGATTACAACACCCGGATCAGCTATTATTCCGAAGAGATGCGGGACAACACCCTGTGGAGCCAGGAGATATCCCTGGAGCTTCCCGCGGCGCTGGCGGAAGGACAGATCAGGGCCTATCTTCAGCCCATCGTCAACGGGGCTGGAAAGGCCGTTGGCGCGGAGGCGCTGATCCGGTGGATGCATCCGGAGCATGGCCTGCTGTTTCCGGCGCAGTTTATTCCCGTGTTTGAAAAGAACGGCATGATTGCCGATGTGGACCGGTATATGTGGGAGCAGGCCTGCGCCATCCTGGCCAGATGGAAGGCCGAGGGAAGAAAACAGTTCATTTCCGTGAATATCTCTCCGAGGGATTTTTACTTCATGGATCTTTCGGCGGAGTTGCAGGGTCTGATTTCCCGCTATGATATCGATCCGAAATATCTCCGGCTGGAAATCACCGAAACGGTCATGATGACGGATATCGAAAAGCGCATCCGGATTCTGGAGGATCTGAAGGCGAGGGGCTTCCTGATCGAGATGGACGACTTCGGCAGCGGCTATTCCTCCCTGAATCTGCTCAACGAGATGCCCGTCGACGTGGTGAAGGTCGATATGCTTTTCGTCCGGAAGGCAAAGGACAATCTGCGGGCCAGAACCATCCTGAAGAACGTGATCCATATGACGGAAGAGATGGGAATCGATTCCCTGACGGAGGGGGTCGAGACCGAAGAACAGGAGAAAATGCTGGACGAAATGGGATGCAAGCTGTTCCAGGGATTCTATTTCTCGAAGGCGGTTCCCGTCGAGGAATTCGAATCCATGTGGAAAGAGGAAGGATAAACAACGCGGACAAGGGAAGGCGAAGGCCTTCCTTTTTTTCAACCGTTCTGTCAATTGACAAGAGCGGAGGAGTCTGATACCATTACTCCTAATAACTGGAAGGGGGCTGATCGGTTTGCTGAAGGGGAAAATCAGGGAAGGATATACGTTTGACGATGTGCTGCTGGTGCCCGCCAAGAGCGAGGTGCTGCCCCGGGATGTGGATCTTTCCACTCAACTGACCAAGAAAATCCGGCTGAATATCCCGATCCTGTCCGCGGCCATGGACACGGTGACCGACGGCCATATGGCCATCGCCATCGCCCGGGAAGGCGGGCTGGGCATTATTCACAAGAATATGACCATCGAGGAGCAGGCGTCCCAGGTCGATAAGGTGAAGCGCAGCGAGCACGGCGTCATCACCGATCCTTTCTTCCTCAGCCCGGATAACCTGATTCAGGACGCGGAGGATCTCATGAGCCGATACCGGATCAGCGGCGTTCCCATTACGCGCAACGGAAAGCTGGTCGGGATCCTGACGAACCGGGATCTGCGGTTCGAGACGGACTACAGCCGGAAGATCGGCGAGGTCATGACCAGCGAAAACCTGATTACCGCGCCGGAGGGGACCACCCTGGAGGAGGCGAAGAAGATCCTGGCGGCTAACCGGATCGAAAAGCTGCCCATCGTGGACCGGGAGGGCAACCTGCGGGGCCTGATTACCATCAAGGATATTGAAAAAACCCAGAAGTATCCCAACAGCGCCAAGGACGCGAACGGACGGCTGCTGTGCGGCGCGGCGGTGGGCGTGACGAACGATGTTTTCGAACGGATCGACGCGCTGCTGGCCGCCAAGGTCGATGTGATCAACATCGATACGGCCCATGGGCACAGCGTCGGCGTGCTGAAACAGGTGGAGGCCATCCGGAACCGCTATCCGGATATTACGCTGTTTGCCGGGAACGTGGCGACGGCCGCCGCCACCCATGATCTGATCTCCGCCGGGGTGGACGCGGTGAAGGCCGGCATCGGGCCGGGCTCCATCTGCACGACCCGGGTCGTCGCCGGCATCGGCGTTCCCCAGATTACGGCCATCTCCGACTGCGCGGAGGAAGCGGATAAATACGGCATCCGCGTCATCGCGGACGGCGGCATCAAGTATTCCGGAGATATTACGAAGGCCCTGGCCGCCGGCGGAAGCGCCGTCATGCTCGGCTCCCTGCTGGCCGGGACGGAGGAATCCCCCGGCGCGGTCGAGATCTATCAGGGCCGCTCCTATAAGGTCTATCGCGGGATGGGCAGCCTGGGCGCCATGGCCGTAGGCTCGAAAGACCGGTATTTCCAGGAAGGCGCGAAGAAGCTCGTTCCGGAAGGCGTGGAAGGCCGGGTGCCCTATAAGGGGCCGGTGGCGGACACGATTTTCCAGATGGTCGGCGGACTGCGGGCCGGCATGGGATACTGCGGGACCAGGGATATCGAGGATTTGCGGAAGAACGCGGAATTCATCAGGATTTCCGGCGCCGGCCTGGTGGAAAGCCATCCCCACGACATCTCCATCACCAAGGAAGCCCCGAACTACAGCCGCAGCAACTGATCCGGCCTCCCGGGTGATCGAAGGGAAACGCCCTTCCGTGGAAAAAGAAAGCGAACCCTCCTCCAGCATCGGAGGAGGGTTTTTCCATATCCGCATCAGGGAGCGGGTTCCGGCGCCTGAATCATCTCTTTGCAGAGGATGCGAAGGAATTTCATCACGTTTTCATCATTTCGGTTGGTAATCAGGACGCAAAGATAGCCGTTTTCCACATAGCAGTATTTTTGCAGGCCGGGCAGCCGGGTCATCGGGATGCCGTAGAGATGGTTTTCGCCGGTTTCCGGGTTGCGGCGCCAGCCGCTTTGCAGGGAAAGCCCCGCCTCATCGAAGATGGCCATCAGCTCCGCGTCATCCTCCAGCGCCACCCAGGCGCCCTGGGAAACATTGGACACGAACTCATCCCGGGGAAGAAGGAAAATGTCCCCCTGACCGGCGGCAATATAGGTTACCAGCTGCATGGGGCCGTAGGCCGAATCCGTAACCAGCATCTGGGCCCGCATGACCTCCATCTCCGGCAGGTGCTCCTCGCCCACGCTCTTCATCCAGGCCGTCAGCTTTTCGTCATCCCCGATACCGGCCACCATCATTTCTACCCGCTTGTCTTCCGGGGACTGATAGCCGGTGGCAGAGTAATACAGATTTACCAGCAGGGCGCTGAGAACGATCAGCAGGACGTATTTCCACCAGTTATAGGTCATGTGCTGCTTCAGGGCCGCCGCGTCAATGGGCGTTTTCATGCTCTTGGCCTCCCTTCCTTTTTCAGGGAACGACTGAGGGGAGTGTATCAGAAAGCACGGAAAAAGGCAAGGACGATTGACGGGAAGGCGGGGAACGTGGTATAATCTTAGCGAAGAGAAGAGCGGAAAAAGCGGAATAAGGATGGCGGATTTTCCCGGACGAACGAAGAGGAGGGACCCGAGATGGCAGGCAACACCATTATTACCGTGGGGCGGCAGTACGGATCCGGCGGGCGCTATGTGGCGACGCTGCTGGCGGAAAAGCTGGGGATTCCGTTTTATGACAAGGAGCTGCTGGCGGAGGTTTCCAAGGACAGCGGCATCTGCAAGGAACTGCTGGAGGAGCATGACGAGAAAAACACCCGGAGCTTCCTGTTCTCCATGATGAGCGGCGTTCAGCCGGCCGGCGATACGGGCGCCATGTATCTGGACATGCCGCTGAATCATCGGATTTTTCTGGCCCAGTTCGATACCATCCGGCGGATCGCCAGCGAAGGCCCCTGCGTGATCGTCGGCCGGTGCGCCGATTATGTGCTGCGGGACATGCCCAACGTGCTGAACGTATTCATCAAGGCGTCCAAGGAAAACAGGATCCGCAGAATTACCAGGATTTACGGAGCAGATCCCCTGAAGGCGGAGGAAATGATCAAAAAGGCGGACAAGCAGCGCGCCTCCTATTACAACTATTACGCCACCAATACCTGGGGCGACGTAAACAACTATGACCTTTGCGTCGATACGGGGGCGCTGGGCATTGACGGCGCGGTGGATCTGATCGCCCGGTGCGCCGAGCTGCACGAGCGGTATCTGAATCTGAAGGGCGAGGAAGAATGGTAAGACGAGGAGCAATACGCAGGGGGGCCGCGCTGGCGGCGCTGCTGCTGGCTGCGCTGGCGCTGCCCTTTTCCGGGTGGGCGGATATCGTCTGGCCGGAGCGGACGGAAGGCCAGAAGGTGCTGAAGGCCTATGTGGAAACGGCCAACAGTTTCCTGATCAGCCAGGGGGAGCCGGGAATCAACAGCCTGTTTGAGGCCTATCCCGGCCAGGTCGTCTTCGGAATCACGGATCAGCCGGAGGCCGAGGTGCCTGAAAAGGTGGAAATCACCGCAAAGCTTTTCCCTACGACGATCAATGCGATCGAGGTTCGGGTCAGCGATCTGAACCGGTTCCCCCGGATCGCGGCTTCCTTCATCCGGGCCCTTTCGCCGGAGAAAATGACGACGGAGGAGGCCCTGGCGGTTCCCACGAAGCGGATGCAGAAGGCCGCGGCTTCCCCGGCCAGCTCCTTTGAGGAACAGGTGGAATCCCTGAACGGGACGGTTCCCTATATCTATTACGCCTATTACCCGGATCAGTATCACGACGGGGTCAACTGGATGCAAATGACCATCGTGTTTCCGATGGAGGGATATTGGGACGGAAGCGGCGTGCTGAGCGGGGAAACCGCGACCCGGGGGCCGGATACCTACAGCGACCACTCCTCCGACTATGAAGGCTATTTTTCCAGCGACGATTATTCGCACTATGAGTTCTTTGTGACCCCGACGCCCGAGCCGGATTCGGCGGCGGGGGAAGGGGAACAACGGTAACGGCTTGTTGTTTCTGTGTTGTATTTTGCCGGAAGCCTTGAGGAATTTCACCGGAAGGGATACAATCCTTTCCGGTGCTTTTTTTGCCCCGCCGCGGCAAAACGCCGGCGGGGAGAACAGAAACGGTCTCCGAAAAAGGAAGAACAGGAGAAAAGGCATGAGCAGGATACAGATGACGACCCCGCTGGTGGAAATGGACGGGGACGAGATGACGCGGGTTCTCTGGAAGGACATCAAGGAGAAGCTGATTCTCCCCTTTGTGGATTTGAAAACCGTATACTTCGACCTGGGGCTGAAGCATCGGGACGAGACGAACGACCAGGTCACCATCGACAGCGCCAACGCGGCCAAGGAATACGGGGTGGCCGTCAAATGCGCGACGATCACGCCCAACGCCCAGCGGGTCGAGGAATACGGGCTGAAGGAAATGTGGAAAAGCCCCAACGGAACCATCCGGGCCATTCTGGACGGGACGGTTTTCCGGGCGCCGATCCTGGTTCGGGGCATTCACCCCACGGTTCGGACCTGGGAGAAACCCATCACCATTGCCCGCCACGCCTATGGGGATGTTTATCGCAACAGCGAGATCCGGATTCCCGGGGCGGGAAAGGCGGAGCTGGTTTTCACCGGGGACGACGGGCAGGAGATCCGCCGGACGGTGTTTGACTTCAAGGGGCCGGGCATCGTGCAGGGAATGCATAACCTCGACGGGAGCATCGCGTCCTTTGCCCATTCCTGCTTCCGCTACGCCCTGAGCGTCCGGCAGGACCTGTGGTTTTCCACCAAGGATACCATCAGCAAGACCTATGATCACCGTTTCAAGGACATTTTCCAGGAGATATTTGACCGGGAGTATCGGGAAGCCTTCGAGCAGGCCCGCATCACCTATTTCTATACCCTGATCGACGACGCGGTGGCCAGGGTCGTCCGGTCCAAGGGCGGGTTCATCTGGGCCTGCAAGAACTATGACGGGGACGTGATGAGCGACATGATCGCCACCGCCTTTGGCAGCCTGGCGATGATGACCAGCGTTCTGGTCAGCCCCAATGGGCAGTTCGAATACGAGGCGGCCCACGGAACCGTAACCCGGCACTATTACCGGTATCTGAAGGGAGAGGAGACGAGCACCAACCCGGTGGCGACCATTTTCGCCTGGACCGGGGCCCTTCGGAAGCGGGCGGAGAAGGACGGCCTGGACGATCTGGCGGCCTTCGCCGACCGGCTGGAGAAGGCGACGATCGAGACCATCGAAAGCGGCGTCATGACCAAGGATCTGGCGGCTCTTTACGAGGGGGAGGCCCGGGCTGTAAACAGCGGCGCGTTCCTTTCGGCGATCGCCGAAAGAATGTGACCGGGGCCACAGAAACGAAGGGCGAAAGCACGGCCAGGCGGATTTCGCGGCGGCGGCCGGATACGCGGAGCAGACGCTCCGGGGAAAATACCGGAACGCGGGAGCGGCGTCCGGAGGCGGAAAACGCCCCTGGGAAAAGGAAAACAAGAGGCGGTTTTTCAGCCGGTTTGCCGGGCTGGGGAACCGCTTTTTCAACGGATTTTTCAATTGACTTGTAAGTGTTTTCATGCTATCCTTTTTCTGTTCCGGATTGAGGCCGGATACTGGTTGCTGCATCGCGAACGAAAAGAAAGGGAGTGCGGTATTCATGGATTTCCTGGACAAACTTTCCCTGGCGGGTCTGGTTCCCGTTATTGCCATCAACGACGCGGAGGACGCGGTTCCGCTGTGCCGGGCGCTGTCCGAAGGCGGCCTGCCGGTCGCTGAGATTACCTTCCGGACCGCCGCGGCGGAGGAAGCGATCCGTCGGGTCCATGAAGAGCTGCCCAACGTGCTGCTCTGCGCCGGAACGGTGCTGACGACGGATCAGGTGGATCGGGCCGTGAAAGCCGGCGCCGCCGCCATCGTGAGCCCCGGGCTGAATCCCGAAGTCGTCCGCTACTGCATCAGCAAAAACATTCCCGTATGCCCCGGAACGGCCAACCCCTCCGATATCGAGGTGGCGCTGGGCTTTGGGCTGAAGGCGGTCAAGGTGTTCCCGGCGGAAGCCATCGGCGGGATCAAGCTGATCAAGAGCATGGCCGCTCCCTATGGCGATATGCGGTTCATGCCGACCGGCGGCGTCAGCGAGAACAACATGCTTGATTATCTGTCCTTTGGCAAGATCCTGTGCTGCGGCGGCAGCTGGATGGTTCCCAAGGACGCGGTGGAGGCCAAGGACTGGGCCCGGATTACCGAGCTGACCCGCTCCGCGGTCAATAAGATGCTGGGACTGGAGCTGCGCCATGTGGGCGTCAACAGCGGTTCCCCCGAAAAGGCCATGGAGGACGCCAAGTGCATGGCGGCCCTGCTGGGCTGGCCCATCCGGGAAGGCAACGGCTCCATCTTCTGCGGCGACGGATTCGAGATGATGAAGAAGCCCTTCCGGGGAACGAACGGACATATCGCCATCGCGACGAACTTTATCGCCCGGGCCAAGTGGCATCTGGAGCAGCGGGGCTTCGTTTTCGAGGACGAAAGCACCGCCAGCTACAAGAACGGCAAGATGACCGCCATCTATCTGAAGGATGAGATCGCGGGCTTCGCGGTGCACCTGCTGCAGAAATAACGATACGGGAACGGCGGCCGAGGCCGCCGCGGCCCGTTTGGCCGGGAGCGCGGATGCGGGGACGGCCGGAAATAACGATCAGAATCGGATGAAGGATGACAAAGGAGGAGATTACCATGGCGAAGGTGATTACTTTTGGTGAAATTATGCTGCGGCTGAAGTCCCCGGCGTATGAGCGGTTCTTCCAGTCCCCGGTGCTGGAGGCGACCTTTGGCGGCGGCGGGGCCAACGTGGCCGTGTCCCTGGCCAATTACGGCATGGACGCCGCGTTTGTGACGGTGCTGCCGAAGAACGATATCGCGGATGCCTGCGTGCGGGAGCTGCGGGGCTTTGGCGTCGATACCTCCATGATCGTCCGCAAGGAAGGGCGGCTGGGTATCTACTATCTGGAGACCGGCGCCGTGCAGCGGCCCTCCAAGGTCGTGTATGACCGGGCGGGTTCCGCCATCGCCGAAGCCAAGCCCGGCGACATCGACTGGGCCAAGGTCTTTGAAGGCGCGACCTGGTTCCATCTGACCGGCATTACCCCCGCCATCTCCCAGGGCGCCGCGGATCTGAGCCTGGAAGCCGTCAAGGCGGCCAAGAAGCTGGGCGTTCATGTGTCCTGCGACCTGAACTATCGCAAGAACCTCTGGAAATACGGCAAGCGGGCCGACGAGGTCATGACCGAGCTGGTGAAATACGTGGATACCGTCATCGCCAACGAGGAGGACTTCCAGAAGTCCCTCGGCCTGAGCGCCGAATCCTCCTCCGCGGTGGAAGAAGGACAGATTGACGTCGAGCTGTACAAGAAGATTGCCTCCGCCGCCATGGCCAAGTATCCGAACATCAAGCGTGTCGCCATTACCCTGCGGGAAAGCAAATCCGCCAACCATAACGACTGGAGCGCCTGCCTGTACAACGGCAAGGATTTCTTCCTGTCCCGGAAATACAGCATTACCGACATCGTCGACCGGGTCGGCGGCGGCGACAGCTTCGGCGGCGGCCTGATCTACGGCCTGAACACCTATGACGAGAAGAACGCCCTGGAATTCGCGGTGGCGGCTTCCTGCCTGAAGCACACCATCCCCGGGGACTACAACCGGGTCAGCGCCGCGGAAGTCGAATCCCTGATGAAGGGATCCGGAACCGGCCGGGTGCAGCGGTAAACACGGATTCAGCTCCACAGAGGGATGGGCGCTGCTCTTTGCAGACGCGGCATCGTCCCTCCGCAAATATGGCAGCCTTCGGGCTGCCTATTTTTTTATAGCCAAACGACCGATTTTATGATATGATTCTCAAGACAACATAAGGGCCGCGGCGCGGCCGGAGGAAAGAAAAAAGGAGGGCTGCCTCTTGGCGGAAACGATCCTCTTCAAATGTCCAGCCTGCGGGGGGAACCTGGAATATGATCCGGAAAAAGGGCAGTTTGCCTGCCCCTTCTGTGGATCCACGTATACGGAGGCGGAGCTTCGGGAGCAGTCCGCCCAGCGGGAGGAGGAGGCCCGGCGAAAGGGGCAGGTGTCCCCCATGCGGGAATACCACTGCGCCAACTGCGGGGCGGAAATCGTCGTTGGGGAAACGACCGCGGCCACCCGGTGCTATTATTGCCACAGCCCGGTGGTGCTGGCGGATCGGGTCAGCGACGAATACTATCCGGAGGGGCTGATTCCCTTCCGCTTCAACCGGGAGGAGGCCCGGGCGAAATTCGACGCCTATATCGGAAAAAAATGGTTCGTCGATCGACGCTTTTTCAGCCAGGCCCAGATGGAGGATTTTTCCGGGGTCTACTATCCCTACTGGCTGGGGAATATCGAGGGAAACGGCTCCTATAACGGAGAGGGAACGACGGTCAGCACCGTGACCACCGGCAGCTATATCGTGACGACGACCCGGCATTACAGCCTGCACCGGGCCGGAAAGCTGACTTTCCGGAACATCGTCCGCAAGGGGCTGAAGGCGGCGGACCGGAAGCTGTCCGACGGCATTCATCCCTATGATCTGGGGGAAATGCAGCCCTTTGCCAGCGGCTATCTCAGCGGCTTCCTGGCGGAAAAGTGGGACGTGGAAAAGGAAAAAGCCGAGGCCAGCATGGAGGAGGAAGTCCGCAGCTATGTGACGGGAATGCTGACCCAGAACACCGGGCTGTCCAGCCTGAAGGGGCAGAGCAGCTTCCAGCCGACGAGCGTCCGGACGAAATACACGCTGCTGCCGACCTGGGTGCTGACCTACAGCGACAATGTGAAAGAACAGGTCTACTATTATATGATGAACGGACAGAACGGGAAGATCTGCGGAAAGCTCCCCCTGCGGAAGGGAAAGCTGGCGCTGGTCAGCGCGCTGGCCGGGCTGGTCGTTTTCGGGCTGCTGACGGGGGGAGGGTATTTCCTGTGGTAAAGAGAATAACGGTGTTTTTCCTGTGCCTGCTGATGCTCCTGCCCGCGGCGGCCCTGGCGGCGAACCGGGTCATCGACGAGGCCGGCCTGTTTACCGCGAGCGAGGAGGAGGCCCTGGAGGCGAAAATCGAGCGCTTCCAGGAGAAATACCAGGTGGACGTGGTGGTGCTGACCACCCGGGCCGTGCCGACGAACCGGTCCTACGAGGATCTGAGCCGGACCATGGCCTACGCCGACGATTACTACGACCAGCACGGCTACGGCATCGGCGAGGACAAGGCGGGCATCCTGTATCTGCTGGATATGAACAACCGGGTCAGCTATGTGAGCACCGGGGGCATCATGCAGGACTATATCAACGACCACAGGCTGGAGGAGATGCTGATGTCGGCGGAAGGATACCTGTATCGCGGGCGGTACGCCGAAGCGGCGGGGGCCATCATCGACAAGGCCGAAACCTTTATGCGCAGGGGCATCGAGGAAGGCCAGTTCCGCTATGACATTGTGACCGGCCTGCGCTCCTCGAAAATCTACAACCCCATGACGACGAAGGAATGGATTCTGTCCATCGGGGGCGGCCTGGCCGTCGCGCTGATCGTTTACTTCAGCGTCGCGGCGAAATACAACCTGAAGCGGGAACAGTATTCCTTTAACAAGATGACCCAGAGCGACGTCAATCTTACGGAGGACGACAAGGTCTTCCTGCGGGAGCATGTGAGCCGGACCCGGATTCCCCGGAATACAGGCGGAGGCGGGGGCTCCTCCGGCGGCGGCCGGGGCAGCGGCGTCCATTTCAGCAGCGGCGGCGTTTCCCACGGCGGCGGCGGGCGCCATTTCTGATGCCTAAAAAACAATTTGACTTTTCAGACGGAGTGTGATACTATACATCCGTTGAGCGCTCGTAGCTCAGATGGATAGAGTGTCAGACTCCGACTCTGAAGGTCACAGGTTCGAATCCTGCCGGGCGTACATCCCCCAGAGATCATGAAAAGGTCTCCGGGGTTTTTCTTTTGAAAAAACCGCCCGGATCGGGCGGTCTGTGGCTTATGAGGGGTTTTATGATCCTGCGCGCTTTGGCTGGGGATGCCGGCGAATTTCCGCGACGGATGATCGGCATTCAGCCTTCCCCGGCGCCAAGAGCCCGGCGCAGGAGCACCAGGGCGTTCTGGTGCCGCAGCTTGATCGCGCCGTAGCTCAGCCCCATGAGGGAGGCGATCTCCGTCAGGGGTTTGTTGTCGTAATACCGCAGGACGACGATGCGCATCAGCTCCTCCGGCAGGCCGCGCAGGGCGGAAGCCAGCTCCGAAAGCGTTTCCCGGGACAGCAGGCTTTCGTCCACCTCGGCGTCATCCGAAATGTTCTCGTCCAGCTCCTCCTGGGGTTTTTGCCGGCGGAAAAAGTCGATGACGCTATTGCGGGTAATGGTAAAGATCCAGGTTCCGACGGAGGCCTTGGACGGATCAAAATCCGGAAGCTTCCGCTGGATTTTCTCGAAAATGTCGGAGCAGATGTCCTCGGCGTCGGCCCGGCTGCGGACACGGGCGGCGACATAGCCCAGCACCTTTTTCCTGTATTCCGTATAGAGATCCTCGATTCTGTATTCCTGCATCGGGCTTTTCCCTCCATCCAGGTTTTTTGTCCGGTTCCGTAACCGTATTGTAACATAATTTGCCGTCTCTGTGTGCAAATTCACGGAAAAATCAGAAAAAAAGAACAGGTATGAAATGAGCGGCCCATGGGAGAGGAGCGGGGCGCCGCCGGACAGGGGAAAGGGAAGGCCCGGGCGCGAACGCGGACCCCCGCGCGGGCGCCGATCAGTTTTCCGCGCGCGGATGACCTTCGCAGCTCTTTCGGCAAACCAGCGACACCGGGCAAACAACTTTGATGGGGGGCTGAGTATCCCCGTGAATACGATCCCGGAGGATTTTGACGCCGGCCTTGGCCATCTGCTCGAAATTGCTGTCGATGGAGCACAGGGGGATGGGGAAGGAGAGGTTGCCTTCCAGATTGTCGAAGCTGACGATGCCGAAATCCTTCCGATGGAGACCGGCTGATTTCTGCATAGCGGAAAGCACATGCCAGGCTTCCACGTCACAGAAAACGAACAAACCGTCAAATCCCTGGGCCTTCAGGCTTTGCAGCTTTTCCGCCAGCAGAATGTACCACGCGTCCATCTGATCATGATCGATAATATTACGGGCGGAAATAAACAGGCACTGATCCGTTTCAGGAATGCGGGCTTCCTCACAGGCGTGCCGAAAGCCCCGAATCCGCATATCGCTGGAAAAGAGAACGTTGTTGGATGAAATGAAGGCCAGCTTGCGGTGCCCTGTTTCAATTAAATGACGGGTGGCCAGATACGCGCCATGAAACTCGTCGCAAACGACGCAGTCCGCCTCGTTCTCCGACAGGTAGCGGGACATGAGCACGAAGGGCATGCGGGCCGCCTTCAGCCTCTGAATGGTTGGTCGGCTTTTTGAAGTGGGAAAAAGCAGAACGCCGTCCACACAGCGGGAGATGGCCTGCTCAACCAGGGAAAACTCAAGCTCCGCATCATCGCGGGAACACATGATGATCAGCGAGTAGCCCTTTTCCCGGGCGGCGTTCTGGATCGTGTCGGCCATGATGCCGTAAAAGGGGTTGGTCATGCCGCCCAGGATCACGGCAAAAATATGCGTTCTTCCGGAACGAAGAGAGCTGGCGATCTGATTGACCGAATAGCCCATTCGATCCGCCGTACGCCGGATGGACTGGATGGTTTCGGGGGAAATGTCGCTTTTGTTTCGCAGCGCCCGGGATACGGTGTTGATGGAATATCCGGTTTCTTTCGCGATGTCCCCGAGGGTGACCCTGCGTTCGCTCCGCTTATTCATGGCCTGCGCGCTCTCCTTCACGTGGTTTGTGGTTTCTGAAAAATGTTTTCTGAAACCCTTGACAAACCAATTGTAACATGATAATATGAATATAGCAAGAGCATTAACGTTAATGTAAACCATCGTCAGTCTGTGGTTCGGTCCCCTGAGTGGGCAGCCGGTTTTCTGAAAACAGGGCGCGGGTGCGTTGGGAGGAAAACGGCTGGTTTGTTTCCAGTTTTTACTTTAACGATAACATTAACGTTAAAGTAAAGCCTGTCAGCACGTTACCGAAAAGGAGGGGCCGGAAGGAAGCCTGCCGGGTCGTTTGCACTGCTGCATTAACGATAACATGAACGTTAATGTGGCCCCGAAGCTGAATTGAATGGCGGTTGAACGCCGTTCAAAAATAAAAAGGAGGCATACCCATGAAGAAAGTCTTTGCTCTGATGCTGATGCTGTGCCTGCTGCTTGGCGCCGTGTCCTTCGCTTCCGCCGAAGCGGAGAAAACAACCTTTACGATGTGGACCTTTATTGCCCAACATCAGGAATTCTTTGAGAAAGCCGCCGAGCGCTGGAACGCCGCCAATCCCGACCGTCCCATTGCCGTGGAAGTGACCACCATCGGCTACGATGACATGCACAACAAGTTCAAGGTCGCCCTGCAGGCTGACGAAGGCGCCCCGGATATGGTGGACGTCGAGCTGGGCCAGTTCCCCAACATTCTGGCCTATTCCGTCAAGCTGCTGGATTTGACCCCCGCCCTGAGCCCCTACATGGCCGACCTGGTGAAGGCCCGGCTGGAAATCTACGCCAAGGACGGCAAGTACTACGGCGCACCCCTGCACGTCGGCGCCATGGTGGCCTTCTATGATGTGGAACTGCTCAAGTCCGCCGGCATCAACTATGAAGACATCAAGACCTGGGACGACTGGAAGGAAGCCGGCATCAAGCTGAAGGCCGCTGTTCCGGACGCCTGGATGGGCACCGTGGAAACCAGCACCCAGTGGGTCGCTTCCCTGATGCTGGCCCAGCAGGGCAAGGACTGGCAGGATGGCGAAAAGGCCTTCATCAACACCCCCGAGGTGGCCAAGATCATCGACACCCAGAAGAGCTGGCTGGAAGCCGGCATCTGCCAGGTCTGCCCCGGCGGTCAGCCTGACACCGAGGAAGGCAAGGCCTACATCGCCAACAACAAGATCGCCAGCGTCATCATGCCCTTCTGGTTCATGAGCCGCTTTACCGATGAAATCGGCGAAAACTGCAAGGGTCGCTACGTGGTCGCCCCCGCTCCCGTTTTCGAGGAAGGGCAGATGCGCTCCATCGGCCAGGGCGGCACCGGTACCGTCGTGTACGCCAACGGCACCAATCCCGAGCTGTGCGCCGAGTTCCTGGCCTTTGCCAAGGTCTCTCCCGAAGGCGAGGCGCAGATCTGGTCTGTGCTGGGCTTTGACCCCTGCAACACCTCCATCTGGGACGACGCTTCCATCATGAAGACCGACGACAACAAGTTCAACCAGTACTTCATCGGCTATCCCATCGACGCGCTGATTCCCATGAAGAATGAAATCGGCTACATCATGTCCACCTCCATCAGCCCCACCATCAACAACTATCTGGGCACCACCCTGTGGAACGATGTGTATGTGGACGGCACGGCGACCCAGGAAGCCCTGGAAGCCGCGCAGGAATCGATCGACAGCGATCTGTTCTGATTTATTGAACCCGCGCATGGAGGCCTCCGCTTCCATGCGCGCTTCTCCATGCGGCAGCGGCTCCGCACGAGGAAACCTGCCGCGCAAACAGGCTGTCGTAAAACTGGAACCATCGATTCCTCAGAAACAAAAGGGGGTTACAGGCTATGCAGGTTCAGGACAAGCTGAATCGAAACCATCGTCAGCCCAAACGGGGGCTGGTCCTGCTCATCGTCGGCGTGCTGCTTCTGATCATTGGACTGGCCGGGCTGCTTTCCCTGCAGGGAAAGGCGGTCCGGTTTGACAGCGCATATGATGCGAAGGGAGATCTGAGCCCGTTTTTCTTCGGAAAGCCCGCGGAAGGGCAGGGATACTCCTTCCTTCAGAACCTGTGGTTTGGCGTTGCGCGCTTCCGGCTGTGGATCATGCTGGCGGGACTTGCGCTGATCGTCTGCTTCGTCGCGATGAACAAGGAGCTCCTCTATTCCCAGAAGGCGGCTCCATACGTGTTTGTCGCCCCCTTCATCTTTACCTTCCTGGTGTTCTTCGCCTACCCGCTGATTTCCACGATCCTGATGAGCTTTCAGGAAGTCAAGGGAAGCGGCAGCACCTGGGTCGGGCTGAAAAACTACCAGGATCTGTTCGCCAATAAAAACTTTTATACGGCCGTTCAGAATTCCTTTACCTACATGGTGCTGACCTGCGCCATCCTGATCCCGGTGCCCATGCTGCTGGCCTACCTGGCCGAAATGAAGATCGCCAAGACGGGGCAGCTCTTCAAGACCGTCGCGTTTATGCCGGTGCTCTGCTCGGTCGTTGTGGCCGGTATCATTTTTCGCATGATGTTTTCCGAGCTGGAGGGAGCGCTGATGAACCAGGTGCGGGGGCTGTTTGGGCTCAAGCCGATAACCTGGCTGAAGGGCGCCGGAACCTCCATGTTCGCCATGGTGCTTCTGTGCTTCTGGCGGTGGACGGGCATGAACATGCTGTATTATATGGCCGGCCTGAAATCCATCCCGAACGAGCTGTATGAGGCGGCGGAGATCGACGGCGCCAACGGCGTACAGAAATTCACCAAAATCTGCCTGCCGCTGCTCAAGCCCACGACGATTTACGTGCTGACCATCTCCATCTATGCGGGTCTTTCCATGTTCACGGAAAGCTACATGATCTTCGGCGGAAACAATTCACCCAAGAACTACGGCCTGACGATCGTGGGCTATCTGTATCGCTACGGCTTTGAAAAGGTGGATAAATTCGGCTTCGCGTCGGCGGTCGGACTGGTTCTGCTGGTGGGCGCCATGATCATTACGGTCGCGCAGCTGTTTATCACCGGCACCATCGGCAGAAAGGAGGAGTGAAAATGCAGCTAACGAAAGACAGGCCTGTGATTTTGCACCAAAGGAAGGAAAATCCTCACTGGCTCGGAAAAATTCTCATGTCTCTTTTCTTCATCCTGCTCAGCATCGTGTTCATTATTCCCCTGTACGCGCTGGTGCTGGGAACATTTAAGGGCGGCGCGGAGCTGTTCGTCAGCGGTCTGAACCTGAATCCCACGCCGGAGCTGCTACACACCAGGGCCTGGCGGTATCTGTTCACGGGAATCATGAGCAACGGCGAATACAATCCGCATGATTATTTCCTGTGGTATCTGAACAGCCTGAAGGTTGTGTCGATCCAGACGATTCTGACGCTGCTGCTGTCCTCCATGGTGGCCTACGGATTCTCCAAGTACAATTTCAAGGGCAAAAACGCCATGTTCATGTGCGTGCTGCTGGTGATGATGGTGCCCCTTGAAATCCTGATGCTGCCCATGTATACTCAGGTAAACGCCATGGGCATGCGCAACAGCTACACCGGCGTGATGCTGCCTTTCCTGATCAGCATGAGCGCGGTCTTCTTTTTCCGCCAGTTCCTCTCCAACGTGCCCTATGAGCTGGTGGAGGCGTCGCGCGTTGACGGATGCACGGAGTACGGCATATTTTTCCGGATCATTATGCCCATCATGAAGCCGGCTTACGCGTCCATGGCGGTGCTGACCGGCATGGGCGCCTGGAACGCGCTGCTCTGGCCGATGCTGGTTCTGTCCGATATGAAAAAGTATACGATCCCTATCGGTCTGAATACGCTCTGGTCCCCCTACGGGAACAACTACGATCTGATGATTACGGGATCCTGCTTCGCCATCCTGCCGCTGCTGCTGATTTATCTTTTCGCGCAGAAGTTCATCGTCGAGGGCATGACCGCGGGGGCGGTGAAAGGCTAAGCTGACGCAGGCGGGGGGATGCCCCGGCCTCTGGCCGGCCGCCAGGAACGGGGGCAAATACAGAATACGAGGAGAATAGCCATGAAGAAAGCGACCATGATTCTGGACAGGGATTTTGCCATCGGACAAATCGATCCGCGTATCTATGGCTCCTTCATCGAGCACCTTGGCCGGGCCGTGTATGGCGGGATCTATGAGCCGGGTCATCCGGAGGCGGATGAGCTGGGCTTCCGAAAGGACGTGTTGGAGAAGGTGCGCCAGATTGGGGTGCCGGTGGTGCGCTATCCCGGGGGAAATTTCGTTTCAGGCTTCAACTGGGAGGATTCCGTCGGCCCCGTCGCGGATCGCCCCCGCCGGCTGGATCTGGCCTGGGGAACCACCGAAACCAATGAGGTCGGCCTGCATGAGTTCGCCTCCTGGGCGAAAAAGGCCGGCAGCGAGATCATGTACGCCGTGAACCTGGGCACCCGGGGCGCGGACGCGGCCCGGAACGTTGTGGAATACGCCAACCATAGAAGCGGCAGCTACTGGAGCGATCTGCGGATCCGGAACGGACAGCGGGATCCCTTCGGCATCAAGCTTTGGTGCCTGGGCAATGAGATGGACGGCCCCTGGCAGATGGGCCACAAGACGGCCTACGAATACGGCCGCGCCGCCAACGAGGCCGCCAAGATGATGAAGTGGGTGGATCCTTCCATCGAGCTGGTGGCCTGCGGCTCCGCCGCCCATGATATGCCCACCTACGGCGCCTGGGAATACGAGATGCTGACAGAGTGCTACGAAAACGTTGACTATGTCTCCCTGCACCGCTATTACGGCAACCCCACCGGGGACACGCCCGGCTTCCTGGCCCGCAGCATGGATCTGGACGATTTCATCAAGGAAGTGGTGTCCATCTGCGACGCGGTGGGCGGACGCAAGCACGCGAAAAAGAAACTGAACCTGTCCTTTGATGAGTGGAACGTGTGGTATCATTCCAACCAGCAGGATCAGGAGGTGCTCAAGGCCGACAAGTGGGGCCGGGCGCTGCCGCTGCTGGAGGATGTATACAACTTCGAGGACGCGCTGCTGGCCGGCGCGATTCTGATCACCTTCCTCCGAAACGCGGACCGGGTAAAGGTGGCGTGCCTGGCCCAGCTGGTAAACGTCATCGCTCCCATCATGACCAGAAACGGCGGGGGATGCTGGGCACAGACCATCTTCTATCCCTACATGCACGCCAGCCGCTACGGCCGGGGCACGGCCCTGCGGCCGGTTCTGCAGTCCCCGGTGTACGACTGCAGGGATTATGAAGGGGTGCCGCTGGCGGATGCCGCGGCCACCATGGCGGAGGACGGCGGCGTCACCATCTTTGCCATCAACCGGGACATGAAGGAAGACATCCAGCTGGACTGCGATCTGCGGGCTTTCGGGAACCTGAAGGTGAAGGAGCACATCGTGCTGCATCATGATGATGTGAAGGCCGTCAATACCGAGGAAAACCCCAACAACGTGATTCCCTGTCAGGGAAACGGCGCGGCGGCGGATAACGGGAAGGTCACGGTGAAGCTGCCGGCGCTTTCCTGGAATGTGATTCGGCTTGTGCCCTGAGACGGATCCGGGAGGAAAACCTTGAAGATTACGCGTATAGCCGCGCTGTGGATGGCCCTGTGCCTGCCTGTCTGCTCCGCCCTGGCCGAAAATGAGGAGCTCCCCGTTCCAAAGTATCGGGAGGTCTCCGTGCACGATTCCTCTGTCATTCAAACGGAGGACGGCACCTATTACATCTTCGGCAGCCACATGGCTGCCGCCAAAAGCGACGACCTCATGCAGTGGCGCATGATTTCAAGCAACGCGGAAAGCGGCTGCAGGCTGGTGGAAAACGTCCAGGAGGAAATGAAGGACGCGCTGCGCTACGCCAAAACAGCCACCTTCTGGGCGCCCGACGTTCAGCGCCTGCGGGACGGAAGGTACTATCTCTACTACTGCACCTGCGAGGGCTCCAGCCCGCTGAGCGCGCTGGGGCTGGCCGTCAGCGACAGGCCGGAGGGCCCTTATAAGGACCTGGGCGTCTTTCTTCGGAGCGGCTATCCCGGCTACGATGCCACCGTTTATCCCAACGTGGTGGATCCCTGCGTGTTTTTTGATCAGGAAGGCCGGCTGTGGATGGTATACGGCAGCTATTCCGGAGGCATTTTCATCCTGGAGATGGATCCGGATACCGGCTTTCCCTTCAAAGACCAGGGATACGGTAAAAAACTGCTGGGAAAGAACCATGCCCGGATCGAAGCGCCTTACATTCTGTACAGCCCTGAGACGGACTATTATTACCTTTTCCTGTCCTTCGGCGGGCTGAACGCCAACGATGGATACAACATTCGCGTCTGCCGGAGCCGGCGGCCGGACGGCCCTTATGAGGACGCGCTGGGCCAGGCCATGATCGAATGCGGCGGGAAGGACGGTACCTTCTTCAACGACCCGGATTATGAAGGCTACGGCGTCAAACTGCTGGGAGGATACTGCTTCGAGCCGGCGGAAGGCGACACGAATCAAACGCGTACCGCCTTCCGGTCTCCGGGGCATAATTCGGCTTTCTATGACGCGGAAACGGGTCGCTATTTTCTGGTCTTTCATACGCGGTATGCCGGAAGAGGCGAAATGTACCGGGTCCGGGTGCATCAGATGATGATGAACGAGGCCGGCTGGCCGGTGGTGCTGCCCCAGCGCTACGCGGGGGAAATGCCGGAGCCGGTGAAGCCCGACCGGCAGGCGGGAACCTATAAGGTGATTCTGCATGGACGGGATATCAATCATACGGAACACAGCAGCCGGACGGTGACCCTGCATGCCGATGGAACGGTGAGCGGGGACATGAGCGGAAGCTGGGAATGTCCGGATGGCCGCCGCTTTCGCGCAAAACTGGACGGCATCGGGTATACGGGTGTCATGAACATGGCGCTGGAGGAAAAACAAAAGGAATGGGTCTGCTGCTTTACCGCGCTGGATGATTCCGGCGCGGCCATTTGGGGAAGCGGATCCCGCCCGCCCGCGGAAGAAACTCCATAGGGGCCGGCGGCCGCGGCTTCGCCATCGTCCATCCGGCTTTACCAATGATAACGGAAACAAAACAGGAGGTTTTTATGCTGAAGGATTACGAATTCTGGTTTGTGGTAGGCAGCCAGTTTCTCTACGGCCCGGAGGTTCTTGAGACCGTAGCGGCCAGGGCGCAGGAGATGACTGACAAGCTGAATGCCGGCGGCAACCTGCCCTGCAGGCTGGTCTACAAGGTGACCGCCAAGACCAACCGGGAGATTACGGATGTGGTTCGGGAGGCGAACTTTGATCCCCGGTGCGCGGGGGTGATCACCTGGTGCCACACGTTCAGCCCGTCCAAGATGTGGATCAACGGCTTTGTGGATCTCCAGAAGCCCTACTGTCATTTTGCCACCCAGTACAACCGCTCCATCCCCAATGAAGAGATCGACATGGACTTCATGAACCTGAACCAGGCCGCCCATGGAGACCGGGAACACGGCTTCATTGCCGCCCGGCTTCGCATGCCACGGAAGGTGATCGCGGGCTTCTGGGAAGATGCGGAGGTTCAGCGGCGTATCGGCAGCTGGATGCGGGCCGCGGTGGGCGTGATGTTCTCCAGAAGCCTGAAGGTCATGCGCTTTGGCGACAATATGCGCGAGGTCGCCGTGACCGAGGGCGACAAGGTGGAAACCCAGATCAGGCTGGGCTGGCAGGTGAACACCTGGCCGGTGGGCAAACTGGTGGATACCATGAACGCGGTGACCGGGGAAGAAATCGATGCGCTGATGGAAACCTACTGCCGGGACTACACCCTGAACACCGACGATCTGGAGACCGTGCGCTACCAGGCGCGGGAGGAGATCGCCATGAAAAAGATGCTGGACGCGGAGGGCTGCAGAGCCTTCTCCAACACATTCCAGGATCTTTACGGCATGAAGCAGCTGCCCGGCCTGGCCAGCCAGCATCTGATGGCCCAGGGCTACGGCTACGGCGGCGAGGGGGACTGGAAGGTTGCCGCCATGACCGCTATTCTCAAGGCCATGAGCGAGGGGCAAACCGGCGGAACGGCCTTTATGGAGGACTACACGTACAATCTGGAACCGGATGCCAGATACAGCCTGGGCGCCCATATGCTTGAGGTCTGCCCCAGCGTGGCGGCGGATAAGCCCCGCATCGAGGTGCATCCCCTGGGCATCGGAGACCGGGAACCGCCGGCCCGGCTGGTCTTCGAGGGTCACGCCGGACCCGCCATCGTGGTGAGTCTGGTGGACATGGGAGGTCGGCTGCGCCTGATAGTGCAGGATATTGAATGCGTCAAGCCCATCCTGCCCATGCCGAATCTGCCCGTGGCCCGGGTCATGTGGAAGGCTTTCCCGGATCTGACAACCGGCGTCGAGTGCTGGATTGCCGCGGGCGGAGCCCACCACACGGTGCTCAGCTATGACGTGACCGCCGAGCAGATGAAGGATTGGGCGCGGATGATGGACATCGAGTTTGTCCATATCTCCAGGGATACTACCGTAGAAGCCCTGGAGCAGCAGTTGTTCCTGAACGATCTGGCATGGAAGCTGAAATAAAAAACGGGATCACCCAAAAACGCCATGCACCCATTCCGCCGGGGATGGGTGCCTTTTCGTGTGCCGGGGCCGATTTCAGAAAAACCCGCGGAAATTCGGCGGAAAAACTGCCACCCTTCCCCGGGCCTGCGTATCAAAAGGTGTCAGCGGTCAGAAAGGATCCTGACGGCCGGGAAGCCGGCGGAATGAGGCGGAAGAGAGGGATGATGGACGATGGAAAAGGTTTTGAAGGCGCTGTTTGATCTGCAGCGATTTGAGGAGGAGCCGGAACTGGGGGCCGTGATCGACCAGGCCCACGGGATGGGAACGATTCGGGAACTGAGCCTGGACGATATGGTTCTCGCAGCGGCGGCGGGGACAAAGGATATCTCCAAGCCAAAGGATATCTCCAAGCGGCTGCCCGATCCCAGAAAAAATGACGAGCCGAGGTTTTTCCAGGGATAAGGAACCGCCCGGGAGGGCGGAGAAAGGAGCATAATATGAGCGAGAAAATGTTCAACGGGAATGAGGAGGCCATGGAACTGAGCCTGGAGGAGATGAACGAGGTGTCCGGCGGCTTCAAAAAGCCCCCGGCCAAGGCGGGATTCACCATCTATCAGATTCAGCACGGGGATACCCTGATCAAGATCGCCAACCGCTTCGGCATCAGCGATTATCACCGGATTCTGGACTGGAACCCGAAGATTACCAACCCCCGCCTGATCCGGACCGGTGATTACCTCTACATCAAAAAGTAAGCAGCCTTTCCATGACATAACCCCCGCCGGGTTCGCAGGCGGGGGTTTTCAAAACGCTGAAAAGCAGGGATCGGATACATCGTGAACCGCGGCGCGAAGGGCCAAACGAGCGGGAGGATACCGGGCGGACGGGAGACAAGGGCTCAGGCGTCCAGCCGCTGGCGGGCCACCAGTTCCGCGAAGGCGCCGTTCTTCTGAATCAGCTCCTCATAGGTGCCTTCCTCCAGGATGGCGCCCTGATCCATCATCAGGATGCGGTCACAGTTGCGGATGGTGCTCAGCCGATGGGCAATGACCACCCGGGTGCAGCGGAGCTGATCGAGCGCCTCGGAAACCTGCTTCTGGGTTTTGTTGTCCAGGGCGCTGGTGGCTTCGTCCAGAATCAGGATTTTCGGTTTGGGGGCGATGGCCCGGGCGATGAGCAGGCGCTGCTTCTGGCCGCCGGAGATGCCGCCCTGGCCCTCGGAAATGATGGTCTGCATTCCCATGGGCATGCGGCGGATATCCTCGGCGATGCCGGCCACTTCCGCCGCCTTCCAGGCCTCTTCCATGGTCAGCCGGGGCGCGGAGATGGCGATGTTCGAAAAAATATCCCCCTGAAAGAGCTGGCCGTTCTGGATGACAACGCCGATCTGGCGCCGGACGGAACGGGGATCCACGCGGGAGAGGTCATAGCGATCGTAGAAAACGGCGCCGTTTTCCGGCTGCTCAAAGCCCAGCATCAGCCGCACCAGGGTGCTTTTTCCGCAGCCGGTCCGTCCCACGATGGCCACATATTCCCCGGCTTTGATTTTCAGACTCAGATCCCGCAGCACATAGGGGGTATTCTCCTCATAGCGGAAGGAAATGTGGCTGAGCTCGATGGCGCCCTGCAGGGGCCCGACGGCGGTCTTTTCCTCGGCCACCTCCGGCTCCGCCTTCAGGATCGGTTCCGCCATTTCCAGCACGGAGGGAATGCCTGCCACGGAGATGGCGATGCCCGCCAGGGCCGTAAAGGCCGCGCTCACGTGCCCGTAGGCGTTCATAAAGGCGTAATACTGGCTGGGCTCCACGTGGTTTTCAATGGCCATGGCATAGAGCACCAGCGTTCCCACCAGGGAGATGGCCGTAACCAGTACCTTGTTGATCTTCAGAAAGGTGGGGGGATTGTAGGTCAGGCGCGCGACCCGGGCATAGAGCCGCCCCCAGCGGGCGAAGGCCCGCTTTTCCGCCCCGGCCAGACGGATTTTCTGTATGCCGGAAAGGATGGCGTAGTTCATGCCGTTTTCCCGGGCCTCCAGCTTCATTCTTTTGCGGGAGATCCTGATCTGCGCCAGGGAAGCGAGGACGCTCAGCACGACCGTGGAGAGAATGACCAGCAGGGAGGGCACGAGCAGGGAAGGGGCGAAGGAAAAAATCTGGGTAATATAGACGAGGGACAGGAGGCTGGAAAGCCCTACGGAGAAGATGTTCTGGAGCATCATGCTGCACAGGGAGTTCACCGCCCCGGCCCTGCTGGAAAGATCGCCGGAGGCGAAACGGCGGAAGAAGCTGACCGGCAGGGAAAGAATCCGCATCATGACGGAGGATTCCACCGCCAGGGAGGTTTTGGTATTGAGCCGCTCCATCAGCAGATTCCGGATCACCTGGATCATCTGGGAGGCGAAGGAGGATCCCAGCAGGAAGGCCGCCGCCCCGCCCAGCATGTTGACGCGCCGTTCCTGCAGAATTCTCCCCGTGGCCAGACTGTAAATCCGGGGCTCCACCATGCCGACCAGCTGAACCAGGAGCGTAGCCAATACGATCAGGATCAGATCCCCGCGGGTTACGCAGCGCTTCATAAACAGCAGCAGATCCGGGATACCCAGCTTTTTCATGGGCAGGGGCTGATAAAAGCACAGGGCCTCCCGGGAAAAGAGGCGCTCGTTGGCCCTGGAAACCCGGACACGCTTCCCGGTTTTCGGATCCCGAAAGGTATAGCCCGTGAGAAACCCGGGGATCAGGGCCACCGCCGTCCCGCCCTCCTTCAGATAGCCCATCATGGGGCCATATGCGTCATGGCGCCAGCCCTCCTCCAGCTCTACGTCCCGAACCATGATCCCCGAGGGTCGGAGGGCAAATTCCATCTGGGCGGCGGGATCCCGGATCTCATCGGGAATGTCCACCGGCGCATGATGATAATACTGCAGAATCTCGCCAATGGCTTCCCGGGCGATCGAAAGATGATCGCCGGAGGATCCATGATGCCACTGATCCATGACCGCGCCGGCGATTTGCGCAAAGGCGTCCTCCAGAATCCGGCGGTCGCTTTCCTGCCGCTGGCGGATCTGCTTTTCAAACCAACCCATGTCTTTCCCCCTGCAGCGCCGAAGAGAATTTCTGCGGCCGCGTCCCCGCAAGGGAGGACGGACAGCCGCTTCGGCTTTTTTCGTTCATGTCTTTGAAAACGCCTATTCGCTGGTTACCAGCTCGGTATAGGCGCCGCCCCGGGCCATCAGCTCCTGATGAGTGCCCCGCTCCACGACGCGGCCCTGATGGAGAACGATAATCTCGTCGCAGTCCCGGATGGTGGACAGGCGGTGAGCCACGATGACGCAGGAAATGCCCCGGGCCTGGACCGCCCGCATCAGGTCATATTCCGTCTTCGCGTCCAGGGCGCTGGTGGCCTCATCCAGAATGATCAGGGAGGGATCCTGGGCCAGCACACGGGCAATTTCCAGCCGCTGGCGCTGGCCGCCGGACAGATCCCGGCCGTTTTCAATCAGGCGGCCCTGATAACCGCCGGGGCGCTGCAGAATATCATCATGAATCTGAGCGTCCCGGGCGGCGAGAATGACCTCGAAATCCTCAATGGAAGGATCCCACATGCGGATATTGTTGGCGATGGTATCCTCAAAAAGCACGATGTCCTGATCCACCATGGCGACGGAGCCCGTAAAGACGGCCCGGGGAATCTCCCTGATGAGTTTTCCGTCGAAGAGGATTTTCCCCTCCCAGGGCTCATAGAGCCCCATGAGCAGCTTGCTGACGGTGGACTTTCCGCAGCCGCTGGCCCCCACTATGGCGACCCGGCCGCCGGGCCGAAGATGCATGGAAAAATCCTGAATGGCCGGATCTCCCAGGGGAGAATAGCCGAAGGTCAGATTCCGGATTTCCACCTCGCCCGTCAGCTTGGAGAACTCCTCCGTGGAAAGCGCCTCCGTGGCCGCGAGAACCGGGTCGTCCGGATACTGCATGACATCCTCGACGCGCTCCATCTCCGTCCGCATTTCCTGGATGGTCTGCCCGGCGGAAACCAGGGTCATGGCCGGTTCCATGAAGGAAGCCAAAAGGCCCTGGAAGGTGGCGATCAGACCGAGGGTGAACTGGCCCCCGATGGCCAGACGGACGCCCAGAAAGAGCACCAGGTAATTGGTGGCGGAGGAGATGAACTGCGGAATCAGCCCCACCCGGGCGTTCAGGGTCGCAAAGCGGACGTTCTGGGTGTTGACGGAGGCCTGAAAGCCGGCCCATCTGCGGAAAAAGCCCGCCTCCGCTCCGGAGGCCCGGATGGTTTCCGCCATGCTGATGCCCGCCAGGGTGGCGGAGGCCAGCTTGCCCTCATCCCGCATCAGCACGCGGGTCAGATTCACCCGGCGAGCGGACAGATAATTGGCGACGCTCAGGTTCAGCGCCAGGGAGAGCAGGCCGATGAGGGTCATCAGGGGGCTGTATCGCAGCATGACCAGCAGATAGAACAGCATCATCACGGTGTTGAGGGCCAGGGGCGCCACGGTCTGGATCAGGGTGCCGGCAATGGAGGCGTTGGAACCCTGGCGCTGCATGATATCCCCCGTCATTCGCTGGGAAAAGAACTCAATGGGCAGGCGCAGCACCTTCCACAGATAGGAGGCGTTGCCCTCCACGGCCATTTTTCCGTCGATTTTCAGGGAATAGACCGTCCGGACCCATTCCACAATGATCCGGAAGACACACAGCGCGGCCATGATCACCAGGAAAGGGCGGGCCCATTCCGGCGCCCGGCCGTTGAGCAGCCGGTCGTAAAAGACGCGCGTCATGACCGGGTCGATGATGCCGAAAAGGTAGGAAATGATGGTGGTCAGGGCGATAAAGGCAACCGCAGGTCCCGCGCCCCGCAGGCGCTTCCGGGCAAAACCCAGGGTGCTTTGCTTCTTCCCAGAGGGAACAAAACCCGGACCGGGGGCAAAGGTCAGGCACAGGCCGGTGAAGGAGGAATTGAATTCCTCCATGGACACCTGCACAATGCCCCGGGCGGGATCGTTGAGCACCGCCCTGTTCTTCCTGAACCCGTCCAGAACGACGAAATGGTTCATCTCCCAGTGTATGATACAGGGAAAGAAGTCGGATTTCATCAGCACTTCCGGCTCGACTTTGTATCCGTGAACCTCGAACCCGTAATGCTGGCCGGCCAGGAAGATGTTTTTCATGTTGGAGCCGTCGCGGCTGACGCCGCAGTCCTTCCGTACCTGCTCCAGGGGAATCCATTTATGATGGTAGGCCAGGATCATAGTCAGACAGGCGGCGCCGCATTCCAGCGCCTCCATCTGCATGACGACCGGGACCCGGGCAACCTTTTTTCTCCGGCGCAGCCGGGCGGGCTTTTCCTGTTTTTCGGACATGGGTATTCCTCCTATGGACTCAGTTCAGCAGGAAGCTCAGGGGCGTGGTGGATTCCGTCACGATCTCCGCCTGATAGGTTCCGTCCGCCAGCTGATCCCCGGGCTTATCCGGAACGATCATCAGGACGTAGGTGGTGATGGACTGTACATCGGTCACGGTTCCCAGCTTGCCATTGACCCGAACCCGGCGGTCATTGGCCATGGCCTCCCGGCTGCTGGCGGTGTCCGGCATGGTGACGATTCCCTGCATGACGGTAAAATAGAAGGGAGCACCCGAATCGCCCTGTTCATCGGCAAAGGCAAATTCATGATAGCCGTCCGTCAGAGGCTCGCCGCTGTCCAGCCGCAGGGTCAGCTGCAGGCTGGCGGTCTGGATGATATCCGTTACCCTGGCCTTGATCCCCCCGACACGGACGGGCATGCCGATGGTGACCATCGACCCCTGCTCCTCCAGAAGGGAGGAAACGATTGTCCCGTAGGATACGGCGGCCGAAACCGTCTCCGTGCTCTCGATAGTGGTGGTCGAGGCATAAATCAGAAAACCGACCAGCAGGGCGACAATGGCCGACAGCAGCATCCACAGGCGGGGACTGGTCACCCGCAGGTAATCATGCATTTCCTCCGGGGAAGAAATGTGATCCATGCTTTCCTGCCGGAACAGGCCTTCGCTCATGACATTTTTCCTCCTTCCCTCCGGGCGCAAATCCGCCCGTGGGTTCGTTGATTCGGGTCCGCGCCCCGCGGGGCTCCTCTTTTGCAAGGTGATTCACCAAACCTTATTATATACACGGAAAGGGAGTGAATGTCCATATTTTTTTCAACGGATCAGGAACGGTTTTTCCCTTGCCTTTCGCCCGAAAACAGGATAACATGAGGGTATAGACTCGGGCGGAAAGCCGGAGTTTTCAGGAGAGAAAAGATGAACGGCAACAGAAAAACGGATTACGGAATGCTGCTGGCCCAGGCGGAGGCGCTGGCCAAAGAGGAGCCCTTCTATGTTCCTCTTCTGTCGAATCTATCCGCTTTAGTATACGAAACCCTCCCCGGGCTGAACTGGGCCGGGTTTTATCTCGTCCGGAAGGAAAGGCTCGTGCTGGGCCCATTTCAGGGAAAGGTGGCCTGCATCCATATCTGCATGGGGAAGGGCGTCTGCGGAACCGCGGCGGCAGAGGATCGGACGGTTCGGGTGGGAAACGTACACGAATTCCCGGGGCATATCGCCTGCGACAGCGCCTCCAACGCCGAAATCGTGATCCCGCTTCGGAAAGCGGGGCAGGTGGTGGGCGTCCTGGATCTGGACAGCCCGGAGCTGAACCGCTTCTCCGAGGAAGATCAGGCCGGGCTGGAGAGGCTGGCAGGGCTCATCGGGGAGCGGATGACGGACGTCCCCGAAGTATGATATACTGCCAATGAATCCGGAGTTTTCCGGACGGAAGGAGGAACGCCCATGGATCAGGCGAAGAAACCGCAGACGGCGCGCCGGCTGCTTTCCTGGCCCGTGCTGGGTCTGACGGCCGCCGGCGTTGCGGCGAATATTCTGCTGGCGAGGCTGGCTTCCGCCTTGTCCTTTCCCCTGTATCTGGACTGCCTGGGGACGATTCTGACGGCGGCGCTGGCAGGCTACATCCCGGGCATCGCCGTGGGCTTTGCCACCAATATTATCCTGTCCCTCCGCGATCAGGGGATGATCTACTACACGGTGCTGAACGTGGCGATCGCGCTGATCGCAGGCCGGATGGCGCAGCGGGGATTCTTCCGGAGGCCTCGGGGCCTTCTGACGGGGATCGTGAGCATGGCGCTGGTGGGCGGCCCGCTCGGCTCGGTGATGACCTGGTTTATCTATGGCGGCAGCATCGGGGAGGGGATCACCGGGCGGCTGGCTCAAAGGCTGATGGAGGGCCCTGTCCGGAACCCCTTCTGGGCCCGGGTGCTGGCGGACTTCGGCGTCGACCTGGCGGACAAGGCAATCTGTATTTTGGCCGCGGCGGCGATTCTGGCCCTTTTGCCCCAAAGGATTCACGATCTGTTCAACCTGCGTGGCTGGCGGAACGGCTGGCGGAAGGTTTCGGAGATCAAATGGAAAAACTCCCTGGAAACCCGGGTGGTTCTGCTCATTACCCTGGCGCTGGCGCTGGTGGCCGTGGGGATTTCCGCGGTCAGCGTCCTGCAGTATGAATCCTCCTCTGTCCAGACCCGGAAGACGATGGGCCAGGATATGGCCCGGCTGGCCGCCTCCATGGTCGATCCGGAGCGGGTCGACGCCTATCTGGCGGAAGGGGAGGCGGCGGAGGGCTATAGGGAAACCGAGGCGAACCTGGCCCGGGTGCTGTCCTCCAGCGACAGCCTGCAGTACGTTTACGTCTACCGGATTCTGGAGGACGGATGCCATGTGGTCTTCGACATTGACACGCCGGAGGTGGAGGGGGGAGCGCCGGGAGATCTGGTTCCCTTCGACGAATCCTTCGCCGGGCTGATTCCGGATCTCCTGGCGGGAAAACCCATCGATCCCATCATAACCGACGACACCTTCGGGTGGCTTTTGACGGCCTACGAGCCCATTTATAACAGCCAGGGCGTCTGCCAGGCCTACGCGGCGGTGGACGTCAGCATGCCGAAGCTGGAGGCGGAACACCAGTCTTTCTTCGCGAAAATCCTTTCCCTGTTTATGGCGATTTTCATTCTGCTGCTGGCGGTTTCACTGCATCTGGCCAATATCCACGTGGTGCAGCCGATCAACGAGATGGCCGGGGCGGCGGGAGATTTCGCCTGGACCGATGAATCCGCCCGGGAGGGCACGGTGGAGCGGATCCGCGATCTGGATATCAGAACCGGGGACGAGACGGAGAACCTGTATCACGCGCTGGTCAAGACCGCCGAGGATACCGCCGGATACATTACCGACGCCCAGCAGAAGAACGAGGCCCTGACCCAGTTCCAGAAGGGCCTGATTACCATTATGGCCGACCTGGTGGAAAACCGGGATAAATATACCGGCGACCACGTCAAGCATACCTCCGCCTATGTGGGGATTATTGCCCGACGGATGCGGGAAAAGGGCTTCTATCCGGAGCAGCTGTCGGAGGAGTATATTCAGGATCTGATCGATTCGGCCCCGCTGCACGATATCGGCAAGATCCGGGTGTCCGACCTGCTGCTGAACAAGGAGGGCCGGCTGACGGATGAGGAATACGCCCGGATGAAGCAGCACACGGTGGAGGGGGCCATGATTCTCGATTCCGCCATGGAAACCCTTCGCAGCGGCGGAAGCGGCTATCTGAAGGAGGCCCGGAACCTGGCGCTGTATCATCACGAAAAATGGGACGGCTCCGGCTATCCCCGGGGGCTGAAGGGGGAGGAGATCCCGCTGGGCGCCCGGATCATGGCGGTGGCGGACGTTTTCGACGCCCTGGTTTCCCGCCGCAGCTACAAGGAACCCCTCTCCATCGAGGAAGCCATGGAAATTATCCGCAAGGGCTCCGGCTCCCATTTTGATCCGAAGGTGGTGGAGGCCTTCCTCGAATGCGAGAAGGAGCTCCGGACCGTCCGGGACCGGACCAACAATTGACCGGCCCTCCGAGGGGCGGCTGTATGCGGAGAAAGAACAGACATGTTCGTTGTTCAAGGAGCAGATCTCCGGAACTTTGGATACTACGGGGAGGATTGTATTCGGGCGATTTAGCGTCTTCGTGCAGCGAATCCCGGTTTGAAAACATTCCTTTGACAGGAAGAAGGGGATATGATAAGATCGGTTTGTCGGAAAAGGCTGCCGGGAGAGCTCGCCCACGGGCGGAACCGAAGGGGTAATACTCTCAGGTAAAAGGACCGGCCGCCGTTGACACTCCGGAGAGCCGATGAGCACCGAAGAAGCAATCCGCCTTCGCGGAGAATCTTTCAGGTACAAGACGGAGCACCTTCTTTGGTGCGCCGTTTTTTTCGTGGATCCGGGGATGAGCCGATGAAAGGAGCAAACGGAAATGGACCGGAAAACACCGCTGTATGACACCCATGTGAGGCTGGGGGGAAAGATCGTTCCCTTCGGCGGGTTTCTTCTGCCCGTTCAGTATCCGACGGGGATCAACGCCGAACATCTGGCGGTTCGGAGCCACGCAGGCCTCTTCGATGTCAGCCACATGGGGGAAGCCCTGCTGGAGGGGCCGGACGCCCTCGCCAATCTGAACCGGATACTGACCAACCGCTTTGATTCCCTGGCCGAGGGCGGATGCCGATACAGCATCATGCTGTATGAAAACGGCGGATGCGTCGACGATCTGATCGTCTATCGCCGGGGGGCGGATCGCTTCCTGCTGATTCTCAACGCCGCCAACACGGAAAAGGACGTGGCCTGGATCAGGGAGCATCTGGAAGGGGACGTCCGCTTCGAGGACATCTCCGCCACCCTGGCCCAGATCGCCCTTCAGGGGCCGGACAGCCTGGAGATCCTTTCCGGGCTTTGCCGGGCGGAGGAGCTGCCGGTAAAATACTATACCTTCCGGGAAAACGTCACGGTGGCGGGGGCGAACTGCCTTGTGTCCCGGACCGGATATACCGGGGAGCGGGGATACGAGCTGTATCTGAAGCCGGAGGACGCCCCGAAGGTCTGGCTGGCCCTGGAGGAGGCCGGCGCGGTTCCCTGCGGCCTGGGCGCCCGGGACACGCTGCGGCTGGAGGCGGGCATGCCCCTTTACGGCCATGAGCTGAGCGAGACACTGGATCCGATCAGCGCGGGGCTGGGCTTCGCGGTGAAAAGAGACAAGCCTTTCATCGGCCGGGACGCCCTGCCGGAGGAAGGGAAAACCGAACGTGTCCGGGTGGGGCTCAAGGCGCTGGACCGGGGCGTGATGCGGGAGCATCAGGCGATTTTTTCCGGAGAGGGGCAGATTGGGGAGACCACATCGGGAACCATGATCCCCGGGAACAGGGTTTCCTGCGCCATGGCCTATGTGGATCGGGCCTTCGCCCAAAACGGCACCCGGGTGGAGGTGGACGTCAGGGGAAGGCGGCTGGCCGCGGAAATCGTGCCCCTGCCCTTCTACTCCAGGGCGAAATAAGCGCTTTACCAGCCGGATGGCTGAATCCAAAGCATACAAACACGCAAAGACGAATAAGGAGGAAAAAGCATGATTATTCCCGCTGAACTGAAGTACACCCGGACCCATGAATGGGTTCAGACCCTGAAGGACGGAACGATTCGCGTCGGCATCACCGACCATGCCCAGGATCAGCTGGGAGACCTGGTCTATATCAACCTGCCGGGAGAGGGAGACGAGGTGAAAGCCGGAGAGGCCTTCGGCGACGTGGAAAGCGTCAAGGCCGTGTCGGATCTGTTCAGCCCCGCGACCGGAACGGTTTGCGCCGTCAACGAGGCGCTGCAGGACGAGCCGGAGCAGATGAACCAGGCGCCCTACGAGGCCTGGATCATGGAAGTGAAGGACATTACGGAAACGGAGGAGCTGCTGGACGCGGAGGCCTATCGGAAACTCTGCGAAGAGGAAGGCTGAGGACAGGGGCAATACTTGCCATAGGAGGGAAAGGGTATGGGCAGCTTTGTGCCATCCACCCGGGAGGAGCGGCAGGCTATGCTGGCCGCCGTCGGCCTGCGGAAGGCGGAGGAGCTTTACGGGGCCGTTCCGGAAAGCATCCGCCTTTCAGAAGGCGGCCTGGGGCTGGAAGAGGGACTGTCGGAAATGGAAGCGGCGGAGAAGATGGAAGCCCTGGCGGAAAAGAACCGGGTGTTCCATACGGTTTTCCGCGGCGCCGGATCCTACGACCACTATATCCCCGCCATCGTGCGGCGGGTGACGGGAAAAGAGGAATTCCTGACGGCCTACACGCCCTATCAGGCGGAGATCAGCCAGGGAATTCTCCAGAGCATCTTTGAGTATCAGACCATGATCTGCGCCCTGACGGGCATGGACGCGGCCAACGCCTCGGTCTATGACGGGGCGACAGCGGCGGCGGAAGCGGCGGCCATGTGCCGGGACGCGAAGCGGCGCCGGGTGCTGATTTCCGGCGG
Organism: Clostridia bacterium; assembly: GCA_045546035.1. Classification (GTDB taxonomy): domain Bacteria; phylum Bacillota; class Clostridia; order Christensenellales; family Aristaeellaceae; genus Aristaeella. The sequence goes on from JAZQCB010000004.1 coordinate 107,351, forward strand.
CGTCCATCCTCAGACGGCGGAAACGGTGGAAACCTACGCCTGGGGCGCCCTGCCCATGGCGGAGGCCGCGGCGGGAGAGAAGGGCCGGGTGGCCGTGCTGCCCCTGAAGGATGGACGGACCGACCCCGCCGATCTGGCGGCGGCCCTGGATGATGAAACCGCGTGCGTCCTGATTCAGCAGCCGAATTTCTACGGCGTGCTGGAAGACGTGGAGGCGCTGGCGGCCGCGGCCCACGCACGGAAGGCGAAGCTGATCGTATCCGTCAACCCCATCGCCGCGGCGGTTCTGAAATCCGCCGGCGCCTGCGGGGCGGACATCGCCGTGGGCGAGGGACAGCCCCTGGGCATGGAAATGGGCTTCGGCGGCCCCTACCTGGGCTTTATGGCGGCGAAGAAGGATATGATGCGCCGTCTGCCGGGCCGGATCGTGGGGCAAACCGAGGACAGCCGGGGCCAGCGGTGCTTCGTGCTGACGCTGCAGGCCCGGGAACAGCACATCCGCCGGGAAAAGGCCTCCAGCAACATCTGCTCCAACGAAGCCCTTTGCGCCATGACGGCGGCGGCCTATCTGGCGGCCATGGGGCCGGAGGGGATGACGGAAACAGCCATGAACTGCGCCGCCAACGCGCATGAGCTGCAAAGGCGGCTGGCGGAAATCGGATATCCCCCCGTTTTCAAAAGCGAGTTCTTCCATGAGTTCCTGACGCCGGCGATCGGGCAGGAAACGGCGGCGCGGCTGGAGGCGGAGGGCATTCTGCCCGGCCTGCCCCTGGGGGAAAACATGCTCTGGTGCTGTACGGAAAAATGCGGCCGGGAAAAGATCGACCGGCTGATTGCTTTGATCCGGGAGGTGGAAGGCCGATGAAGCTGATTTTTGAACGGAGCGCCGAGGGAAGGCGCTGCTGCTCTCCCGCGCAAAGCGATGTGCCCGCGTGGGAGGTTCCGGAGGCCTTCCGGCGGGAGGAAAGGGTGGATCTGCCCGAGGTTTCCGAAACGGAACTGAGCCGGCACTATACGGCCCTGGCGAAGCAGGTTTACGGCGTCAACGACGGGTTCTACCCCCTGGGCTCCTGTACGATGAAGTATAACCCAGCGGTCAACGAGGAAACCGCCGCTCTGCCGGGCTTCCGCCGCGTTCACCCTTTGCAGGGGGCGGAGGAAAGCCAGGGATGCCTGGAAGTGCTGTGGGAATGCGAGCGGATGCTGCGGGAAGTGACAGGCATGGACGCCATGACCTTCCAGCCCGCCGCCGGCGCCCATGGGGAGCTGACCGGCATGTTGGCCATCAAGCGGTATCACGCCCTGCGGGGGGACAGCCGGCGGACGAAGGTGCTGGTTCCCGATTCCGCCCACGGGACCAATCCCGCCACGGCGGTGATGTGCGGATTCGAGGTGGTCAACATTCCCTCCAATCCTGCGGGCGGCGTGGATCTGGAAGCGCTGAGGCAGGCGGCGGGGGAGGATACCGCCGGACTGATGCTGACCAATCCCAATACCCTGGGGATTTTTGACCCGAATATCCTGGAGATCACCCGGATCGTTCACGAGGCGGGCGGCCTCTGCTATTACGACGGCGCCAATCTGAACGCGGTCATGGGCTATGCCCGGCCGGCGGACATGGGCTTTGACGTCGTCCACCTGAATCTGCACAAAACCTTCTCCACGCCTCACGGCGGCGGAGGCCCCGGCGCGGGCGCGGTGGGCGTCCGGAAGGAACTGGCCGCCTTCCTGCCCGGGGAGCGGGTGGAAAAGGGACCCGAGGGCTTCCGGCTGGTGAAGCCTGCGCGGAGCATGGGCCGGGTCCGGAGCTTCCACGCAAATTTCCTGATCGTCGTCCGGGCGCTGACCTATCTGTACATGATGGGCGGAAGCGGCCTGCGGGAGGCGGCGGAAAACGCGGTGCTCAACGCCAATTATCTGAAAAAACGGCTGGAACCCTACGCCGCGTGCGCCACGGAGGGAATCTGCATGCATGAGTTCGTGCTGGATCTGAGCGACCTGAAGCACCGGACCGGCGTATCCGCCATGGATATCGCCAAGGGCATGCTGGACGCGGGGATGCACGCCCCGACCATGTACTTCCCCCTGATCGTTCACGAGGCGCTGATGTTTGAGCCGACGGAAACGGAATCCCGGGAGACGCTGGACGAGGCGGCGGAGCTGGTGATCCGGCTGCTGGAGCGGGCGGAAGAGGATCCGGAAGCGGCCCGCCGCGCCCCGGAGAAGACGCCCATCGGCCGGCCGGACGAGGTGCTGGCCGCGCGCAAACCCATCGTCCGGTGGACAAGAGCATGAAACCGAGGCTCCTGATCACCCGAACCACCGATCCCTTTCTTAACCTGGCCAGGGAGGAATGGCTGCTCTTTCACATGCGGGAAGGGGAGCGGATGCTCTATCTCTGGCAGAACCGGCGGACGGTCGTCATCGGGAGAAACCAGGACGCCTTCGCCGAATGCGACCTGGCCGCGCTGGAGGAGGACGGGGGCTTTCTGGCCCGCCGCCTCTCCGGCGGCGGGGCGGTGTATCACGATCTGGGCAATCTGAATTTTACCTTTTTGACCCGGGGCGCGCGGGACGTGCCCCGGAATCTGGGCGTTATCCGGCAGGCGGTGGCGGCCTTCGGCATCCGGGCGGAAATCTCCGGCCGGAACGATCTGACCGCCGGAGGCGCCAAGTTTTCCGGAAACGCCTTTTTTCGCAGCGGCGATTATGATTATCATCACGGGACGCTGCTGGTGCATACGGATCTGGATGCCCTGGAGCGGTATCTGACGCCGAACCGGCAGAAACTGGCGGCCCGGGGGGTGGCTTCCGTACGCAGCCGGGTAACTGATCTTCAGTCCCTGGCTCCCTCCCTGACGGTTCCGGATCTTGAGGAGGCACTTGCGAAAGCCTTCGGGGAGGCCTTTGGCGGGGAGCCGGAGCGCCTTCCGGAGTCGGCGGCGCCGGAGGAGGAACTGAGGGTGCTGCGGGAAAAATACCGTTCCGATGTCTGGCGCCTCCGCCCGGCGGGGGCGGACAGCTGGCATTCCCCGGTGCTTCGGCTGGAGATGGGCCTGTTCCGGCTGCGACTGTGGGAAGCGGAGGGGCTGATCCGGGAGGCCCGGCTGGAGACGGACGCCCTGGACAACGAATGGAGCGAAAGGACGGAACGGGCGCTGACAGGGATGCCCTTTTCCCGGGAGGAAGTTCGGCGGGGACTGATCAAAGCCGGGCTCGATGTGCTGACGCCGCTGGCGGAAGGCAATTTCGGCAAAGGGAAATGAACAGCGCCGGCGCCGCTGGCGGAGAAAAAACGAGGGGAAGCAGACGGGGAGGGGCACCCTTACGGAACAGGAAGGAGAAAACCATGAAAGCGGATCTGTTTGTGATCGGCGGCGGCCCGGGGGGCTATGAGGCGGCCCTGGAGGCGGCGGCGATGGGGAAAAGCGTCGCGCTGGCGGAGGAAAGCCTGGTGGGTGGCACCTGCCTGAACCGGGGGTGCATTCCGACCAAGGCGCTGCTGCGGGCGGCCCGGCTATACGCCGAAATGAGGAAGGATGCCGAAGAGCTGGGAATTCACGTAACCGGAGCGGAGGAGGATCTCCCCGCCATGCTTCGAAGGGCCGCGGCCGTGAAGGATCAGCTGCGCTCCGGGGTCGAGGAACGGCTGCGGAGGGCGAAGGTGCTGCTGATTCCGGCGAGGGCTCGGGTCACGGCCCCCGGGGAAATCGAAACGGCGGACGGCGCCCGCTATGAGGCGGAACAGATTCTGCTGGCGACGGGATCCTCTCCCGCGCCGCTGCCCCTGCCGGGGGCGGATCTTCCGGGGGTTTATTTCAGCGACGCGCTGCTGGAGGGGGAAGGCGTGGACTGCCGGCGGCTCATCATCATCGGCGGCGGAGTCATCGGGGCGGAGCTGGCCCAGGTTTATTCGGATCTGGGCCGCGAGGTCGTGATCCTGGAAGCCATGCCCCGGCTGCTGCCGAAGATGGACCGGGAGCGGGGCCAGAGCCTGGCCCAGTCCTTCAAGAAGCGGGGCATTGAGATTCATACCGGGGCGATGCTGAAATCCATTGCCCGGGAAGGGGAGGAGCTGGTCTTCTCCTGCGAGGAAAAGGGGCAGCCCCTGACCATCCGGGGAGATGCGGCGCTCCTTTGCGTCGGCCGCCGACCGAACACGAAGGATCTGATGCCGCCGGAGATGGCGGAAATCATGGAACGGGGATTCATCCGGGCGGACGAAAAAGGCAAAACGGCGCTGCCCGGCCTCTGGGCCATCGGGGACGTCCGGCTCGGTTCCCCCCAGCTGGCGCATGCCGCCACGGCGGAAGGCCTGCGGGCGGTTCACGCCATGTTTGGAAATCCTTCCGATGAAAAAGAAGCGCCGGTGCCCTTCTGCGTCTTCACGAACCCGGAGATCGCCTCCGTGGGGCTGACCCAGGAGGAAGCGAAGGAGAGGGGCATTCCGATTACAACGGTGAAAAACCTGACCTCCGCCAACGGCCGGGCCATGGTTGAGGGCGCGGAGCGGGGCTTCGCGAAGCTGATTTTTTCCGCGGAGGGGCAGCTGCTGGGCGCGCAGCTCCTTTGCCCCCATGCCGCCGAAATGGCCGGAGCGCTGGGCGCCCTGATCCACACCGGCGCCACGAGGGAGCAGCTGGCCGCCGTCATCTGGCCCCATCCCACCGTCAGCGAGATCCTCTCCGTTCGGTAATCCCTCTGCGTTTGGCCCGTTTCCCGGAAATGATGGAAAGACGGAGGATTCGCAGGCCCGACAAAAACGGATAAAATAGTCAATTCCTATTGAAAAATGCAAGAAACCATGTAAAATATGAAACGGACAAAGGATGATTTCTATCTTTTGCCCCGCATGATGACAGAGGAGGATCAACATGGACAATTTCACTTTTTACGCCCCGACCTATTTTGCTTTCGGCCGGGATGCCGAAAACCAGACCGGCGCCCTGGTGAGGCGCTTCGGCGGACACAAGGCGCTGCTGCACTATGGCGGCGGCTCCGTGGTCCGCTCGGGGCTTCTTGACCGGGTGAAGGCTTCCCTGGAGGCCGCGGGCATCGCCCATGTGGAGCTGGGCGGCGCGAGGCCGAATCCCAGGAGCGGGCTGGTTTACGAGGGAATCGACCTTTGCCGGAAGGAAGGGGTCGACTTCGTGCTGGCCATCGGCGGCGGCAGCGCGATTGACTCCGCCAAGGCCATCGCCGCAGGAACCGTTTACGACGGGGATTTCTGGGACTTCTATGAAGGAAAGCCCGTGGAGAAGGCGCTGCCCATCGGAACGGTGCTGACCATCGCCGCCGCGGGCAGCGAAGGCAGCCCGGATTCGGTTATCACCAAAGAGGAAGGCATGATCAAGCGGGGGGCCAGCGGCGAAGCCTACCGGCCCCGGTTTTCAATCCTGAATCCCGCCCTGACCCAGACGCTGCCGCCCTATCAGACGGCCTGCGGCATTACGGATATCATCGCCCATCTCTACGAGCGGTATCTGACCAACACCCGGGATGTGCAGACGACGGACCGGATGATCGAGGGGCTGATCCTGGCGATGGTCGAAGAGGGACCGAAGGTCATAGAGAATCCGGACGACTATCAGGCCAGGGCGAACATCATGTGGGCCGGGATGATGGCGCATAACAATTCCTGCGGCGTCGGCCGGAGCCAGGACTGGACCAGCCATGACGTGGAACACGAGCTGTCCGCGCTGTATGACTGCGCCCACGGGGCGGGGCTGGCGGTGGCGATGCCCGCGGTCTTTACCTATACGATGAAGCATGATGTGAACCGGTTCGCGCAGATCGCCCTGCGGGTATGGGGATGCCAGATGGACTTCGATCATCCGGAGCGCACCGCGAAGGCCGGCATCGAGGCCCTGCGGCGCTTCCTGATTTCCATCGGCATGCCGAAAAACTTCGCCGAGCTGGGGGCGAAGGAAGAGGATATCGACGCGCTGGCGCATACTTGCTGCTGGGGCAGCGAGCATGCCGACGGGAAAAAGCACGGCTTTATGGAACTGGACGAGGAGGACGTGAAGGCGATTTACCGCCTGATGCTCTGAAAAACGGGAAGGGCGGACCCGCGCGGAGCACATCGGATCATATAACCCTGAAAAAAAGAAATGGAAAGACCGGAAAAACCGGTCTTTCATTTGCAATTCGGGAACAATTTTGGTATGCTCTTTCGGAAAATGCGCGTTTGACGCGGGAGGCTCCGGGCCAGCGTCCGGAGATGCCTTCCGAACCCGCCAGAGCCGCGTCTTTCCCTTCCGGGCGACACAGAACCGTGGGAACGCGGCCGCCCCTGGAAAAAAATACGAGCGAACGAAGGGATTCACTGATGATGTCCAATGCTCCGAGGCGGAAGCCGCCACAAAAACAGTTTCCGGTGGAACGGGTGCTGCTGGTGGTGGCCGTTGTGGTGATTATCTATGCAGCCATCCGGCTGATCAGCTATGGCGCTGATTTGTTTACCGTGCGCCAGGAAACAGAAGAGCTGCGGGGCATTATGGCGGCCACGGAGAATCCGCCGGCGGGGCAGGGGAACGACCCGCAATCCGGGGCGCCGGTCACCGCCTCAGCAGAAGATTCCGGATCGCCGGAGGGAACGGGCCTGGCCGCAACGGGCGCCGAAGCACAGGGAACCAGCGCGGCCGCGGGCGCCCAGGCACAGGAGAACGGCGCGGCCGCAGCGGGTGCCGGAACACAGGGAATCAATGCGCCTGCCGCAAGCGCCGAAGCACAGGGGACCAGTACGGCCGCGGCCGTCGGAGCATCGGAAACAAACGCGGCCGCCGCGGGTGCCGGAGCAAAGGGAACCAGTGCGGGGACCACGGGCACCGGATCATCGGAAGAGAAGGGTACGACCGCCGCGGCGGCCGCTCAGTCGGAAAAGCCGGAAAAACTGCCCCCGGTATCGTATCCGAAAGGACTGGTCGTCAACCGTCAGATCCGCGAGCTTCGGAAGAAAAGTGAATATATCATCGGCTGGATCAAAATGGACGATATGGAAGAGCCGGTGGTTCACAAGGACAACACTTTCTTCCTGGATCATGACGCCTTGGGGAAAAAGAATGTCAACGGGGCGATCTTTATGGATCAGGAGACCAACCTGCTGACCAGGCCCTATACGATTATCCTTTACGGGCATAACATGAAAAGCGGCGCGATGTTCGGGAACCTGCTGAAATACAAACAGTTTTCCTACTGCTACAAGCATCGGATGCTTCGCTTCGACACGCTGTATGAAGAGGGAGAATACGAAATTTTTGCCGTGACGACTGTCAGCCTGGTTCCCGGAACGAGCCGGTATGTCAGCCTGGCGGGGCTGCTGTCCGACTACAGGACGCCGAGACGCGAGGCACTGAACAAGCTGTACAACCAGAGCCCTCACGGCCGGATGGCCGATGTGAACGAAGAAGATCAGCTGCTTTTGCTGATTACCTGCGACGGGAACGACGATGAAAGACTGGTCGTGGCCGCCAGAAGAAACCGGGAAGGATAAAAGATATACTGGATAGCTTCAGAAGGAGACAGAGAATGCAGACACTGATCGGACCTGACAATCACTGGGCGCTTCTGGCGATTCTATTTGCGTGCACAGCGCTGGCCATCTGGCTGGAACAGAAAGCGAAGTGGGCGGCGAAGATCGGCGGCGCCATCCTGACGCTGGTCATGGCGATCGCGCTGGTGAATCTGAACGTAATCCCGGCCAGCGCGCCGGTTTTTGACGACATCGTCTGGGGTTATGCCGTGCCGATGGCGATTCCGCTATTGCTGCTGGAATCCAATCTCCGCAAAATCCGCCGTGAGACCGGGCGTTTCCTGCTGATCTTCCTGATCGGCTCGGCGGGCACGGTGGCGGGGGTTCTGCTGGCGACCGCGCTGCTGAAGGGAAATGTGCAGGGCCTTCCGGGCGTCGGCGCGATGATGACGGGTTCGTATATCGGCGGCGGCGTGAACTTTACAGCGCTGGCGGACGCCTTCCATGTGGACAGCACGCTGATTTCCTCCGCGACGGTGGCGGATAATCTGAACATGGCGCTCTATTTCCTGGCCCTGCTGGGTATCGCGGGCAGCGCTTTTTTCCGGAAACACTATCCGCATCCGCATATCGATGAGGTACTTTCCGCGGGAAAGAAGGACGATTCCAAAACGCTGGCCTCCCAGTACTGGACGCGGAAAAATGTTTCCCTGAAGGATATCGCCCTCAGCCTGGCCTACGCGGCCGTGGTTGTTTTTCTGGCCCGGACGGTCTCCGGCTTTTTCGCCGGCGTGATTCCCAAGGACAACTGGCTGACCCAGATGCTCAACACCTTCTTTGGCAGCCAGTATGTATGGATTACGAACTTCTCCGTGCTCTTTGCCACCTGCTTTGATAAGGCGGCGCAGGAGCTTCACGGGGCGAAGGAGCTGGGAACCTGGCTGATCTACCTGTTCTTCTTTGTGATCGGCGTTCCGGCCGTCATCGGGCCGCTTCTGGCCAACGCGCCGATCCTGCTGCTGTTCTGCCTGATTGTGGTGCTGGTGAACATGCTGTTCTGCTTTGTGGGCGGCAAGCTGCTTCATTTCGATCTGGAGGATATCATTCTGGCCTCCAACGCCAACATCGGCGGGCCGACGACCGCGGCGGGCATGGCCATTTCCCAGGGATGGACGAAGCTGGTCGGGCCCTGCATGCTGGTGGGCACCTTCGGCTATGTGATCGGCACATGGCTCGGGATTCTGGTTGGCTCGCTTCTGGGCGCGTAGGAGGTGTATACATGAAGTACTCATCGGATGCTTCGGGCTTTGTCAGCATCGGGGAAGCAGTGCCGGATGTGATCCTGGAAATCCGGTATTATTCCACTTTTAATTTCATCGGGGAGCGGATCGACGGATATGAAGCGCCCATTGCGCTTTTGACCCGGGAGGCGGCCGAAGCGCTGCGCAGGGCCAGCGACCAGGCCGTCGCGCGGGGCTTCCGCCTGAAGGTCTATGACGCCTACCGGCCCCAGATGGCCGTGGATCATTTTGTCCGATGGGCTTCGGATCCGGGGGACGTTCGCATGAAGGAACTGTTCTATCCGGATCTTGAGAAGGCCCGGCTGATTCCCGAGGGATACATCGACGCGCACTCCGGGCACAGCCGCGGGAGCACGGTGGATCTGACGATCTTTGACACACGCGCGCAGCGGGATGCCGATATGGGCGGATATTTTGATTATCTGGGAGAGTTGAGCCACCCGGACTATCCGGGGGTTACCCGGGAACAGGCCGCGGGGCGCGGGCTGCTGCGCGAGATCATGACAGGGGCGGGATTCCGCCCCCTCGCGGAGGAATGGTGGCATTTTACGCTGGATCCCGAACCGTATCCGGATACCTATTTTACCTTCCCGATTCGGTTTTGAAGCGCTTTCCGGAGGGATAAAACAACCCCCGGGGCCCTGCATGAGGCAAAACCATTTCATGCGGCCCTGGGGCTTTTTTGCGGGGACGTTTACAATGCTGCGCTGTTTTTGCAATGGGCGGTTTGCGAGATGCGGAGAACAGGCGGCGGAAAGCGCTCCGCGGAAGTGATCTATTCGAGCGGTTTTCTTATTCCGGCCGGATCAGGTCCCTGACCACCTCTCCGGCGATCAGCAGCCCGGCGACGGAGGGGACAAAGGCGGTGCTGCCGGGGATGTCGCGGCGCTGGGTACAGGTGCGCCGGGTCCCGGGAGGACAGACGCAGTGGGCCCGGCAGCTGATGGACGGATCCTCGAGGGGGCGAATGGGCGGCTCGTCGGAATAGACCACCTTCAGCCTTCGGATGCCCCTTTTTTTCAGCTCGCGCCGCATGACCCTGGCCAGCGGGCAGACGCTGGTTTCATAGATATCCGCGATCCGGAAGCGGCTGCCGTCCAGCTTGTTGCCGGCTCCCATGGAGCTGATGACCGGCGTGCCGGTCTGATCTCCGCGCATCACCAGCGCCAGCTTGGCAGACACGGTGTCCACGGCATCAACCACATAATCATAGGCGTCGAAAGGGAAGCTTTCGATGTTTTCCGGCAATACAAAGCATTGGTGGACAGTCACTTCGGCGTCCGGATTGATTTCAAGGATCCGCTCCCGCATCACTTCGACCTTATACCGCCCGACGGTTTTACGGGTCGCGATAATCTGGCGGTTCAGATTGGTCAGACAGACCTTATCGTCGTCGATCAGATCAAAGGCGCCGACGCCGCTGCGCGCCAGCGCCTCGCACACATAGCCGCCCACGCCCCCGATACCGAAAACGGCCACCCGGGCCCGGGACAGGCGATCCATAGCGGGCTGGCCAAGGAGCAGCTGGGTTCTCGCAAACTGGTTCATCATTCGTTTTCTCCACATTCTGTATCATAGGCGGCCGCGGAGCCGCACCGCGTCCTCCCGGCCCGGGGAGGAAGCTTCACCGGACAGGTCCACCGGGGATTGTCTCAAAGCATAGGCAATGACCATACGGTTGTCAAGCCTGTTTCATGATCCGTGGGCGAAAAGCCTCCCGGATGGCTGACGGGATCCGGGAGCGCGCGCCGCGGACAGGGGAAGCGAGTCGATGGCTTTTTCCCGGAGGTGGGCAGACAGCCCACCTTTTTTTGTCTCCGGTCTGCTACCATAGCGGCAGGAATGCGGCCGCCCGCTGCCAGGATGGCAGAAAAGAACGGGATACCGACAGTGCGAAAAGAGAAAACGGGTCATTTTGCGGCGCCCTGTTTTCATTCCTATGTGTGCCAGCGCCGCACAGGAAGGAGGAATTTGACGATGAGAAAAAAGGGTACAGGATGGCTGGGAGTACTGCTTTCGACCGTCATGCTTCTGACCGTGACGATTCTTGTGGGATCCGCCTTCGCGGAGGAAGGACGCGCCACGGTGGATTTCAGAGGGGTGGAGTATGAACTGTCCTACGCAGGGATCAATATCGACAAAGATGGGCTGGTGATTACGGTGGAGTGCGACAGTCTGCCCATCTATAACGGAAAGGTGGCGGTTCCGGCCGTTGCTGTGGCGGATACCGGGAAAGAACGGGTTGAGCCCGAAACCGTGTCCGTCAGCATCGTCGAAAATAAGGTTCATTTTGATTTCCGCTTCGCGCAGAAGAGCCCGCCGCAGGCCGTCTGGCTTTATCCGGACGGGAATCAGGACAAGGCGCTCCTCCTTTGGGGCACGCCCTCCGCCGCGGAGAAAAAACCGGAGGAGCAGAATCGATACGGCGGGTTCCGGGTGGTTACCTTCGGGCACTATGAACAGGACAACCGACCCGAGAACGGCCCGGAACCCATCCAATGGCTGGTGCTCGAGGAAGACGGGGAAACGACGCTGCTGATCAGCAAGCAGGTTCTGGATGCCATGCCCTATTATCAGGTGTATCACAGCCCCACCACGTGGGAGGCCAGTTTCCTGCGCCAGTGGCTGAACGGGGAGTTCGCCAACGCGGCCTTTACCGAGGAGGAACAGGGGAAAATGGCGCTTTTCCACGCGAAGGCCGAAACCAATCCGAAATACGGGAATGATCCGGGAAACGATACCTTTGAGCGTGTAGCTCTGCTCAGCGCGGGCGAGGCGGAAGCGTTCTTTTCCTCCGACACGGCGCGCGTCTGCGCGAGGACGGATTACGCAAGAGCCCGGGGGGCCAACGCGAGCACTGGCAGCACCATGGGGCAATGGTGGCTGAGAACCCTGGGAAAGAACAGGGACGAGGCGGCCGTTGTATCCTCCGACGGCAGCGTACACCTGATCGGCACGGACATGGTCAGCGATAAAATCGGGATTCGCCCGGTGATCCGTCTCCGTCTCTCCGAAACGCCGGCATCGGGGAAGGCGGGGCCCGCCGCCGAAGATTTTCCGCTGCGGGGCATCGTCAATTACGGGCGCTATGAGCAGGATTTGAATTCGGAAAACGGTCCGGAACCCATTCAGTGGATGGTTCTGGCCAACGATGGGGAGAAGGCGACCCTTATCAGCCTGGCGGCCCTGGACAACGGGCCTTATCATTCCGAGCTTGCTGACGTGACATGGGAAACCTGCGCCCTTCGCGGGTGGCTAAACCATGACTTCCTGAATACGGCCTTCTCGGAAGAAGAACAGGCCGCTCTGGCGGAGACGGCGGTGACGGCGGAGTCCAATCCGAAGCATCCCAAAGTCGACCCCGGCCAGGATACGGTCGATCGGGTTTTCATCCTGAGCCTGTCGGAGGCACAGAGCCTCTTTGTCAGCAACGGGGCCAGGGCCTGTATTCCGACGCGCTATGCCGTGGCCAGAGGCGTCAGCGATTATAACGGAAGCCGGAAATGCGACTGGATGCTCAGGACGCCGGGCCGATCCGCACGTTACTGCCTGCGGGTTCGCTACAGCGGTTCCGCCGATGCGAAGAGCGAGGAGACGGTCACCTATCCGTATCTGGCGGTACGCCCGGTTATCGTCGTCCGTTTCGCGCAGAACCGGTAAAGGCGACAAAGACCCTGGGGGCTATGCCTAAGCGTCCACAATACGGCGGCGGTGCATCCAGCCGCCCTTTTTGTAATAAATGACAAGCGCGATGCTGGTAATCGTCCAGGAAACGGGATAGGACAGGCAGAGGATGAAGAGCGTTCTGTTGGCCGCGAAGACTGTCGCAATCCAAAAGATCCGGAACAGGCAGATGCCAATGCCGATGATCACGACGGGCCGCACGGCGTCTCCCACGCCACGCAGCACCGCGGAAAGCACCTCCACCAGCACCCATGTGAAGTAGAACGGCACAAAATAGGTCATGATCCGGTAGGTGGTTTCCACCACCGCCTCGTCCTTCGTCAGCAGCCGCAGCATGGGAATTCCCGCCAGCATCAGCAGAGCGCTTGTGATCACCGTCACGGAGAAGTGCAGGATCAGCCCCTGCCGGACGCATTGCTTTACGCGGTCCGTCAGGCCCGCGCCATGGTTCTGGGCGATGAAGCTGGTAATCGCGGTGCCCATGGCGTTGCTGAGCGCCCAGTAGAAGCCGTCCGTCTTTCCGCTCATGGCCCAGGAGGCTACCACGATCGTCCCCAGAGAGTTCACCGCCACCTGAATAATCAGGTTGGAAATGCTGTACATGGCGCTTTGCAGCCCGGCAGGAACGCCCAGCCGGAGCATGTTTTTCAGATAGACCCGCTGAATGCCCAGGTTCCGGAAGCGCAGGGGCGCCTCGGAACCGCCGCGGGTCAGCTTCCAGGTCAGCATCGCCGTATTGACCAGCTGAGCCACCACCGTAGCCACGGCGACGCCGGCGATGCCCCATCCGAAAACGATTACGAACAGGGCGTCCAGCACGATATTGGTGACGCAGCCGGCGATCATATACAGGAAGGGATTGAAGGAATCGCCCAGGGCCCGAAGAACGCTGGATTCCATGTTCAGCAGCATGACGAAAGGCACACCGATAAAATAGATCCGCAGATAGAGCACCGCGCCTTCGATCGTTTCCTCCGGCGTTTTCAGGAGACGCAGCAGCCAGGGGGACGCGACCAGGCCGAAGACCATCAGCACGAATCCGAACAGCGTCATGACCGTAACGGAGCAGCCGATGGCCCGCCCCAGATCCTCCCTGCGCCCGGAGCCGAAGATCTGCCCGATAATGACGGCGGCCCCCGCGGTCATGGCCACGAAGAAACCGACCAGCACATTGATGATCTGGGCGGCGCTGCCCCCGACGGCGGCCAGCGCCTCGGTCCCGACGAAACGGCCGACGATCAGCCCGTCGACCGCGTTATACAGCTGCTGCAGAATGGTTCCAGCCGCGATGGGCAGAAAGAAAATGACCAGCTTTTTCCAGACGCTGCCCGTGGTCAGGTCGTTTTTGTCATTCATCTTGTTCATGCTGTTCAAACCAACGCCGGGAAAAATCCGCGACGGCCTCCGCCAGTTTTTTCATGTCCCAATCTGTCGCATTGACCGTCAGGTCGAAGGAGCTCCCGTCCCCTGCGGCTTTTGCGGTCAGCACCTCCCGGAGCTGCCTGCGGTTTCGGTCGATCCGGCGAATATTCCGCAGAATCTCCTTCTCCGTCAGCTGCTCCTCCGGCGGCCGCTTCTTTTCGTAGCGCATGCAGCGGGCGACCCGGGCGTCCATTTCCGCACAGACAAACACGCGGAAGGGACGATGCTCCTGCAAGATCACATCCGCGTCCCGCCCGACGATGACGCAGTCGTTCCCGGACTCCGCAATTTCCAGAAGGATTTCCCGCTGCCGCGCCAGAAGGAGCGCCGCCGCGCGGCTCCGGTATCCGGTTACGGCCTGCTGAAAGCTGTGGCGGTAGGTCAGCTGGTATTGATACCAGCCGTGGTGATTCAGAATCCGGCGCACGTCATCCGGATGCAGCCCCTGCTCCCGCGCCAGCGCTTCGATGATCTCCCGGTCGTAGTAATCCACGCCCAGCAGATCCGCCAGCCGTTTGCCCAGCTCCCTTCCGCCGCTGCCGAACTGCCTTGAGACGGTAATGATCCGCATCGGATGCCCCTCCTTATGATCTCCAGCAACTTTACCACCCTGGCCATAAATCGTCAATCTGTTCTTTTTGTATTGATCAGGCGCTTTCCAGGTATCACATTCGGCATGATCAGTTTCGGTTCAGGGAAAGCCCCGCCCGCTCCATGGCGATCACCAGAATGGGAATCAGGACGAGCTGCAGAATAATGCCTGGAATGGCATTGGTGATGGCCCCGGCCAGGAACAGCGCCCAGGTAAATGTGCTGCCGGAGAGGCCTGCCAGGATCACCCGCACGGCGCCCCACACGATGCGCCCCGCGATCATGGAGATCAGCAGCACCGCGTAGATTACGCCATCCCTGCGGGGGAGCTTCTGGCGAAGGAAACCTGCCATGCCGCCATAAACGGCCAGTTCGAAGGCCATGGCCACAGCGCCTGGAAACAGCGCGGGCATACCGAAAACCACGGAACGCAAAAGCGGCGCGATAAAGCCTACGGCCAGCCCCCAGGGCCAACCGCACATAAAGCCGCACAAAAGCGCCGGGATGTGCATCGGACACAGGGCCGAGCCGATTTGCGGGATCTGCCCGGTAATAAAGGGGAGCACCATGGCAATGGCCAGGTACAGCGCCGCGTAGGTCAGGCGGCGGATCTGCAAGGAGGTCGTCCGCGTTTTACGCATGTTTTTCCATCATCTCCCGTATGTGATTCACAGCGTCCTCACAATCGCTTTTATCATCCGACGGCATGTCAAATCCATCGGTTGATCATGTTATATCCGAGAGATGCGTTCCTGTCAAACATACTTTCTGTCGCGCCTTTTGCCATGGGAACGGCCGCGCCAAATGGGGCGCCCCTTCGGTGGCCAATGATCATGGACGGAAAATCATCTGTCATGCGTGCTTAACTGCTTCAGCCTTCGTAATGTAATCCCGATGCTTGACTTCCATCCGGTAGATCCGGCAGTCGTCGCCCTGCAGGTTCCGCATGGTCTTCCAGAAGGCGCAGCCGTATTTTTCATACAGCCCGGTATGATCGGTGGAGATGTATACGAAGGGAAAGCCCTCCGCCCTGGCCAATCGGTATAGACACAAAAAGCCCTCCGATCTGCGGATAATCAATCCACAGCGGAGGGCTGAATTTCTCTCTGCGTGTCAGTCCATCATTTTTCCTGCTTTACCCAGCTGATGGTTCCATCGTCCGCAGTCAGGGTCAGCACCGTCTGTCCGGCATCGTTCACCGTCATCGTATAGGGGGCCGC
This sequence comes from Clostridia bacterium, assembly GCA_045546035.1. GTDB lineage: Bacteria > Bacillota > Clostridia > Christensenellales > Aristaeellaceae > Aristaeella. The sequence continues at coordinate 123,043 of JAZQCB010000004.1, forward strand.
CTCGGCTTTATGTTCCAGATTGCTGTAGGCCACGTAGAGACCGGCGCCGTCGCCCTTCTCGCCGTTGTCTACCGCATAAGCCTCAAAATCGGCGGTCTGCGTGCCGTTCATCATGGTGACGCCATGGCCTTTCTCGTCGATGGTCATGCGCAGGTCGACGGCGGCGTAGTCATGAGAAAACCATCCTTTCATTTTGTGGTCTATTCCAATCCCTTGCGGGGTTTTGAATAGCGTGCTTATCGGGCGACAGCCAGGCGTTCCAGCGTGAAACCCCGGGAGAGGCAGTCCAGGTACACCTTCGTGTAGTGCCGGCACCTGGCAAACTGCAGGAGCGCACTCTCCACGTCGTCATACACCTTCCACAGGCCGCAGAGCTTAAAGCTGTCCTTACGGTGCATGAATCCCTCCACATCCGCCGGAGGATAACCTAGGAACAGCCCCACTTCATGGGGGAAATCTTTCTCCGTGCGCAAGCGGGAGATCAGTCTGATCAGGCAGGCGTGATCGTTCCCGCTCGGGTACCCGCATTCCGACAGGAGACTTTGGGCCAGCGGATCGCGCAGATCCCGCTCCAGCATCTTGGGACGATACAGATACAGCAGCGCTGTTCCGTTCCGCCAGCGCAGCGGCAGGATCCGCAGGCCTTTATGCCCCAGACGCCGATTCAGCCGGCGCAGATCATCGGTCAGCTGAGCATGGGTCAAGTCGGAGG
>JAZQCB010000005.1:0-2642 GCA_045546035.1 Clostridia bacterium
GTTCTTCACGAAGTATCAGCTGCAGGATGAAGAAGGATACAGCTATACGGACAAGCTTCAGTTTTACGTGATGGATCTGAAAGCCATCGCGGAGGCGGATGAAGAGGAACGCAAGCGCGGTCTCGTGGAATGGGCGGAAGCGTTTACCGCCCGGAACTGGGAGCAGATCCGGAAAATCAATAATCTGGGCGTAAAGGAGGCGGCGAATCAGATGCAGACGATAATGGGAAGCGCGGAGCAGCGGCAGATGATCTGGAGCCGCAGAATGGCGCAGCTGGATTATGAATCGATGATGAGCAGCGCCAGAAAGGAAGGCCTGGCCGCTGGCCGGGAAGAAGGCCGCGCAGAAGGTCGGGCAGAAGGCCGCGCAGAAGGAGCCTTATCTACTCTTGCGGCCTTGGTTAAAAAAGGCCGTCTCTCTGTTGAAGAAGCAGCGGAAGAAGCGAATATGTCCGTTGCCGATTTTCGCATTCATTCCGGCCTCAGCTGATCGAAGTCATCTTTTGGAGACAGAAATAGCTTTCTGTCTCTTTTTTGTAATTGCACCACCATGGTTGGTACTTTTTTTGCTTCAAAAGCACCCGGGTAAGCGTTTTGCCATCCCCGGCACACGCTTTCGCTTCCAATTATGCTATTTCTTATTTCCTGATCGGGAATCTCTTTGTATGAAAAATATCCCGATCGGGATATTTTTTGATATTTTTCTTGATTTTTTCCCGATCGGGAGTATATTATTTGTGTATGTATGCTCGAAGGAGGCTTCCCATGTCAAACCCCATCGGAGAATTTATCAGGAAAAGCAGAAAAAAAGCCGGCCTCACGCAGGAAGAATTTGCGCTGCGTTCCGGCCTTGGGCTTCGTTTTGTACATGAGCTGGAAGCTGGAAAACCCACCGTCCGGCTGGATAAGGTAAACCAGGCTCTGGCCATGTTTGGCCAGGAAGCCGTTCCAGGGCCCATGCCCCGTCCCCGGAAGGAGGAATTCTGATGAGCGTACTCCGTCAGGGACGGGTCACGGTCTATGGGCGGTACGCCGGTCTTCTTCAGGAAACGGATTCAGGATACCTTTTTCAATACGATCCCGATTATCTGCGAAGTGGTTCGGCGCATCCTGTTTCTCTCACGCTTCCGCTCCAATTGGCTTCCTATCAGTCCCACACTCTATTTCCCTTCTTTGACGGACTTATTCCGGAAGGTTGGCTGCTCAATGCGGTTACGCGAAACTGGAAAATCAGTCCTGAGGATCGCTTTGGCATATTGCTGGTTGCTTGCCGGGACTGCGTTGGCGCTGTGTCTGTTGAGGAGGTGTGTGAATGAACTGCCTCTGCTGCGGAAAGCCTCTGCGTTCCGTCTCTGAATCCGGATGGCATGCGTCCTGTATCCAGCGTTTCTTCGGCACAAAAGTTCTTCCAGATATCGATTTAAGCAATGAAGTACTTGCCCTGCTCGCCGAACGAAGTGTAAACCGCGGATTCACGGTTACCGGAGTACAGAAAAAGCTGTCCCTCCATCTTTCCCTGGAAAAGGAAATCCGGCTTACACTGGTGGACTATCCAACCGGATTTATTCTGAAGCCGCAGGTTGAAGAGTTTCGTGCTCTCCCAGAGGCAGAATATCTGGTCATGCAAATGGCCAAACATGGAGGCTTGTCTGTTGTTCCGCATGGGCTCCTGAAAATCAAGGAAAGCTTTGCATATATTACAAAGCGTATCGACCGGATGATCATTCCGTCTGGCACGCCGAAGCGGCTCGCGATGGAAGACTTTTGCCAGCTGAGTCTCCGATTAACCCAGGATAAATATAAGGGATCCTACGAGCAGTGCGTGAAGGTGATTCGGCAGTATTCCAGCCGTCCAGGTCTGGACATCTCGGAATTATATCTTCGTCTGGTCTTTTGTTTTCTGACAGGAAATTCGGATATGCATCTGAAAAACTTCTCACTGATCGAAACAGCGCCTGAATCCGGTTCCTTCATTCTTTCCCCGGCCTACGATCTTCTTCCTGTCAATGTTATCATGCCGGAAGATTCCGAGGAATTCGCCCTGCAGCTATCCGGGAAAAAAATCCGGCTCTCTCAAAAACAATTTCTCTCCTTCGCCGAATATGCTGGAATTCCTCGTCATGCCGCGCTGTCAATGATCCGGCAAATGCTCAGAAAAATACCCGCATGGGAGAAAATGTGCCAGGAATCCGTGCTGCCTCCTGATCTGAAAACCTCATTGTCCGATCTTATGCTTCATCGGGCCGCTCGTCTGGATGCATAATGACATTCCTATTCTTCAGCGGTAGTTTATCAGGAAATCCCTCTGTGTCCTTTATACCCCGAAAAGAACCCTGAGGTCTACATCTGGCGGAATCTTGAATGGCCACCTGATTTATGCTATCATGAAACCGAAAAGCAGGGGGGTGATAAGCATGCCGGAATGGATCCCGCAGGACTGGAATTATGAACCGCTGACCAACGACGCCATGTTTCATCTTGTGTTTCTGAACAATGAAAAAGCGCTTCGCTCCCTGCTCAGCGCGCTGCTGAATATCCCGGAAACGGAAATGAAGTCCATCCAGATTCTCAATCCGATGCAGCACGCGGAGACCGTTGACGCAAAGCTGACGGTGCTCGATCTTCGACTCCACCTGAATGAC
>JAZQCB010000006.1:0-4505 GCA_045546035.1 Clostridia bacterium
TGATTTCACCATGAAGCCCCATGGCGGTGATGATATTCTCGAGAGCCAAGTGTCCGTTGGTGAACAGCGTGATATTCGGGCTGTCAAGATAGGATTTCAGCTCTTTTTCCAGGCGGAGATGCTTAGGCCCCATGTTGGTGAGAAAATGGCTGTCCCACAGGTCACGGATTTCTTCACAGTATTCTTCAAACTCCGGCATGGAGGACCGGGTGACGTTGATGGTTTTTTGCTCCATGGGGTTATGACCTCCAGTCAATCAGACTTTCGACCATATCAAGGTCGAAAACAGGGATACCGAGTGCCTGCCGGACACGCCGGCGCTCTGAAAAGGAATCATCGATAAAAACGGAATCGGGAGAGATGTAATCTGCTTTTGAACCCGTATCATCGAGACGAATGATCTCAGAAAAGAGGGACGCGGGGATGCAGTATTTTTCCAGGTCGGCATAGATATCTGTGGAATGACGTGTAAGAAGGCACAGACGTTTGCCGTTATTGTGTGCCTGGTAGAGAAACATCATCAGATAGGCATTTACCTTGTCGCGGACAATGAGGGTATCATCGAAATCCACATAAACGGCGGAATAGGAGATATCCGTTTGAAAGCGGCTGATAAAAGCCCGGTCAAGGAGGAGAGATGCACTGTTGGGGAGGAGGGACACATCCATGCCCCAGAAATTATAAAGGGTGAGAAGCGGCATGTTAATGCCGAGATTTCGCGTCAGGCCCATGGTGCCGGCGATGCGCGGGGCAATTTCCAGAAGGCGAAACTGCCCGGCGGCGTTTTTCTTGACCTGGAAAAACCAGGCTCCGTTGAAGGAAAGCCGGCGGTTAATGTCTTCCGCAATAGACTGAAGCTCTTCGGTGAGCGGGAGGTTGCGGGAACGGACGGCGATGCCGGCACGAATCCTTTCACGGGAGCGGGGACTGACGAAGCGGAGAACGCCGTGCCTGTCGGTAAAGCAGTCTACCGTCAGTTCCTCGCCGGGAAGATACTCACAGACGGTGTATTCGGTGCCGTCTGAAAGGGCTTCATCAAGATGCATCCTGTCACGGATGATGCGGGCCCCCTGGGAACCTTGCCCGACAGAAGGCTTTATAAATACCGGATAGGCAGGAATATCTTCCGGCGCAGAATAGAAAGAGGGAAGATAGGGAGCAGAGCAAAGATGCCGGTAGGTTCTGGTTTTGGAACGACAGATTGCCACGGTTTCTTTTGCAGAGGCAAGTACCTCGGCATGGAGCGATTCCCGCTCCTCGGAGAAACGGAGAAGAGCGCTGTCGTGGGCGGGATAAATATAGTCGATCCCGTTTTCATCGATGATCCGGTTGATGGCAGAGATGAGGTCAGGATCATCCACAAAGGGAAGGCCGGAGAAACAGCGCTGAAATACAAATTCCGCATGGCATGGGACACTGGTAGCCCCGAAAAGACGAACAAATTTGGAATTCTTCAGCGCATCACAGATTTCAAAAGCGATTTCTGTTCCGGCGGGAAAAATGAGTATATTTTTGGGTTCAGCCATTTGAACTACTCCTTGTATCCCTGCCTGCTGCGGTATAGGGCGTGAAGGGAGGGAAACATACGTTTGATGGTGGTTTTCAGGCGGAAAGAGAAGGGTTCCTGACGATAAAAAACATCATAAGGGGGGTGTATCATCTCATCCACCCTGCCGGTGAGGTACAGCAGCTCATAGTTGCGGCGCAGCAATTCCTCTTCAGTGAGAGCCCGCTGCTGTGCATCCAGATGGGGAAGAAGCGTCTTCATCATCTCAATTTCACCGGTTACGAAGGCTATTTTCTTATCGTATGCTCCGTCTCTCCCGCTGGTCCAGGCGGTGGGGTTGCTGTTTACGCGGTAAACGGACATTGGCGTATCCAGAAAACGGATTTTCCCATTCAGGGAAAGCCAGAGAGCAATGGCGTAATCCGTAAAGCCGTAAGAAAAGGCAACACGCTGAAAATCAGGCGGATGGCACATCCAGTCGGACCGGCCGACAATGGAACTGGTATGAAAACAAAAGCTCATGCCGCGGATTATGGTGGAGAAAGGAACATCACGATCACCTGAGGCGGGGAGAAGAAGCTCATCAGGCTTATTGCCTTCGCAGAAATGATACCAGGAATTGTGAACACAGGCGGAATATTCCGGATGGGCATCCAGAAAAGCGACCTGTCGGCGAAGTTTGGAGGGATCGGACCAGTAATCGTCCCCCTCGCAGTAAGCGACATATTCCCCACGGGTATTGGGATACATCACGGCTTCATAGATGTTGATGCCTTGGGAGAAAAGGTTCTTCTCCTGATGGAAGAACCGGATAACCTCCGGATAGCGCTCCTGATATTCCCGGAGAATGGCAGTGGTGCCGTCGGTGGAGGCATCATCCGTCACCAGAACCTCGAAAGGAAAGTCCGTCTCCTGGGAGAGAAAACCCTCCAGCGCATCGCGGATGTATTTTTCGTGATTATAGGCTGTACAGTAAATGGAAACTTTACAATGATTGCTCATGGCCATACACCTGATCTGTTTGATAAGGCATTATATACCGAAAAAGGGTCCTTTTCAATCGTTTTATATATCGGGAAACTTCAAAAGAAACGGATCTTTTCTTTTTCTTGACAAAGCATAGAGATTGAAGTATAAAAAACAATCAAGGCAAGTAAAAGAAAACAGGGAGGGATATCAATTGCAATACAGGAAAGATCGAAAAGGAAATGATCTGAGTATTCTGGGTTACGGCTGTATGCGTTTTACCAAAAAGGGCGGCGGCATTGACCTGGATAAGACCGAACAGGAGCTTCTTGCCGCTTATCGCGCAGGGGTTAATTATTTTGACACGGCCTACATCTACCCCGGAAGTGAAGCAGCTGTGGGGGAAATTTTTGAACGAAATCATATCCGGGAAAAGGTGAATCTTGCAACCAAGCTCCCCCAGTACCTGATTGGGAATCGGACAGCGCTGGATCGCTATTTTGACGAAGAGCTGAGCCGGCTGCGCACCGACTATGTGGATTACTATCTGATGCATCACCTGACCGATGTGGCCATGTGGGAAAAGCTCAAGAAGGTCGGCATTCTGGAATGGATTCAGGAAAAGAAACAGAGCGGAGCGATTCGAAATATCGGCTTCTCCTATCACGGAAATACGGAGAATTTTCTGAAAATTCTGAATGACTACGACTGGGATTTCTGCCAGATCCAGTACAATTACCTGGATGAGGTGGCACAGGCGGGAAAAGCGGGCCTTCAGGCTGCAGCGGCCAAGGGTATAGCTGTGATGATTATGGAGCCGCTGCGGGGCGGAAAGCTGGTCAATATGCTGCCGGAGGCAGCAAAGAAAGCCATGGCTGAAAGCGGCCGAAACTGGAGCGCAGCAGAGTGGGGGCTGCGATGGCTCTATAACCAGAGCGAGGTAACGGTGGTTCTCTCCGGTATGAATTCACTGGAAATGGTGGAGGCAAACTGCCGCACTGCAAGCGACGCCAGGGCGGGATCTCTGACAGCGGAGGACTTTGAAACCCTGGAAAAGGTCAAACGAGCTATCCGGGAAAAAGAAAAGGTCGGCTGCACCGGCTGCCGATACTGCATGCCGTGTCCCAAGGGTGTAGATATCCCGGGCATCTTCCGCTGTTATAACGCGATGTTCACCGAATCGAAAAGCGAAGGAAGATCACAGTTTATTCAGACGGTAGGACTGACGCGGGAACCTGCCTTTGCCTCACAGTGCATTCGCTGCGGCAAATGTGAGCAGCACTGCCCGCAGAGCATCCCTATTCGAGAAAAGCTGCAGGAAGCTGACCGGGCGTTGCGTCCGCTGCCTTATAAAATTGCTATTCAGGTGGCTCGCGCCTTTATGTTCCGAGGAGGCAAAAAATAACACGCCGGACGAACCGATTGACAGAACCTGCCTGTAGCAGATTCAGCCACCCATTTGATGAGGTGAAAAATGAGAGAGATAAAGCAGTACGACTCCTTTAAGGCTGCCCTACTTGAAACGATCGGGACGGCAGATGTGACAATTCAGCCCGTCTCCGGCGGAGACATTAACTGTGCCTACAGCCTGAGCGGCAACGGGCAGCGTGTTTTTATGAAGGCAAACCGTGAGAGAAACATTGACTTCTTTATTGCCGAAGTCGCCGGGCTCCGTGCCATTGCAGAAACGAGGACGATCCGCGTGCCGGAGGTGTTGGCAATCGGAAGAGATGGTAAGTACGGTGCCTTTCTCCTTCTTGAATGGAGCCGGGGAATCCCGTCAGCGGAATTCTTTGAGAATTTCGGCCACCGTCTTGCGGAAATGCATAAGGCAGAAACCGGCGGCATTGTCAAAGGTTTCGGCTTCAGCATGGACAATTATATCGGAGCGGGAAAACAGGAAAACACACCGAAAGAAAACTGGACAGAATTCTTCCGGGATCACAGGCTGGCGCCTCAGCTGAGAAAAGCGGATTACTGGTTTGACAGCACAGACAGAAAACGGATTACCCGACTTCTGGACAATCTGGGG
>JAZQCB010000007.1:0-33549 GCA_045546035.1 Clostridia bacterium
GTTCTTCACGAAGTATCAGCTGCAGGATGAAGAAGGATACAGCTATACGGACAAGCTTCAGTTTTACGTGATGGATCTGAAAGCCATCGCGGAGGCGGATGAAGAGGAACGCAAGCGCGGTCTCGTGGAATGGGCGGAAGCTTTTACCGCCCGAAACTGGGAGCAGATCCGGAAAATCAAAAATCTGGGCGTAAAGGAGGCGGCGAATCAGATGCAAACGATAATGGGAAGCGCGGAACAGCGGCAGATGATCTGGAGCCGCAGAATGGCGCAGCTGGATTATGAATCGATGATGAGCAGCGCCAGAAAGGAAGGCCTGGCCGCTGGCCGGGAAGAAGGCCGCGCAGAAGGTCGGGAAGAAGGCCGCGCGGAAGGACGAGCAGAAGGACGAGCAGAAGGCTGGGCAGAAGGTCGCGCAGAGGGCCGGGCAGAAGGCCGCGCAGAAGGAGCCTTATCTACTCTTGCGGCCTTGGTTAAAAAAGGCCGCCTCTCGGTTGAAGAAGCGGCGGAAGAAGCGAATATGTCCATTGCCGATTTTTGCAGTCAGTCCGGCCTGAGCTGATCGAAGTCATCTTTTCGGAGACAGAAATAGCTTTCTGTCTCTTTTTTTAATTCTCTCCTCTTTGTATCGTTCATGTTATCTTACGAAATCCATTAAAAAACGATCGATTTCGTAATTCATCTGAGTTTTGGTATTTATTGTACTATTAATTCTCTTCCTTGACTACCAGCTTGTTCTTCCGAGGACGCCCATGCTTCCTCTTGTTGGTTTTCCGAACTACATATTCCGGAGCGCATCCATCGGGAATTTCAAAGCCAAATGCTTCACAGATCTTAACCTGGTCACCAACAAATGGTGTAAGTGTTGCGCACCTGACACTCAAAATGGAACTCTGTTACAGCATCCCGAAATAACATACAAAACCCCGCTTTCTTTTTCGGTTTCCCGATAGAAAGCGGGGAAATGTCTATCACAGTCGATTTTTGAACGTTCGTTCAGTTTATCACAGTGTTTTGACTTTTTTCACAGTCAGGCGCGGTCATCCAGTCGCTCGAAATCCCGCAAACCCTTACACCGCCATTACTTCAGCTCGGCGAAGTACTTGATGGTGCGGACCATCTGGCTGGTGTAGCTGTTCTCGTTGTCATACCAGGCCACAACCTGCACCTGATAGGTGTCCTCGTCGATCTTCTGCACCATGGTCTGGTTGGCATCGAAGAGGGAGCCGTAGGTCATGCCAATGATGTCGCTGGAGACCAGCTTCTCGGTCGTGTAGCCGAAGGACTCAGAGGACTGGGCCTTCATGGCGGCGTTCACGGAATCCTTGGTGATATCCTTGCCCTTGACGACGGCCACCAGGATCGTGGTGGAGCCGGTGGGCACCGGGACGCGCTGGGCGGAGCCGATCAGCTTGCCGTTCAGCTCGGGGATGACCAGGCCGATCGCCTTGGCGGCGCCGGTGGAGTTGGGAACGATGTTGGCGGCGCCGGCACGGGCCCGCTGCAGGTCGCCCTTCCGATGGGGGCCGTCGAGGATCATCTGGTCGCCGGTATAGGCATGAACGGTGGTCATGATACCGGAAACGATCGGATAGCAGTCATTCAGGGCCTTGGTCATGGGGGCCAGGCAGTTGGTCGTGCAGGAAGCGGCGGAGATGATGGTGTCGCTGGCCTTCAGCACGTTGTTGTTCACGTTGTAAACGATGGTGGGCAGATCGTTGCCCGCGGGAGCGGAGATAACGACCTTCTTGGCGCCGGCGTCAATGTGCGCCTGGCTCTTGGCCTTGCTGGTATAGAAGCCGGTGCACTCCAGCACCACGTCCACATCCAGTTCTTTCCAGGGCAGGTTGGCGGCCTTGGGCTCGGCGTAGATGGTGATTTCCTTGCCATCGACGGTAATGGAGCCGGGCACCTTCACGGTTTTGCCGTCTTCCTCAAAAACGGGCTCCTTGGAGGCCACAGTGTGCTTATTTTCGCCGATCACGCCGCAATAGCCCTTCTGCGCCGTGTCATACTTGAGCAGATGCGCCAGCATAGCCGGGCTGGTCAGATCGTTGATCGCGACGATTTCGTAACCGGGCGCGTTGAACATCTGACGGAAAGCCAGACGACCGATGCGGCCAAAACCATTGATTGCAACTTTCACAGCCATTGTTGAAACCCTCCTGTAAATCAATTAGTCCAGTGTCGTGCACCATCATTTATTTTACCTTGTTTTGTCATGTTTGACAAGGGTCTTTTTTCGGTTTGTTTTTTTTCGCGCTTGTTCAAAAAACGATTATTCATTGACGGATATGCCATCCGGTGATATTCTTACAGAAGGATTCCGCGCAGTCATATTATTCTGAGGAGGGAAAGAAAAATGGACAATATTCCGGTCATCAAACTGGGGCTGGTCGCCGTCAGCCGGGACTGTTTTCCCATCGCCCTGAGCGAAAAGCGCCGGGCCGCCCTGGCCGCCTGCTGCCAGAGCAAGGGGCTGAACTTTGTCGAGATCAAAACCACGGTTGAAAACGAAAAGGACATGCTTAAGGCTGTCGAGGAACTGAAGGCCAACGAGTGCAACGCCGCCTGCGTTTTCCTTGGCAATTTTGGGCCCGAAACGCCGGAAACCCTGATCGCCAAATATTTTGACGGCCCCTGCATGTTCGTGGCGGCCGCCGAGGGCGACGGGGATCTGATCAACGGCCGCGGCGACGCCTACTGCGGCATGCTGAACTGCTCCTACAACCTGGGCATGCGCCATCTGAAGGGCTACATTCCCGAGTATCCCGTCGGCACGGCGGCGGAGCTGGCGGACAAAATCGCCGAGTTTATCCCCATCGCCCGGGTCATCGTCGGCCTGAAAAACCTGAAGATCATTTCCTTCGGCCCCCGGCCCCAGGATTTCTTCGCCTGCAACGCGCCCATCAAGGGGCTCTACGAGCTGGGCATCGAAATCGAGGAAAACTCCGAGCTGGATCTGCTGGTCAGCTATCAGGAGCATAAGGACGATCCCCGGATTCCCGCCGTCTGCGAGGACATGAAGAAGGAGATGGGCGAGGGCCGGTACTATGAGGACATGCTGGTCCGGATGGCGCAGTTCGAGCTGACGCTGCTGGACTGGGCGGAAAACCACAAGGGCGCGAAGAAATACGTGCTGTTCGCCGACAAATGCTGGCCGGCCTTCCCGTCCCAGTTCGGGTTCGAGCCCTGCTATGTGAACAGCCGTCTGGCCAGCCGGGGCATCCCGGTTTCCTGCGAAGTCGACATTTACGGCGGCCTGAGCGAATACATCGGCTCCTGCCTGACGGAGGATTCGGTGACCGTTCTGGATATCAACAATACGGTGCCCCAGTATATTTATGACGAGGACATCAAGGGCAAGTTTGATTACCAGCTGACGGATACCTTCATGGGCTTCCATTGCGGAAACACCCCCAGCTGCAAGATGTGCGGCGACCGGGCCATCAAGTATCAGCTGATCCAGCATCGGCTGCTCGAACCGGAAGGAAGCGATCCCGATTTCACCCGGGGCACCCTGGAGGGCGACATCGCCGACAGTCCCATTACCTTCTACCGCCTGCAGTGCGACAGCGAGGGCAAGCTCCGGGCCTACATCGCCCAGGGCGAGGTGCTCCCGGTCAAGACCCGCTCCTTCGGCGGCATCGGCGTTTTCGCCATCAAGGAAATGGGCCGGTTCTATCGCCACGTGCTGATCCAGAAGCGCTATCCGCATCACGGCGCCGTCGCCTTCGGCCATTGCGCGAAGCAGCTGTTCGAGATCTTCAAGTATCTCGGCATCGAGGATATCGCCTACAATCAGCCCAAAGAACTGCCTTACCCGACCGAGAATCCCTGGGCCTGATTCCAGAAAACCTGGACGGACTGCCAAATGGCAGTCCGTTTTTTCCAAAGTTCACGGTTCATCCGCCGCGCCCGGAGACGGCTCCGTCTTTTTCTCCCGCTTTCGGGAAAGAGCCGTCCCCGTATATCTCCGGCCCATGGACTGAACCGTCATCGCAAATGGAGGATATATTACTGTGCGCAAAGCGATTCTGGTGTCCCTGGATGCTTTTTTTGACGCGGATTTCGCGTTTCTCCAGCCGGATGGAGGGCTGAAGCGGATGACGGAGGAGGGGAGCTTCTGCCGTCAGGTCAAAACGGTTTTCCCCGCCCTGACCTATCCCGCCCACGTCACTCTGATTACCGGATGCGATCCGGATACGAGCGGCGTAGGCCAGAACCAGCCCTTTCAGCCGACGACGCCGGATAAAAGCCGGGTCTGGTTCTGGGAGCGGGAACATATCCGCGTTCCGACCCTCTTCGACGCGGTTCGGAAGGAGGGAGGGAAGAGCTGCTCCATCCTTTGGCCCGTATGCTGCAAAAATCCGGCGGCCAAATGGGTTTTTCCGGAAGTGCATCCGCTTCCCGGGGATTGGCTGGCCCTCAAGACGATGCTATACGGATCCCCCCTGTTCGTTCTGGAATCGGAACTTCGTTTCGGCTCCCTCCGAAACGGCATCCAGGAGCCCGGGCTGAGCGATTACGCGACGGCCATCGCCGATAGAAACATCCGCGTCCATCAGCCCGACTTTCTCGCCCTTCATCTGATCGATCTCGACTCCATGCGCCATCATCACGGCACCTTCAGCGAGGAGGCGAAAGCCGCCATTCGCCGGGATGAGGATCGGCTGACAAAGCTTCGCCGAGCCGTCCTGGAAACCCCCGGCATGGAGGATGCCCTGTTCATCGCCGTCAGCGATCACGGCCAGTCCGACATCAACCGGACGGTGGATCTTTCCGCCCTTCTGAAGCAAACCGGCCTGGACAAGCATTACGGCGTCCAGAGCAACGGGGAGAGCGCCTGTTTCTTTGTCCTGAAAGACGGCATCAGCCCGGATCAAGCCATGAACCTTATGTCGGAGCATCTGGAGGAGTACGGGATTCTCCGTCTGTATTCCCGGAGCGACCTGGACAGCATGCACGCGCATAAGGAACCCGCCTTTGCCTGCGAGGCGGCGGACGGCGTCGTTTTCAGCGACGGGCTGGACGAAAACAAGCGGGAAAAGGCCACCCACGGCTTCGGCCCCGGCCACAAGGCGGAAAACTGCCTCTTTGCCGTGGTCGGCAAGGGCATTCGAAAGAGCTTTGAAATGCCCTCCATGCCCATGCGGGACGTAGCGCCGACGATTGCGGGTCTCATGGGACTATCTCTGGAGAAGGCGGTGGGAAAGGATCATTCCCGGGAATTGCTTGAATCCTGACGCTGCGTTCACGCCTCTTTCTTTACTGCATGCTTCTTTTATCTCCATGCGCCCCGGATTTCCGGCGGCGCTTTATTTTTGTTTTCTTCATATTCAGTGGGTTCCGTCCTCGTATTCGGGTTATGGTTTTCTGCTCGCTTTACATATACCCCCTGTTTTCGGGGACGAAGACCCGGCAAGAAGGCAGGGTGAAATGCGTTCCCCTTACACCACCGTTTTCCGGGACGAAGACGCGGCAGGAAAGCAGGGTGAAATTGTTCCCAGGTGGGTTTATCTTTGTTATTGTTTCTGTTTTTGACTCTTTTTGTGGAAAATTATTAAGTATTTATGGAATTTATTTGACAAAAGTGGGAACGTATGATAAAGTACCGGCAACGTCCACCGTTTCCGCTCCGGTGGCTTTATGATAGATTTGTCATGTGTTTTCCGCATCATTCCTTTTTCCGGGAAAAGGAATCGCGGCGCAGGCCTGCCCTCTTCCATGGTTTCCGCGGGTGCTCTGTTCTTTTCCGTCGGGCTTTTCCCTTTGACCGCCCGACCAGCGAGGTGCGCAAGATGGATCTACTGATTACCCACTACTACCACAGCGGTTTCTCCATCGAGATGGATGATTTGCTCTTTGTTTTCGACTACTGGCGCGGCGAGCATCATGAGCTGCAGGGCTCCGCTCAGATTCTTCCGGAAAAGCTGAAGCAGTATCGGGAAGTTTTTGTTTTTATCACCCACGAGCATATCGACCATATGGATCCCATCGTTTTCACGTGGAAGGACGCAGCGCGGGTCAGCTACATCGTTTCGTCCGATATGCCCGTTGGAACCCGGGGAAAACGCATGGCGCCCGGGGACAGCCTGGAGCTGCTTCCGGATATTTCGGTCACCGCCTTCGATTCCACCGATCTGGGTGTCTCCTTCCTTCTGAATCTGAAGGGTGTTCGCGTTTTTCACGCGGGCGATCTGAATTTCTGGCACTGGCGGGACGAATCCACCCTCCGGGAAATCGACGAGGCGGAGCGGGAGTTCCAAAAGGCGGTCCGTCCTCTTTGCCGGGAAAAGATCGACGTGGCCTTTTTCCCGGTGGATCCCCGTCAGGGCTCCATGTTTGAGGCGGGGGCCAACTATTTCATTCTCAGCGTCAAGCCCAGGCTGCTGATCCCGATGCATTATTTTCATCGCAGCGATATTATCCTCGAATACGCCCGTACGGCCAGCTGCCGATCCACCGAGGTGCTGGCCATGCCGGGCCTGGGCGACAGCATCGCCCTGAGCTTTGGGGAGGACGGATATATGAACATCTCCTTCCCCAAGAACCAGGCCGAGCAGGAAAGCGAACGGATGGAGGAAGCCCTGGAGGAAATCGCCGGCGACAGTCCCTTCGCCGAGTCTGATCTTCCCCTGTCCCAGCTGGCCGAAAACAGGGCGTCCGCCGACGGCGTTTCCCCTGACCCCGAAGGCGGGGAGACCCTTTCCCCGTAAAGGTTTTCCACTGTTTTCCACAGATTATCCACAGGCTGTTTTGCCTTTCCGAAGCTGCCTGTGAAAAACCCGAATCCCTTGTTTTTCAAGGGATTCGGGTTTTTGATTTTTCTGAGTGCTTGATTTTCAAGGGTTTCAGCCTGTGGATAAAGTTGCTTTTCTGTTTTTTTCCGGAGCCCTGTGCTTTCAGGGATTAATACACCCGAAATGCCCTGTTCAGGGAGAGCGCGTACAGGCTCGCTTCTTTTACTTTTTGCCCTGTCAGCTCCTCCAGCGCCCTTCGGTACCACCCCAGCTGGGCCCGGTATTCCTCCACGAAGGCGTCCGGATCCTGGATATAATCCGTTTTATAATCCAGAATCACCCATTCGTCTCCTTCCCGGAAGGCGCAGTCAATGACTCCCTGAAGCATGATCCGCTTTTCCCGACGAACCATCAGATTAAAATTCCATTCCCTTCGGACTTCGTCCGCCCGCAGCATTCTTTTTCCATATTCCGACTCGAGATACCCGATGATCTGTCCCTCCCGAATCTGAGATAGCTCCATGGCCGTAAAAATATGATGACGCCGCATCCTCTCCTTTTCCTCCCGCAACGCCTCCGGAAGGGAAGATCCGTTTCGCAGCACCTCCAGATCCAGCAGAGACAGCATCCTGTGAACCAGCGTTCCCCGCCAGGCCGGGCCGATTCGTCCCTCTTCGCGCAGGAAAGCCGGCAGCTCCTTCATTTCCTTTCCCACCAGCTTTCGCGCCAGGCTTTCCGGAACGCGCTTCGTTTCGGCCGTTTCCTCCTCCGCGTTTTCCTCCGGCGACAGGGGCTGGCGGGCGGAACGGACCAGCGTCGTGACGGACCGCTTGACCAGCGTCTCGGAGGGATCCGATGGCTGATCTTCTTTCCACAGATCATCCACAGGCGGACCGGAAAGTACGGATTCAAGCCATGGTTTAAGGCTGTGGATAAATCCAGGTTTATCCACAACATGCTGTTGTGAACAGTCGAAATCCCTTATTTCATAAGGCATTTCGGCCTGTGAATAACCTGTGGATTCTTTTGTGCGTTTTTCCTGCATCAGTGCCGGCATGAACCAGTCCGTAAAGGATTTGGCCGCCAGCACCCGATACTCGGTCTCCGGCATGGACCACAGCTCGTTCGTCTGCTGGCAGGTAATCAGATACAACCGCTCCTGGGCCCGGGTCATCCCCACATACAGCTGCCGTATCTTTTCCGCGTATTCCTCCCGGTTTTTCTGCCAGACAAAAATGCTTTTCGCGATCGTGGGCCGGGCGATCCTGTGGGCCGGATCCTTGTAGTCGACGCAAAGGCCGAGCCTCGGATGAAAGAGAACGCTTCCATCATCCTTTCCCGCCGGGCTTTTATCCATGCCCGCCAGAAAAACCACGGGAAACTGCAGACCCTTGCTTTTATGGATGGTCATGATCCGGACCATATCGTCCCGATCTCCCAGGGGCGTCGCGCTTTGCTGATCCCCGCTGCTCTGCTGGTCCCGCATATACGCAAGAAACCGGCTCAGGGTCAGCGTCCCGTTCTGTTCTTCCTGCAGCGCCTGCTGGCACAGCATGCGCAGGTTGGCCTGTTTTACTTCTCCACCCGGCTCCGCCGGAAGCACATAATAGAGCCCCGTTTCCTGAAGGAGCAGCCATAGCAGATCGCTCACCCGCATGCACTCTGACAGAAAACGCCACCTGGCCACCGTTTCCCGAACCTGGCGGCATTTTTCCCCCAGCCGATTATTTTCTTCCAGGCAGGCCTCGAAAGCCTCCCGGAAGGGAATCCCTTCGCCGGACTTTCGAAGGCGTATTTCCGCCAGCTCCACATCTGAAAAGGAAAAGGGGATTTCCTTCAGAACGGAGATCAGCGCCAGATCCTGATAGGGATTATCCAGAAGCTCCAGCAAATTGCGGAAGGACTGAACCTCCTGCTGGGCATAATACTGTCCCGATCCGTCGAAAAACACCGGTATGCCCCGATCTCTCAGCTGCTCCGCCAGGCGCGGTCCGTCCGTCTGCACGGCCGGCATCAGGATCACGCAGTCACGATACTGATAGTTTCTGTTTTTTTCTTCGTAGGGCGTCTCCAGCAGCTCCTGCAGACAGAGCGTAATATGATCCGCCACCGCCGACATATCCGGATAATCCTTTTCCTCGTTGCAAAGGATATCCACCCGAACCGGAATTCTTCCTTTCGTCTTCCGTCCCGGAATCAGCTCGTCCCGCGGGGAATAATCCATTTCCGCCGTGTTTTTTTTCATCACGGAGCGGAAAATCAGGTTCGTGGTTTCCAGAATTTCCGGGCGGGAGCGGAAATTGAACTGCAGATAGATACATTGTTTCTGATCCGAGGCGCTTTCATCCGTCTCCCGGATTCTTTGCAGAAAGAGCGTCGGATCCGCCAGACGGAAACGGTAGATGCTCTGCTTTACGTCTCCCACCATGAACAGGTGGTTTTCCTCCGAGGAGAGGAGCCGGATGATTTCATTCTGTACGCTGGATATATCCTGGCATTCGTCCACAAACAGATAACGCCATGTTCCCAGCGCTTCCTCCCGGCTCGCCGGGTTGGACAGGATTTCGACCGCGTACTGTTCCAGATCCTGAAAATCCACCAGGCTTCTATCCCGTTTTTTCTGGCGGAAGAGGGTTTCCGTCCGCCCTGTCAGGATTTCCAGGGCCTGCAGCGTTTCCCGCATATTGGTAAATTCCGCCAGGGTTTTTGTCCGGTCCGCCAGATAGAGCTGGTCGACTTCCCGAATGGCTTTTTTAAACTCCTCCCGGATTTTCTGATACCGGTCCTTCCAGTCGGATTCCTGAATCGTCAGTCCCCGAAGCCTCGGCAGCGATGGAAAAGCCGTCTCCGTTACGCTCGGCGGACTTGCTTCCGTTTCGGATTGTTTCACGTGAAACAATGCCTGATCCGCCTTCCACAATTCCCTGAATTCTTCCCGCATGCAGTCATCGGACAGCAAGCGGAACATTCTATGGAGATGGGCCTGCGCTTCGTCCAGCTTTTCCCGTCCCATTGCCCGGATCGCACGAAACCAGGGATGATCCTCCGTTATTTTTTCCGGAATCTGCCCAACGGCCTCCCGCATCCAGGACAGGGGATTCGGGAGGGACATCAGAAAGGGATCCAGCGTTTCAAGCAGCTTTTCCGCCTTTTGCACGGAATATCTTTCCCGAACCGTTCGATACGCCGGATGGTTTTCCTGCCGCAGCTCTTCGCAGGCGTCCTGAAAAGCCTCATGAAAGAGAATTCTTTTTTGAGAGGTATCACAGATCCGGAAAAGCGGATCCAGTTCCACCTGCTGAAACTGGTTTTTGAGGAGCTGCTGGCAAAAGGAATGAATGGTGGAAATCTGCATCAGATCCATCTGGTCCAGCGCGGCCCGGATCAGCGGATGATCCTTTTCTTCGGTCAGCCGCGCGCGGATCTTTTCCCGCATTTCCGCGGCCGCCGCGTTCGTAAAGGTAACGATCAGGAAGGATTCCGGCTCCGCACCCTCCCGCAGAAAACGGACGATTCTTTCCACAAGAACGGCGGTTTTGCCGCTGCCGGCCGCCGCGCTGCAGATCAGCGTGCGGGCCGGGGACTGGATGACCTGAAGCTGGCCGTCGGTCCATTGGGGCATAAATACACCTCCTCGGAAAATGTTTCACGTGAAACAATTTGTTGTCGAAAACGATGAATAGCGATGAAGAGAGCGGAAACGAAGTCTCTCATGAAAAATCGGGCTCTCCCAGAACAGGGGAAGGAACCGCCAGCCCCGGACTGCGCTCCTCGAGCCGGGCCAGTCCGGAATCGGTATAGACAAAATAGGTTCGATGATCCGGGTGTTCGGCGAAGTCCCCCTCATCCGAACAGGTAATAAAAGTCTGGGCGGAACCTATTTCCTTCATTAAATTTATACGCCTCTGGAAATCGAGCTCGCTCATCACATCGTCCAGAAGCAGAATGGGCGTATCCCCGCCCATGGCCGCGAGGACCCGCATCTGCGCCAGCTTCATGCTCAGGGCGGCCGTACGGATTTGTCCCTGGGAGGCAAATTGTTTCATGGATTTTTTATTCAGGGAAAGCATCAGATCGTCCCGATGCGGACCGCAGGAGGAAAGCCCCTGCCGAAGATCTTCCTCCCGGCTGTCACGGAGTATGCCAAGATAACTATCAAAGGGCTGCTCGGGATTTTTGAGAAACCCGTGATACAGCATCAGAAAACTTTCCTCCTCCCGGCCGCTGATTTTCCGATAAATATCGAGGGCTTCCTTTTCCAGAAGCGTCACATAATGAATCCGCTGAAGGAGAATCTGCTCCGCGTTTTCCGCCATCATGCGCTCGAAATCCTCAATCATCGCCGGAATGCCGGAACCGGAAAGACGGCATTCCCGCAAAATCGCGTTGCGCTGTTCCATGGCCAGGCGATACTGCTGAAGCGCGATGAAATAGGGACGGCTCAGCTGGCTGATCATCATATCGAGAAAACGGCGCCGAACCGCGGGGCCCTCCTTGATCAGCTCCAGATCCTCCGGGGAAAAAATCACGCAGCGAAGACAACCCATCATTTCCGACAGCCGCTTTGCCTTTTTCTGGTCAATCCAGACGGATTTGACCGACGCTTCCCCTTTTCGAAGACGAACGCTGATATCGTTTCGGGAAAGTTTCCCCTTCACCCGAACGGAACAGGAGGCGCCCTCCTGGCCCAGGCGAACGGCGTTCAGATCCTGGGTAATGCGATGGCTCCGTCCCAGGGCGCAATAATGAATCGCTTCCAGCAGATTGGTTTTGCCGGACCCGTTTTTTCCGAAAAAGATATTAATGCCCTCATGAGGTGAAAGAGAGAGATGATCATAATTTCTGAATTGGGACAGCTCAATCTTTTCGATAATCATCATTCATCCCCTCGTAGAAAAAACAGCGCGGCAAAAAGGCCGCGCCGCTTAAAACAGACAGTATTCGCAGCATTACTGGAAAACACGAACCGGCAGAATCAGATAGAGAAAATCATCCCCGTTCATCGGCGTCACGATACAGGGGCTCACGTTCGAATTGAACTTCATTCGCAGTTCATCCTCGGATACGTTGCGAATCACATCGATCAGATACTTAGCGTTGAAGGCGATGTCCACGTCTTCGCCGACCAGGTCCGCCTCCACCTCCTCCTCCACGTCGCCCAGTTCGGAATTGGAGGAAATCCGGAGAACCCCTTTCCGGAAATTCAGACGGATCAGATTGTTTTTTCCTTCCCTCGCCATCAGACTGGCGCGATCGATCGCGTCCTGAACGGACAGGCGGTTGGCCCTTGCTTCCGTTTTATAATCCGTCGGCAGAATTCGCCGGTAATCGATATATTCTCCCGCAAGAAGCACGGTCGACATCCGGATATTGCCAAAGACGCACTGCATTCTTCCCTGATCCATCAACATGGAACAGAAGGCATCATCGTCCGGCAGAATACGGGCCATTTCGGTCAGGACCTTGCCGGGAATCACGGCCTTGCAGACGTCCTTTCCCTCCGGCAGGTCGAAGGGCTGAAAGAGCTTCTGAATCGCCAGACGGAAACCGTCCAGGGCGACAAATCTCGCCTCGTTCCGGCTGACCTCCAGGAGGCTGCCGGTCAGGATCTGACGGCTTTCATCGGTCGCGATGGCAAAAACCACATGGCTGATCATGTCCTTCAGCTTTTTCTGCGGAATCTTGATGGAAATCCCATTTTTCATCGAAGCGCTTTCTGGATATTCCGCCGCGCTCATCACGGAAAGCGTGCTGCGGGTTTTCTGACAGCGGATGAGCGCCTGGCGGTTATTCTGAACGGAAATGGTCACCGTTCCGCCCGGAAGCTTCCGAACCATCTCGGCCAGCAGCCGGCCGGGCAAAACCGCCTGACCTTCCTCCCGCACATCCGCCGCGTTGGTATACTCGATGGCAAACGCGCCGTCGGAGCAGGTCAGGCATATTCTGTTTTCTTCCGCCACGATCAGAACGCCGTCCAGAATTTGCTTGGCCGGACGGGGGGAAAGCGCGCGGGTAACGGTATTCATACCTTCCAGAAGATCCTGGTTATCCATGGAGAAAATCATGCTGTCTGTTCGTCCTTCCTTTGGCCGGGGAAACCCCGGAGATAATTATAAAATAATATATATAGATCGTAGTAATCGTAGGGGCTGTGGAAACGGTGGAAAACGGAGAAATGGTCTTATTTCTCAAGGAATTCGCCGGGGGATAAACCTGTGGAAATGTTTCCAGGTTTTCAACAGCTTCCTGGGAAAATTCCATTTTCAAACCCGGAATTCCTGCCGCCCCGGAAAATATATTTCAGAAGGATTTCTGAAATAAAAAGCGTCCGTCATCAATTGAAACAGTTGTTCTCATTTTTTCCCCAGTGTTCATCGGAATTCACAGCCTGTGGAAAAAAATCGGTGGAAAACGATCATTTTAATACGGTATAATTCCGACGGAAATAGTCGATACCGCTGAAAAGGGTAATCCCGGCGACCCAAAGGGCCATCACCGTGCCGGGCCAGAAGGAAAAGGCAGGCCGACGAACACCCATCAGAACCAGAATCAGGATCATCTGGCTGAAGGTTTTGATTTTTCCCAGGGGACCGGCGGCGATGACTTGACCTTTGGTCATGGCCACGAGGCGAAGACCGTCGACGCTGAGCTCCCGGGCCAGCACCAGAACGACCAGCCAGGCGGGAAGCAGCTGCTGATGCACCAGCATGATCATCGTGGAAAGCACCAGAAGCTTGTCAGCGACGGGATCGATGAATTTACCGAAATCGGTAATCCACTGATTTTTCCGGGCCAGGTGTCCGTCGAGAAAATCCGTAAAGGAAGCCAGGGCAAAAACGCCCATGGCGGCCCAGGCGCACCAGGGCGCCTGGGCATACATCAGAGCCACAATGACCGGGACGCACAGCACCCGGAGAATACTGAGACGATTGGGCCAGTTCATACCATTTCTCCTATCAGATCATACGGTTCGGCGTGGGTAAGGCGGACCTGAACGAAGGATCCGGCCTTTGGGGGGGTTCCGCCGTGAGAAAAGACGATTTCCCCGTCGGTTTCCGGAGCCTCCAGGCGGCTGCGGCCCAGGCAGAGCCCGTCGTCGCCCACGTCGGTCACCAGCACCTTTTCCACCTCTCCGAGCCGGGCCAGGTTGCGGCGAAGGGAGATGCCCTTTTGCAGCGTCATCAGCCGATCCAGCCGATCCTGTTTAACCTCCTCGGGAATCTGGTCCTTCATGCGGGCGGCGGGGGTTCCTTCCTCCGGAGAATAGGCGAAGGCGCCCAACCGGTCGAACTCCGCTTCCTTTACGAAATCCAGCAGCTCCTGAAACTGCTCTTCCGTTTCGCCGGGAAAGCCGACGATCAGGGTTGTCCGAAGGGTCAGATGCCGGGCCCGGGCGCCCCGGACGCACCGGAGAATATCCTCCCGGGTCCCGAGGCGGTGCATGCGCTTGAGAATATCGGAAGAAATATGCTGAATCGGGATGTCCAGATAGGGGCAGATATTAGGCGTTTCCGCCAGAAGATCGAGCAGCTCCTCGCTGGTTTCATCCGGATAGCAGTAGAGCACCCGGAGCCATTCAACCCCTGGAATGGCGGCGGCCTCCCGCATGAGGGAGGGAAGAAGCGTATGTCCGCCCCGGTCCGTTCCCCATCGGGTGGTGTCCTGGGCAATCAGAATATGCTCGCGGACGCCGCCTTCCGCCAGGGAGCGGATTTCATTCAGGATGGCTTCCCGGCCGCGGCTGCGGTAGGGCCCCCGGATCAGGGGAATCGCGCAGAAGGTGCATCGGTTGGAACAGCCTTCGCCGATCCGGATATAGGCGGACCAGGCGGGCGTTGTCAAAACCCGGGAATGCTCAAAATAGCTCAGGTCATCGGCGCAGGAATGAACCCTTTCGCCGGAGAGGGCTTTTTCAATGCTGGCCGGAAGGGAGGCGTACTGATTCACGCCCAGCAGCAGATCAATTTCCGGAAGCTCCTTCAGCAGCTCTTCTTCGTAGCGCTGGGCCAGGCAGCCGGAAACCACCAGCAGGCGGCATCGGCCGGTTTTTTTGTATTCGGCCATTTCGAGAATCGTATTGATGGATTCTTCCTTGGCGGGACCGATGAAGCCGCAGGTATTGACCAGAATGATATCCGCCCGGGAGGGATCCCCGGTGATCCGATATCCGCGATCCCGCAGGAGCCCCAGGGCACTTTCGGTGTCCACGCGGTTCTTATTGCAGCCAAGGGAAACGGCGCCGACGGTCAAGGGCATTGTTTCTTCCTCCTTACTGTTGCAGGGATGCGGCCATCGGATACAGATTTATGATATTTCCCCGCTTTGAGGGGAAACATCTCCAGTCTCCTTCTCGATGTAAAGCAGTATAGCATGAAAAGAACGCTTTGAAAAGATTGGACAGCGGGGAAAGAAAAAACTATAATGAAGCGGAAGCGCCGGAAAACCGCGGCGGAAGGAAATAGCGGCAGGAAGGCCGGGGAGAATAAGGGCCGGCGGCGGGGCGCGGGGAGATAGAATCGAAGAACATGACGGGAGCGGAAAAATGAAGGATACATTTCTGATCGTGGACGGGAACAGCCTGATGCACCGGGCGTTTCACGCGCTGCCTCTGATGGACGCGGACGGGGTTTACACCAACGCGGTTTACGGATTTCTGAATATGCTGATCAAGGTCATCAGGGAGGAAAACGTCCAGTATCTGGCCGTTTGCTTTGACGAACACGGGCCCACCTTCCGCCATACGGTTTACGCGGATTACAAGGCCGGCCGCAGCCCGACGCCGCCGGAGCTGCAGCAGCAGTTTGACACCGTCAGGAGCCTGCTGGACGAGATGGGAATCCGCCGGTTTTCCCTTCAGGGATGGGAGGCGGACGATCTGATGGGTACCCTGTCGAAGCGTGGCGCGGCCGCCGGCGCATCTCCGCTGCTGCTGACGGGGGACCGGGACGCGCTGCAGCTGGTGGGGGACGGGACGGAAATGATGTTTACCCGCAAGGGCATCAGCGAGACGATCCGCTTCGATCCGCCGAAGGTCTATGAGGAATTCGGCTTTACCCCCGCCCAGGTGCCCGACTGGAAGGGGCTGGCGGGGGACGCGAGCGATCATATTCCGGGCGTCGCGGGCGTGGGGGATAAGACGGCGGTGAAGCTGCTGCAGCAGTATGGCAGCCTGGAGGAAATTCTGGCGCACGCGGGGGAGATCAAGGGAAAGCTCGGGGAAAAGCTTGCGGCGGGCGCGGAGCAGGCCCGCTTCTGCAGGGAGCTGGCCACCATCCGCCGGGATGCCCCGATCGAGTTCAGCCTGGAGGCCTGCGCGCTGCCGAAATGGGAAAAGGGCATTCCCGCCCTGAAAAAGCTGAAGCTTTTTTCCATCGTCCGAAGGCTGGAAGCCGGAGGGGAGGAAAAGAAAACGCCGGAGGAGGCGGACGGGCCGGAGCGGCTTTCCTTTGGGGAGGAAGTGGAGATCACGGGCGCGGAGCAGCTGGCGGTCTGGCTGAAGGCGGCCGGGGAAGGTTCCCTGAGCCTGTATGTGGCGGAAACGGCGGTGTTCCTGGCGAAAGAGGGAGGCGTCCGGTGCCGGATTTCCCTGGGAGGGGATCTGCTGATGCCCGGCATGGCCCCGGAGGAGGTGCTGGGGATGCTGGCGCCCGAAATCCGCAAGGGGGACTGCGTCGTTCACGACGGCAAACGGCTGCTGCATCTGCTGAACAGGGCGGGCCTGCCCCTGCCGGAAAGCTTCGGATGGGATACGATGCTGGGGGCGTATCTGCTCAATCCCCAGGAAAAAAGCTACCGGCTGAAGGCGCTGGCGCCGGACTGGGAGGAGGACGCGGTTTCTGTTTGCTCCCTGGCAGCCTGGCAGCGGCGGCAGGTGGCGCGGGACGGCATGGAAAAGCTGATGGCGGAGGTGGAAATGCCGCTGAGCTTTACCCTCTTCCGGATGGAAAAGGAAGGTTTCGCCGTGGACAGCGATTTTCTGCGGGAGGCCGGCAAAAAATATACCCGGGAGATCGCCGACCGCCGGAAGGAGGTCATCGACGCCTGCGGACAGGGGGAGTTCAACCTGAACAGCACCCAGCAGCTGGGAGAGGTGCTCTTTGACAAGCTGGGGCTGCCCCACGGGAAAAAAACCACCCGGGGTTATTCGACCTCGGCGGAGGTGCTGGAAGGGCTTCGGCCCTACGCCCCGGCCCTGATCGACGCGCTTTTGCGATACCGGCAGCTGACCAAGCTCAACGGCACCTACGTGGAAGGCATGCTGCCCCTGGTGGACGGGGAGGGCCGGATTCATTCCACCTTCGATCAGGTGGCCACGGCGACGGGGCGGCTATCCTCCTCGGAGCCGAATCTGCAGAACATTCCGGTGCGCACGGAGGAAGGCCGGGAGCTGCGAAAGGCCTTCCTGCCCCGGAAAGGTTGGGTGCTGCTGGACGCGGACTACAGCCAGATCGAGCTGCGGCTGATGGCGCATCTTTCGGGGGACCCGGTGCTGATTGATGCCTTCCGGAAGGGGGAGGACGTGCACGCCCGGACGGCCAGCGAGATTTTCGAGGTTCCGCCGGAGGAGGTGACACCGGAATTGAGAAGCCAGGCCAAGGCGGTGAATTTTGGACTGATCTACGGCATCAGCGGCTTTGGTCTGAGCCGGAACACCGGGGTCAGCCGGCAGGAGGCGGCCTCCTTCATTGACCGGTATTTCCGAAAATATCCGGGGGTCAAGCGGTATATGGACGAATCCGTCTCCGAGGGGGCGGAGAAGGGCTATGCCGAGACGCTGATGGGGCGGCGGAGGTATCTGCCGGAACTGAAAAGCTCCAGCGCGCCGGTCCGGGAATTCGGAAAGCGGGCGGCCATGAATACCCCGGTTCAGGGCACGGCGGCGGACATGATCAAGCTGGCGATGGTGCGGGTCGATCAGGCCCTGCGGGCGAAAGGCATGCGCAGCCGGCTGATCCTGCAGGTGCACGACGAGCTGCTGCTGGAATGCCCGCCGGAGGAGGAAAAAAAGGCCGCCGCGCTCCTGCGGGAGGCGATGGAGGGCGTCATGGAGCTGAAGGTTCCGCTGGTGGCGGAGGTGCACAGCGGGAAAAACTGGGCCGAGGCCAAGGGATAAGCGCGAAGCCTGGGCACAAAACGGAGGGGCCAGGGAATAAGCGCGGGGAAGAAAAACGAAAGCCCGGAAAACAGGACACAAAAAAGAGGGGTCAAGTCCCCCCTCTTTTTGATGTGCCGACGGGCATGGTATCTGACGGATGAATGGCTCGAATCCGGGCCGTATACCGGACGGTACGCGGGGCGGGAAGAAACGGGCTCAGCCCTGCAGCCCCTTGGCCTGGCGAACCATGTTTTCCACCACGATGTCGTAGATATCCCCCTTGGTGGCGCAGTAGGCCAGCACTTTCCAGGGTTCGTCGGTATGGAAATGAATCTTGATCAGATCCTCGTCGCCCACCACCAGCAGCTCGTTTCCCTCGAAATGCTCCGTAATATAATCCCGGATTTCGAAATCGTCAAGATCCTCGCCCTCGATCAGCAGCTGGGTATCGAATTTATACTTTTGGA
This sequence comes from Clostridia bacterium, assembly GCA_045546035.1. Taxonomy (GTDB): domain Bacteria; phylum Bacillota; class Clostridia; order Christensenellales; family Aristaeellaceae; genus Aristaeella. The sequence continues at coordinate 18,306 of JAZQCB010000007.1, forward strand.
ATTCCTGTATTTCGTCCAGCTCGCTTTGGGTCAGATTGCTCATTTTGTTTCTCCTCTCAACCTTCGGCGGCGGATGAACAGCCCGCCGCGTATTCCGTCCGGCTTCTCCGGACACGGAATCATTCGCTGCCAGACGGACGGAATCCTGCTTTTGTCTTCTTTCTGTTTTTTCGGTTGTCATCGGAAAGGGAAGGGATTATACTGTCTCATATCCATATTTGGACAAAAGACAGAAGGAGGAAATGTAAAATGAAAAGGCTTCTTGGTTTGATGATGGCCCTGGCGATGCTGCTGGGATGTCTGGGAGCGGCCGCGGCGGAGGATCTTCCCGTGATCCGGATCGGCGTTTTTGAGCCCTCCACGGGCGACAACGGCGCCGGCGGAAAGCAGGAAATTCTGGGCATCCAGTATGCGAACAGCATGCGCCCGACGGTCAATATCGGCGGCGTGGAATACAAGGTTGAGCTGGTGATCGAGGACAACCAGAGCGTGACGGACAAGGCGGTTTCCGCGGCCCAGAGCCTGGTGAGCAAGAACGTTTCCGTCGTTCTGGGCTCCTACGGCTCCGGCGTTTCCATGGCCGGCGGCGACGTGTTCGCCCAGGCACAGGTGCCCGCCATCGGCATCAGCTGCACCAACCCGAACGTGACGCTGCTGTGCGACTATTACTGGCGGATCTGTTTCCTGGATCCCTTCCAGGGAACCGTCATGGCCAACTACGCCAAGGAGCTGGGCGCCACGAAGGCCTATGTGCTGACCATGCTGGGCGAGGACTACGGCGTGGGCCTGGGCAAGTATTTCGTGCAGGCCTTCAAGGCCCTGGGCGGCGAGGTCATCGAGGAAAACTTCACCGAGGGCACCAGCGACTTCACGGGCCTGCTGAACAATGCGGTGGCCGGCGGATGCGACGTTATCTTTGCCCCCTCCAGCACGACCTACGCGGCCCTGATCATCGACCAGGCGGCGGCCATGAACATCTCCTTCCCGATCCTGGCGGGCGACACCTGGGAAAACAGCGCCATCCTGGAGGCGGCCAAGGGAAAGAATATCAAGGTCTACTGCTCCACCTTCTTTGACGAGAACGACGAGAACGCCACCGCGGCGAGCTTCGTTTCCGGCTTCAAGGCCTGGCTGAATGCCGACAGCGGCAACCTGACCAACAACGGCGGCAACGACATCGTGGCGGCGGTTTCCGCCCTGGGCTTCGACGGATACAACGTGGCCCTGGCGGCGATCGAAAAGGCCGGCTCCGCGGATCCCGCGGCCATCGCGGCGGCGCTGCCCGGCGTGACCTGGGAGGGCGTGACCGGAGGGATCTCCTTCGATGAGAACGGCGACGCCAACAAGGACATGGCCTACATCAAGTTTGCCAATCCCGAAACCGGCGCCTTCGACTTCGTGAAGACCCAGACGGTTTCCGAGTAAACAAAGACGATCCGGACAGGGGCCGCCGCGGGAGCGGCGGCCCCTGCTGTATGCGGCCGGGCTTTCCCGGCGGGAATAATGAAGAGACGACGGAAGGAAGATTCCGAAGATGTTTGAAACGCTGATCCCCTATTTGCTGGCGGGCATCTCCGTGGGCGGCCAGTACGCGCTGATCGCCGTGGGATATACGCTGGTCTACGGCATTTTGCGCCTGATCAACTTCGCTCACGGGGATATTTTCACGGCCGCGGGCTTTTTCATGGTGTATCTGGCGGCGGGGATGCCGCTGGGCCTTTCCGTTCCGCTGGTCATCCTGCTGACGGTGGCGCTGGGCTTTATCGTGGAGCGGGTGGCGTATAAGCCCCTGCGGTCCGCGCCGCGGATGTCCATCATGATTTCCGCCATCGGCGTCAGCTACCTGCTGCAGAATCTGATGTGGTATCTGACAGGCGGCCTGGCCAAGCAGTATCCGGTGCTTCCCTGGCTGAGCGACACGATCATGATCGGTTCCGCCAGCACCAAGGTGGTCACCATTGTGACGCCGATCCTGACGATCGGGCTGGTGATCGCGCTGGTCATGCTGATCAACCATACGAAGATCGGCATGGCGATGCGGGCGGTTTCGGTGGATTTTGAAACGGCCCAGCTCATGGGCATCAAGATCAACAACGTTATTTCCGTGACCTTCATTATCGGTTCCGCCATGGCCGCGGTGGGCTCCATGCTGTATTTTTCGAACTATACGGCCGTGACTCCGACCATCGGCGCCATGCCGGGCCTGAAGGCCTTCGTGGCGGCGGTTTTCGGCGGCATCGGCTCGATTCCTGGAGCCATGATCGGCGCGCTGATCATCGGCATTTCCGAAAACCTGATCAAGGCGGCGGGGCTGACGGCGTTTTCCGACGCCTTTACCTTCGCGCTGCTGATCATCGTGCTGCTGTTCCGGCCGACGGGCCTGTTCGGCGAGAAGACGACGGAGAAGGTGTAAGGGGGTGATGACCATGAAGAAAAGCAAAATCAGAACGGGGGCGACCCTGGCGGTCATCGCGCTGATCTTCCTCGGCGGTTGGCTGGCGGAGCATCTGGGCGGCAGCAATTCCATGCTGGTCACGGTGCTGCAGAAGGGCGCGGTTTATGCCCTGATCGCTGTTTCCATGAACCTGCTGAACGGGTTTACGGGGCTGTTTTCCCTGGGCCAGGCGGGCTTTATGCTGGCCGGCGCCTATACCTACGCGGTGCTGACCATTCCCATGGCCAAGCGCGCGGCGGTCTATCAGTATTACGACGGGGGCTGGATCCAGATGACCCTGCATTTCCTGCCGGCCATGATCGCGGCGGGGCTGGTGGCGGCGCTCTTCGCGGCGCTCATCGGCATCCCGGTGCTGCGGCTGCGGGGGGATTATCTGGCCATCGCTACCCTGGGCTTTGCCGAAATCATCCGGGCCATCGTCCAGTGGGACGCCATCGGCCCCCTGACCAACGGCTCCAATCTGCTGAAAACCTATCCGACGCTGAAAACCATCATGCCGGGGAACACGGTGCTGTTTACGTTCCTGGTGGTGGGGGTCTGCGTGGGGTTGATCCTGCTTCTGATCAACTCGACCTACGGCCGGGCCTTCAAGGCCATCCGGGACGACGAGATCGCGGCGGAGGCAATGGGCATTAACCTCTTCCACCACAAGCAGATGGCCTTCGTGATCAGCAGCTTTTTCGCCGGCGTGGGCGGGGCGCTGCTGGCCATGTATCAGGGCTCCCTGCAGGCCAACAGCTTCAAGAGCTCCATGACCTATGAAATCCTGCTGATCGTGGTCATCGGCGGGTTGGGCAGCGTCTCCGGAAGCATCATGGCCAGCTTCCTCTTCATCGCCTGCAGCGAATGGTGGCTGCGCTTCCTGGATTCCCAGACCTTTATCGGGGATTTCCAGGTGCCGCTGCTCAGCCCCGGCTTCCGGATGGTGGTGTTCTCGGTGGTAATCATGGTGATCGTGCTGTTCTTCCGCCGGGGCATCATGGGTGACCGGGAGCTATGGGAAATCGGCGCCCGCCGGGGCGCCCGGAAGGGAGGCCGCGGAAAATGAGCGAAAAGAGGCAGAACGTGCTGCGGCTGGAAAACATCACGATGCAGTTCGGCGGCGTGGTGGCCATCAACAACCTGTCCATGGAGATCAACGAGGGCGAAATCGTGGCGCTCATCGGCCCCAACGGTGCCGGGAAAACCACCGCCTTCAACTGCGTGACCGGGGTCTACGAGCCGACCAACGGGGCGGTCTATTTCCACGGAAAGCCCATCGCCATCAACCATCCCACCGGAAAAATGGCGAAAATGTACGCCGGGGAGGAAAAGGACAAATTCCTGAACCAGCGGCTCGTCCATTCCCCGGACAAGATTACCGCCATGGGCATCGCCCGAACCTTTCAGAACATCCGGCTGTTCAAAAGCCAGACAGCCTTTGAAAACGTGCTGATCGCCACCCATCTGCGCCGCACCAGCAATTTTCTGACCGCCACCTTCCGGCTGAACCGGGCGGAGGAGAAGAAAATGCGGGAGAAGGCCATGAGCCTGCTGGAGACGGTGGGGCTGGCGGAGGAGGCTGACGAGCTGGCCACCTCCCTGCCCTACGGCAAGCAGCGCCGGCTGGAGATCGCCCGGGCCCTGGCAACGGATCCGACCCTGCTGCTGTTGGACGAGCCGGCGGCGGGCATGAATCCCCAGGAAACCGATGAGCTGGGCGAATTCATCGTCCGGATCAAGGATCAGTTCCATCTGACGGTGTTTATGATCGAGCATCACATGAACCTGGTCATGGATATTTCGGATCGGATCTACGTGCTGGATTTCGGAAAGCGCATCGCCGAGGGCACGCCGGAGGAAATACAGAAAAATCCCGTCGTCATCGCGGCGTATCTGGGGGTGGAAGAGGAATGAGCCTTTTGAAGGTTACGGATCTGGTGGTCAGCTACGGCGGCATCGAGGCCCTCAAGGGCATCTCCTTCGAGGTGGAGCAGGGGCAGATCGTGACCCTGATCGGGGCCAACGGCGCCGGCAAGAGCACCACCCTGCGGACGATTTCCGGCCTGGTCCGGCCCCGGGAGGGGCGGATTTATTTCGAAGGCCGGGACATTACCGACTTCGGCACCCAGAAGATCGTGGAAACGGGCATCGCCATGGTGCCGGAGGGGCGGCGGGTGTTCGCCAACCTGACGGTGCTGGAGAACCTGCGGATCGGCGCCTATCTCCGGAAGGACCGGGAGGTCATCGAGCAGGATATCGAATATGTGTATGACCTGTTTCCCCGGCTCAAGGAGCGCTCCTGGCAGCTGGCGGGAACCCTCTCCGGCGGCGAACAGCAGATGCTGGCCGTGGGGCGGGCGATGATGACCCGGCCGAAGCTGATCATGATGGATGAGCCCAGCCTGGGGCTGGCGCCGCTGGTGGTCAAGGATATTTTCCGGATCATCCTGACCCTGAAGGACACGGGGATGACCGTACTGCTGATCGAGCAGAACGCCAACGCGGCACTGCATGCCTGCGACTACGCCTATGTCATGGAAACCGGCAGCATCACCTCCGAGGGAACCGGAGAGGAGCTGCTGGCCAGCGAAGCCATCCAGGAGGCGTATCTGGGCAAAAAGGCCTGAGAAACCGATAAAAAGCACCGCCGGAGATCCCGACGGCGCTTTTCGGGTCTGAGTCCGAACCGGACAGCGGCGCAGGAAGGCGCGCCGAATCAAAGACACAGCGAACGGCGGCGAAGAGAGCGGGATCCGTCCGGCTTTTCCCCGAACAAGGAAAGGAAAAAAATGAATCCGAAATTTCAGCAAATTGCCCTGCGGCCGGCGGAAATTCTGATGCCGGCGCCGGGAACGGATCTGACCAAATGGGCCTGCGTGGCCTGCGACCAGTATACCTCCCAGCCGGAATACTGGGAAAGCGTGGCGGCGGAGGTGGGCAGTGCGCCGTCGACGCTGCGGCTGATGCTGCCGGAATGCTGGCTGGGCGAGAGCGAGAAGCGGATCCCGGCGATTCACCGGGCCATGGCGGAGGCGCTGGAAAAGAAAGCGCTGGTGCCAGCCGTCCGGGAAGGTTTCGTCCTGTGTGCCCGGAGGACGGCCGCGGGCGAGCGGCTGGGGCTGGTGGCGACGGTGGATCTGGAGGATTATGACTTCGCGAAGGGGAGCCTTCCGCTGGTTCGGCCGACGGAGCAGACCATCGCGGCGCGCCTGCCGGCCCGGCTGGCCATCCGCAGGGGCGCTCCGGTGGAGCTGAGCCATATTCTGATTCTGATCGATGACCCGGAGCGGACGGTACTCGAGCCCCTGAAGGAAAAAAGGGAAAGCCTGCGGAAGCTGTATGATTTCGAGCTGATGCGGGGCGGAGGACACCTGGCCGGCTGGGCTGTGGAGGCGGAGGAGGATCTCTCGCGGGTGGCCGGGGCCATGGACGGCCTGCGGCGCCGCCTCGGGGAACATCCGATGCTGCTGGCGGTGGGGGACGGCAACCATTCCCTGGCCACGGCCAAGGCCTACTGGAATGAGATCAGGGAGAATCTTTCCCCGCGGGAGCGGGAAACCCATCCCGCCCGCTTCGCCCTGTGCGAAATCGAGAACATTCACGATGAGGCCCTGCTCTTTGAACCCATCCACCGGCTGATCACCGGGACGGATCCGGCGGAGCTGCGGGCGGCCTGGGAAGCTTATGCCGCCGCCCGGGGCATGGGGCTGGAAAAGGAAGGGGAGGGTCACGCCTTTCGCGTGGTCACCGCGGCGGGAGAGACCCCCGTGGTCGTCGCCCGGCCGGAGGGCGCCATCCCCTGCGAAACCATCCAGCGCTTTCTGGACGATTATCTGGCCGGCCATCCCGCGGCGGCCATCGACTACATCCACGGGGAGGAGGCGCTGCGAAAGCTTGCGGCCCGGGAGGGTTCGGTGGGCTTCCTGCTGCCGGAAATCGACAAGGGAAGCTTCTTCGCGGATGTGAAAAAGCTGGGCGTTTTGCCCCGGAAAACCTTCTCCATGGGCGAGGCGGACGAGAAGCGCTTCTATCTGGAGGCGAAGCGGATCGCCCTCCCCGAAGAAGGTTAAGTTGCCGGAAAACGGATTGACAGGAGGAAGGGAATCGTTTACAATAACCCCGAGTGAAAAACGCCCGGGAATGCCCGGAAAATGAGAGGAGTGTATTCGCATGAAACGTCTTACTGCCTGCCTGCTGGCTCTGATGCTCTGTGCCGCGCTGATTCCCGCCGCCCTGGCCGGAACGTATACCACCGGCCCGATTACCTATACGGTCTGGGACGGATGGACCGAGCAAAAGAGCTCCGATGAGTTGGTGTATTATTATCATAACACCTCCGGGAAGACGGACGGCATGCTGATGGTCATGACCCAGAATCTGGGCATCAGCAAGAGCCAGATTGACTCCCTGGGCTTTGACGCCATCGCCAAACTGATGGTGGACACCCTGGGGAACACCCTGAGCACGACCCTGACCTATGAGGTGGTCAAGGTGAACGGCGAGGATGGGGCCCGGTTCAAGGGAACCTATATGAACATGGCCTGCGAGGGCGTTCTTTTCTTCAGGGGTGGCTCCATGGCTGCCATCGTGATGATGGGCGAAAGCAATATCGACGTGCCCGCCATGCTGACGGAAGTCATGGACACGGTGAAGTAAGTAAAAAACGGTATTTTATCGGCGCGTCCCTTTCCGGGACGCGCCTGTTTTTATTCGGACAGAAGCGGATTCGTCCGCCGAAAGGAAGAAAATCAGAGCTTCCAACGAAGAAACCGTGTGCGCTCCGGCGGCGCGTTTTGCTTTTTCAGGGTGCTTTTTTCGCGGAGAAAATGACAGACGCGGGGGAATGGTGTATAATAAAAACGGCGGCGTGTGGCCGCCTGAAATGAAAGCCCAAGGCCGGCCCGGAGCGCGGATCCCTGTCAACAGGGGTGGAAAGCCGCCCGGGGCCGGGCCTGAAATAAGGAGGAAGAACGCTTAATGCTCAAACGCCTCGCCGCTGTATTATTTGCCGCTCTTCTTTTGAGCTCCGGCGCCTTCGGGGAGGAAAGCCGCCTCTGCCTCGTGCCGGAGGAAACGGAAATAACCCCGGCCCTGCGCAGCACCTATACCCCCGCCCATGAGGACGGATGCTTCTGGTGCACCCCCATGAATATAACCGACGAGGAGGCCGTCTGGAAAATGCTGACCTCCGACATCATGGTGGTGAACCTGGATCAGCGGAAGCATACGGTGCTCTATGCCGAGCCGGACGAGAACAGCGAGCCCCTGGGGATGATTACCGGCTCCTCCCAGGGGGTGCACGTGCTGGAGGAAATGGACGACTGGACCCTGATCGAAACCTATTCCACCAGCTTTTTCGACAGCAAGGTCAAAAACTATAACGCGTTCGTGACCGGGTGGATCAAAAGCGATATGCTCAAGACGGTTCCCGTGAACCAGGAAATGGGCATCGTCGTCGACAAGATGACGCAGCGGCTGTATTTTTTCCATAACGGGCATCTGGAAACGGAGCTGGCGGTTTCGACAGGGCTCTATAACGACAGGCAGCCTTATAACGAAACCCGCTCCGGCGAGTTTCTGCTGATATCCGCCACCGGAGCCATTACCAGCGAAAAGCTGATCTGCGACCTGGCCCTGCGGTATAACGACGACGACTATCTGCACGAGGTGCCCCACGTCAAAAACGCCGACGGGACCCGGAATTACAAGACCGGCGGCGAGGGAAAGCTCGGCACCCGGGCCAGCCACGGCTGCATCCGGACGCAGCGGCTGGCCAACCGCGACGGCGCGAACATGAAAAGCATCTATACCCAGATCAAAAAAGCCATTACTGGGAAAAAGCCCAAGGTGAAATTTGTGATCTGGGAGGATTACGCGGGCCGCGCCGTCCGGATTCCGGACGACAGCCTGACCCTGTATTATAATCCCAACGGCGGAAGCCTCTATCATTCCACCGCTAACTGCCCCGGGGTGAGAAAAAAATACCTGCCCCTGACGGCTTTTACCTACGGCGAGCTGGAGGAGGGAGCCTTCGCGAAGCTGGATCCCTGCCCCAACTGCCAGCCCTCCCCCCGGAAGGATGTGATCGAAAAGATCAACGAGGCCCACGCGACCGATTCCCCGGGAGAAGTGATGAGCTTCTGGCCGGGGGCAAAGTAACGAGGGGGGAAAGCCGGCCGGGAGCGAAGAGGGTCCAGGAAAACCTGATGTAAAAATCCCCGACCAGGTCAAAAAGGGCGGATCAGACCGATTTCCCGGGAAGGTGATCCGCTCCCGGCGAGGGAAGAGAGGATCGATAAAACCGGGCGCGGGGCGAAGCCCAAAGGAGAAGCGAGCATGAGCTGGGTGGAATGGTATTACGGCGGGATGTTTCTGGCTTCCCTGGTGTGCACGATCATCTATGCCTGCCTGTGGCGGAAGCATTTCAGCGCCAGCTTTACGCTGACCTTTGCCCTGATTCCCATTGCCAACCTGGGATTCCTGCTGCAGGCCGTCGCGGGAAACGAGGAGCTTTATCTCCAGGCAACGAAAATCGCCTATATCGGCGGCTGCTTTCTGCCCTTCATCCTGTTTCTGAATATCTGCAATCTATGCCATGTAAAGGTGCCCAAGCCGGTGCAGGTGCTGATGCTGCTGGGCTGCATGGCGTTTTTTCTCAGCGCGCAAACCATCGGGTCCGGCCCGATTTTCTATCGGAGCATCCACCTGAAGATGATCGACGGCATCCGGGTTCCCGTCAAGGAATACGGACCGATGCACGCGGTCTTCTATCTGCTGCTGGGAATCTATTTCGCAATCAGCCTCGGCGTGATTCTGTACAGCTATTTCCGGAAAAAGGAGATTTCCCGGAAGATTATCGGGCTGCTCTTCCTGCCGGAGGTGGTGGCCCTGGTCTGCTTCTTCGGCGGAAGATTCATGACGGATCGGATCGAGCTGCTGCCCGCCGGCTATGTTTTTGCCCAGATCATGTATCTGCTGATTACCCAGCGCATCTGCCTCTATGATATTTCGGAAACCGCCATCGATTCCCTGATGCAGACGGGGACGACCGGGTTCATCTCCTTTGATTTTAAGATGAATTATCTGGGGAGCAACGAGACGGCGAAGAATATCTATCCGGAGCTGAAAACGATGACGGTGGACCGGAATATTTCCCGGAACCGGACGCTGGCGGAAATCGTGATGCCCTGGATCAAGCGGTATCAGGTGGACGAGAAGGAAAACAAGAATACCGATCGCCGCGGGGACCGGATCTATCAGATCGACGTAAACGGTCTTTATGACGGCAGCAAAAGAAAAGGGTATCAGCTGGTCATTAACGACGATACCGAGCGGCAGAAATATGTGCTGTATCTGAGCAACCGGAAGGAAGAGCTCTCCCGCGAGGTCGAAGAGCGAACCCGGGATCTGGTGCAGATGCATGACGATATGATCCGCAGCATGGCGGTGATGGTGGAAAGCCGGGACAATTCCACCGGCGGGCATATTATCCGTACCAGCGACGTGGTGAAAATCCTGATGGAGGAAATCGCGCGGGACGCGGATTTCATGAAGAAATACGGCCTGGATGAGGGCTTCGGGAGGCGGATCAGGAAGGCCGCGCCCCTTCACGATATCGGGAAAATCGCCGTAAGGGACGAGATTCTCCGAAAGCCCGGCCGCTTTTCCCCGGAGGAATTTGAAATCATGAAGACCCACGCGCCTGAAGGCGCGCGGATCCTGCGGAAGATTTTGCGAAACTCGAAGGACGAGGAATTCAAAAGAATTGCGGAAAACGTCGCTCATTACCATCATGAGCGGATGGACGGCTCCGGCTACCCGGACGGGCTGAAGGGGGAGGAAATTCCCATCGAGGCCCGGATCATGGCCATCGCCGACGTTTATGACGCGCTGGTCAGCAAAAGGATTTATAAGGAAAGCATGCCCTTTGACAAGGCGGACGGGATCATGATGGAGAGCATGGGAAAGCATTTCGATCCGAACCTGGAAAAGTTCTATGTCGCCGCCCGCCCCCGGATGGAGGCTTACTATCGGAGCCTGCCGCCGGAGGGAACCTGAAGCCGCTTTTTTCGCAAAAACGCCCGACGGGTTTTTTCCGTCGGGTTTCGCTTTTCCATGAAAGAAAAAGTCCGGCGGGATATCCTCCCCGCCGGGCTTCGCTGATCTCAGAAGAACACCCGGCGGGGACATTTTCCCAGCCGGGCGTTTTTTTACCTCAAACGGATGCCGATCAGGATCTTTTCCCCGTCGGGTTCCCGGACGGTGGTCGCCCGGAGGGTGACAGGGGTGGATTTTCCGTCGATCATCAGCCCGTAGCGCAGCTTAAAGATGCCGTTTCGCTGTATTTCCCCCAGGATGTTATCTTTGGTCAAAGCTTTCAGATTGGTTTCCAGATCCGCCGGATCGACCGCCTTGGGGGCATCCCTTCGCAGGTCGGAGAAGAAATCCTCCCCCCGCTCGGCCAGGCCGAAGCTGCGGTATTCCCTGGAGGGGCTGTACTGGACATAGCGGCCGGTTTCCGGGTTCACCGTATAGAGGACGATATAGTCGGCGGAGAGGGCGGCGATGCGCCCGAGGGCGACCCGTTCCTGGCGCAGAACATACGCCTCCCGCTGCAGCTTCATTTCCTCGTCGATCAGGCTGATGCCGATGATGATATGATCCCGGTCGGTATCCACGCGGGTAATTTTCATGCGGACGTAACGCGGCGCGCCGGAATCCGTCAGACGGTAAACCAGGGTAAAGGAGCCCTGCTTGTCCAGCGTCCGGAGGATGGGCTCCCGGTTAAAGCGCTGCAGGAAGATTTCCTGATCCGCGGGATGGATCCGCTGCAGGGAATCGTTCCGGGCCAGGGTAAAGAAATCGGTTCCCCGGCGCTCCAGGGCCATTTCTTCCGCGCCGACGGTGGAGGTATACTCTATATAATCCCCGCTGTTGATATCCACATAGAAAAGGTTGTAATAATCCGCCGCCAGGGCGCGGGCGATGCCGGCGTAGGAGGCGCCGTCGCCGGGCTCCGAAATGGACAGCACCGCCACGGCCAGGGCGATCCGGCCGGTGACCGGATTTGTGCTGACCCTGCGGGCGAGGGAATGAATCAGCATCCCGTTTGCGCCTTTTTCCTCGATCAGGGTGGAATCCCCGTCCTCACAGCATTCGCGGATCTTCTTCATGAAGACGCTGCCGGGACCGGTTTCCGGGGTGGATAGAATATCCTTCCGGAGGGACAGATCGATGCCGAAGGCCTTCTGCATAAAGGCGCGAAAGGATTCGTTGCACCGCAGGAACTGCGCCGTTTTTCCGTCCGGGGTGACCTCGATGACGGATACGGGCAGGGAATCAAAGGTGCTCCGGAGGAGATTATCCTTCCGATTGGCCAGGAAGGACATGTCATACAGATTGATCCGGCCCATGGCGTCGAAATAGGCAGATTCCTTCGGGTTTTCGAAACCGATCTGGGTTCCGGAATGGTACCTTTTCAGAATTTGCTCTTCCGGAATCGGCTGCAGGTAGTAATACCCCTGGAGCTTCGAGCAGCCGATGGCCTGCAGAAAATGAACCTGTTCCTCGGTTTCGACGCCCTCGCAGACGGTGTCCACCCCCAGCGCCGTCGCCATTTTCATCAGCTCCGTCAGGATGATTTTGCCGGCGCTGCCCTCGTTCAGGCGCGTCATGAAGCTCATGTCAAATTTGATCAGATCAAAGGTGACGCTCTGCAGCACGTTCAGGGAGGAATAGCCGCTCCCAAAGTCGTCCATCCAGACCTGGAAGCCCAGGGCCCTGAATTGCCCGATCTTTTCCTTGATAAAGCTGAAATCCTCGGAGAAAATGCTTTCCGTAATTTCCAGAGTGATGAGATTCCGGGAAATCCCCGCCTCGTCCACCCGCCGGCGGATTTCCTCCACGATGTCGCAGGTGTCGAAATCGGAGCGGGACAGGTTGACAGACTGGGGAACCACCGGCAGGCCGGCTTCGCGGATTCTTTTGATTTTCCCCAGCACCTGCTCCAGCACATACAGATCCAGCCGGTAAATCTGCCCCGCTTCCTCCAGATAGGGAATAAAGTCGATGGGCGGCAGGTATCCCTTTTCCGGATCGATCCAGCGGGCCAGGGCTTCCTCGTCGCAAACCCGGCCGTTCACCGCCCGGACGATGGGCTGATAATATACCCGGATCCAGTTTTCCGCCAGCGCCCGGTCGAGGCTGGAGAGGATATACTGGCGCTTTTCCAGATCGTCCCGCAGGTTCTTGTTATAGTATCCAAAGCCGGAAATATAGTTTTTCCGGATGGAGTCGCAGGCGAACTTCGCCCGGTCGCAGGCGGTGCTGATGGGGACATCCTCCGTGCGGTTGGAATAGATGCCGACCCGGACGGGCAGCGTCTTGAGCCCCTTCGTTTTCTGCCATTGGGCAAAGAGGCGGTTCAGCTTTTCCTCGACCCCGTCCTCCGGGGCAAAGGCGGCGAAATGATCCCCGCCGATATGGCAGCAGCTCTCGTTGCTGAAAACCTCGGCCAGCAGCTTGGAGAAGGCCTTGATCATCCGATCCCCTTCCGCGAAGCCGTATTTCCGGTTATAGAACTTCATGCCGCTCATGTCAAAATACAGAAAGACCGGCTGAATGCCCTGATGGAGCATCGCTTCCTTCGCGGCTTCCGCCAGCTCGAAAAAATACGTCATGCTGGGAAGCCCGGTCAGGAAGTCGTAGGAGCTGGCCTTGGCCAGGCTCTGTTCATGCAGGGCGTTGTTCAGAGCCTTGCTCAGCCCGGTTTCGTGCGCTTCGGGCTCCTCCGTATAGGTGCCCTCGTCCATATACCAGACGTGGGCGAGCCGGACGCCGTCCCCCATATCCACATGCTCCCCCAGGGCGTGAATGACCTTATATCCGCCGCCGGGAACCCGCGTCCGGTAGATGACCTCGTAGCGGCCCCCCTCGGTGGCAAAGCGGAGGGCCTCGTTGGCAATCCGGGCCGCGTCGTCGGGGTGGGTATCCTTATACATGTTGTGATCCATGTCGTAACGGGCTCGGGCGGGATCCGAATATCCGAAAAGATCGCAGAACCCCTGGGAGAGGGCGATGGTTACGACCCGGCGGTTGAGAAACTGGTAGACGGCAAAAGGAACCCTCATGCCGGAGATGACGGCAAGAGCGTCGGGAGGCAGAGTATATTTTTTCGCATGATCCATCGGATATTACCCCTAATTCTTGGTCATTTTGCGCGTCTGTCGGTTCGGTGCTCCGGGAAGAATCGCGTAATCAGAACGATTTCCGGAGGCGAAAGGATCTCCGTTTCTATTATACACGATAAACGGCGGAAAAAAAAGTAAAAAACAAAAGATCGGCCGCGAAAGACGCTGATTCGCCGGAAGCTCGCGGTCCGGTCAAAAAAGCCATCCGACGGAAGCACATCCCGAGAAAAGAAAGGGAATCCGCGCGCTTGCGGATCGTATGGGACAATGGTATAATACCCGCAACGGCATGAATTTACATATTTGCATGGGAGGAATAGCATCGTGAGGGATAAAAAGGGAAAACAGCTGATCGGTCTGATCCTTTGCCTGGTCATCGGCGGGGCGGCCCTTGGGGTCGGAATCAACAGCGGGGTCTTCAAAGGGATCGGAAGCGCGATGGGGAATATCCGGATCAACAAGGAAACCGTGCTTCGGCTGGTGGTGATGGTCTGCCTGGTGCTGGCGGTACAAAAGGCGCTGGTGCTTCTGCTGGGCCTTTTTAAGCATTCGACCCACCGCTCCGCCACGGTCATTACCATTACCCAGAGCCTGCTTCGATACGCGTCCGCCATCATCATCCTCTGCTGGGGATTGAGCATCGTGGGCGTCGACGTGTCCACGATTATGGCCTCGGTCGGGGTGGTCGCCCTGATCGTCGGCTTCGGCGCGGAAAGCCTGATAGAAGACGTGATTACCGGCTTTTTCATGCTTTTTGAAAACCAGTACAACGTCGGGGATATCGTGGAGGTGGGCGGCTTCCGCGGGACCGTGTCGGATATCGGCATCCGGACCACCAGCATTACCGACCCCGGCGGCAACGTGAAAATCATCAACAATTCCAATATGAAGGACATTCTGAACCGCTCCGATCACGCGTCGCGCTCGGTTGCGGATATCCAGATTCCCTATGAAACGGATCTGCCGGCCTTCGAGGAAAAGCTTCCCGAGATTCTGAAAGGTATCTACAGCGCCCATAAGGACAAGATGGCCGCATGCCCGGTCTATCTGGGCGTCCAGGAGTTGGGGGAATCCGGCGTCACGCTGCGCTTTGTTGCGGAAGTGGAGGAGAGCGATATCTACAGCGTGCAGCGCATTCTGAACCGTGATCTGTTTGTCAGCTTCCGGGAAGCCGGGGTGGAAGTGCCCTATCCGCAGCTTGATCTGCACCAGAAATAAGCCATGAAAAAGGATGAATTTACTTCGGGAGGGCGGGAGTTTGCTCCGCTGCCGGATGAGTTTAACGGAAGCCGAAGGAATGATCGGCAGCCCCGGCGGATGAAGACAGGCGGAACGCCCCCTGAAACACAGAAGCCGGACGAGAATAAGGCCCGGGAAAACCGGCGGAAAAAAGTTCGGAAAATGATGCGGATGGTGGCGGCGACCGCGGTCACGGTCGGGGTGATTACCGTGTCCTTCCGGTATGAGCCTGTTCCGGAGCCCGTTCCGGCGCCGACCGCAACACCCACCGCGACGCCCACACCGACTCCCACGCCAACACCGACGCCGACGCCGACGCCCACGCCGACGCCGACACCCACGCCGACACCGACGCCCACGCCGACGCCGACACCCACGC
>JAZQCB010000008.1:0-6710 GCA_045546035.1 Clostridia bacterium
CGTAAACGCAAAAACGCTTTGCGTTTTGATGCGTTTACGCCGCGCCGGGCGCGTGCCGCAAAGCGGCAAAATTACATTTCGCGCCCGGTCGCATCCGCCGGAGGCTTATCGGAAACGAAAATTTATTTTTCGTTTCCGATATATGCCGGGCCACTCCGGGCCTTGCCGCGTTTTGCTCCAGCCCGGCTCCCGCCGGCGATTTTTCCACAGCCTGCCGCCCGGGGGTTACGCAGGTTTGGCTCCGACTCCGCCAAAGTTGTATTCACATCCTGCCGCCCCAGGTTTCTCTGCGTATGGCTCCGATTTATTCCCCGCCGGCGATCTTCTCCATTTCCCGGGCGAAAAGCTCCTGATAGGCCGCTTCCTCCCGCTTCAGCGTTTCCGCGTTCCGGGCCAGCTCCTCCGGGCCCAGCACGCGGGCGGACAGCCACGCAAGCTGCTCCGCCGCCCTTTCCGTCTTTAGGACGACCTGCTCATAGACCGGCCCGATCCGCAGCAGGCGGCCGGCCTGCTCCCGGGGCAGCACGCCGCTGGTCATAATCCCCAGGGTGTCGAAGAGGGTGTCGTTGGCAATGGGCCCGATGATCAGGTCAAATTCCAGCGTGTCCGGCCGGCCGTGCCGGTTGGCGTAAATGTAGTCAAACCATTCCCCGTCCCGCTGGAAGCGTTTGACCCGCAGGCCCTCCGTCCGCAGTTCATAGGTGTTGATGACCGTCTCCTCGCCCCTGCGTTCCTTCGCCCATCGCTCCGAAAAGGCCTGATCCGGGCTCAGATAAAAGCCCTGCCCGAAATCCGCGTTTTTGCGCCCGTGCCGGATGTCCGGCCTTCTGATTTCCTGAAACCCCGCGTGATACAGCCGCATGGGAGCCTCCTTCCGGTTTTCCGATCGTTCCGACCGTTTCGTCCTTTTCTCCGCCTTTTCGTCGATTCCCTTCCTCGTTGTTCCGGCAGGAATCATGATATCCTGTCCGTCCCGGGGCGCGGGGACCCGAACAAGACAGAAGAACCGTCCCCGTGTCTTGGCAAAACGCCCCGCGAGGGGCGCTGCCGGGCTATCGGATTTCCTTCAGATCGTAGGGGGTCGTCTGGTAAACGTGATAGTTGAGCCAGTTGGCGTAGAGCAGGTTCGCGTGGCTGCGCCAGGAAACCATGGGCGGCCGGGTATCATCGTCGTTCGGATAGTAGTTTTTCGGAACCTCGATGGGCAGCCCCGCCTTTTTGTCCCGCAGGTATTCCTTCTCCAGGGTGCGGGCGTCGTATTCGCTGTGGCCGGTAATAAAAATCTGGCGGCCGTTCTCCGTGGCGATGGCGTAGACCCCCGCTTCCTCCGAGGAGGCCATGATCTTCAGCTCCGGCCGGGCCTCGATATCCTCCCGGGCCACCGTCGTATGCCGGGAATGGGGCACCATGAACACGTCGTCAAAGCCCCGCAGCAGGATATAGTTCTTCCGGTCCACATGATGAGGGAAAACGCCGAACAGCTTCTTTTCCAGCGGCCGCTTCGGAATGCCGAAATGATAGTAAAGCCCCGCCTGGGCTCCCCAGCAGATATGGAAGGTGGAATGGACGTGCTCCTTGCTCCACTCCATGATTTCGCACAGCTCCTCCCAGTATTCCACCTCTTCGAAGGGCATCTGTTCCACAGGCGCGCCGGTAATGATCATGCCGTCGAAATTCTGGCCGCGGATGGCGTCGAAGGTTTTGTAGAAGGCGGTCAGGTGCTCCCGGGGGGTGTTCCTCGGTTCGTGGGAGCGCATGGCGATCAGCTCGGTTTCCACCTGCAGCGCGGTATTGCCCAGCAGCCGAAGCAGCTGGGTTTCGGTATCCACCTTCGTGGGCATGAGATTGACGATCGCGATCCGCAGGGGGCGGATGTCCTGGGTCATGGCCCGGGTTTCCGTCATGACGAAGATGTTCTCCTCCGTCAGCGTCTTATGGGCGGGCAGCTCGTTGGGAATCTTAATCGGCATGGGGCATCCTTCTTTCTTCCGGATTTGGAGCCGGCCTCCGCTCCGGCGGCGCGTTTTTCTTTCCACGCTTCCGATCCGCCGGCCCGGTCTTCCTTCCGGCGGCGGTAACGGGCGCGGGAAGCCTTCCGCGGCCTGCGCTTTCCCCCGCGCCGGGATCCGGCGGCTTACGCCTTCTTCGGCGCGTTTTCGATCCTTGCCTTAAGCCGGATCTTGTTATCATACATCTTTTTGTCCGCCTTGTCGAAGAGCTCCAGGGCGGTTTTCTCCCCGCTGTATTTGGCCGCGCCCGCGGCCACCACGGCGCCGCCGGTAATCAGCCGGGCTTCGTTTTCCTTTTCCATCTGATCCAGAATCGCCGGAAGATCCCGGTAATCCCGGTTTTCCGCGATCACGGCAAACTCGTCCCCCCCGACCCGGAAAACCGGGCTGTGGTGGAAAACGTCGCAGATCAGACGGGACGCGTCCTTCAGCAGCGAATCCCCGGCCAGATGGCCCATGGTATCGTTGGTCAGCTTCAGATTGTTGACATCGCAGACCACCAGGGCGAAAGCAGGCTTCTCGCCGGCCTGGATCCTCGTGTCCAGCTCCTCCAGTGCCTCGTTAAAGGCCATCTTGTTCTTTACGCCGGTCAGCCCGTCCCGGTTCGCCTTTTCCCTGGCCTCCGCCAGGTTAAAGCGATAGGCCTCCTCCTGGCGCACCTGGTCGTCGATGCTGTTGGTGCCGATGACCAGGCGGCGGCCCTCCTCCTCATCCACCAGCGCCGCGCGGATGCAGACATAGAAGGGCGTATCCTTGAGCATCAGCCGGTACCGCAGGGTATAGATTCCCTTTTCCTCGATGGCCTTCAGCACCTTCTCCTTCGTAAACTCCGCCCGGAAATAGGCCAGATCCTCGGGATAAAGAGCCTTTTCCGCGTCCGTCTGCGCCTGGGCGAAGAAATTATTCCCTTCCCGGGTCAGCCCCAGGCTGAGGAAATCCCGGGTCGCGTTATACTGGCGGAATTCCTCCGTTTCCGGATCCACGCTGTAGAAGCTGATATAATCCCCGGACAGGGCCGTAATCCGGTTCAGGGCTATGCGCTGCTCCCGGATCCGCTGGGCGGCGGCCTGCTGGCGGATGTCCGAATCCACATTGCTGATCCCGACGACCAGATGCTCCTCGTCGCCGGGAATCTTCGTCGCCTTCAGGGACATATACTGCGGTGTTCCGTTCCGGAGCATCCTATAGTGAATCAGATAAAAGCCGTTGTCCGCGATGGAATCCAGCACGTTCTTCTTTGTAAAGCTGGCGATGAACATCGGCCGGTCCGGCTCATAAAGCAGCCGCTCCGCGTTTTTCCGGGACGATTCGAAAAAATCGGAGGAAACCTGGCGGACATTCAGCGTGTCCGTCTTCCCGTCCGTCCGGTAAACCACGTAATCATCCGTCTTCAGATCGACATAGTACAGATAGTCGTAATCCGCGGAAAGGGCCCGGGCGATGCTGCTGAAGGTCAGCCGCTCGCTCATGGCCTTCCGGTAGGCCTCGGCGGATTTCTCGGTTTCCTCCCTGGCCCGGTACAGCTCCGTAATATCCACCGTCATTCCCAGCAGCACGTTCTTCCCGTCGGACCGGGTAAACTTCATCTTCGTAGTCTGCAGGTGGCGGGGGCTGCCCGCCGCGTCGGGCACGTTTTCATAGAACTGGTAGGGGGTGTCCATCCCCATGGCCCGGCGGTCGTCCGCAGCGAAATGGTCGGCGGTCTGCTGATCAAAAATCTCGTGATCCGTCAGCCCCACCACCGCCTCCGGGGACGGTTTTTTCGCGTATTCGGCAAACAGCTGGTTGCAGCCGATGTATTTTCCCGTTTCCATATCCTTGGAAAAGGTCATGGCGGGAATGTTCAGCAGCAGGCTGGATACGGAATCGGACATTTCCTTCATCCGCCGCAGGGTTTCCGCCTCCGCCTTCAGTCTTTCGTTCTTTTCCCGCAGACGCTTCCCGGCGACGTCCCGGCGTGCCTTCAGCAGCGCTACCACCGCGTAGCACACCACGACCCCCAGGATCACCATCGCCATCTTCTGCCCGTTCATGGGGGAAAAGCGGACAAAGCTGTGATCCTCGGAAAAGAAATACAGCGAGTAGCCGATCATCATAACCGCGCAGACCAGGCCGGGGAAAACCCCGCCGAAGCCCGTAAAGAAGACCAGCGCGCTGATGAGCACCATATTCGGGTTCGGAACCTTGAAATGATCCACGATCAGAACCAGCAGCCCCATCACCAGCCCGGAGAGCAATGAGAGCAGCAGCTTTCCCTTCCCTGTATTTCTGTTTATCCAAAGCTCCTTCATACCGTTGCCAGATCCTTTCCCGGAATAAAAATCAAGCCCTCAGACCGGCCCGCAGGCCTGGCCCTCTGACGCGTTTCGCCCCATAAAGGAGATATAGCACGACTCCGCATAACGCGAAGCCTTTCATAATAGCATACTATCACATCTTTCCGCTTTCTTCAATGCTTTTTCGGCCGGTTTTTCACATCCGGTTCCAGACATAAAACTCCCCTCCCATGAGGAGGGGAGCAAATGGATCAGTTCCGTTTTCTTCGAGCAACTACAGTCCTGTGGCTCAGCAGGAGCTGGCCAAAATACATCTGGATCAGCCCCGTTTTCTGATGGTATATACGGACCAGCCGCCCAGCAGGAGCAAGCCGGAAAGCATCAGGGTCAGCCACAGACCCAGGTTCGCGCCGTCCCCGGTCTTCGGCACATTGGTAGGCGCGGGGGTAGGCAGCGCTTCCAGAATCTGAATCGTGGTATCCGCGGTTCCGTCGTCAAACGTCGCGGTCACCCGGTGGGCGCCCGGGGTCAGGGTATCCAGATACGAAGCCTTCAAGGTCAGGATCAGGCTGCCGGACTTCACCGTATATTCTCCCGTGGAAAGGGTCTTTCCATCCACCGCCGAGCTGGCAAAGTGGTTGATGGTATTCGCGTCGTCCACGCTGCGATGGAAGACCAGCACCGCATCCTGCCCGCTGCCGATGGTGTGCTCGGCCACGGTCGCCGACGTTTCCGCGGCGATGTAGACGATCTTTGCCCCGATCGTGACGGTCACGCAGGCCGGCGTCGAATCCGTATGGGTGCTGTCTCCAGCCACCTTATACCAGACGTAGTAGGTTCCGGCGTTGGTTGCTGTAGGGATGGATGTGGTATAAGGTTCAGTGGCTTTGGTTGCGGTGCCGAGAGCGTACTGCATCTCGCCACCTTCGGCAGTGCCGGCTGACACGAGCGCCTGCGGGGAACCGGTGTAGGTCAGAGTTTTGGCTGTCGGGGCTTTGGTTGCAGTGGCTGCCGCTTTAGCGATAGTGTAGCTCACGCTGGCAGTTTTTGCGGCATCTCCTGTTCCTGCCGTGACTGAGGCGGTGTAAGTGCCCGCGTCTTTTGGCACTCCGCTATATGCGGAACCGTCCTTTGTATAGCTGATGGAATAGGTGTCGGGGAACGCCGTGGTATTATACCCGGTGCTCAGTGCCGCCGGATAGGTGGTCGTTCCGTCATAGACCAAATTGCCGGTCGGGGCGCTGATGGTGAGGGTCAGTCCCCCTGTAATGTCGCAGATGCCCGTACCGCCGCAAGTCGCTGTGATGGTCGCGCCGCTGGCGGAGTAGGTGAAGCTGTGGTTATGTGCTGCGGTATATGCATTTGAACTTGACGTCTGAGCTCCGCCAAATACAGTGCCGGCATTTTCCGAAGTCAGGGCCACGCTGGATGCCTCTGCGTTATAGGTATAGTCTCTGCCTTCTTCCAACCTGTTGCCATAATCCTGCCAGAACATATCCTCCTCACCATATTGAGCCATTCTATCATATTGCACCTGCATGAAGGACTGAGTAAACACATAGCCGGCAGGTATATAAACAGTAGAGTTTGCGGGGTAAGCAAACGAGTTGTTACTGTTCCACCCACCCAGATAAGACATGGTGCCGTTATATACAATTAATTCATTTGTGTTAACTGTAATGTTTAGTTGGCGACCATATGCAAAAAACGGTTCTGAACCGGCTATTGTAACCTTCGGCGCGTTGATTGTAATGGAAACGGGGTCTCCTCCATAAGAAGAATACCAAATTGCACTACCTGCGATCGTGAGATCAGCAGTGCTGTTTATAATAATCTCTGTAGCATTGTTGGCCCAATAAATTGATCGTTGGGCCAGCCCGCTAACCTGACAGTTTTCATCAAAAACGATGCTTTTGATGTTGCCATTTTGATCAATAAAACTCTCAGGCAGCGCACCACTACCGGTGACTGTCATCTTGCCATCGTCATCAAGTGTCCAATTGAAACCGCCGTTTTTGCCGGAAGAAGCCGCATACGCCGTCAAGCTCATGCCGGGCATCAGCCCCAGCACCATCACAAGGCTGAGCAGGATGCTCAAAAGTCGTTTCGTCATTTTCATAAGCAATCTGTCTCCTTTCGCATTCGCGGCTGTTATGGCCGCCGCATCACCAAATCAAACACAAAAAACCGCCGAAGCTGACAGGGTATAGTAACCCTGTCAAATCCGACGGTTATCCATCACGAATGCGATATTCAGTTTCAAGCGCATCGCAAGATGCAAAAAGGGCGCAGTTATCCCTTACTCTGCTCTGCTCTGCTCTGCTCTGCTCTGCTCTGCTCTGCTCTGCTCTGCTCTGCTCTGCTCTGCTCTGCTCTGCTCTGCTCTGCTCTGCTCTGCTCTGCTCTGCTCTGCTCTGCTCTGAAG
>JAZQCB010000009.1:0-33126 GCA_045546035.1 Clostridia bacterium
ATTCGATTTCTTCGCCAGCAGCGTACTTCGGCAGATTTTCAACCGTCGCCGTCCAGCTGTTATCTGCGTTCAGCGTCACTTCCGAAGTCGGAGGCCAAGCGGTCTTAGGAAGACAAATCCCCACTACAACTCCTTGGCTCACAGCACGACATGGCTACGATCCGACTTATTCGATTTCTTCGCCAGCAGCGTACTTCGGCAGATTTTCAACCGTCGCCGTCCAGCTGTTATCTGCGTTCAGCGTCACTTCCGTGCCGTTGCTCAGCGTAACTGTCAGGCTCTCAGGCCGCTTGCCATCCTGGTTGCTGGCATCGTTCCAGACCTTCCGAACCGTCGCTTCCGTCGTTTCAGGCGTATAGCTGTTCGTCAGGGTCGTGACCGTGTCGTTGGTGGAAGTGTTCGTCAGTCTGTAGCTCTCAGGCAGACCAACTTCTTCCCAAGTATAGCTGATCAAGGCACCCCTGGAGTACTTGTTCAGCCCGGTAATCGTCTTCTGTGCCCAACCATCTTCTGCGGTCAGGGTCACAGTTCTTCCGGTATCTTCATTATTCGCAAGAAGCTTTACCGTCAGCGTCTCAGGTCTGTTGCCATCCTGATTCCCAGCATCGTCCCAGACCTTCCGAACCGTCGCTTCCGTCTTCTCGGGCGTGTTCGTTACAGCGTAGGAACTGTCTGTTTTTTCAAGAATGTAACCCGTGGGTACATCCTTCTCTCGGACTGTATAACCTATTTCAACGCCATCCCGATAGGTAGGTTTATGCTGGAAAACATGCGTCCAGCTGGAAGGATGAGCACCCTCAATAAAGTAATAATCGTTTGCTTCCGTCAGATCGAAACTCTCCAGAGGAACATCTTTGCCATTCTCATAAAGTTCCAAAGTCACAGATTCAGGACGGTCCTGATAGCGGCCCTCATCATTCCAGATCTTTACGCCGATGATATCTTTAAATTCAGTACTATTGATGATTTCAGTTCCATATACAGCAGTTTTCACATAGCCCGCAGGCACAGTCAATTCATCAACTGTATATATTATCGTGCCTTTGTCATCGTATTTGGGAACATCAACGAATTCAAATTCCCATTCATCATCGATTTCTCCGCCGGTAACTTCCAGTTCAGAAACGACTGCATCCGATCCGGATCTCCGTAACACCACAGTGATTTTTTCCGGTCTGTTATTCAACTCGTTGTTATTATCATCCCAGGTTTTTTTGCCTTTAATAGTCGTTTTATTCGGACCAACCCATTTCCACTGGGCATAGAAATCGATATCGGTCTTTCTTCCCTCGATTACATCATTTGTTTTGTAAATCTCCTGTCCGTCCTGTCCGATTGTCCATCCGATAAACTTGTAGTTTGTCCGAACAGGTTCGCTGGTCGTCCATTCGCTTGCATTCTTCGGATAATAGCCAACTGTAATATTATTCCCGTTATCTGGATCTTTCACAAGCTGATAACCGTTGGGCATATTCTTTACGACGTCGCCGTTATCAACATTAGAATGATAAGATACAGTTAACTTATCCCTGAAGCGAACGACACCGTCAACGTGCCAGATATCATTGGATGTCTGCAGTTTCTGAACATACCAGACAATATACTGCGTCTCAGGGTCAAACTCCGGATAAACTGCTTTGATTTCTTCATTCGAAGGCAGTTCTGTTAGATTTCTGGAAACATTATTCTCCGCGTAGTTCTTATCCAGGCTTACCGTTACAGCATCATTTGTGTCAACTATCCAGCGCTGAACCTTAACGATTCCTGTCTTATCGATGTGTGCATAATAATTAGAAACCGCGTGATGTGAAGGCTCATAGGGCATAATGCCGTCTTTGCGGATAGAGAAGTGAGTATCACCGTACTGTTCCGGGGTCCAGGCCGTGTACAGAGTTATATCATGGTCGGGAACGCTGAAAGAATTCCCCGCTTCGTAAACAACCAGGTAGTTCTTTGCATGCGATCCATTCGACGCCTGATAAGTTTTACCGTTTTCATCTTTATCATCTGTGTGCAGCTGCAGGTTATAATGGGTGGTCCATCCTACATAGACGTAGTCGTCACGGGTTCCGTTATAACGCGGCAGTGTTATGATCGTGCCTGGAGCCTGCTTGATTTCCTGAACCAGGGTTTCCTCAGAATCCTTGTCGAGTTTATCCACAAGTCGGATAGTAACTTCGGCAACTTGCCACTGAGCATAGAAATTGATACTGTTATTACCTGACTGTTCCTGAACATAATAATCGTCTCCAGCCAGGAAGACTGTACCGGATCCATCCTTTTTGGAAGTCCAGTATTTAAATGTATAACCCTCGTTTGTAGCCGTACATTCAGGAATCTTAATCGGAACTTCCTCATCCGCTACCGCATAAACGTATGACTTTTCCTCAGTTCCGTTATTCGCGTTGAATATCAGTGTCTCACGATAACCCGATACATTTTCTTCGGGGTAAAGGATAAAGCCTGCATTCGGTGTTCTCGTTGGATTATCCGTCAGTTCAAACCCATTGCCGACGCCGTTATTGTTTAGAACAACACCATAGAAGCCATATTTAATATAATACTTTCCATTCACCTGGACTATGGAAAAACCGCATTTGCTTGACGAAAGCGTAAGCGATCTGCTGGGTAAGCCGTCTTTATTAGAGCCCAGCGAAACGCTCAGGTATTGATTTGTTTCCAGATCCTTAATGGCATATACATTACCTGCTATCTTTTCAAATTTCCAAATGGAAATTTGGTTATTCCTGCTTTTTGGAGATACAACACCGTCATAGTCCAAAACTTCAAGGGAAACTCTCTTGCTGGCGTCCTTCTCTGCTGACTGTAAAGCAACAGAAGTCAACCGGTTGGAAAACGTTCCCGAAACAACCAGGGCACCGGTCTGGCCGTTCAGGTCTTCAATCGCCGCAGGTTGCTGCACATTGACCAGTCTGAATTTCTCAGTGGCTTCAATATTTTTTTTCGTTCTGGCATTGTTAAAATACACCTGGAATCCCCAGTGCAAATCTTTGTTGGATTTCTTTTTATTCACCGCATACTTTATATTATCATTTTTTCTCGGTTCAACCGGTACAATAAGGCCAAAGGTGCCATCCTCAATATCAATGACACGAATTAAAGCGGGTTCGCTTGACATAGTGAGCGATGATTGCGTAGGATTCAGATATCGATATGGAGAAGAAGCCTCCTGAATATAATACTCATCGTCCTGTATCCAGATGAATCGCCATGTTGTAACCGTTACATCGCTGCTGAGCGAACCGTTATCTTCATCCAGCAAAAGCGCGTCCAGCCGAACTGAGCGATAATCGTTGTAATCATTTGTACTCTGCAGAGCGATATAGCAATTTTCTGGGGATTTAATAACCAAAGATCCAACCTTACCGTTCATCCAGGAAGCGGCCGTAACCGGATAAACGGTCATAGGACCAGATACCGTTCGTTCTTCGCTGATAAGTACCCCCAGATCATCCTTAAATTCGGTGATCATCGTGGTTTCAGGCAAGGACAGATCGCTAAGCTCCGTATCTCTAATAGGAAGTAACGGCGAATTCTTCTGCCGTTTAATCTCGAAAGTCTGGTTTTCCAGACCGCCAAATATGACTTTAATTGTATAATCCTGCAACGATACGAATGTAAGCTCCGCACCGTCGGCAGAGCTGATAAACCTGTTATCACTATGACCCAGGAATCTCTTGGAATCACTGTCTAAAGTGGAAATCTTGTATGAGCCGTTGTTTCCTTCTTCAATAAAGAATGTCTGCGGATTGCCACTTAAAGATACACCGGAAGTAGAAATGTTGAGGAAAGAATCACCATTTTTGATCTGGAAACGATTAATGCCTTCCTCTTTAATAAATGACCAGACAGACAGAGGCTCTGTATTATCTGTTGTTCCATAGCTGCCTGATACTGATTTGACATTTGATTCCTGGAGGGAACCGTTTTCTGCTGACGCCTTCACAGCCACAGAGGACTGTCCATGCAAAACCAATGCAAACTGTTTGCCGTCGAAATCCAGATTGTTAACGGCAGTCAGAGAGACATTTTCTACCTTGCCGAACATGCCTATGGTTGTCGAATTAGAAATCGACGAAAGGATCTCGCAATCGACAGTAATGGTATACTCGGAAGCCGAGCTGCCGGTAAAGTTGACTGTCTGACCATCAATATCAGCATTGGATGCTTGCTTTGGCGTCAAACCTTCCGGAAAAGAGAAGGACAACACTATACCATCTGACGCTGGTACATCCTGAAATTTCAGCTCGAAGGAAACTGTGTCACCAACAGCGTAAACTCCTGTTGCCGGAGCAAAACCAGTCAGGTATTCATTGATCGAACGAGGAACGACCACGACAGAGCTACCGCCGGTACCGCCCTCAGCTGTCCCATTGTCTGCAAACGCGGCAACAGGAATCGTCGTAATGACCATCAGCAGCGCGGTCATCAGAGCAACCAGTCTCTTCATCGGATGAATCTTC
Source organism: Clostridia bacterium (assembly GCA_045546035.1). GTDB lineage: Bacteria > Bacillota > Clostridia > Christensenellales > Aristaeellaceae > Aristaeella. The sequence continues at coordinate 4,485 of JAZQCB010000009.1, forward strand.
ATAACCATACGTCCTTTCAGCAGGTTCATCTTAACAGGGACACTCGATGGATCAAAACACCGATCCATCGAGTTCTTTCATCTTGTGATGGTCTTATTCAACCGGAATGGCTTTCATTTTCCAGAAATAGCCAGCGTTCGTTTCATCGATACGATACTCATATGTCAGTCCGGTTACATCATCCATGGGGAAATAGTTCACTCCGTCGGGAGAATAACTCCACTCACACACGTATTCGACATCATCGAACCCGATCACCTCAGCCGTGATGGTAATCTTGGTTCCTGAATAGACAAAATCCAAACCGTCCAAAGTGGAATGAAGGATCACTTTCCGTTCTACCTGAGGAACAGCTTCCTCTTCAGTCAGCTCTTCTTCAACCGTTTCGCCTTCAGCAGGAATTGTCTCTTCTCCAATTTCTTCTTCTGTGGCGTCCAAAGAACCGACTTCGGTCTTCTCTTCGTCAGTCTCTTCATTTTCGGCAATTTCGTTGACAGGTTCTTCTATTTCCTCCCCTGTCTCGGCCGTTTCATCCTCGCCGGGCTCGGCTCCCTCTTCGGGTTCATCCTTTCCTTCGACAGGCTCGGTTACTTCTTCTTCCGGTTTGTCGGTTCCCTCGACGGGTTCGGTTACTTCTTCCTCGGGCTTATCGGTTCCCTCGACGGGTTCGGTTACTTCTTCCTCGGGCTTGTCGGTTCCCTCGACGGGCTCGGTTACTTCTTCCTCGGGCTTGTCGGTTCCCTCGACAGGCTCGGTTACTTCTTCTTCGGGCTTGTCGGTTCCCTCGACAGGTTCGGTTACTTCTTCTTCGGGTTTGTCGGTTTCCTCGACGGGCTCGGTTACTTCTTCCTCGAGCTTGTCGGTTCCTTCGACAGGCTCGGTTACTTCTTCTTCCGGTTTACCGGTTCCCTCGACGAGTTCGGTTACTTCTTCCTCGGGCTTATTGGTTCCCTCGACAGGCTCGGTCACTTCTTCTTCCGGCTTGTCGGTTCCCTCGACGGGCCCGGTCACTTCTTCGGGTTCGTCCTTCGTCTCTTCAGCGGGTTCTTCTTTTTCCTTTTCGGGCTCGTTTACTTCCTCGGGGACTTCTTCCTTCACGACGGGCTTCTCAGTGGGTTCGGGCATTGTATATTCTTTGGAGGAGATCGTCTTGCCGTTCTCGGAGGTCAGGGTCACGCGATATTTGAGGGATGCGGCCTTCTTCGAGACGGTAATCTTCAATGTCGTTTCATGCGCGTTGTTGATTGCTTTCCATTCCTGCCTGTCAGCGGGTTCGGAAGGATCCAGCTGCTCCCAAGTAATGGTATAGGCCATGTTCGTTCCGGAGATCTTCGCTTCAAGCTTCAGCTCGTCTCCGAAATACAGGTTGCCCTGAATTTTCGCTTCTATTTTAATAGTACCTTCAAGAGGCGCATTGGCAGCTTCTTCAGCCGCCTTGCGGGCAGCCTCTTCCTCGGCAGCCTTCCGCTCGGCCTCTTCTTGGGCTTTGCGCTCTTCCTCGGCTTTGCGCTCAGCCTCTTCCTTAGCCTTGCGCTCTTCCTCAGCTTTCCGCTCGGCTTCTTCCTGCGCCTTGCGCTCTTCCTCAGCTTTCTGCTCGGCTTCTTCCTGCGCCTTGCGTTCTTCCTCGGCCTTCCTGGCGGCTTCTTCCTCAGCGGCCTTTTGTGCAGCGTCGTCAACAGAAACCTGCTCCGGCGGAACCGCCTCTCCCTCGTCGGCGAAGGCGAACGCGCAGACGCTGCCCACCATGACCAGCGCCAGCACCATCGCGATCCATCTTTCCTTCTTGAACAGTTTCTTCATCTTCTTACCCCTCCAGGTTTGCCTCAAGGCCATCACTTCAGTTGACCCGAAGCGATGGCAGTAATTGGAACCATATTTCTTGTTTTTTTCAGTGGGCCTCTTGCCCCGTGAAAATAATAACAAAATTACGACTGAATGTAAAGAACCTCGCTAGATAATTTTGGGATCCATTTGAACATACTTCGGTCTGTAAATTTCGAACGTTCGTTAAATTGTGTTGCTATTGTTATTCTACGGAAGTTAACGTTCGTGTTTCCAAAAATTTTAATAATTTCCGTTATCCTTACTTTCTCCCTATTTTCTGCGGAGCGTGCTGTTTTTCTCCGTTCATGCTCTTTCTCCGAACGTTCAACCAGTATTCATCCCGCCCCGGCTCATGAATCGCTGCATTTTCTCCTTGCTTTTTTAATCCGAATGCGTCATAATCGGGATGTCTATCAGATCAACAGGGAGGTTGACTTCAGTGCGTAAAATCATATCTTTATTCCTGACACTGGCGCTTATAGCCGGTCTGTGTTCCTGGGCCGGAGCGGAGGAATCCTATAATCTTGATATTTACTGGGTTGGCAACGGCGATAACCCCAAAATCCGACAGGGGGTGGAAAAGGCGATCAACCGTTATATCGAGCCCCGTATCGGCGCCACGGTGACCTTTCACATCATCGGGTGGGACGACTGGAACACCCAAGCCATCGATGCCCTCCGGGCGGGAACCAAGATGGATCTGATTTTTACCGCCGACTGGGAGGGCTACAGCGATGAGGTTTCCGAAGGCCTGCTGCTTCCCCTGGATGATCTGATCGAGGAATACGGATCCGGCATCCACGCAACCCTCCCCAAGAGCTTTCTGAACGGCATCCGGGTCAACGGGATCGTTTATGGTGTCCCGACAAACAAGGAGCTCTGCGTTCCCCAGGGATTCATCATCAACAAAACCGCTGCGGAAGCCATTGGCTGGGATGTGGTGGAGGATGACCCCTCCATCACCTGTACGGCTGATCTGGAGCCCTGGCTGGAAAAATACAAAAAAAAGTTTCCTAAAAAGTATCCCTACCTGATGGACGGTATGAACAATCCCCGCTGGGCGGACGAGCCCTGGATTCCGGAATGGGCGGGCATCGCCAATAACGGCATTTCCATGCGCATGGCGAAACAGGACGACGGTCAGTTTGATGAAACCATCGTGAATATTTTCTCCACGCCGGAGGAAGAGGAGCATATCCGCCTGATGCGAAAATGGGGGCTGGCAAAGTATATCGATCCCGCTATCCTGAAGAGCAATTTTGACTATAACGGCACCTTCGGTAAGGGGGATTTCCTTGTTTTCGTTCAGCCCTTGAAGGGACACGGCATCAAGGCGGCGGAAATGATCGCCGCCAACGCGACGGCGGAATTTGAGTGCGTCGAAATCACCATGCAGCCAAAATATGTGGTCACCACCCACGCTGGCGGTTCCATGTTCGCCATTCCGGTCACCTGTCAGGATCCCTCGAAGGCCATGCGGTATCTGAACCTGATGCACAGCGACCCTGCACTGATCAATATGATGCTCTACGGGCAGGAAAACGTCAACTATGAAACGACCGATCTGCTGAAGCTGGATACGATTCCGGAAGCCAACTGGTACGGCGTCCACGGCGGCGCATGGACCGTGGGCAACACCCGGCTGCAGTACGTCCTTTCCAACGAGGATGTGAAAAAGAACGCCTATCTGCAGGTCTACGCGGACGACGCGATTCCCGCCCCCTCCCTGGGCTTCCGATTTGACAGAAAGAACGTCCGTGACCAGGTAGATGCCGTCAACGCAGTCATTTCTCAGTACGGGCCGCCCCTGCTTTGCGGCCAGGTGGATCCGGATGATCCAAAGGTCGGCATCGCCGCCATGAACGCCGCCCTGAAGGAGGCCGGCGTTGACGAGGTCATCGCGGAAATCCAGCGGCAGTATGACGAATGGAAAAAGACGAAAGAGTGATTCGGTTGCTCCTTCTGCGCCCGGGAAGAAACTCCCGGGCGTTTTCTTATGGCTGCCGAGTCGATTTTTGATGGCATTGTTCACAGGATTGACAGGCTGTGGTATAATGTTTTGGTATCGATTTCGCGGGGGTGGGTGCATGGAGGTTCCGCTGATTCTGGCTTCGTCTTCTCCGAGGCGCCGGGAGCTGCTTTCCCAGGCCGGGATTCCATTCGAGGTGGACGCGCCGGAGGTGGACGAAACATGCGACCTGCCCGCGGCGGAAGCGGTGGCGGAGCTGAGCCGGCGAAAGGCCCGGGCCTGCGCGAAGGCGCATCCGGGAAGGCTGATCCTCGCCGCGGATACGCTGGTAACGCTGGACGGGGTTTCCCTGGGAAAGCCGAAGGACAAAGAAGACGCCGTCCGCATGCTCCGCTGCCTCAGCGGGCGGACCCACGAGGTCTGCACCGGGGTGACGGTGATTACTCCCGCGGGCGAGGCGCTGACCGGGACGGATGTTTCCCGCGTGACGTTCGAAGAGATGACGGAAGACGAGATCCGGGGATACGTCGAAACCGGCGAACCCCTCGACAAAGCCGGTGCCTACGCCATTCAGGGCCGGGCCGCCCTGTGGATCCGCCGGATGGAAGGAAGCCCTTCCGGGGTGATCGGGCTGCCGCTGGATCTGGTCTGCCATCTGTTGAAGAAAGCAGGCTGCTGACAGATCTCTGTCTCCGCCCCATGCTATCTTAGCCAGACTGATTTTCTTTTCCTGTATGCTTCCTGGCGATCGCTCGTTTCGCTTATCTTTTCGCTCCGCCCGATCGCCGGTTTCGCTTTATCTGTATGCTCCGCCCGATCGTACGCTTCGTGCCGCCGGCTGTTTGCTCCGGGATGCAAACCCCTCGCGGAGGTCTCTTCAGCCCGAATGCTTCCTGAATCTGAACGTTAGAAAGGTTGCCTGCCATGCCAATTTCGGCTCCGGATATCGGAATTGATCTGGGAACTTCCAACACTTCCCTCTTTGTCAGCCGCCGCGGGATCGTGATTTCCGAACCCACGATGGTGGTTGTGGACCGGGAGGACAAGCGCGCCGTTCGCGCCGTGGGCGACGAGGCGAAGTTTATGCTGGGCCGCTCTCCGGATCGGCTGATGCCGGTTTATCCGATTCAAAACGGCGAGGTGGCCGATTTCGACATGACCTCCCTGATGCTGAAATACTTTATCCGGAAGGCCATCGGGATCAGCTATCTGAACAAGCCCAAGGTCATCGTCTCCGTCCCCTGCGGGCTGGACGACGTGAACCGCAAGGCCCTGACCGAGGCGGTCCGTCTCGCGGGGGCCAAGCACGTTTTTCTGATTGAAAAGCCTTTTGCCGGCGCCATCGGAACGGGGCTCCCCGTCTATGATCCCGTCGGCAACATGGTCATCGACATCGGCGCCGGAACCACCGACGTGGCGGTCATTTCCCTGGGCGGCCTGGTCGTTTCCCAGAGCGTCCCCATCGGCGGGGACCGGTTCGACGAAAACCTGATGAACTACCTGAAACGGGAATGCAACATCATCATCGGGAGGCAGACGGCGGAGAACGTCAAGAAGGATCTGGCCGCCGCCATGCCCCTGGAGGAGCCCCGCTCCGTACTGGTTCGGGGCATTAACCAGCTCAGCACTTCCGCCGGAACCGTCCAGTTTTCCTCCTCCCAGGCCCACGAGGCCATTCAGGACTCCTGCGAGGGCATCATCCGGGCCATTCGCTGGGTGCTGGAGCGGACGCCGCCGGAGCTTTGCGCCGACATCATGCGGGGCGGCATCCATTTGACCGGGGGCGCGAGCCAGCTTTTCGCCCTGGACCGGTTTATTTCCGAGAAGCTGGATATCCCGGTGCTGCTGGCCAAGGATCCCGCGGACAGCTGTATCCTGGGCATCGGATACCTGACGGAGAACATCCAGCTGGTCACTCCGCCCGACAGACGGGCGGTTCCGACCGCATAATCCGCCTTGTTGTGACTTTTCCGACACGCTTTTGAAACAGTGAACCGGGGTCGATTGTTGCAATTTGATTACATTCTTCAAGTTGTAACACATCCGTAATCTTTATCCGGGTTCAGTCCCCCAAAGAGCAGGAAGGAGGTGAACCGCGTCCATGGCCAGATTCAAATGGCAGCACAGCAGCCGCAACAAGCCGGAAACCACCCGGCCGGAGCTGACCGATGATTTCATCTATAACCAGCCGGACGCGGCTCCCGTCGCCTCCGATACGCCGGAGGAGGCCCTTCGCAAGCTCCGCCCCATCGCTCCGGATAACCGACGCGGCGGCGGTTCTTCTCCCCTGTCCGATTCCGGAAATGAAAGCGGCTACCCGGAGGAAAACGCCTCCGATGGTTTTTCTTCCCGGAGTAAATCCGCTTCCGGGAGCAACTCTTCTGATCGCAGTTCGCCCTGGCGCAATTCATCTGAACGCGGTTCCTCCGAACAGAGTTCTTCCGGACGCGACTCTTCCGAGCTCGATTCCGAACGCGACTCTTCCGAACGTAATGCCTCTGAAGACGAATCCGCCTCCTCTCGCTCTCCCCGGGCGTTCCGGGGCCGCCAGCGGACGGGGACCTTCCTGCCGGAGGAGGAAACCGACGACCTGCGGGCCCTTCGCGCTGGCCGGCGCCGTTCCCGAAAGGAGCATCCCCTGCTCCGCCGGATCATCCTCATCGCCGTTACGGCCATCCTGCTGATCCTGTCCGGCTCCTTTATCTTCCATCGGATTATTCCCGATGTTCCCGGGCTGGATCTGCCGGAGAACCTGGTGGGCCGGTATGTGACCCCGGTGCAGGGTTTCTTTTCCGGGCTGACGGAGGCGGTCGCCTCCTATTTCCGCTCCTGGAAGCTGCGGGCCAACATCGAGTTGGAATACAACCGGGTGCGGGCGGAAAACGAGCAGCTGGTATACAAGGCCATGCTGGCGGACGAGCTCCAGAACACCCTGTCCCAATACGAGGACATGAGCGACGAAATCGCCGCCAACCGGAATATGGAGCCCATCGTCTGCACGGTGATCGGAAAATCCGACAGCAATTACTTTTCCACCTTTACGATCAACAAGGGCTCGGACGACGGGATCGAAAACTTCATGGCCGTAACGATCAACGGCTCCCTCGTGGGCTATACGGAAAGCGTCCAGCCCCATATGGCCACCGTCCGGACGATCATCGATTCCGAGGCGTCGATCGCCGCGCTGATCCAGTCCAGCCGGGACCAGGGCACCGTCCGGGGAACCCTGGGCATCGACGGAACGGCCATGTGCCGGATGTATTATCTGCCGGAAAACAACCTGCCCCGCCCCGGCGACACGGTGGTGACCAGCGGCGTCGGCATGTCCTTCCCGAAGGGGATTCCCATCGGGACCGTCCGGGAAAGCACCCGCGGCATGGAATCCAACAAGCAGTATATCGTCCTGGAGCCCCTGGCGGACTTCCAGCATCTGGAATACGTGATCGTCCTCCGCTACAAGCCGACGCCGGAGGCGATCCAGGGTCGGGAAAACGGCCGGTCCAACCTGGATCTGGTGCCGCTGGAAAGCGCCCGTCCCTCGCCCCAGGTACCCCAGATCGCCTCTTCCCTCTTCGAGTCCCAGACCACCCGGGATCCCAACGCGACGCCGGAGCCGACGCCCGAACCGACGCCTACCCCGACGCCCACGCTGACTCCGACGCCGATCCCGACGCCCACGCCGGAGGTTCATAACTTCGAATACATGCCCGTCCGGCCCAACGCTGAGCCGACGGCCACCCCGACGCCCTCTCCCGAGCCGACGCCCACGCCTTATCTGACGCCGGATCCGGACAACATGACCTTCGAGGAGGACGACGGATGAGCAGTTTCTTTCGTCGGGAGATCCGCGCGGGCTTCTTCCGCCGCTATCTGGTGCTGGCGCTGCTGGTGCCGCTGGGGTATCTGACGCATGTCTGCCTGATGCCCTATCTGAAGATCGGCGGCGTAACGCCGAACCTGCTCTACTGTGTCATCGCCATCGTAACCGTCGCTTACGGGCGGCTCCAGGCCTTCTGGGTCGGGCTGATTTACGGACTCGTGATGGAGGTCATGCTCCCGGCCATCACTTTTCTGAATCTGGCCATCTATCCCCTGAGCGCGCTGTTCACCTCCTTTGTCTTCGCGGACAAATCCCTCCGCCGGCTGGAGATGGACCGGGCGCTGAAGCGGAAATCCCGGGAGCTGCCTCCCTTTGTCCGGACGATCCTCTGCGCCATGGTGAACGTGCTGATATACGAAATCGTCAATATCGCGTATATCTACCTGGGCGGCACCGCGCTGACAATTCGGCATTTTATCCGGGGCTTTCTGGATGTCCTTTTGACCGGGGTGATTACGGTGCCCGTCGCGGCGCTCTCCCGGCGGCTGATCTTCGGCCGCCGCGTGGAAACCCCGGTGCTTCGCAACCAGCCGATCGTCTTCGGCAAAAAGTAAGTCCCGCCGTCCAGGGGACGGGCGGAAAACCATCTGAAATGGAAAGGAGCGTGATTCCTTGGAGAAAAAAGGGCGCAGAGGGCTGGGCCGCTATATCGGCTTCCTGGTCGTTCTGTTTGCGATCTTCGTGTTCCTGGTTTCAGGCCTGGTGAATCTGCAGCTCCGCCAGGAGGAGTATTATCTGTCCAAGGCAGAGGATACCCGGACGAAGACCATCGCCCTGCGGGGCAAGCGCGGAAACATCGTCTCCGCCGATTCGGTGATCCTGGCCCGGGACGAGATGATCTATAACGTAACCTTCTATAAGGACGCCTCCACCGTTTCCGCCAACGCCTATCAGACCTATACCGCCTCTATCATCGATACCATCCGGATCGTCGAGAAAAACGGCGGAACGATGGCGATCGACTTTGTCATCCGGCGGAACGCGGACACCGGGGAATGGGAGTTTAATTTCGGCTCCGGCGTTTCCGAATCCGTACTGGCGACCCGTGAAAACCAGTGGCGTTCCAATAACTATCTGACCAATCTGACCCGATACGCGACGGCGGAGCAGTGCATCGAGCGGCTGAAAACCCGCTACCAGATTCCGGATGGCCTGGACGAGGAAACGATGCTGAAGGTGATGGCCATCTATTCCGAAATGCAGATGAACATCTTCAACTCCCAGCCCATCGTCATCGCCCGGGACGTCCGTTACGAAACGGTCATCGAAATCGAAACCCGATCCATGATGCTGCCCGGCATGGAAATCGAAATCGGCACGAAGCGGGTCTATCCCCGCTCCAACCTGGCCAGCCAGATTATCGGCTATACCGGCGCCATTCCCTCCCGGGCCATGTGGCTGACCCTGCAGGCGAAGGGCTACTCCTATAACGATACCATCGGCCGGGACGGCATCGAGTCCTCCATGGAGGACTGGCTGACCCAGAACACCTCCCTCCGGAAGGGCAGCCGCGTTGTGGAGCGGGATCAGATGTCCAAGGTCGTCCGGGAGCTCAGCTATACCGAGCCCCAGGACGGGAACAACGTCAAGCTGACCCTGAACGTCTCCTACCAGATCGTGGCGGAGCGGGCCATCGCCAACAACGTTTCCACCACCCGGGATCTGCAGGAGCGGTATCTCGCCTCCGATTCCTGGCTGGAGGCCAACAAAACCGATATTCACAACCGGAACTGGGGCACCTATCCCCTGGCCCTGGCGGAGCACGGCTGCCTGATCGTGCTGGACATGCAGTGCCGCGTGCTGGCGATGGCGAATTATCCCACCTATGATCTGAACGCCCTGGTCGCCGGCGGCAAGGACGCCATGGCCATCCTGGGCGATAACCGGAACCTGCTCCTGAATTACGGGATACACGCCCGGGGAACCCCCGGCTCGATTTTCAAGATGGTAACCGGCACCGGCGCGCTGACGGAGGGCGTGCTCCTCCCGACGGAGCGGATTTCCGACGGCGGATACTATACCAAGTACAACGCCGATATTACCACCGCTCCCAAGTGCTGGATCAACAAGAACTACATCTACAAGCACGCCAACCAGACCATCGTCGACGGGCTGACCAACAGCTGCAACTATTTCTTCTATGAGCTGTCCAGCCGCCTGGGCGAGGAGAGGCTGTACCGGTATTCCTCTCTCTTCGGGCTGACCTCCAAAACCGGCATTGACCTGCCCGGCGAGGTTCGCTCCGTCGTGGGATGCCAGAATTCCCTTTATGATCCCTCCAAGCCCGTCAACGAGGCAAACCAGGATACCTCCCTGCCCATCATCGTGTTTAACTCCATCAAGACCCACCTGAAAAACTGCGGCGCCTCCCGCAACATCGATTATGACGACGCCCGTCTCTCCGTCTGCGCCAAGCGGCTGATGGACATGGCCGTTAATTACAACGAAGGCGACTGGCTGGACAATATGCGTACCATCCTGATGGAGGAGCTGAACATGACCAAGGAGATGGTCTATCTCCAGTCCGTCATCGGGGATACCTACAATTATATGAACGATATCAAGTGGGGCGGCGGCCAGACCATCCTGACCGGTATCGGCCAATCTGTTACCGTGTTGACGCCCATCGCCGTCGCCCGATATGTCTGTACCGTTGCCAACGGCGGATACCTCTACAACGTTTCCCTGATCGATTCCATCTCCTCCCCCGAGGGCGAGATCCTTTCCCAGCGGGAGCCGACCCTGATTCACCGGCTTGACAGGGCGGACGAGTTCCTGCCCCTGATCCGGGAAGGCATGAAGGGCGTGGTTGACGAATCCGGTACCGCGGGTAAATACTTCCGCAACTGGCCCTATACGGATCAGATCGCCGCGAAAACGGGAACCGCGCAGGTTACCAAGATCGACCTGGAGAACAACTCCTGGTTCGTCTGTTTCGCCCCCTTCGAGAATCCGGAAATCGCCATCGCCTGCTTCATCCCCAACGGGTATTCAGGCTCGGAAGCCTCGAAGGCGCCCCGGGATTTCATCGAATGGTATATGGGCCAGAAGACCCTCCGTTCTGTGGAGGAGTTCCTGCCCATCGGCAACACCCTGGCCCCGTAAACCTCCGGTCGTGGGCTCCGCCAGGCTAAGTATCCTGCGGAACCGATCGTTTCCGGTTCATTCGAAACCGCGGTGCTCCGGCCGGGATGGCGAAAGCCTCGGCCGCCGGAATCGTTCCGGTTTCTGAAAGGAGTCTCCCATGTCGTCTGTTTATGTGATTGCCTCCGGAAAGGGCGGGGTCGGAAAATCCACCCTGACTGTCAATCTGGCCGCTCTGCTGGCCCGCGCTGGGCATTCCGTCTCCCTTATCGACGCGGATATCGGTCTTCGGGGGCTGGATCTGTTCCTGAATCTGGAGGATCAGATCGTATTCGACCTGGTCGATGTGGCCAGCGGAAAATGCGGCCTGCCCCAGGCCCTCATTTCCGTGCCCGATCTGCCGAATCTGGATCTGCTCCCGGCGTCCCAGTTTTCCCGGGTCCGGGATCTGGAGCCGAAGAAGCTGAAAAAGATTCTGGCCCTCCTGAAGTCCGGGCACGAATATGTTTTTGTGGATTGCCCGGCGGGGCTGGAGCGGGGCCTGCGAAACGTGCTGAACGCGGGGCCGGATGAAATCGTCCTGGTCGTAACGCCGGACGATCTGTGCCTCCGGGACGCGGAGCGGGTCGTCGACCTGCTCTTCGAAAAGAAGCTGCCCCCGCCCCGCCTGATCGTGAACCGGCTGAACCGGGATCTGATCTATGCGGGGGAAATGTATTCCGCCAAAACGGTGGCCGAAACCCTGGTCCTTCCCCTCCTGGGCGAGGTGCCGGACGATCCCGCCGTCTGCCTGGCCCAGCTTCGCCATAAGCTGGCCGCGGACTATGTTTGCGAAAGCCGGGAGGCGCTTCTGCGGATCGCGGACCGGATTTGCGGCAAGCAGGTCAGCCTGCCGGAGATCGGCAAAACAAAAACGCCCTTCTTCCGCCGGCATTTTCCCCGGGAAATCAAGGAGGTGAACGAAAACGCAGCGCAATAGCGTGATCGAAAAGCGGGCGTATCGCGCCCATACCGATGTGGTGCTGATCGCCCTGGTGGCCGCCATGTCCCTGATGGGCATCGTGGCCGTCTGCGTCGCAACCTATTCGCCGGATTCCAGCTCGGACATTCCCTTCCTGAACCACGTGGTGGAATCCTCCTATACGATGCGCCAGTGTCTTTTCGTGCTGGTGGCGCCGCTGGTCGTCGGCGTCGTCATGGCCATCCCCTACGACCTTTTGCGCCGCAGGGCCAATTTGATATACTGGCTCATGGTCATTCTGCTGTCCCTGGTTACGGTGTTTAACCGGGCCCAGGGCGTGAAAGCCTGGCTGGACATTATCTGGGGCTATACGATACAGCCTTCCGAGTTCGCGAAGCTGTCCATTATCCTGATGCTGGCCAAGCAGTTTTCCCAGGAAAACGTCCCCATGTCCACCGTCCGGTCCTTTTCCCGCTCCATGCTCACGGTGCTGATCCCCTCGGTCATCATTCTGGCCGAAGGCGAAACAGGATCCATGCTGGTGATCATATTCCTGACGGCGGTGATGATGTATTTCGCGGGCTGCAGCTTCAAGCTCCTGGGCACCCTGGCCGGTATTGCGGCCCTTGGCATCCTTTCCATCTACGGCATCATGGTCGCCACAGGTTCCACGGACTACCGCCTGGCCCGGATTTCCGGCTTCCTGAATCCGGAGCTGTATTCCTCCTCCGACTCCTATCAGATTCTGCAGTCCCAGATGGCCATTGGTTCCGGCGGCCTGACGGGCATCGGCATGTTTGTCGACGGCTCCATGAGCCAGCTGAACTACGTTCCCGCCGACTGGACGGATTTCATTTACGCCACCATCGGGGAAGCCTGGGGCTTTGTCGGCAGCGTAACCGTGCTGATCTTCTATATCCTGATTCTTCTGCGGATGCTCTACCTGGCCTGGTATACGAGGGATAAATTCGGCCGCATGATCATTTGCGGCGTCATGGGGATGCTGCTGTTCCACGTTTTTGAAAACATCGCCATGACCCTGGGGCTCATGCCCATAACCGGTATTCCCCTTCCCTTCCTGAGCTACGGCGGCTCCAACATGGTTACCAATATGGGCGGTATCGGCCTGGTGCTGAACGTGACCCGGAACCGCTCCCTGTCCGACGCGGTGTCCACGCCCCAGACCTTCTATAACCCGTACCGCTTCTCGACCCGGTTTAAAACCCGGCCCTATTGACAGGACTTCCTGCCCCCGCGATAGAGCGCGGGGGTTTTCTTATTCCTCCCGCCGCTCAGGCCGGCTGCCGCATTCCCGTTTTTTCGCTGTCTTCCGTTTTAGGATCGATGAGACATTATCACCTTTGGATAGCAGCCTTCTCGTATTTTCGCTGTCTTCCGCTTGCGAAAGGCTGTTATTTCTGATATGATAATCACAAATCGGTCAAGGGAGATCGCTGTAGCATGTATCAGGCTGAGGAACTCGCGGTTTATCCGTTTTTCCGGAAGACGCTTTCGGAAACGCCTCTTTCCTCCGTGCTGGATTCACTGACGGGGGTGGTTTCCCGTAACTATATGGTTTCCTTTCTGCATGAGCTGATCGACTCAAAAACGGTTTTTACCCTTGGAATCATTGATCTTGATAATTTCAAAAGCTTTAACGATAATTACGGCCATAAGGTAGGCGACAAGGTGCTGGCGCATGTGGCCGAAAAGCTCCGGATGCATGTGGGATCCCGGGGCGTCGTGGGGCGCTTCGGCGGCGATGAGTTTCTGGTCGTTTCCTTTATCGGCAATGATTATGACGTCATTCATGATTATTATGCCAGCTTCTATACGACCTCGGTCTTCCGCCAGGTGATCGCCGTGGATGATCTCAAGCTATATATCACCGCCTCCATCGGCAGCGCCTCCTTTCCCAAGGACGCGCAGGATTATGATACCCTTTTCTCCCTGATCGATAAAACCCTCTACCGCGGGAAGTTCAAAGGGCGGAACTGCTATATCATCTATGTGGCCGAAAAGCACGCCGGTCTTACGATTCCCAAGCTGGCCCAGCGCAGCCTGTATGACGCCTTTGTGGAAGTCTCCGACGCCTTTGACGAAAATGCCGATCTGATCAGCCAGCTTAAAGGCGCCTTTACCCCCCTGAATCGGAACCTCCATTTTCATTTCCTTTTCCTGGTGGATCGCGATCTGCGGGTAACAGATGTGGTGAAGGGAGTGATTCTCGGGAAATCGGAGGATCTCGCTCCCCTGATTTCCGACGGGTATTTTGCCTGCAGCCGGCGAAGTGAGCTGGACGCCTATCCCCTCTTCTGCGAGAATCTTGAGCAGTATCTGATTCACTCTCTTCTGATCCTGCCCATCGGCCGGCCAGAAGACCGTCGGGGGTTCCTCGTCTTCTGTCCCGAGCCCCGAACCCATCATATCTGGCAGGACCAGGAGCTGGCCGCCGGCTTCTACCTGGCCCGCCTGACCCGGGATCACATCTCCCCCGGAAAATAACCACCGCTTTTCAAAACAGCTCCGGAGCCTCAAGTCACGCTCCGGAGCCATTTTCCCTTCCTGAAAGGTTTATGCCACTTTTTCGTAGTCGATCACGGTGATTTCCTGCATTAGCTGCTTTACCATCTCCGTAATCCTTTCGATCTTCTCGGCAACATCGCCGATATAGTAAATCTCGTCACATACCTCACATTTATAGCAGGGAATGTTGCGAAGGACCAAAACACCAAAGGCCAATTCGATGGCTTCGGTTGTTGTGCTCTTGTAAGCGTCTTTTCCGCACTTCATGCACTTCATTTTTTCTCCTTTTTCCTTGCTTGAGGATCGATCTCGCGCAGTATGCAATAAAAAAGCTCCGGAGCCATTGATACAACGTCTCTAGAGCTAATGGAGCTGATGGCCGGATTCGAACCGGCGTGTTTTCCTTGCTTGTGGATCGTTGTCGCGCATCTGGCAGGACTAAAGAAAAACCCGAAGCCCATTGAAACAACGTGCTTCAGGTCGTGAGCTGATGGCCCGGATTCGAAGCAGCGTGTTTTCCTTGCTTGAGGATCGATCTCGCGCATCATATAAGAAAAAAGCTCCGGAGCCATTGATACAACGTCTCTAGAGCTAATGGAGCTGATGGCCGGATTCGAACCGGCGACCTCATCCTTACCAAGGATGCGCTCTACCGACTGAGCTACATCAGCGTGTCGTCTTTCGACAACAAACGTATGTTACCACATCTCGAATCGAATTGCAAGCCTGTTTTTCAGCTTTTTGCCCGTTTTTTGCAAAAAAATGTGCTAAAACGTTCGTAAAACCGAAAAACCCCCTGCCTTCGGCAGGGGGAGATACATCTTACTGTTTCGCCAGTTCAACGAGCTTGGCGAAGCCGGCCGCGTCGTTAACAGCCAGATCAGCCAGCATCTTGCGATTCACATCGATGCCCTTCTTCTTCAGACCGTTGATGAAGGTAGAGTAGCTCATACCGTTCATGCGGGCGGCGGCGTTGATACGGGCAATCCACAGGCGGCGGAACTCGCGCTTGCGGAGCTTCCGGCCGATATAGGCATACCGCAGGCTGCGGGCAACCTGTTCCTTGGCGGCGCGGTACTGCTTGGATTTCGCTCCCCAGTAGCCTTTCGCCAGCTTCATCACCTTGCGGCGACTCTTATGGGCGTTCACAGCCCTCTTAATGCGTGCCATGATTGATTCCCTCCTTGCTGGTTTTCAGCTTATTTGTAAGGCAGCAGCTTATGGATCGTACGGGCTTCGGCGGCGTTGTCAACGATGCCGGCGTTCCGCAGGTGGCGGGTTCTCTTTGTGGTCTTCAGGCGCACCTGATGGTTGGCGTTCATCTGCTTATGCTTCACGATACCTGTTTTGGTAAAGGAAAAGCGCTTTGCAGCTCCGCGATGGGATTTCTGTTTAGGCATAGCTGGGGTCCTCCTTCCAATGCTTGTTTACTCCTGCGTCTCTTTCGAGGCAGCTTGTTCCCGGGCCTGGGCCTCTTTCTTCGCCTTTCTTTCGGCGAAGGAAGCCTTGGCGGCCTTGGGAGCCAGGATCATAATCATGTTCCGGCCATCCAGCAGCGGGCGGCGTTCCACCATGCTGACGTCCTTGCAGCGCTCGGCGAAATCCAGCATAACCTTCATGCCGATCTCGCTGTGGGTAATCTGCCGGCCGCGGAAGCGAATGGAAACCTTAACCTTGTCGCCGCCTTCGAGGAAGCGGATCGCCATCTTCGCCTTGGTCATCACATCGTTTTCCTCGATGGTGGCGGACAGCTGCACTTCCTTTACGTCGACGACCCGCTGATTCTTCCGATTCTCCCGCTCCCGCTTGGACTGCTCGTAGCGGTATTTGTCGTAATCCAGCAGCTTGCATACCGGGGGACGGGCGGCGGGTTGAATCTTCGCTAGATCAAGCCCCTTCTGTTCCGCCAGGGTCAGCGCCTGCTGGATGGACATGACGCCCAGCTGATTGCCGTTCTCGTCAATCACCCGGACCTCTCTGTCGCGGATCTCCTCATTAATCATCAGATCGGTTGCGATTGCCAAACACCTCCTACATCAATGGCCGAAAAAAGCGACGGGCCCTCTACCCGTCGCTCACTGAATCCGCACTTCTCTCTTCGCAAAGAGGAATCGTTTCATAACCCGACCGCGTCCGCGGCCCAAGGTGAGGGGCGGGAAAGCCTCTGCTTCGAACAGAGGATACTTTACCACCTTTTCCCTCCCCTGTCAACTGTTTTTTCGTCTCCGTCTCGGCCTTCGCGCGGTTTGCGGGCGAACTTCCGTCCCCTGCGGTCCAGGGGCCTTGTCGTCATGATCCTGCCTTATTTTCCCCCGAGCGCCCGTTCGCGCGCCGATAGCATTCGCTGCAGTGCGGGCTCTTCATTTCGAATCCTGTGTCCTCAGGCCGCGGAGGCGGCAGTTTCCTGAATGCCCACGGGCTTCCGCTTCCGCCAGGAAAGGAACCGGAATACGCACGTCAGCCCCGTCAGCATCCAGGTCAGTCCCGTCGTCCACCAGATGCTCCATACGCCCACTCCCGGCAGAACCGCCGTCATCAGCAGCGGGATCAGGATCCGGCCGGTCAGTTCAACCGCACCGTTGATAAAGGAGAAGAAGGCGTCCCCGATACCGTTGAGCGTGCCCCGCGCCGTGTAAATCAGCCCCAGAAAGAAATAGAACAGGCTGGTCAGCTTCAGAGCCTGGCCTCCCATGGCGATTACGTCCGGCTCGTTAACGAAGAAGGAGATGATGTTGGGCCCGAAAACCTGCATAACCCCCAGCATAGCCAGGGAAAACAGCGCCGTAACGGTGATCGCGTCCCGCAGACCGACGGACACCCGCTCCCGCTTCCCCGCGCCGCAGTTCTGGCCAGCAAAGGTGGACAGGGCCATGCCCAGGGAACCGAAGGGCTGCTGAACCAGCTGCTCGATACGGTTGGTGGCGGTAAAGGCGGCGACGGCCGTGGTGCCAAAGGAGTTGACAAAGGCCTGCAGCGCCGTGGTGGAAAAGGCAATCAGGGACCATTGCATCGCCAGCGGCAGTCCCAGCCGGACGGCGGCGGTAATGATTTCCCTGTCGGGGCGCAGGTGGCTCTTCTTCAGGCAGAAATACTCATTCTTCTTCAGCGCGTAGACAATGCATCCGACGCCGGCAATCAGCTGGGACACCATTGTGGCCAGGGCGGCGCCGAAGACGCCCAGATGCAGCGTGGAAACGCAGAAGATATCCAGCGCCACGTTCAGCAGGCAGGAAAACACCAGGAAAATCAGCGGCGTGCGCGAATCCCCCAGGGCCCGCAGCATGGAGGAGGCGTAGTTATAAATCGCGATCAGCGGCACGCCGATGCAGGTCATCTGCATATAGATGACCGCGTCCTCCCGGATTTCCGCCGGCGTTCCCATCCAGGAAAGCACGGTCGGCGTCAGAAAATAGGAAATAACAGCCATGACCACCGAAGCGATGCCCATAATATAGGCGGAATTGGCGATGGCCTTCCGAACCTTGTTTCCGTCCCCGGCTCCGAAATACTGAGAGGTGACGATGCCGCCGCCGCTGCTGATCCCGTTGCACAGGGAGAAGAACAGAAAGGACACAGAACCCGTGGCTCCTACGGCCGCCAGGGCGTCCGCGCCGAGCAGCCGGCCGACGATAATGGAATCGGCCAGGTTGTAGGCCTGCTGAAACAGGTTGCCGATCAGCAGGGGGATGGCGAAGGCGGCCAGCAGCTTCATGGGCCGGCCCTCCGTCATGTTCATCGTCCGGGATCTCATCATAAAAAGAATGCCCTCCATGACCCTTCTTTCCGAAGAATCAGAGGGCATTCTACATCTGTTTCCCGCCCGGTGGCAATGCCCGAAATGTTCCCTTTTCGGATTGATTTTGACAAGTTTGGAGGGGCTTTTTTCCGGAACGGAAATCGCGCCGGCGGATTACTTTATATCCGTTTCCTTCATCGTGGTTCCGTAGACTTTCTCGATATAATCCATCCCGTTCATATTCATATAGGCGCCTTCGATCACAAACACAAAATCCATCACGTAATAACTTCCCAGCGTCACCTCCACATCTTCCTTTCCATGGAGGACCATCCTGATTTTGGGCCCTTTCTCGGGATCCACCAACTCATCATATGACGGATACTTTTTCCATTCGTGTTCCATCGCGACCAGAAAGTCGGTCTGCTCGCTTCCGAACTTGATCAGGCATTCTTCCACGATACCGTTATCATATTTTGTCTGCCAGTCCTTGTTCGAAATGCCGCTGAAGGTGAATTTCTTCCCATCCACATAGAAGCTGACCGAATTGATATACAGAAACTCATCCGCAGCGTACGTAATCCACAGCCGGGGCACGGGATAGGCCGTTGTTTTGGAATAGTCAACAACCAGCACATCGAATCTTGTTGAACTGTATCGGGTGTCGCTTTCGTATTTATGTACGAAGGAACGTTCCTTTGCCGATGTTGTGGATTTGATGAAGGCCACGTCACTCTCGTTGTCAACATCGATATTGAAAATACTGTTATTATCTCGTACATAGGACAGATCCAGCACATCCGCCAGGGCCGTCGTCCCCAGCAGGCACAGAGCCAGCAGCATCGAAATCCATTTTTTCATCCAAATACGCCTCCTCTTCATCATCCGCGGACAGAAACCATAGGTATCATCAATATTTGCTTACGTTGATTCAGTCCATCAATCCCGTATTTCCTGCTTCCTTTTCCCTCCGGATGCGTTTCGGCGACCTGTGGATGGCCTTCTGGGGACAGACCAGCATGCACAGATGGCAACCCACGCAGCGTTTCCCATTCAGCACGGGCTGGCGCTTTTCGTTCATCGATATCGCCTGGTGTCCCCCGTCCCGGCAGGAAAGGGCGCATCTTCCGCATCCAATGCATCGTTCCCGATGGAAGACAGGAAAAACGATCGTATCTCTTTCCAGCTCGTCCGTTGTCCCTGAAAGGGTGTCCACTCCAAGGCCTACCGCTTCCCGGACGCTGCCGAAACCCTTCTCCGTCAGATAAAGGTTTAACCCATCCTTCAAATCATCGATGATGCGGGTACCGTACTGCATGACGGCGGTGGTAACCTGGATGGATCCGGCCCCCAGCAGAATGAATTCCAGCGCGTCCCGCCAGGTTTCCACGCCGCCCATGCCGGAAAGATGCATTCCCTTCAGCGCAGGGTTCTGCGCCATTTCAAAGATGAACCGAAGGGCGATGGGCTTGACGGCGTTGCCGCTGTATCCGCCGACGGCGGAATAGCCGTGAACAGCGGGGTTGGATACATATGTATGCGGGTCCACCCCGGTCACGGACTTAATGGTGTTAATGGCCGCGATACCGTCCGCTCCCCCTTCCCTGGCCGCCTCCGCCGCAGGGCTCATCGTCGCCACGTTGGGTGTCAGCTTGGCCAGAACGGGAATCGTGCATCCTCTTCTCGCCGCGGCGGTAAACTGTTTGACCAGCTCCGGGATCTGCCCGATATCCGATCCAAGGCCGCCCTCCGCCATATTGGGGCAGGAAAAATTCAGTTCCACCGCGTCGGCCCCGTTTTCCTGACACAGCCTTGCCAGCTTCTCCCATTCCCCCTCATTCTGCCCCATGATGGAAGCCAGGATAAACTTGGAGGGATAGTTGGCCTTTAGCTTCCTGAAAATAGCCATGTTTTCCATGACGCTGTGGTCGGACAGCTGCTCGATGTTCTTGAAGCCGACGATGCTGCCATTATCTCCCGTGATGGCGGAAAAGCGGGGGGACGCCTCGTGAATATCGAGGGAACATATGGTCTTGAAGCATATGCCGGCCCATCCCGCCTCGAAGGCCCTGGCGCACATGTCATAGGTGCTGGCCACAACCGAGGAAGAAAGCAAAAACGGGTTTTCCAGCGGTATTCCGCATATCTCGCTCCGCAGGCGGCTTTCATCCGTTGGCCGCGGTTCGTCCTCCCCTTCTTTTTGCTCGTACAACCAGCAGATCAGCGTCCGGATAGGAACCTCCCCCGGCCGGAGGCAGCTTTTTTCGCAGGGCGCGCCGCAGCCCAGGCAGGGATTTTCCTTCAGAAGCCGCCACGCCGCTCCCGCCTCATTCCCAAACCATATGCTCCGCAGCGCCTGCGCCGGCTTTATCTTCCCGCATCCCACGTCGCAGGGGGGCCGGTCGCACAGAACGCACCGGATCATCTCTCCCCGGGTGATCTGACTTTCTGACAGGATCATGCGCTCCTCCTTCCGCGGCATACCGTCTTTGTCTATTCAATTCTACCAGGCCATTCTGCAGGGATTATGCTCATTCGTATCTTACCCGCGCATTTGCGGATCGTTTTCCTTTTCTATTCGCCGCGCGAGGAATCATTTCCTTCCCCGAAGTCCCTTTTCTCCCGGATCTTTTCAAGTTGCCGCCTGGCATTCTGTGCTCTTCCGGCACCCGGTCGTCATCCCCGCCCGGGAATCATCTGCCCTGTTCGGATCTGTCAGGCAAAAACGTATTGCTCCAGCCGGTCAAAGGCCTCCTTCACATATTGTGCCGGGATGGCCAGATTGATTCTCAGATTGTGTTCGCCGAAAAACATCCTCCCGTCCTGCAGCGCGACCCCCACGTCCCAGCAGGCGCGTTCCAGCTCGTCCATGCTTTTGTCCCTTTTCCGGCACCATTCCCCGCAGTCCGGGAAAAGCATATAGGTGCCCTGCGGCCGGATCAGATCTACGCCGTCAAAGTGCCGTATTCTTTTCTCCGCCATGGAGACGTTGCCGTCGATGACCCGGAGCAGCTGATCCGTCCACGCGGCGCCTTCCTCCGTATACGCGCCGATCAGGCCGTACATGGAAAGGACGTTCATGTTATTGTAGTGGCACAGGCTGCTTTCCTTCCGAACCCGGTCCCGCAGCCGCCGGTTATAAATGATGTGATAGCTGCCCACCAACCCGGCCAGATTGAAGGTTTTGGATGGCGCGTAGAACGCGACGGTGTTTTCCCGAAGATAGGCCGTGGCGGACTGGGTGGGGATATGCCGGAATCCCGGAAGCACCAGATCGGACCAGATTTCGTCCGAAATAACTGTCACCTCGTATTTCTCGCACAGGACGGAGAGCCGCTCCAGCTCCTCCCTTTCCCATACGCGGCCGCAGGGATTGTGGGGAGAACAGAAAACCATCGCATGTATCCGTTCCTTCCGGATCTTCTCCTCCATGTCGTCGAAGTCCATTCGCCAGATCCGCTGCCCGTCCGGCTTCAGGGGGCTGTGGATGATCCGGTATCCGTTATCGGTCAGCGCGTGGGTAAAGCCGATATAGGTTGGGCTGTGCAGCAAAACGGCGTCCCCCCGGGAGCAAAGCACGCCCAGCGCGCTGATCACGCCGCCCAGCACGCCGTTTTCGTATCCGATCTCCTCCGGCGTCAGGTTCTGTACCCCGTTGCGGCTCTCCTGCCAGCGAATGATGGCCTGGTAGTATTCTTCCCTTGGCTCAAAATATCCAAAGGAGGGATGCGCGACCCGGGCGCTGATTTTTTCCTGAATTCCGGGAAAGGAGACAAAATTCATGTCCGCCACCCACATCGGGATGGCCGAAAAGCCCTCCATCGGCAGGCCCGGAACGCCTTCCCCGCCCAGGGCGTCGATGGCCAGGGCGTCCCATCCGCGGCGCTCCGGCCGGGTTTCAAAATCATATAATTCGCTCATGTATTTTTCCTTTCTGGAACATAAGGAAATATACGGGAGACCGAATAACCAGATCCGGCTTCCGTCATGTGGAGGAGCCCCTGTGAAGGCGAATAGCCATATAAGGCTTCGCGCCCAGCTCCACGCGGAATCTTCCCTGCTGGATTCCGCGATCCTCGATAGTCATATTCCAGGTGTCGATGACCTCCAC
Organism: Clostridia bacterium; assembly: GCA_045546035.1. GTDB lineage: Bacteria > Bacillota > Clostridia > Christensenellales > Aristaeellaceae > Aristaeella. The sequence continues at coordinate 26,576 of JAZQCB010000009.1, forward strand.
CCTCCATTTTTCGTTTTCCGGGAAGCGAAACTCCCGGAAGGAAGGGCGCATGAAGCTGAAATAAAACAGATGGTAGTCGCTTTCCCGCCAGGAGGCCGCCGCGGCCGGGATGGCGTGGACGCAGTCCCAGTCGTCCCTGTGATTTCCCTCCGCGGGCTTAAGGCCGTTTCCGGGAACCGCGGTCAGCACATCCAGCAGGAGGCCGACCCGCTTCCAGCTTTCCCCATGCAGCCGGCCGCCATGGCTCCACCAGATGACATCGTCCGGGCTCAGGAAGGTTTCCCCGTGTCCGGGATATCCTCCGCGCAGGGTGCCCTCCCAGAACCGCCGGATCAGCTCCTCCCCGGAAATATTGCCCCATCCGTACTGAAGATTGCCCTCGTAGGCGATCTCGTCCAGCACGACCGGCTTTCCGTACTGCTTCCGCCACTCGTCGGTATTTTCGGCGGTCCGGTAAATGTCCCGCCGCTGGATGCTGCAATGAGTGATCCAGGGCCGCGTATGGTCGTACATATTGATGCACTGATGAATCGACCGCAGATGGTGATAGGGATCCAGGCGGGTCATCAGCTCGCCATAGAATTCCCAGTCTTCTTCCCTCTTGGAGAAAAGCAGGTCATATTCGTTGGCCGCGGCCCACCAGACATTCCGGAAGGCGGAAAAGCGCGCCAGCACGTATTTCCAGTACAGCTCGTCCGCCTCTCGGGGCATGCAGGAAAAGCCCCACCGGTCGTAGGGATGCATGACGATCAGGTCGGCTTCGATCCCCATTTCCTGAAGCTTCAGGATGCAGTCCTCGATATGCCGGAAATGCGCGGGGTTGAACCTCGTAAGGTCGAAATGGTTTCCCTCCGATTTTCCCATAAACTGAAGAAAGTTTTCCTTCGTCAGAACGGAGGAATCCATGGGGGTTCCTTCATAGGGATAGGATCTCGGTTCCCCAAAGTTATAGTCGTAATGCTTCGGGAAAATACAGAACCTGATTTTGTTGAATCTGGCCTCCCCCAGGGAGCGGAGCGTCTGATCCATCATCTCATCCGACTGCAGCTCCCAGACATAGCAGGTGGTCCCGATCGGATAGAACGGCGTGCCGTCCGCGTAGCTGAAATAGAACTGGTTATGCACCCGGACCGGGCCGTGATTCCCGGGTCCGGCCTCCGTGACGGAAAAGCGCCCGGATTGGGGTTCGCCGAAAGTTCCCTCGACCGTATACTGATACTCCCCCGTATAGGACGGCATAAACCGTATCCTGTAAATGCCGTCCCCGTCATAGAACCCGTCCGTCACAACCGTTTCGCTTTCTCCCTGGAAGGTTCCCCGGATCGTGTAGTCCGTAAACGGATTCCCTTCTGTTTTCCCGCGAAAGGACAGTTCCAGGCATCCCCAACGTTCGACCTGCAGTTTTTTCTCCATTTTTACCTCCGCGAATGCTTTCCCTTCCATCGTGGTTTCCGTCTCGGCGCCGGCCCTAACCAGATTGCATCCATGACCAGTATTATACCGCGTTTCTGATATTCTTTGCACTATGGTACTCGACTTTTTTTGATTTTTCGGCCTGGGAGGCGATGGATGCCGAAACCGGCATACCGTTCACATCGGGGCCGGGCCCTCGTTCATCCGTTTCGGATGAACCGGAACGACCATAATTGCAGGAAAACGCTTTTTCGGGGTCGAAAAGGTGTAGAGCGCAGATTCCCGCCGCTGCATACTCAAATTACTTTTTTCGAGAGGGATGGTGACTCCGTAATGAAAGAAACGATCCTGGTTGCGCTGATCGTGATCCTGCTGCTGACTTTCTGCTTCCCGGCCGGCGCGTCAGTCGCGATGGCGGAAGAGGCGGCCCAGGTCGAGCTGCCCGCGTCCTTTGACCTGCGAAGCGTCGATATGGATGGGGACGGCATCGGCGACCGCTGCTACGTGACCCCGGTCCGGTTCCAGAATCCGTTTTCCTCCTGCTGGGCCTTCGCGGCCGTCTCCGCCGCGGAAACAAGTCTCCTGGGCTCCGTGTACGCCGATGACCCGGAGGCCTGGAAGACCCTGAACCTGTCCGAAAGGCAGCTGGCCTATTTTTCCCATATGCCGCTGAACGATCCCTCCAACACGCACAACGGGGAGGGCTTCGTGCCCAGCGATCCCCGGAACATGTCCCAGGTTTTCGGAGCGGGATCGACGATCATGGCGGTCTCGCTCTTTGCCCAGGGCGTCGGGCCTTCCGACGAGCATCCGGCCGCGGCGAACGTCGGAGAGTCCTTTGAGTACCACGGCAAAGAGCGCGTCACCACCCTGGATTATATCGACGGCGCCTTCCGGAACTATTTCTACAGCGACGAGGACGACTGGAGTATCCCGGAGGAATTCAGGTTTCACCAGAATTATCTTCTCGTCGATGCCCATTTCCTTCCCGCTCCCGCCCTGCTGGATGCCCCGGAGCATTATGCCTATAATGAAGCCGGCACGACGGCCATCAAGCGGGAGCTTCTTCAAAAGCGCGGCGTGATGGTCAGCGTGCGCGCGGATGCCAACGTGCCTGAAACGCTCACGGGAGCCAACGTAAAATATATCAGCGAAAACTGGGCGCACTATACCTGGGATTTCGGCGCTTCCAATCACTCCGTAGCCATCGTCGGGTGGGATGATCATTATCCGAAGGAAAACTTTCTTTCCGGGCATCAGCCCCCGGCGGACGGCGCCTGGCTGGTCAAAAACAGCTGGGGATCGGCGCTGGAGGAATTTCCCTCCTACGGTCGGGGAAACTGGGGCATCGTCGACAGTGAAGGACGGCATACCGGGTATTTCTGGATCTCGTATTACGACCACTCCATCAGCGAGCCGGTCTCCATGGAGCTGAAGGTGGCCCCCATGACCCAGAGCGTCGATCAGTTCGATTACTGTCCGGCCGCCGCTCTCTATACGGAAACCCGCGACACGCCCGTGGCCATGGCTAATGTGTTCCGGGCGGATCATTCCAAAACGCTCCGGGCCATCTCCTGCATGACGGGCTCGGCCGGCACCTCCGTGCGCTATCGGATTTATCTTCTGCAGGACGCCTATCAGTCCCCCGAGGACGGGCTGATGGTGGCGGAAGGCGACGTTTTCTTTCCCGATGCCGGATTCCACCGCATCCCGGTCGGCGAAATCCGCGTGCAGAAGGATCAGTATTACTCCGTCTCCGTGGCGCTGACCAACGCGGATGGGAAATACGATATCATCACGCCCAAGGCTGGCAGCATCCTCGATGACGGGGATTATGTGGCTATCGTGAATGAAAAGGAAAGCTATTTGCTTCAGGATGGGCAATGGCAGGATTACAAGACCATCGTCGATGCCCAGCTAAACGAAGCGAAGGAGTCGGGTTCGGACGAATTGATCCATCTGGGTTATGATAATTTCCCAATCAAGACCTACGGCGACCGGGCGTCGGCGGATGTCAAGCTGAAACTGACCCATTCGAATACGTCTCTCTCCATGATGGAGGGGTACGATTCAGACATCTGTACGCTGCAGCTGGTCGCCAGCAGCGGCTTCGGGGTCGGGCATCATCCGTCCATCGAGTGGCGGCTGCTGCCCGGTTCGGAGGGCATCGTGGAGATCGAGCCGAAGGAGCAGAACTCCCGGCTGATTCTGACAGCGAAAGCGCCCGGAACAGCCCTGCTCTCGGTGTCCGTTGAAGGAATCGGAACAAAAATCTTCCCGGTCGAGGTTCGCCAGGGCCGCCTTGATTTCGCGCTGGTGGTCGAGTCCGTCCAGACGTATACCGGGCAGGAAATCAAGCCCCTCGTTCTGGTCTTGAGCGATATCGGCGCGACGCCGAAGCAGGGCTTGCATTATGAGCTGAAGTATACGGATAATATCCGCTGCGGCCTCGCCCGGGCGGAGGTCACGGGGATCGGCACATGCGAGGTTCCTGGCGCCGAACCACTCGTTGACTATTTCACCATCGTTCCCGGCACGCCGGACATCCTCTTCCTCTCGGCGCTGGAGGGTGAAATCCATCTTTCCGTAACGGATCTCTCTGATACGGGCGCGGATGGCTGCCATGTTCAGTATCGGCTGAAGGGCAGCGAGGAATGGAAAGCCTCTTCCTTTGGCGCCGGGCAGACCGATCTGATCGTCGGCGGGCTCGCGTCCGGGGAATATGAGGTTCAGGTCTGCGCCTTCGTGGATAACACGGACGACTCCGTGCCGGAGGAGCACAGGAAGATCGCCTGCGGGGCCTATGGTGAGACCCGTACGGTTGTTGTTCCGTAAGAATAGCGTCTGAATAGCACAGCCACGAAACCCTCTTCGGGAACTCCCCACGCGGGGAGTTCCCCTTTTGAATTTTACGCGAAAAAAAACCTGAAAAAACGGTCAGACCCCATGGGATCTGACCGTATGGCTGATGTTCCTCTTTTGCGGGGCGGTTCCCCGCTTAATCGAACAGGGGGGTGGACAGGTAGCGGTCCCCGGTATCGGGCAGAAGCACTACGATGGTCTTTCCTTCGTTCTCGGGGCGGCGGGCCAGCTGGATGGCCGCCCAAACCGCCGCGCCGGAGGAAATGCCAACCAGCACGCTCTCTTCGCGCCCGACGCGCTTGCCGGTGGCGAAGGCGTCCTCGTTGGAAACGGTTATGATCTCGTTATAAATGTCGGTGTCCAGCACCTTCGGCACAAAGCCCGCGCCGATGCCCTGAATCTTGTGGGCTCCGGCCACGCCCGTGGAAAGCACGGCCGAGGACGCCGGTTCCACGGCGACGATTTTTACGTCCGGGTTGACGGAATTCAGATACTTGCCCACGCCGGTAATCGTGCCGCCGGTCCCGACACCGGCCACAAAGATGTCGACCTTTCCGTCGGTGTCCCGCCAGATCTCGGGCCCGGTGGTGGTAAAGTGTATTTTCGGATTGGCCGGGTTGTCAAACTGCGCGGGAATGAAGCTGTTCCCGATCTGGCCCGCGAGCTCGTTCGCCTTTTCGATGGCGCCTTTCATGCCCTTGCTTCCCTCGGTCAGCACGATTTCGGCGCCGTAAGCTTTGATCAGCTGCCTCCGCTCGACGGACATGGTCTCGGGCATGACGATGATGATCTTATATCCCCTGGCGGCCGCCACGGCGGCCAGGCCGATACCGGTATTGCCCGAGGTCGGTTCGATAATGGTCGCGCCGGGCTTCAGTACTCCCCTCGCCTCCGCGTCGTCAATCATGGCCCTGGCAATGCGATCCTTCACGCTGCCCGCCGGGTTGAAGTACTCCAGTTTGGCCAGCAGCCTGGCCTTCAGTCCCTCGGCATTCTCGATGTGGGTCAGCTCAAGAAGAGGGGTATTGCCGATCAGCTGGTCCGCTGTCCGGAAGATTCTTGACATGGGAAACGCTCCTTTCATCATGCAATAGAGTTTCATCAGATACCCTTATCCGTTCAACTCCCGTGCATTATACTTCCTTCAACCTACCTTGTCAATAGGTTAAACCACCACATACATCATCGCGCCTGCCGCTTTCCTTGATCAACAACGCTATTATAGGGAAACAGCTCCCTCCCGTCAATGGAAACCGGGCCCCATCGAGGCGAACGATGTGCGCTGTGAAACAGCGCCGTCACCCGACCGGGTCAATGGTGCCGCGGCGGATCATCCTGTCCGCCAGCTCCGCCATCTGCAACTCCGTTTCCTGACAGTTTCTGTTGACCCAGGCCCGGATCATGCCCGCGCAGCCAAAGACCGCAAAGCTGTAGCGATAGTCAAACTCCTTTTCACTGACGCCGCCCACCTGATCCCCCCAGATCTCGCGGCATCGTTCCCGGATGGCCTCATACAGCCGATGGAGAAAATTCATGTCGCCGTTGGGGCTGAGCAGCACGCGGAACAACTCCTGGTTTTCATTGATGAAGTGGAACAGATCCAGCAGGATCGGCTTGACCTGCTGCGTGAGCTCGCCGTGCTCGTGGCTCTGGGCAATGGTATCCAGCTTCTGAAACAGCTCGGCCTCGATCTTCTCGAGCATATCAAAGACGTCCCGGTAATACAGATAGAAGGTGCCCCGGTTCATGTCCGCCAGGTCGGTCAGTTCCTTCACTGTGATCTCATTGATCTGCTTTTTTTGCAGCAGCTCCGTCAGTGCCTGGGTCAGCAGCTTTTTTGTCCGCCTGACCCTTCGGTCTTCCTTTTTCAGCTCTTCAGCCATGGCTCTCCCTGCTTTCTCAACAGTTTTCCGATTTGTGTCGGTTAACTGTTTTTCTTTCGGCCCGTGTTGATTAACAGACGATTGATTCTCACATTGTTGATTGAAATCAATCATCGATATGATTATAATCCTTGCCGTTGAGATAGTCAACACTATGTTCGGTTTCGACAAGGAGGTTGAAACAGTGAAGCGCTTTGCAAAAGGGATGGTCCGGCACCGGGTGCTGGTTATCATCCTGTGTCTGGCATTGGTGGTGCCGTCTGTCCTCGGCATGGCAGCCACCAAGACGAAATATGATTTGCTTTACTATCTGCCGCAGGACCTGGAGACGGTGAAGGGCCAGGAAATCCTGCTGGAGGACTTCGGCAAGGGCGCGTTTTCCCTGCTGGTGAC
>JAZQCB010000010.1:0-4186 GCA_045546035.1 Clostridia bacterium
ACCCATAACCGCTACTGGAAGAATCTCGATGTCCTTACCACCACCCTTGATGATTGGTTCAGCACCTTTGCCCGGCCGAATGAGAAGTTGGCTTCCCTCTGTTCGTTCGCTTGGTGAAATAATTAATGTCGTTTACTATAACTCTGTTTTTCCTTGATTGCGGAAAAAGCAATCACCGCCAGGATCACTGCGCCGGCGATCATCAGGTAGAGTCCAATAAGGTCATATAAACCCCGGCGGTCAGTACGATCGCTGCCAATATGCCGGCAAAGATTTTCTGTTTCGGTCCTCTTACTGAAAACATGGTTTCGTCCTCCTTGCGGTAGTGATTTAAGGCTGTTCTGCACAGCTATAAAACTCTTTTTTTGCCGGATTTGCCTGAATCATGACAGAAACAGTTTTTTCATCGTTACACTCCATTCTTACATTGAATCTGCAGGATTCTCATCCCCGGCATTCTTTGTCTCACTGTAGAAGTTAACAATAATTGATGTGATCAGTGCAACCACTATGAGACCGTAAAGCCCAAGAATAACAGATAAAATCCTCCCGGGGACCGTAACGGCTGTGATATCCCCGAATCCAATGGTAGTTACGATTGCAAAACAATACCAAAGCGCGTCACCGAAGGTGGCGATGTTCAACTCAAAATTCGGCAAAACGATGGAAAACGCTGTAATCAGCAGCAGCATACCGAAAAGGATCTCCACTGCATAGGTTTTCCGAATGATCCTGCTCAGCACGTCCAGTTTTACCTGGGAGAAAGAAATCCGGGCAATGTAGTAGAAAATCCGTGGAATAGTCAGTGCCAGTACCACCATGAGCGCGGCCTTTCCGTCAAAAGCCAGTCCAACGCCCAGCAGCAGGACGCTGAAAACCCGGAAAGCCACATTACGAGCCTTATGATCATTCGCAATGGAAAACAAGTGATCCGCGGCCAGCCCAAGTATATGAAGAATCGCGGTTATCCTGTATACGTTGTCATTTTCTGAAATCAGAAAGATCACAGCGCAGCAGGCAAAGAGCACCGCCCCGATTCCATAGCGAAACAGATTATACTTCCATTCATGTTTCAAAATGATCGTCATCATCAGGAACAGCAAGGACAAGGAAAACCACATGACAGCGGCCATCGGCTTCATGGAAGCCATTTTGGTCTTCAGCATCTCTTCCGATTGGATGTTATCCGCTTCCAAAAGCTCCGAGGCCGCCCTTCCAGCATCCTCACGCGCCAGGCCTTCTGAAACGGAGGCCTGTTCAGATGAGACGTCCAGTTCGGAAATATCGGCAGTGAAATCGCCTTCCATCAGCGAGGCCATAAAAAGACTGGTAATCGTTGAGAACATCGCGGAGAGAACGGCCAGCAGGAAGAGGCCCTGCACAACAGTCATGATCATCTTTCTGTTCCGAACTTTTCTGATTCTCATGGATAACTGTCCCCCTCAGTCGCTGTTTCTTCCGGGAGTTCTTCCATCAGAATTCCTTCCGCGGCGGGATCTGCCATCAACAATTCCAGAAGCCCCATCCCGGATCACCCATCTTCAGCAGTCTCCCCGTTTACGAACCCTTCCATGTTTATCTTGGGGATATTCAGATTCAGCAGCGCCTGATGACCGGCTTCCAGATAAAGCAGAACAATGATTCCGATTGCTGCGACCGGGATCACAATTCCCATTTCCGGATTCCGCGGTTCCCGCGTATAAGAGAACAGCAAAACCAGCGGTGCCAAAAGCCACAGCATGATGGAATCTCCGAATCCCATCACCATGGCAACAGGAGTGATATTCGCGGCAGCAGCAGCCTCAGCATCCATATTTGCCATTTCCATATTCGTAATCCGGACAAACAGCACAAGATCAAGCACGCTGACTGCAACCAGTGCAGCGGCAAGAAAAAGGGAAAAGTCCCAGGAGTTCTTCCTGGTGTGCAGGAAAGCGGCATATTTCTCATAGGTTCTCCCATGCCGGCAGAAGCGCCATTCCCGGGTTTTGATATAGAACGCGAGGACAATGAACAGCACAAAGGTCATCGTCGGTTTGACTGTAAAGAGCGGATACAGGTAAGGCGAAACCTCAATCTGAAACCTGGAAGCCATGACTTTCAGGACAATACAGCCGACCTCGTATGCAATAGGCAGCAGTGCGAAAGATCGGAAAACATACCGCCATTTCCCCGTAAAGATCTTTTTCGGCTTGTAATTCAGGAAGAACATCAACAGGGTGCAAAGGAACAGGTCAACAAATACATTGAACGCAAGGACACCCGGGGAACCGATTTTCAGCAAACCGGAAGAAGTCAGCATCATTATGAATCTGGTCACTGCATCAAGGCTGGTGACCGTTCCGTCATTAATCACATCGACTGTTCCAACAATATAACGATGCAGAAAAAAGGCATAGCCCGCCCAGATTGCGACAGCGGCGCAGAAATTCTTGATCAGAAGCGATTTATAGGATTTCTTTCCGTTCATGATCTGCGCAAAGTTCGCGATCAGCAGAAAAGGCAGCGCCAGCCAGCTCATGATCTGTGCGGGTTCCTGCAGCCCGGCATAGCGGTCGGGAAGCATATTCGTCTTATTCGCCAGCCCCAGAATCAATACCAGCTGGGTTGCGGCAATGCATAGCCAGCCGAGAATCTGGAAGTGCTGATAATTCAGCGGCCCTCTGTAACGGATATCCTTGTCTGCGGTTCGCTCATGCCACCTCTGTCGCGGTTTCCTTTCGGAACCTTTTTTTGTACGCATGTCTTCCCTCCAACAGTCCTTGTTTGTTGTTTTGAAAAACTGACGGTAAAGGCATATTACCGGCAACAGGAACATTGTACCTGTCACCAGTGTCAATCCATAAAGCATTATACAAAACGAAGTGCAACAGAAGTGCAACACGGAATAGGCAGATTTGCCCTGATTTGTTTCAAATAATTAAAAATATATTAAAATAATTATAAATTTTTACTGTCTGTCGTTCTCTACGACACGCTCAAATCTGCGTATTGAAATAATCCTGATTTTTCTCTCCTTTTGGATTGCTGCTGATCGTGCTATGATAACAAAGAAGTGTCAATATCTGTGGAGCAGGGGAGTGTTTTGAATTTTCAGATGTTCCGATCATGGAGATAAACGAGCATGGAAAGAAAGCCGACGGTAACGGAAACGGGGATAGACCGGCTTCGGGAAATAATTGATTCCTCGAAGAGAATTGTTTTCTTCGGTGGGGCCGGTGTATCGACGGCCAGCGGAATTCCGGACTTTCGTTCGAAAGATGGACTGTATGCCGAGAAAGAAGACGGCGTGGAACCGGAAATGATCCTCAGCAAATCTTTCTTTTTTCTGCAGCCGGAAGCTTTCTTTCGGTTTTACAGAAAGCATATGCTGTTTCCGGAATCCAAACCGAATGCTGCTCACCGATATCTTTACGAACTGGAAAAGCAGGACAAGCTGCGGGGAATTGTCACGCAGAATATCGACGGCCTGCATAAGAAAGCCGGAAACATCCGGGTGTACGAGCTGCACGGAAATGTCCATGAAAACTATTGCATGGAGTGTAATGCTTTTTATTCCATGGAAGACATATTACGGACAGAAGGAATTCCACGCTGCGAATGCGGCGGAGTGATCAAGCCGAATGTGGTGCTGTACGGGGAACCGTTGGAGAAATATGTGTGTATCGGCGCACGGCGGGAGATTACTAATGCCGATACGCTGATTGTTGCCGGAACATCCCTTTCCGTGGAACCGGCAGCCTCGTTTATTGAGGATTTCCGAGGGAAGCATCTGGTGGTCATCAACAAAGAGCCGATATCCGCGGATGAAAGGGCAGAGCTTCTGATCCGCGGAGATGTGGCGGAAGTGTTTGAAAGACTACAGGCAGGCGAAACGCAATGAAGAAACTACGGTATGGCAATACAAACACATTTTTCCTCGAAGGCAGCAATGGCGGGCTGCTGGTTGACACCGATTACGCCGGAACACTGCCTGCCTTCTTCCGATCCATCAAGGCAGCTGGGATTACAGTCAGGGATATTTCGTATGTCATGGCGACGCATTGCTTCCTCCAGTTCATGAATGAATCCTGATTTCAGGCAGTACAGCATCAATATCCACAAATCCAATGTTCTCGTTGAAACGATCAATGTAAACCGGGACAGTCTTTGATGTCAGAAGACTTGTTACATCGATATAAAGGTA
>JAZQCB010000011.1:0-34389 GCA_045546035.1 Clostridia bacterium
GGGGATCTTTGCGCTTTTTTGATCCCAATGCGTTTCCTCACGACAGTTGCATATTCATTGACAAAAAAACACCCCTTCTGGCGAGCTCAACGAGACTTTGGCAGCTTTTTTCTCGACGCTTCGTGAAAGAACCCTGAAAAACCGGAAAAAACACTTGCAATTCCCCGGGGATCGTGATACCATAGTCCCCGGTACTTTTTAGGCTACCTGAGGGAGGTGAACCACGTTGCCGAATATCCAGTCCGCCAAGAAGCGCGTCAAGGTCAGCGAGAAAAAGAATCTCCAGAACCGGATCGTGAAAAGCGGGGTGCGTACCGCTGTTAAGAAGCTTGACGCCGCCATCGCTCAGGATCCCGCCGGCGCCAAGAAGCAGTTGTCCGCGACTTCCGCCGCCATCGACAAGGCTGCGGCGAAGGGCGTCATTCATAAGAACGCTGCCAACCGCAAGAAGGCCCGCCTGGCCAGGCACCTGAACAAGGCTGCCACCGTGTAAGCCGTTCTGCGCAATGATAAAATTCCTCTCCCGCGCGCGTGGAGGGGAGTTTTTTTTCGGAAAAACGGGCGCGGTCCGGCTTGCGGGACGGGCGGATTTCCACTGAAAATCCGGAGGATATTTACGGGAAATTCATCGCCCGCTTCTTTTCAAACAATATCGTTTCATGTATAATATCCGACGGAATGCTTCGGGAAGGAGGCGCCCTGATGAAAGATGCCATGACCATGATCAACAATATGGTTTGGAATTTGACCCACCGGCTGGGAATCGTGGATGTGGTCGATATCCTCATCATGGCGGTCATTGTATACGAACTGCTGATCCTGGTTCGAAGGACCCGTTCCAGCGCGCTGCTGAAGGGTGTTTTCCTGATGGTGGTGATCGTAATCGCCAGCTCCCTTCTGGGGCTGACCAGCCTGAACTGGCTGATGAGCACGCTGCTGAACAACGGCGCGGTGGTGCTGCTGGTCCTTTTTCAGCCAGAGATCCGGAAGGCCCTGGAAAGAATGGGCCGGAGCACCTTCCTGAACAAAAGCCACCGCGGCTCCGCCGATCAGGACGACCGGCAGCGGATTATCGACGAGATTACCCAGACGCTGCTGGATCTGAGCCGCCGGCGGGTCGGCGCGCTCATCTGTTTTGAGGGGCGGACGGGGCTGCAGGATGTGATCGACACGGGCACCCGGGTGGACGCGGAAATCTCCGCCCCCCTGCTCGAAAACATCTTTGAACCCAATACGCCGCTGCATGACGGGGCCGTCGTCATCCGGGAAGACCGGGTCGAGGCCGCCGCCTGTATTCTGCCCCTGACGGAGGCCAGCGGGGTTTCGCGGGAGCTGGGAACCCGGCATCGGGCCGGCATCGGGCTGAGCGAAAACACGGACGCGACGGTGATGATCGTCTCCGAGGAGACCGGAACCATCAGTATGGCCCGGGGCGGGCTGCTGAACCGGCCCCTGACGGAGGAAAACGTCCGGGAAATTCTGCGCCAGATCTATAAGGGCGAGCCCTCCCGCATCCTGGCCCTCTTCCAGAGCCTACGGAAAGAAAAGGAGGCGGAAAAAGCATGAACGGGGACAGGACGAAAACCCTGCCGGAGCGCCAGCCCCCGGCCAAACCTTCCGCCGGCCAGCAGCTTCTTTCGCTGGTAAAACACGTTTTTCTTCATAACGGATGGTTTAAGCTCTGCGCGCTGCTGATCAGCGTCACCCTTTGGGCCGGACTGATCAGCCAGGACGCTTCCGTCACCCGGGACAAGGTCTTTACCGATGTTTCGGTCAATGTGACCAACACGGACACGATGAAGCGAAACGGCTATATCGTCGTCAGCAATATGGACGAGCTTCTGGACAACGTAAATGTGACCGCCGCCGTCCCCCAGACGGCGTATGACGCGGCGGATGTTTCCACGTATAACGTGAGGCTGGATCTGGGCCGGATCTCCGGCACGGGAACCCAGGAGCTTCGGCTGCAGAGCAGCGCTTCCTCCACCTTTGGCAGGGTTACCTCCATTTCCCCGGCCAGCGTTTCCGTCATGGTGGAGGATTACGTGGTTCGATACAGGATCCCCGTTTCGGTTACGGTGAACGGCGAGATCCCTTCCGGCTGGTATATGAGCACGCCGACCGTCGACGCGCCGCTGGTTGTGGTGAGCGGGCCGAGAAGCCTGGTCAACAGCATTTCCAGGGCCAGGGTTTTCCTGAACCCCAACGAGATCGAATGGGAAGAGGGAACCTGTGTCCTATCCGCTGCGCTGACCCTTTACAACCGCAGCGGCGAAGAGGTTCACAGCAATCTGCTGGAGATTTCGTATGACAATCTGAATCTGGACAGCGTGGTGCTGGAGACGACGATCCTGCCGACCCGCTCCTTCGACGTGACGGAAATGATCGGGACGATCAACAACGTGCCCGAAGGATATGAGGTTAAGGCCATTCATATCAGCCCCGAAACCATTACCGTCGCCGGGCGGAGCGAGGTGCTGGACCAGATGACCGAGCTGGCCACCTCTGAACATTATGTGGATCTGAACGGCCTCACGGATACCACCAGCTTCCAGATCAAGGTTTCCAAACCCAGCGAGGACGCGGTGCTTTCCAATGATACGATAACGGTTACGGTGGAAGTCGTCCGCATCCAGCCGGAGACGGAGACGCCCTGAAGGAGCGGATATGGGAACACTGGGTAATTCTGTTTTTCAGATCATGATGGGCTGGCTCCGGAACCTGAGCATGGAGGTGTGGTCCGCGGTCACTTCCCCGGAGGGCGGGTCGCTGCTGACCTGGATCGGGCAGCACTGGCTGATGCTGGCGGTTATTCTCTGCGCAGGGGGCCTGATCACGGACGCTTTGGTTTATCTGTTCCGCTGGCGGCCGGATCTGGTCTGGCGGAGCTTCTTCCGCCGGATGCGCAGGAGGCGGAAGGAGCGGGAGGAAGCCGCCGAGGAAGTGCCGGAAGAAACGGCGGAGCCCGCCGGGCCGCCTGTATCCGCTTATTCCGGAGAGACCTCCGGAAGAGGATGGCGATGGGAGGAGGCGGGAGCGCCCCGCGTCTCCCGGGAGGCGCCGGCTTATCCGGAGGAGGAAGGATCCTTTCACGCCTATCCGGACGAGCCATTCGATGAGGAGGAAACCCCGGAAGAAACCACCGCCCGCTTTGAGCAGGCGATCCTGCCCCGACGCCGCCGGATGAGGGTTCGGACGCTGCTTTCGGACGAGGAAACCCGCACCGAAACAGCGCCTCCCCAGCAGCTCATCGACCGGAGGGAGGCTTATCGCCGGCCGGTCTATCCGCACAGCTGGCGGGCCGAGGAGGGAGACGAGGAATGACCGAAAACGTTTTTTTCCCCCGCTTCACGGTGCTTACGGGAAATTATGGCAGCGGAAAAACCGAGATCGCGCTGAACCTGGCCCTGTCCTTCGCAGCGGAGGGGAAAAGCGTAACGCTGGTGGATCTGGATATTGTCAATCCCTATTTCCGGAGCGGCGAAAAGAAAGAAGAGCTGGAGGCCGCGGGGATTCGGGTTCTGATGCCGACCTTCGCGCTGACGACGGTGGATATCCCGGCCCTGCCGGCGGAGATTCAGAGCGTTTTTGAACTGCCGAGGGATCGGGTGATTTTCGACGTCGGAGGGGACGATACCGGCGCCGCGGCGCTGGGAAGATATGCCGCTTCCTTTCAAAGGTACCGGAGAGATACGCTTTCCTGCCTGGTGGTCAACGCCATGCGGCCGCTGACCGGAACAGCGGAGGAAATGGCCGAGCTGGCCGGGCGGATCGGTGCCCGGGGGCGGCTGGGGATCGACCGGATGATCAACAATACCAATCTGGCCGGAAGGACGGATCCCGCCATGGTGGAAGCCGGGGAGAAAACGGCCCTTGCCTGCGGAAAGACGCTGGGGATTCCCGTCATGACGGCGGGAGAGAAACGGGTGCTGGACCGGTGCCGGTTGGAGACGCCGGTTCTGTATCTGGAGCGGAGGATGAAGCCGGAATGGATGGAGGAATAAACGCCCCCCTGCCGGAGGCTTTTCTCGAACGGATCCGGGGGCAGCTGGGAGACGGGCTGCCCGCTTTTTTATGCGCCATGGAGGAGCCGGCCCGGCGGGGAATCCGTTTCAATCCCCTTCGCCCCTTCCGCCGGGAGGACATCAGGGGCGTCGAAGAGGCGATCCCCTGGGCGGAGGACGGCTTCTATCTTTCCCCGGATTCCGATGCAGGGGCCACCCTATACCACGAGGCCGGCGCCTTCTACCTTCAGGAGCCCAGCGCGATGATCCCTGCCGCGGTCATGGATGCAAAGCCCGGGGAGCGGATCGCGGATCTGTGCGCCGCGCCGGGCGGGAAGAGCACCCAGATGGGGTGCGCCATGGCCGGGAAAGGGCTGCTGCTTTGCAACGATCCGGTCCCCAAAAGGGCCCGGACGCTGGCGGGGAACCTGGAACGGATGGGCGTTTCCAACGGGCTGGTGACCTGCGAATCCCCGGAGAAGCTCGCGGCCTGGGCGCCGGAAGCCTTCGACGGCGTCATGGTGGACGCCCCGTGTTCGGGAGAGGGCATGTTCCGCCGACATCCGGAAACCCGGGAAGAATGGAGCGAGGAAAAAGCCAAAGGATGCGCGGATCGCCAAAGGGAGATTCTGGACGCGGCCGCGGCGATGGTCCGCCCCGGAGGGAGGCTGGTCTACGCCACCTGCACCTTTCATCCCGCGGAAAACGATGAGCAGGTGGAGGCCTTCCTTTCCCGGCATCCGGATTTCGCAAGGGAAGCGTTCCTGCTTCCCGGAGTGGACGGCAGCAGCGGCAGCTTTACCTGCTGGCCGCATCAAAACAAGGGCGAGGGACAGTTCGCGGCCCTGCTTCGGAGAAGGGGCGAGGGAACCGGGGCAATGATTCCCGCCGGCGCGCCTTTCCGGATGAGCCGGGAGGAAAGCCTGCTGTGGGGAGAAAGCGGCCTGCCCAGGCCGAACGGGCGAATGGGGGACACGCTGATCCGCCTGCCGGAGGAAATGAACCTGGCGAGATTGCGGATTCTGCGGGCCGGGCTCCATCTGGGCCAGATCCGGGGGAGGAACTGGTTCCCCGACCATGCCCTGGCCCTGTCCGCCGAACCGCCGGATTCCCCTCGGACGGAGATGAGCGCGGAGGAGGCCCTCCGATATCTGGCGGGAGAGACGATCCCCGCCCAAACGCGGGGGTGGACCCTGATGACTTTCCGGGGCCTTGTCCTCGGATGGGGCAAAGGCAGCGGCGGGATGATCCGAAATCACTATCCCAAAGGCCTGCGGAACGCCCGGCTGGCGATTTGACGGAGCATGAAAAACCGGTTATAATGAGGACAAAGGAAGCGGAGCGGGAATAGTCCATAAGGTCAGTCCTTTTCGGGCATCCGCGGAAAACGGAACGGACCTCACGCAGAGAGGAGCGGCGTCATGATTCGAAATGTGGTTTTTGATATGGGAGGCGTGCTGATCCAATTTGATCCGGAGGTATTTATGACCCGGGAGGGCATCCTGGATCCCGCGGATCGCAAAATCATCCGGGAGGAGGTTTTCCGGAGCGTGGAGTGGGCCCAGATGGATCTGGGGGTCATGACGGAGGAAACCATGGCGCCCCGCGTCCGGGCCAGGGTGCCGGAGCATCTGAAGGAGAAAGCGGTTTACCTGCTGCGAAACTGGTGCTACCCGCGAAAGATGATTCCGGGGATGGAAAGCCTCGTGCGCCGACTGAAAAAGACGGGCTACGGGATTTATCTGCTGTCCAACGCCAGCGTCAATCAGCCCACCTACTGGAATGCCCTGCCCATCAGCAGCCAGTTTGACGGGACGCTGGTTTCCGCCTTTGTCAAGGTGGTCAAGCCCAACCCGGTGATCTACCGGCTGTTTACCGAGGAATTCCATCTCCGGGAAGAGGAATGCGTTTTCATCGACGACGCCACCATCAACGTGGCGGGAGCCATCGCCTGCGGATGGCAGGGCATCGTCTTCCATGGGGATGCCGACCAGGCCGAAAGAAAGCTGCGGGAGATGGGCCTGAAGTTCCCGGAAAAGGACGCGTAAAGACGGGCGATTTGCCCCATCGGGAAGAGCCTCGGGACCAGATGAAAACCCTGCCATGTAAAACAGCCTCCGGTCTATTCCGGAGGCTGCTGGTTATCTGTGGGCCAGGGCGCGGGCGTCGGACAGCCCCTGGGCGAGGGCGGCGATGTCCTCTTCCGTGGTCATGCGGGAGAAGCCGATCCTCAGGGCGCCGTCGATGATTTCCGGGCGAAGGCCCAGGGCTTCCAGGACGTGGCTGCGCTTTCCCTGCTTGCAGGCGGAGCTTTTGGAGACATAGATTTCCCGGCTTTCCAGGAAGTTCATCAGGACTTCGCTGCGCCATCCGGGCATGGAGATATTCAGAATATGAGGCGCTTCCGTTTCGAGAAACTTCAGCTCCGGCACGGCGGCGGTCAGCTCCCGGAGGGCCAGATTCTTCATGGCCCGGATGTGATCCGCCCGGGGATCCTGCCGGCAGGCGGCGGCGAAGGCGGCGATCTGGGGCAGGGGCTCGGTGCCGGCCCGGCGGCCGGCTTCCTGGCTGCCGCCGAGAATCAGCGGGGGGAGGCGAAGACCTTTCCGGATCCAGAGGGCGCCGATGCCCTTGGGAGCGTGAATCTTATGACCGCTGACGGAAATCAGATCCGCCCCCAGGGATTTGGCATGGAAGGGGATTTTCCGGAAGGCCTGCACCGCGTCGGTATGCAGGATCGCGGCGGAACCCTTTTCCCGGAGAAGCTTCGCGATTCCGGCGATATCGGTGACCGCGCCGGTTTCGTTATTCACCATCATCAGGGAAACGAGCACCGTATCCTCCCGCAGGGCTTCCGCCACCTGCTCCGGCAGGATCCGGCCCACGCCGTCCGGCCGGAGCCGCGTAATCTCATAGCCCCGGGATTCCAGCTGCTCCAGGGGACGGCGGATCGCGTCATGCTCCACAAGGGAGGAAATGATATGCTTTCCCCGGCGCTTCATGGATTCCACCCCGGAAAGCAGGGCCCAGTTATCGCTTTCCGAACCGCAGGAGGTAAACACCACCTCGTCCGCGTCCCGGGCCCCCAGGGCTTCCGCCACCGCCCGGCGGCATTCCGACAGCAGCTTTCCCGCCTCCCGCCCCTTGGTATGGGTGGAGGAGGGATTACCGTAAACCTCGGTCATCGCCTGGAGGGCGGCTTCCGCCGCCTCGGGACAGACACGGGTGGTGGCCGCGTTATCCAGATAATGTTCCATCGAATCAAGACTCCTTTGAAGGGGCGAATGCGCCCGACCGGCATTCTACCAAATCAAGTCTTCTTTTACAAGCGATGGTCTATGACGCAGGAAATAATTCGGAAAAACGCTTGACCAAAGAAGAAAAGTGCGATAGAATATTCTTTGGTTTCAATAGCTCCGCTAGCCCCGGTAGCTTTTGACAGACAGCCGGACGTGCGACCATCACGGCCGGAGAGGATGAATCATTTTGAGGAGGGAACCCTTTGAAGACGTTTCTGCCGAAAACCGCGGACATCGACCGGAAATGGTACGTTGTAGACGCGGAAGGTCTTGTGCTGGGCCGCCTGGCGACGCAGGTCGCGGGGATTCTGCGGGGCAAGAACAAGCCCATTTATACGCCCAATATGGATACCGGCGATTTTGTGATCATCGTCAACGCCAGCAAGGCTGTGCTGACGGGCAAAAAGCTGGACCAGAAGATTTACTATCATCACAGCGGATATGCCGGCGGACTGAAGGAAACCAAGTATCGCAAGCTGATGGCCGAAAAGCCCGAGCTGGCCGTCCGCCATGCCATCGTGGGCATGCTGCCCAAGGGGCCCCTGGGGCGCCAGATGGCGAAGAAGCTGAAGATTTACGCCGGTCCCGAGCATGAGCATGCTGCCCAGCAGCCTCAGGTGCTGGATCTGAAGTAAACGAGGAGGAAGAGGAAGAATGGCTAAGGTAGAATACAGCGCAGTTGGCCGCCGTAAAAAGGCGATCGCCCGCGTCCGCCTCGTTGCCGGGGATGGCAAGGTGACCATCAACAAGCGCGATATCGATCAGTATTTCGGACTGGAAACCCTGAAGATGACCGTCCGTCAGCCCCTGGTTCTGACGAACACCAACGGATATGACGTGGTCGTCAATGTGAACGGCGGCGGCCTGACCGGTCAGGCGGGCGCCATCCGTCACGGCATCAGCCGGGCCCTGTGCAAGGCGGATCCCGATCTGCGCGCCGCCCTGAAGAAGGCCGGTTTCATGACCCGCGATCCTCGTATGAAGGAGCGGAAAAAGTACGGCCTCAAAGCCGCGCGCCGCGCTCCGCAGTTCAGCAAGCGCTGAGTCTTCGTTTTGCTCTCAAATCCCTGTGCTCTATGGCGCAGGGATTTTTGCTTCCGGCAGGGGAACGGGAGGGACGACCCTTTTCGTTCCCTCTTCGGGAACGGAAGGGACGACCCTTTTCGTTCCCTCTTCGGGAACGGAAGGGACGACCCTTTTCGTTCCTTCTTACCAAATTATTTCATCTTCCGCATAACCGCCTGTCAGAGAAGACTCAAAAAGAACGGCCGCATTCCCTTCATCATCTGCATCCTTCATGGCCTTTACAGCTTTGAACACCGAAGTCTTTGCCATTCCGGTGAATCTGGAAATCTGGCCCATCGAAAGCCCACTCAGGTACATTTGCGCTGCGTATTTTTTCTGGAGTGGACGCTCCAACTGCTGAAAAGCAGATGCAGATGCACAATTGGTTATTTGCAGCATCTTCTCCCGGACTTGTTCATCCTGAAATCGCAGGTCGAAATCCGATTCGTCCATGACGGAGTCATCATTGTTTCGGGTTATGTATTCCATCAGGAGCTCTTTACCGCCGAAAAGATCCAGGGCATATTGTGTGTCTGTTACAGCGCCTTTTCCTTTTTCGTAGGCCAGATAGCTGCTCCAGCGATACCTTCCCGGACGGCTTTCCATGCCTGCTTTCATGGGATTCTGAAGGATATATCTTAATACGGTCATGAAATACTGGTCGGTTTCGACAGGTTCGCTTCGGAACCGATTCTGGAATAAATATCCTGTTCGCTGGTATTTTTTGTTAAACCACATTGCATATCGGGTTTCAATCCTGGCAAAGACGGTATTCAGCGTATCTCCGGACGGTTCAATCAGCAGATGGATATGATTAGACATCAACACGAATGCATAAAGATTGAATCCTGAAAGCTCTTTGCAATGATGCAGGATTTTCATAAAACAAAGGCGGTCTTCATCTTCTTCAAAGATATTTTGTCGGTTGATCCCTCTGATCATGACATGATAGATGTTGGATACGCTCTTTGTTCTTGCGACTCTTGGCATGCTGATCACCCGGGGACAGTATATCATAAAGAAAGCCGGAAAGCAAAAAGGGAACGAAAAGGGTCGTCCCTATCGTTCACGTTCCCCTGTAATCTCGGCGGAGATCAGTTGGGGTTCAAAATATGCTTTAACACGATCGCTGCCTCCGATGGTGTACCGCCAAAGCACTTCAAGCTTTTCATCCTTGATTCCCGCAACTTCAAAGCTGTATTCCTTTTCTCCGTTTTCCACCATGAAGGCGATGGATTCGCCCAGATACTCCTGCTTATGCAGGAAAAAGGAAGCCGCGATTTCTTTCAGCTCCTCGCTGCTTAAGGAATCAGGCTCGCCCAGACGAATCAGCACCGCTTCTTTCTCTTCCTCCAGCCATCCAAATGCAGGGGATCTGTACTTTGCTGTACCTACAGTTTTTGCATGGTGAAGATGGCTCAGCAGCTGGGAAGGTCTCTGGACGTTAAGGATATCTGATGAAACCGCGATCAGCGGGCGATCCTCCTTCCAGGCATCCAGATTAAACCGCAGGAATGTACGCCACGTTCCGCGCTTTGATGCAACCGGCAGCAGTGGAATACCTGACGAAGTGGAGGAATGCCTGAAAACTTCAAACCCTTTTCTCTGAACCTTCTGAGCGGCGATCAGTATATGTCCCAGGCGGGCCAGCTGTTTCTGCGTTCCGCTTTTCAAGGTGGCATACAGCTCATAGGCGCTGTCGTCCCCGGCTTCCGCTGCTTTTGAAAACGCGGCCAGACAGGCTTCATATTCCTCGTCGGTAAGCACTTTTCCATTCGGACGATACAGATCAATATACTTTCGGGCGGACTCCTGCCCACGCTCGACGGCTTTCTCCAGAAAGGAGATGCCATCTTCAAGATCCGCATAACAGCCTATTCCGTTGCAAAGCATATTCCCGACCGTTTCACAGGCAAGACCATCCCCGAGATCGGCCGCTTTCATCAGCCAATCAAACGCGCTTTTGTAATCCGGCTGCTTTTCTGTACGCAGGCTCCATGGGAAGATCGGATTGCCTCGCAGCAGCAATTCCGCCTGGTTGGAAGAGCCGAGGGGCCGAAAGTTGCCGGAAAGATACATTCCGGCGATGCGGACCATGGACGGCGTGTCATCCATCCTTGCCGCTTCCTCATATTTCAGAAACGCCTCTTCATATTTTCCCTGCTGTTCCAGCTGGATACCCTCTTCACGGAAAGCCTCTTCATCCTCAGGCTCTGTGGCCGCGCCTGGAAAAACGTCGAGGCTCGCCGCTATCTTTTTTCCCTGAGCATTTTCCGAGCCCTGTTCATGCGGATTCGTTTCCTTTTTATTCATCTTTCCGCCAAAGATGATCTCCTTCAGCCTCATTGCCATCACCCGGAGAAAGTATACCAAAAAGGAAACCGGAAAGCAAAGAGGGAACGAAAAGGGCCGTCCCCATCGTTCCCCGCGTGACAGGGGAAATGGCTTCCGCTTTTGCGGCAAGCGGGAACGAAAAGGGAACGAAAAGGGTCGTCCCCCTCGTTCCCCAAGCGGGAACGAAAAGGGAACGAAAAGGGAACGAAAAGGGTCGTCCCCCTCGTTCCCGGTCCCCCTCGTTCCCTTTAGAGGGTGACGCCCTTTTTGAAGATGGCCAGATCGTGGAACCCGCGGGCCTCGCTGACCACTTCCTTGCCGGAGGCGGTTTCGATGACCAGATCCAGCAGGGCGTCCGCCAGCTCGTCCAGGGTTTTGCCCTTGAGCAGATCACCGGCGGCGAAATCGATCCAATGGTTCTTCCGATCCGCCAGGGAGGGGTTGGTGGCGATCTTCATGGTCGGCACCGGGGAGGCGAAGGGCGTTCCCCGGCCGGTGGTAAAGAGCACCATCTGGGCGCCGGAGGAGGCCAGGGCCGTAGAAGCCACCAGGTCGTTTCCGGGGGCGGAAAGCAGATTCAGGCCGGGATGCGTGACCCGCTCGCCATAGGCCAGGACGCCGCGGACCTGGGAAAAGCCGCTTTTCTGGGTACATCCCAGGGCCTTGTCCTCCAAGGTGGAAATACCGCCGGCCTTGTTGCCGGGGGAGGGGTTTTCATAAATCGTCTGGTGGTTTTCCTGATAATAGCGCTTGAAATCGTTGATCAGGGAAACGGTCTGGTTGAAGAGCTCCTCGGAGGGGCAGCGGCTCATCAGAATCGTTTCCGCGCCGAACATTTCGGGCACCTCGGTCAGGATTGTGGAGCCGCCGAGGGCCGCGACCCGGTCGGAGAGGCCGCCCACGACGGGGTTGGCCGTGATCCCGGAGAAGCCGTCGCTGCCGCCGCATTTGAGGCCGACCACCAGCTTGGACGCGGGGCAGGAGACCCGGCGCTCCGCGCGCATCTGGTCCGCCAGCTCCCGGAGAAGCGCCATGCCCGCGGCGTGCTCGTCCTCCACCTCCTGGCAGACCAGGAAACGCATGCGGCTTTCATCGGCGTCGGCGGGGAAGTGCTTCCGGATTTCAGCGATGCTGCTGTTTTCGCAGCCCAGGCCCAGCATCAGGACGCCGCCCACATTGGGATGATTCGCCAGATCCGCCAGGATCTGGCGGGTGTTTTCCTGATCATCGCCCATCTGGGAGCAGCCGTAGGGGTGCGGGAAGGCGTAGACGTGATCAATTCCCGGCCCCAGCAGGGACTGGGCTTCCCGCTCCATCTCCCTGGCGATATCGTTTACGCAGCCCACGGTCGGCAAAATCCACAGCTCGTTCCGGATGCCGACCCGGCCGTTCTTCCGGGGATAGCCCATGAAGGTCCGCTCCCGGACGGAAGGAAGCTTGGCCTCGGGGGCCGGATTCCACGTATAGGACAGGGTTTCGGACAGGTTGGTCCTGAGATTCTGGATATGCACATGGGAGCCCCGGGGGATCGGCTTTGTGGCATGCCCAATGGGGAAACCGTATTTGATCACGTTTTCCCCTTCAGCCAGATCCTTCAGGGCAAATTTATGCCCGGCGGGGATGTTTTCCAGGAGCGTCACTTCTGCGCCGCCGACCTGGACGACCGCGCCGGCGGCCAGCGGCTCCAGCGCCACGGCCACGGAATCAGTGGGATGAATACGAAGAGCGTTGGGCATACATACCTCCAGTATGGGTCGTCCGGCGCCGGAAAACCGGGCCGGGGGAGCGGCGTCCGAAAGCGCCATGGCCTCGAGCGGACAGCCGCCAGGAAGAAAAAGGGCGCCGGCCGGAAAGCCGGCGCCGTGAGGGCCGATCAACAGAGGGAATTATTTCCCGAAATGCTTCTCCATCACCTTGCGGACGCCGTCCTTCTCGATTTCGGACAGATAGGCGGCCACCTTTTCCGTCAGCCCGGGAACCTTTTTCAGATCGGGGCCGAAGAAATCCTCACGCTCGATGAAGGCCCTGGCCAGATCCGCGGCCGGAGTATCGCCGTTTTCGGCGAAGAACTCCAGCACCGCCGCGTCATCCTGCAGGGTATAGGGCTTGCCGTCCCGCAGGCACTCCAGCTTCCCGTCCTTGAGCTTGCCGCCGCGATACAGATCGATCAGGGCGGCCAGGGAGAAGACCAGATGCTCGGGGAGCTTGCCGTTCTTTTCGACATAGCCCAGCAGGGAAGGCATGCAGCGGGCGCGCCACTTGCTTACGGAATTCAGGCAGATGGACAGCAGCGCGTGCTTAATATAGGGATTGCGGAAGCGCTGGGTTACCGCGTCGGCGAAGGAAAGCAGATCGTCCACGGGGAGGGACAGGGTGGGGATCACTTCTTCATGCAGGGTGTCATCCATGAAGGTGGCCACCAGGGGATCGTTCATCGCGTCGAGCACGATATCGTATCCCATCAGGAAGGCGGCGGGCACGAAGGAGGTATGGGCACCGTTGAGGATGCGGACCTTGCGCTGCTTGTAGGGCTTCTGGTTATCGGTAAAGATGACGGGAAGGTCGCAGTCGGGCAGGGGCAGCTCCTTGCTGATATCCCTGGGGGATTCGATGACCCACAGGCCGGAGGGCTCGGCGGTGCCCAGCAGCTGATCCTCGTAGCCCAGGGATTCCCAGAGGGCCTCGGCATCGTCCCGCGGGTAGCCCGTCACGATCCGGTCCACCAGGGTCGAGGTAAAGACGCAGGCGTCATTCAGCCAGGAGATAAACCTATCCCCGAGGTTCCAGATCTTCGCCAGCTCCAGGACGCATTTTTTCAGCATGATGCCGTTGTCGTCGATCAGCTCCACCGGCAGGATGATGAGCCCCTTGTCCTGGGCGAAATCAAAATGCTTTGCCCGCTCGAAGAGGAACTTGGTCAGCTTGCCGGGATAGGAGCGGGGCGGGCAGGCTTCGAAGGAATCCTCCTTGTCCAGAACGATACCGGCCTCGGTGGTGTTGGAAACGATAAACCGCAGGGTCGGCACCTTGGCATAGGCGGCATATTTGTCATATTCGGTATAGCAGTCCACCGCGTCGGCGACGGAGGTAATAGTCCTGGAGAGCTCCACGGGCTCGCCGTCGACCAGGCCGCGAAGCACGACGGTATATTTGCAGTCCTGCTCATGGAAACGATCCAGGGAGCCGAAGGGAATGGGCTTCACCACGACGATGGAGCCGTTGAAATCGGTCTTTTCATTGGCGATGTCGATCATATAGTCGACAAAGGCGCGAAGGAACCCTCCCTCGCCGAACTGCAGCACCCGGACCGGACGCTCTTTCGCCGGGGCCTTCGAGGCATTCAGACGATCCATGTTAACCACCCTCCCAAAGCATGTCGTTGTTGGTACGTGTAAGCAATTACACTTCAGGGAAATTCTACCTCTTTTTGCCTTCAGCGTCAAGGGAAGTATTGCAATTGACACAAAAATTGCATATAATGATCCGGCTTCAGGCAAAACCTGATTCCCGGAGGAGAATGAATGAACATCTACGACATTTCGCGCAAGGCCGGCGTCAGTATCGCGACGGTCTCCCGGGTGCTGAACCATTCCAGCCACGTAAGCGAGGAAACGAGGAACCGGGTGATGAGAGTGATTCGTGAAAACAGCTATGTGCCCAATGCCTTCGCCCGGGGACTGGGGCTGAACACCATGAATACCATCGGGCTCCTCTGCCCCGACGCCAGCGACCCCTATCAGGCCCAGGCCCTGAGCTATCTTGAAAACTATTTCCGGGAAAAGGGATATGACTGCCTGCTGCTGTGCACAGGGCGGGACAAGACGGCCCGGGTGCTGGGGGTGGAAAACCTGAAAAACCGGCACGTGGACGGGATGGTGCTGATGGGCTCTTCCTTTGTCAACCGGGAGGAAAAGGAAAACGCCTATATCCGGGAGGCGGCCGAGAGCATGCCCGTGGCCCTGCTCAACGGCGAATACGACGCCCCCGGGGTCTATTGCGCGGTATGCGACGATTATTCCGCCGCGAAGGAGGCGACGGAAAGCCTGATCCGCACCGGCCGGCGCCGGATTCTGCACCTGTATCACGCGATGAACGCCTCCGGCCGGCGCAAGCTGGAAGGATACAGCGACGCCCTCCGGGAGGCCGACATTCCCTTTGACGAGAGGCTGGTCTGGGAGGTGGGGAAGGACGCGCGCAGCATTCCCCGGGTCATGGAGATGCTGGACCGGCTCGCCGGGGAAGGAATCCGGTTCGACGCGGTTTTCTGCAGCGAGGATATCCTGGCGGTGGGGGCGATCAAATATGCCCGGGAGCGGGGGATACGGATTCCGGAGGAGCTGGCGGTCATCGGATACAACAACTCGCTGCTGTGCCAGTGCAGCGAGCCGGAGATGAGCAGCGTGGACAACCAGCTGGAGCCCATCTGCCGCCATATCGCCGCCACCATGACCGCGGTCATCGAGGGCGGGAACGCGGGAACGAAGAAGGTTTTCCCCGGCAGGCTGATTCCCCGGGCCAGTTCCCAGGATGCGATTTGACGAAAAACCGAAAAAAAAACACACCCAGCCCTCCAGCGGGGGTATACTGTGGAAAGCGGCCGAAGGGCCGCCGCAGGATAACGATTTCAGGAAGGAAGCGAGAATCACCATGACGCAGATTCAGATCACCCGGAACCCCCATCCGAAAGCCAAACCCGCCGACGAGGGCGCCCTTGGATTCGGTCGGATTTTTACCGACCATATGTTCCTGATGAACTATGAGGAGGGAAAGGGCTGGATCAATCCCCGGATCGTTCCCTACGGATGCTTCGAGATGGATCCGGCCGCCATGGTGCTGCACTACGGCCAGGCGATTTTTGAGGGAACCAAGTGCTACCGCCGGCAGGACGGCGGGCTTCAGCTTTTCCGCCCGGCGGACAATCTGGCCCGGATGAGCCGCAGCGCCAAGCGCATGGGCATGCCGGAGCTGGACGAGGAAACCGCCCTGGAGGGTCTGAAGGAACTGGTCCGGACGGACGCGGACTGGGTGCCCCACAGGGACGGAACCAGCCTCTATATCCGCCCGACCATGATCTCCATGGACGTGGGACTGGGGGTGCACGCCAGCAAAACCTACCTGTTCTACATCATCCTGAGCCCGGTGGGCGCCTATTATAAGGAGGGGCTCAAGCCGGTCAGCATCTATGTGGAGGACGAATACGTGCGGGCGGTTCGCGGCGGCGTCGGGTTCACCAAATGCGCCGGGAACTACGCGGCCTCCATCCTCGCGGGGGACATTGCCGAAAAGAAGGGCTTCAGCCAGGTGCTGTGGCTCGACGGCGTGGAGCAGAAATACGTCGAGGAAGTCGGCTCCATGAACATGATGTTTGCCTACGGGAACAAGATCGTGACGCCGAAGCTGAACGGCTCCATCCTCCCGGGCATCACGCGGGACAGCGTTTTGAAACTGGCCCGGCAGCTGGGCTTCGAGGCGGAGGAGGGCCGGCTCAACGTCGAGGAAATCTTCGCCGACGCCAAGGCCGGCAAACTGACGGAGGCCTTCGGCACCGGGACGGCGGCGGTGATCAGCCCGGTGGGCACCCTGGCGCTGCGGGAGGAGAAAATTACCATCGGCGACGGCGGCATCGGCCGCATCAGCCAGAAGCTTTACGACACCCTGACGGGCATCCAGTACGGCCGGATTCCGGACGAGAACGGGTGGATCGTGAAAATCTGAGGGGAGAGAGCATGTATTTAAAAACGGAAACGCGTCCGGTCCGCTGGCCGGACCGAACGCTGAGCGTTTTAAGGGCCGACCGGCTGGAAGCCTGCGGGAAGCAGCTCGCGGGGATGAGCGGGTGCGGCCTTTTTGACGCGGAATGCACGGACGCCGACGCGGAGAGGCTGTTTTCCGAATCCTGGTATGCCGAGGAGGACCGGAGCCCCCGGCTGCATTCCATCGAGGAGATGCGGGTCTGGGTGCTGGGCCGGTTTCCGGCGGAGATGGCGCTGCTAAGCCCGGAGGAGCATGACCTGCTGCTGAAGCTGATCATCTTCGGAGGCAGTCTGCCCGTTTATAACTGGAATGACCTGGAGCCGGCCCTGTCCCTCGTTCGGAGAATGTGGTGCCGGCCCGCGGGGGAAAACCGGTTGACGATGCCCCGGCAGCTGTGCTCGGCCGCCTTTGTGATGCTGGCCAGCGATGAACACGCGAAGCTTCGGGAAATCACGAACCGGATCGTCGAAACCATCGACAACACCCTTTATCTGGTGGGCGCTATGTCCGCCGACGCGGCCCTGAAGGATATGGCGCGCCAGTATCAGGGAACCTACGCGGAGCACTCGCCGGAGCTCCACCGGCGGCTGCTGAAAGCCTCCTTTGTGACCATGAGCGCTCCCGGAAACCGGCTGACGCTGGTTCACGACGGGGCATCGGATCCCTGGGCCGCGACGGAAGGAACGAAAGAAGAAAGCCTGGCCATGATCGGCGGGGATCCGGAAAACCTGGGGGCGCTGTACGATTCCCTGGAGGAAGTGGAAAACCCGGTGTATGAGCGGCTGATGGGGCTGATCCGGGAATACTGCCGGCCGGAAACATCCCCGGAGGACACGGCGGAGGATCTGATGCTGCTGGCGAAGCAGGGCGCATCGAAGGAGGATCTGCGGGAGGTGCTCTCCACGCGGCTGACCTGCATGGTAACGGAAGAGATGGTGGACGCGCTGGGAGAAATGCTGGCCAGGACGCCCCGGTGGATTTCCCTTCGGATGAATCGGGCGCAGTAAACGGCCGAAGGCGCCGGGGGGACGTAAACACGATGATCATCAAAAAAAGAACGCTTCCGCCCCAGGCGGAGGGAGAACGGGCGGACCGGGTGGTCCGCCGATATTTTCCGGAAATTCCCGAGCCGGCGGTTCGGGAGGCTTTTTCGCACCGGGACGTAAAGCTGGACGGCGTCCGGATTCCGAAGGACGCCCGGGTCCGGACGGGGCAGGAAATCCTGCTGTATCTGCCCGGGGCGGCGGAGGAAAACCCGCTGGAGATCGTCTATGAGGACGGAGACGTGCTGCTGGTCAACAAGCAGGCGGGGATCAGCGTCGAGCCGGACGGGAAGGGCGGGGTCACCCTGACGGAGCTTTGCCTGCGCCACGTCCGGAAAGAAGATCCCGAGGCCTTTCCCCCGGCGGCCTGCCACCGGCTGGATAACCAGACCAGCGGCCTGTGTCTTTTCGCGAAAAACGAAAAAGCGCTCTCGGTACTGGATACTGTTTTCCGGGAGCGGAGCGTGGAGAAGGAATACGAATGCCTGGTTCGGGGAATACCGAAACCGCCCCGGACGGAATGCCGGGCGTATCTGATCAAGGACGCGAAGCATGCCCGGGTCACCGTGACGGACAGGCCCTCTCCCGGCGCGAGGCAGATTATCACCGCGTATGAAACGCTGGAGGCGGGTCCGGTTTCCCGGCTGCGGGTCCGGCTGCTCACCGGACGCACCCACCAGATTCGCGCCCATCTGGCCGCCCTGGGGCATCCGATCCTGGGGGACGACGTTTACGGGGACCGGGCGATGAACCGGGAAAGAAAAGCCCGGAGCCTGAAGCTGTGCGCCGTCCGGATGAAGGTCGAGACCGGCGGGCGCCTGCCGTCCCTGGACGGCCGGGTTTTTGCTGTGAAGGCGCCGTTCTAGGGCGGCCGGGGAGGAAGAGCGCGCCGGGGCGGAATCGCCGCGATTTACAAAGCCCGGTATTTTGGCTATAATAACGAGGGTCATTCTTTGGCCGCGGCCGGGTATCGGGCGCGGCTTCGCTTCCGGCGATCAAACCTTCGCCGGCGGGCGCGGAAAACCGGCGGTCTGAATCCGATGGGGAAGAACCCGCCATGGGGAGGAATGTTTTTATGCGCAGGATCTGGTGTTTCTTGCTGGCGCTGTCCCTGGGCCTGGCGCTGACCGGGGCCGCGGCCGCGGTGGAGCGGACGCCCAAGCCCATCAACACGGTTCCGGACGACCAGATTGCCCCTCTGATCGACGGGCAGCATCACTATCTGCTTCTGTGCACGGACGTATGGCACGGAAACCCGAAAAACCTGGGGAACACGGACGGCATCGTCCTGGTGACCCTGGACACCCGGGCGCACCGGGTGATGCTGACCTCCTTTATCCGGGACGCGCTGGTGGAGCGGCCGAACGAGGGAAATCCCGAGAAGATGGGGATCGGCCGGATCAACTATATTGCCAAGCGGCTGGGTCCGGAAACGCTGTGCAAGGTCATTTCCCGGCATATCGACGTCCGGGTAGAGGACTATATTCTGTTCGACTTTACCCAGATCGCCAACATCGTCGACTACATGGGCGGCGTGGATATTGAACTCAACGCCTCGGAGATCGCCTATCTGCAGCGCTACGCCGTTCCGCCGGGATCCGTCCGGAACGTTCAGACCGGGTCGGACCTCCGCTCCAGCGGCATCCACCGCTCGGGCCTGTATCATTTCAACGGCCACAGCGCCGTGATTTACATGCGGATCCGCAAGGCCGGCGGCGGCGGAGACTTTATGCGGACCCAGCGGGCCCGGACGGTGCTGAGCACCCTGGCGGACAAATGCCGGACCATCAGCTGGGAAGAGGTTGAGGCGCTGGTCAACAACGTTATGGACAACAATACCATGACCAATATCAACCTGGAGGGCATGCTGGAGGCGGCCAGGTACGCCTATTCCCTGCGGGACTGCACGGTTGAGGAACTGCGGCTGCCGCCGGACGGCGCTGCCACCCCCATTACCTACGCCTCCATGGCGGTTCAGGAAATCGACTGGGATATGTGCCGCCAGGCGATGGGGGATTATCTTCAGAACAGCTTCCTGGTGATTGACGAATAAATCAGACCGGGGAACGGACGGAAGGAGCGCGGAAGACAAGGAATGAAATGTCCCGAATGCGGGCGGTGGAACCGGGCCAGTATGCCGCACTGCCAGTTCTGCGGCGCGCCGCTGAACATTGACGAGGCCGCCCGCTCCGGATGGCGCGAAAGCCTGAAGGACGAGGGGCCTGGCGCCGCCTATATCCGGGTCGACGAGTTCGGCCAGACGGATACTTCCCCGGACGCCCGCGACGCGCTGGCCCGGGAGATGCAGGATCTGAAAAAACGAAAGCAGGAAGGCAAGGAGAAGAAGCGCCTGATGCTGGAAAACGCGGCGAGGGAGGCTCCCGTTTCCCTGGAAGGGGCGGAGGAACCCGCGCCGGTATGGGAGGAGGAACCGGGAGAACGCCCCGGAACCATCCGGATGAAAAGGGTTACGCCCTCCTCCTCCGCCAGAGCCTTCGAGCGGGAAGCGGAAATGCGCCACCGAATCCGGTATATGGACGATACCGGATCCTTTATCGAGCCCCGCAGCTATGACCGCCGCTATGACGACCCGATGGAGAAGCATCATTATTCCTATTCCTCGACGCTCGGAGGACGGATGCCCTCCCGGGCCGCCAGAAGGAAGAACTTCCTGAAGGGCCTGCTGATCGTGGTGCTGGCCGTGGCGCTGGGCGCGGGCGGGTATTTTACCTATCGGTATTTCAGCGAGCGGAAAACCACCGTTCCCTTCTCGGCGGGGGTGACCGTGACGGGCAGCATGGTCGACGATCAGGCGGCCCACACGATCCTGATTCCCGGGGAGGACGGCACCCAGATCTATATCAAGGAGCTGCGCGCCAGCTATTTGGTTTCCGGCGGGTTCGCCGAGGTGCAGGTTGTGGATCATACCTGGTACGACAATTATGAGGGTACGCTGGAGCCCACGATGGACGTGACCCTGACGCCCTTCCTGAAATCCGCCTCCGGGCGGCAGACACCCATGGATCCCATTACCTTTACCATCGAAATTCCCCCCAGCCCCATTACCCTGGATTCCCCGGATTCCCTGCGGACGGTGGTTTCCACCACGCTGGCCACCATTCAGATCACGGTTCGGCCGGGCTCCCGGGTCAGCGTCAACGGCGTCGACTGCTCCGACACGGTTTCCTCGGAAACGGGCGTCATGAGCTATAACGCGACGGTTCAGCCTATCGGGGATAACGTGTTTCATTTTGTCGTGCGCGCCCAGTACTGCCGGGACAACGAGATGAACGTCACCCTCTACCGGGAGCCGCAGGAAATCCCGCTGGATCTGGCCGTGGGCACCTATCAGACCACATATGATAAGGTTATGAAGGTCAACGCGACCACCCTGCCCGGAGCCTATGTGGAGGTGAATTCCCCCTACACTGATCTGGACATCACCAACCTCGACACCACGGGGAAATTCAGCTTCAACGCGGTCTTCGACCATATCGGAAACAACGTGGTTTCCTTCTCCGCTTCCTATCCGGGAAAGAAAACCTCCCTCGTGGAGCACACGGTGTATTACGTTCCCCCTGCGTCGGAATACACGGTTCGGGCCTGGCCGCTGTCGGCCGAGGGATACAGCGAGCTGCTGAGCAATATGGCGGTTCGCTCCGCGGCGGGGCAGGTCTATGTGGTGACCGGCGTGGTGCAGCGGGAGGTTTCCGACAAGCCACAGATGGTGGTCATCAATACCAGCGAGGACGGAAAGGGGCAGCCGGTGCTGGTTCAGAACTATTCCAGGACCCACTGGGAGGTGGGCAGCTATTACCGGCTGTATGCCGACGCCTATTCCACCTATAACAGCATGCCCTGGCTGAACGCCAGATACACCTACACCAAATAAGGAACCGGCCCCGCCGGGAAAGGACGGAGAGCTTCCATGAAAAAAGCGCTGATTCTCGCGGCGGCCCTGTGGCTGGCGATGTTTTCCGCGGCCGCGGAGCCCCTGGCGATGCAGGCGGATCTGGCGGACACGGTCACCACGCCCATCTACGCCGACCGGCCGGAGGGCCCCGCCTATGTGTATAGCTACGCCTACCCCCAGGCGGATCCGTCGGATCCCTCGGCGGAGCTGATCAACACCTTTTACGCCTATATCGTCGACGACACCCGGGCCTTCGAGATCCCCATGAACGTGGAAAACTGGATGAAGAGCGGGGACGAGGCCAGCCACGAGGCGACGGTTTCCTACGTAATCACCTGCAATAACGACGACTTTCTCTCCGTGCTGCTGAAAAAGGAGGAGGACGGCTTCGTCAACTATTCCGGCCATACCTTCTCCCGGAAGAACATCAAGCCCGGCTCCTCCGTCGCCCTGCCGTATCTGCTGGGCATCCTGGAGAGCGGGGAGAAGGACACCTGGCTGCAGGACCGGCAGACCGCCAAGGCGGATGCGCTGGTCCGCTCCATGGTCTGGGAAATGCTGCCCCGGCTGAACGTTCCGCTGTGGGAAGACCTGGAGGAGGACATGCTGGAATACATTTTCTTCCCCGAGGAGGACTTCTATCTCGACGAAGACGGCAATCCGGTCTTCTATCTGGAGCCGGGAACGGTTGCGGATCCCGTATGGGGACTGCTGACCTTCCCGATTTCCATTGAGGATATTCTGGACGAAATGTAAACACATTCCCGGCAGTAGTCCCAGGAGGAAGCGCGGACACGGGAGAAAACGCCCCACCTCTTTCACAATCATCAAGGATGGGCTGAAAAACAGGAGGCGCTCCGCCCTTTCAGCAGGAACGCGGGCGGGCCGCCGGAATCAGGAGGAACAAAGATGACAAGACCGGGCGAAGTAACCGAGGTACGGAACGGCATGATGCGGATTACCTTTTGCCGGCCGGAAGCCTGCGCGAAATGCGGCGCGTGCGAGGGTGGAAAGAAGGAGCATCACCTCTGGGTTCAGGGCAGCGCCCAGATCGGAGACATTGCCGTCGTCGATATGCCGGAGAAGATGATCGTCGGCGCGTCCCTCATCGCCTACGGCCTGCCGCTGGTGGGGCTGGTGGTGGGTATGATCCTGGGAAACGTTCTGGCGGGCGGAAAGGACGCGGGTACGATCATCGGCGCCGCCATCGGACTGGCGCTGTCCCTGGCCGCGCTGAAGATGACGGAAAAAAACCGGAGGGGAAAGCCGGAATGGACCCCCCGGGTGGTCAACGTTTTCCCGAAGAAGGTCTCCGGGGAACAGGAAAGGGAAAAAGCGGAGAGCGGACATGAAACGATATGACATCATGATCATCGGGGCGGGCCCCGGCGGTATCTTTACGGCCTATGAGCTGGTGACCCGGGCGGAGCGGCCCCTGCGGATCGCCGTTTTCGAAATGGGCCAGCCCCTGGAGAAACGGAAATGCCCCATCGACGGGGTTCGGATCAAAAGCTGCGTCGGATGCGCATCCTGCTCCATTATGAGCGGCTTTGGCGGCGCCGGGGCTTTCTCCGACGGGAAATACAACATCACCAACGATTTCGGCGGCAGCCTTCATGAGCATGTCGGGAAGAAGAAGGCCCTGGAGCTGATGCGGTATGTGGACGAAATCAACCTGCGCTACGGCGGAGAGGGGACGAAGAAGTATTCCACGGAGGGAACCGCCATCCGCAAGCTCTGCATGCAGAACGGGCTGCACCTGCTCGACGCGGAGGTGCGCCATCTGGGGACGGACATCAATGCCGTCGTGCTCGGAAACCTCTACACCTTCCTGAAGGATCGGGTGGACTTCTATTTCGGCACCCAGGTGACGGACGTCCGGAAGACGGAAAGCGGCGAATATGAGGTGTTTCTCGGAGAGAAGGAAAGCTTCGCGGCTCCCCGCTGCGTCATCTCCGTCGGGCGCAGCGGCAGCAAGTGGATGGAGGGTATATGCCGGAAGATGGGCATCCGG
This sequence comes from Clostridia bacterium, assembly GCA_045546035.1. GTDB lineage: Bacteria > Bacillota > Clostridia > Christensenellales > Aristaeellaceae > Aristaeella. Next base: position 23,427 of record JAZQCB010000011.1, read on the forward strand.
ACCCGCAGCAACCGGGTGGATATCGGCGTCCGGGTGGAACTGCCGGCGGAGGTGTTCGCCCATCTGACGGACGAGCTGTATGAAAGCAAGATTCTGTATCGGACGGAGAAATTCGAGGATCTGGTCCGGACCTTCTGCATGAACCCCCGGGGCGCGGTGGTGAGCGAGAACACCAACGGCATCGTCACCGTCAACGGCCACAGCTATGAGGATCCCGCCCGGCACACCGCCAACACGAACTTCGCCCTGCTGGTCAGCCAGCGCTTTTCCGAGCCCTTCAAGGATTCGAACGGATACGGGGAGTCCATCGCCCGGCTCAGCAACATGCTGGGAGGCGGGGTCATCGTGCAGCGCTTCGGAGATCTGGTCCGGGGCAGGAGATCCACCCCGGGGCGCATCGCGGGCTCCTTCGTCGTGCCCACGCTCAGCGCCACGCCGGGGGATCTGAGCCTGGTGATTCCCAAACGGATCCTGGACGGGATTGTCGAAATGATTTACGCCCTGGACAAGATTGCCCCCGGAACCGCCAACGACGACACCCTGCTTTACGGGGTGGAGGTCAAGTTTTATAACATGGAGGTCGCCCTGGACGAGCATCTGGAGACCTCGCATCCCGGCCTGTTCGTCATCGGCGACGGCAGCGGGGTGACCCATTCCCTGAGCCATGCCAGCGCCAGCGGCGTCTATGTCGCCCGGCATCTGCTGGAGATGGAATAAAGGAGCTTTCCCATGCGCGTTCTCGGCATCATCGCGGAATACGACCCCTTTCATCGGGGGCATGAGCGGCATCTCAGGCTGGCCAGGGCATTGGCCCAGCCTGATTTTACGTATATCGCCCTGAGCCCCTGCGTCAAACAGCGGGGGGAATTTGCCCTGCTGAGCCCCTATGACCGGGCGGAGGCCGCGCTCTTCGGCGGGGCGGACGCCGTGTTCGGCCTGCCGGCGGCATGGGTGTGCCGGGACGCGGAGCATTACGCCCTGGGAGCCGTGGCCACGCTGGACGGACTGGGCGCCACCCATCTTGCCTTCGGGGCGGAAAGCAGCGATCTCTCCGGGCTGAAAAGGCTGGCGGAGATGCTGGAAGCGCCTCCGGCTTCCTTCCGGGAAAAGCTGAGGGAGGAGCTGGCGGCGGGCAGAGGTTATCCGGCCGCCCAGGCCGCCGCGGCGGAGGGCGTGATGCCGGGGGCGGGAAGCATCCTGGGAAGCCCCAACAATATCCTCGCCGTCTGCTATCTGCGGGCCATCCGGCGGCTGGGCATGAGGATGACGCCCCTTCTGATTCCCCGGACCGGAGCGTACCGGGCGGACCGGATCGATCCGGAAGCTCCCTCCGCCTCCGCCCTGCGGGAAGCGCTTTGCCGCGGAGACTGGGCCGGGGGGCTGGCGGCTTTGCCGGAGGCCAGCCGAAGGATTGTCCGCCGCGGGGCGCTGGCGGGCAGACTGCCGGAGGAAAAACCGCTGGACACGCTGATCCTGGACCGGATCCGCCGGATGAGCCGGGAGGAACTCCGGCAACTTCCGGAGGTGAGCGAGGGGCTGGAGGATCGGATCGCCCGGGCGGCGTCCGAGGCGGTCTCCCGGGAGGAGCTGCTGGACCGAACGGTCACGAAGCGCTATACCCGCGCCAGGCTCAGCCGGATTTTCGCCTGGGCCATGATGGGCGTGAGCCGGGAGGAGCTGGAAAAGCTGCCCCTGCCGGAGGAGACGCTGCTGCTGGGGCTTCGGGCGAACCCGGAGATGACCGCCCTCTGGCGGGACATTCCCCTGCGGATGGTGTCCTCCCTTCGGGAGACGGAAAAGCCGCAGATGTGGCGGGCGGATCGGGAGGCCTGGCGGATCTGGAACCAGATCCGCCATAGACCGGATCATCCGCCGGAGACGGCGAAGGTCGTGACACTTCCCTCCTTTACGGAGCGGATGGAAGCGTTCTCATGAAAAAACGTAAAATGAATACCCCGGCGCGTTGCCGGGGCTTTTTCATGGGGCGGGGATCAGTCGTAGCGCTCGTCGATGACGCGCTTGGTCTTCTTTTCGCTGCGGGGCAGGAGGCCGTTTTCCACCACCTTGACCAGGGGCGTAAAGCCGATGACGCTCTTGACTTTGGCGGCGATCCGGTCCGCCAGATCCAGGAAATTGACGGAGCCGTTGGTTTCCACATAGATCCGCATGGTATCCTTGCCATCGAGATGGGAAATGCGGATCTGATATTCGCTGGACGCCTCCGGGAAGGACTTGAGGACTTCCTCGATCTGGCTGGGGAAGACGTTAACGCCCTTGATCTTCATCATGTCGTCGGTCCGGCCCATGATGGTGTCCAGCCGGGGGAAGGCGCTGCCGCAGGGGCAGGTGCCGGGAATGATGCGGCTCAGGTCATGGGTGCGGTAGCGGATGAGGGGCGCGCCTTCCTTCACCAGGGTGGTAATGACGATTTCGCCCCACTCCCCGTCGGGCACGGGCCTGAGCGTCTGGGGGTCGATGATTTCGACGTAGATGAAATCGTCCCAGTAATGCATGCCGGTATTATGGCGGCAGTTGATGCCGATGCCGGGGCCGTAAATCTCCGTCAGGCCATAGATGTCGTAGAGCTCAATGCCCAGGCCTTCGGCGATGCGGGTCCGCATTTTTTCACTCCAGCGCTCGGAGCCGATGACGCCCTTTTTCAGCTTGATCCTGTTCCGGATGCCCCGCTTTTCGATCTCCTCGGTCAGCAGCAGCGCGTAGGAGGGGGTGGCGCACAGGACGGTGCTTTCCATATCCTGCATCATCTGGAGCTGTTTTTCCGTGTTTCCGGGGCCCATGGGGATGACCATGGCGCCCAGCTTTTCGGCCCCGTTCTGGAAGCCGATGCCGGCCGTCCACAGGCCGTAGCCGGGCGTAATCTGGATCCGGTCCCTTTTCGTGATGCCGGCGAATTCATAGCAGCGGGCGAACATGGTGGCCCAGTCGTCCACATCCCGGGCGGTATAGGGAATGATCACGGGAAGCCCCGTGGTTCCCGAGGAGGAATGAATCCGGACGATCTGCTCTTCCGGGGCGGTCATCAGCCCCAGGGGATAGGCATTGCGCAGGTCGCTTTTTTCGGAAAAGGGGAGCTGCTCGAAGGCTTCGGGGGAGGCCACGTGGGTAATGCCCGCCGCCGCCAGCTTTTTGCCATAGAAGCTGCCGGCGGCCAGCAGGGCATCGATTTCCCGGTTTACCAGGGCCAGCTGTTCGGAGGAAATGCGCATCATCAAGTCCCTTCTTTCTTCTTTATCAGATTAATCAGAATCGCGCTACGCGCGGGGAAAGCTTTACCGCTGATCCCGATACCAGGCAAGCGCCTTCAGATTCAGGGCCAGGTGCTTTTCAGGAACGCGGGCCTTTACCGCCTCCCGCAGCTCCGCCTCGCTCAGCCCCAGGGCGCCGGTTTCCAGGGCGGCTCCCAGAAGGATGACATTCAGCACCCGGGGGGAGCCCACTTCCCGCAGCGCCCTTTCGGCGTCCACGATCAGCAGGTTGGATACATGGGCCTTCAGGAAGTCCAGCATCTCCCCGGCGGAATAGGCCGCGCCGGAGAGCGTGGCGGTCACGGGCATGACGGGGCGGGAGCTCACCACCACCTGGCCGCCCTCCTTCAGCCAGGGCAGCATCCGGACCGTTTCCCCGGGCTCAAAGCCCAGGATCAGATCCGCCTCGCCCAGGGCGATCATGGGGGAATCCACACCCTTGCCCAGGCGGAGATGGCTGAAGACGCTGCCGCCCCGCTGGGCCATGCCGATGGTTTCGGCGCTATGGACGGGGAGGCCTTTCGCCATGGCGGCGGCGGAAATCAGCCGGGAGGCCAGGACCGTTCCCTGGCCGCCGGTTCCGCAAAGAATGATGTTTTTACGCATGCAGATCGCCTCCCTGCAGGGCGCCCACGGGGCAGATTTGTTCGCACAGGCCGCAGCCGACGCACTGCGCCGGATCCACGCCGGCCTTTTTGTCCGCGAAGGTCAGGGCCGGGCAGCCGATTTCCGAGACGCAGCGGCGGCAGCCGATGCATTTTTCCGTGTCGACGGCAACTTTCCCCTCCGGCCGGGTCAGGGCGACGCAGGGGGAGCGGAAGATGACCGCCTTGACCCCGGGCGCGGCTTCCGCTCTTCGGACGGCGGCGATCGCTTCCTTCAGGTTCAGGGGATTTACCGTTTCCACGGCGGAAACCCCGATGCCCCGGAGCACAGCCTCGATGCTGACCTTATCCACCACCTGGCCCATCATGGTTTTTCCGGTTCCGGGATGGGGCTGATGCCCGGTCATGGCGGTGGTGGCGTTATCCAGGACGATAAGCGTAAAGGAGGCCTGGTTATAGACACCGTTGACCACCGAGGGCAGGGCGGAGGCGAAGAAAGTGGAATCCCCGACAAAGGCGAAGCAGCTGGTTTCCGGATCCAGATGGGAGACGGCCTGGGCGATGCCCAGCCCGGCGCCCATGCAAAGGCAGGTGTCCACCATGTTCAGGGGCGCCGCGTTGCCCAGGGTATAGCAGCCGATATCGCCGCAGAAAAGGGTTTTCCGGCCCTTCATGGCCTGCTTGACGGCGTAGAAGGAGGCGCGATGGGGACAGCCGGCGCACAGCACCGGCGGCCGGACGGGCAGGGGCGGCAGGGCGGGGGACGAAGGTTTCTCCCTTTGGACGCCCAGGAAATCCGCCAGCGCGTCCGCTACCAGATCCCGGCTGTATTCCCCGGCCGTAGGCAGATGCCCCGTCTGCTTCCCCAGAATCCGGGTTTTCAGCCCGTATTTTCCGCAGACATAGATCAGCTCGCGCTCCAGGGCCGGGCTCAGCTCCTCGACCACCATGACCTCGTCCAGCCCCTCCAGGAAGGCCAGAGCCTGCTTTTCCGGGAAGGGATAGGGCGTCCCGACTTTCCAGAGGCGGAAATCCCCCAGGGAACGCCGGGCCTCCATCGCGTAGGTAAAGGGGAAGCCGGCGGACACGACGCCTTTTTTACAGCCGGCGAAGACGCCCTCTTCCGGATACACCGGATTCCAGGGGGAGGCGGAAAAGACCTCCGCCAGCTCCGAATTCCGCGCCTCGATCAGGGCGTGGTTTTTGCGGCTGAGGGCGGGAAAGATGACCCACCGCGCCGGATCCCGGACAAACCCCTCCGGAAGATGGGTTTCGTATTCCTCCGGATCCCGGACGGTCAGGGTGGCGTAACCATGGGACACCCGGGTTGTCGACCGGAGAAAGACCGGCGTTTTGTATTTTTCCGAAAGCGCGAAGGCTTCCCCCACCATGGCGTAGGCCTCTTCGGCGGAGGAGGGATCCAGCAGCGGCACCCGGGAGAAGGGGGCAAACTGGCGGGTATCCTGCTCCGTCTGGGAGGAGATGGGGCCCGGATCATCCGCCACCAGCACCACCAGACCGCCCTTGACCCCCAGATAGGCCAGGCACATGAGCGGATCGGCCGCCACGTTCAGCCCCATCTGCTTCATGGTGACCATGGCCCGGGCCCCGGCCATGGCGGCGCCGCCGGCGATCTCCATGGCGGTTTTTTCATTTACGGACCATTCGACCCAGGTTCCTTCCCCCCGGTTTTTGGCGACGGTTTCCAAGACCTCGGTGGAAGGGGTTCCCGGATAGCCGCAGACCAGATTGACTCCCGCGGCCAGCGCCCCCATGGCGATGGCCTCGTTTCCCATCAGAAAAGCCGTATGCACCCGGCATGCCTCCTTGATTTGCGTGATTCATGAACCGGAAAAAACGATGGGACGATTGTAGCATACAGGCTGCAAAAAAGCCAACAAAAAGGAGGGGAAAAACGGGGGCGGGACTGTGTTTTTTCTGTTCTGAACCATCCGGCGAAGAAACAAGCATCGGAAAAGCAGGTGACAATTGACGGCGGTCATCAAAACTGGTAGAATCTTCTTGCCCTGCAAAGGGTACGAAGATGCAGTGTGGCTGGCGGCTGTTCCTACTCCCTGAACCGAAAGGGGGGATAGGACGTGCGGATCACCTTTCACTTCTGGAAGTACACGGTAACAATTGTTATCCGCGAAACCAAGCGTAAGGCCCAAAACGTAAAAAACAACCGCCACTCGGTCCAGGAGTGACGATTGTTCTGTGGCCTTACGACCACTGACATTCCCAATCTGTAACTGAGGAACAGCCGTTGGTTCGCTGCTCTTCGTTTTTTTATTATAAGCATTTCCGAGATTCTGTCAAGAGCCTGCTCCGCAATGAAGCCATGATCAACACGCCCGGAGAGAAAAAGATGCCCTCCGCGCCGCTTGTCAGAAGGACGGGGATTGTCTATAATGAATTGTTGGGCCGCCCGGACAGACCGGGCCGCCGGGAATAACCCGTCACAGACGGGCCAGGGAGGAAACAGCATGGATATTCGGAATATTCCCCACGGGGATATGCCCGGGGACAGCGTACAGATCGGGGAGGAGCACATCCGGAAGGCGGAGATCATCTTTCCCGAGCTGCTGAAGGAAATGGCGGCCCAGGGAAAGGAAAAGACCGTGATCTGCGTCTGCGGCGGCAGCGGCGTGGGCAAGAGCGAGATTGCCTCCCTGCTGGGGGCCATGCTGCGGGAGCGGGGCTGCGGAACCTACGTCCTTTCCGGGGACAATTATCCCCGCCGGATTCCGAAAAAGAACGACGCGGAGCGGCTTCGGGTTTATGAGACCGAGGGCGAGGAGGGCCTGCGCGCCTATCTGGGCTCCCCGAAGGAGATCGATTTCGACGAGGTTCAGGGGATTATCGACGCCTTCCACGCGGAGAAAAGCCCCATCCGGCTCAAGCGCATGGGCCGGGAGGAAAACGAGCTGTGGTATGACGAGGTGGATTTCAGCGAAACCCAGGCCCTGATCATCGAATGGACCCACGGGAACAGCGATTATCTTCACGGCGTGGATCTGCCGATCTTCCTTTATTCCACCCCGGAGGAAACCCTGGCCCACCGGCTGGCCCGGCATCGGGACGGGGGCGCGGACAGCCCGTTTACGACCATGGTGCTGGGAATGGAGCAGGACATGCTCCATCATCAGGCGCGGAAGGCCCGGATCATCGTGACCAAGCCCGGGGAGATTATTTCCTATGAGGAATATACCCGGCGGGCGGGAAAATAAGAGAGGGAACGGAAATGAGCGGAACGAAGAACGACCTGCGGCCCATGCTGAACGCCTATCCGGACAGCGTGGGGGGCAGCATGAAGGCCTGGGTGCGATTCCTGCGGAAGGAAGAGATGAAGGACGTGTTTTCCTCCTTCTATATCTTGCCCAGCCTGTATCATACGGATCTGGACCGGGGTTTCTCCGTGCAGGACTACGGGCTGGAAAAAAACCTGGCCCGGGAGGAGGATCTGAAGGCCCTGCGGGAAAGCGGCATCGACCTGAAGCTGGATTTCATCCTGAATCACGCCTCCGTCCTGTCCCCCCAGTTTCAGGATCTGATTCAGAAGGGGGACGAGTCCCCCTACCGTGATTTCTTCATCGATTGGAACCGTTTCTGGGAAGGACACGGGAGAATGACCCCGGAGGGCTATATTCAGCCGGACGAGTCCGAAATCAGGAACATGTTTTTCCGCAAGCCGGGGCTGCCGCTGCTGATGGTCCGCTTCCCCGACGGGACGGACCGGCCCTACTGGAACACCTTCTACCAGAAGGTCTGGGAGGAAAAGGGCAAGCGGAAATATCTGGGCCAGATGGATCTGAACATCCAGAGCCCCCTGGTCTGGGACTTTTACCGGGAAACCCTGAAAACCATCGCCGGATACGGAGCCCGCATCGTCCGGCTGGACGCCTTCGCCTACGCGCCCAAGGCACCGGGGCGGAAGAATTTCCTGAACGAGCCGGAAACCTGGGAGCTGTTGGATCGGGTCAGCGCCCTGGCGGCGGAATACGGCCTGATCTGCCTGCCGGAGATTCACGCCAGCTACGGCGAGGGCATGTATCGGGTGCTGGCGGAGAAGGGCTACATGACCTACGACTTCTTCCTGCCGGGGCTGCTGCTGGACGCCATCGAGCGCAAGGACGGGAGCCTTTTGTGCGCATGGGGCCGGGAAACCGTTGAGAAGGGCATTCGGACGGTCCACATGCTGGGATGCCACGACGGGATCCCCCTGCTGGATCTGAAGGGACTGATGCCCGAGGAACGGATCGGGGAGATGATCGACCTGGTGGTTTCCCGGGGCGGATACGTCAAGAACCTCCACGGCCAGAAGAATATGTATTATCAGGTCAACGCCACCTACTTCAGCGCCCTGGGGGAGGATGAGCAGAAGATGCTCCTGGCCCGGGCGATTCAGCTCTTCATGCCCGGGAAACCCCAGATCTGGTATCTGGATCTGCTCTGCGGGAAAAACGATCACGAGGCCGTGGCCCGGGCCGGGGAAGGGGGCCATAAGGAAATCAATCGCACCAATTACGACATGGAGCGGGCGGAGGAGGCCCTGCAAAATGACTGCGTCCGGCGGCAGATCGAGCTGATCCGCTTCCGCAACACCCATCCGGCCTTCGACCCGGCGGCGGAGATTACGCTGGAAAGCGAAGGCTCCAGGCTGCGGATCCGATGGGTCCGGGGCCAGGACCGGGCCGAGCTGAAGGCCGATCTGGAGACGATGGACTTTACGGTTCTGGGATAAAGGGAGAGGAATAGATGGACGAATTTCACTGGATCCGGGTGGAGGCGGAGGGCCGCCTGTTCACCCTGAAGAGCAAAAACACCGAATACCAGATCTGGGCCGATCCCCATGGGCTGCTGAACCACCTGTACTGGGGGAAGGCGGTGTCCCAGGATCTTCGCGGAAGGCTGCGGAAGATGGACCGGGGGTTCTCCGGCAATCTGTATGAGACCGCCGCGGACCGGGGCTATTCGGTGGACACCCTCCCGATGGAATACCCGGTCGGCGGCGCGGGGGATTACCGGACGCCGGCTCTGCGCCTCGCGCTGTCCGACGGCAGCCGGTCCGCTGATCTTCGCTTCGCCGGATACCGGCTGATCCGCGGGCGGGAATCCCTGAAGGGGCTGCCTTATGTCCGGGCGGGAGAAGAAACGGAAACCCTTGAGATCGGCCTGAGGGACGTGGCCGGCGCCTTCTCCGTCCTGCTGCGATACAGCGTATGGCCAGAGGAGGACGCGGTCATCCGCTCGGCGGAGATTATCAACGACGGGAGCGCCCCGCTGATTCTCGAAAAAGCGGCTTCCGCTGCGCTGGACGGCCTGCGGGGCCCGAACTCCCTCCTGCATTTCCACGGCCGCCACGCGGCGGAGCGGACGCCGGAGCGGCTGCCCGTGCCCCACGGAAATCTGGCCCTGGGGTCACAAAGAGGCATGTCCAGCCATCACGAGAATCCCTTCGTCATCCTCTGCGGGGAGGAAACCGGGGAGGACGCCGGGGAATGCTGGGGCAGCATGCTGGTTTATTCCGGCAACCATCTGGAGGAGGCGGGCCTGGATCAGGCGAACAGCCTCCGGTTTGTGACGGGCATTCACCCCACCGGCTTTTCCTGGCATCTGGCGCCCGGGGAAAGCTTCCAGACCCCGGAGACCATCCTGATCTTCAGCGACGGAGGCTTTAACGGCCTGAGCGGACAGTATCACCGGCTGCTGAACCGCTATGTGCTGCCGGAAAACCCGATGGGCCACCCGGTGCTGCTCAACAGCTGGGAAGCCTGCTATTTCAATTTCGACGCGGAGAAGATCCTGGCCCTGGCGGAGGAGGCGAAAGGGCTGGGAATGGATCTGCTGGTGCTGGACGACGGATGGTTCGGCCGCCGCGAAAGCGACAATTCCAGCCTCGGCGACTGGAAAACCAACGAGGAAAAGCTGGGATGCAGCCTGCGGGAGCTGTCGGAGAGAATCCACGAAAAGGGCCTGCAATTCGGCCTGTGGGTGGAGCCGGAGATGATCAGCGAGAACTCGGATCTGTTCCGGACCCATCCCGAATGGGCCATCCGGGAGCCGGGCCGGGCGCCGATTATCGCCCGGCAGCAGCTGGTGCTGGATATGGCGAATCCGCAGGTGGTGGATTATCTTTTCGAGACCCTCTCCGCCCTGGTGGACGAGGGGAAGGTGGAATACATCAAATGGGATTTCAACCGCTCCGTCTGCAACTGGTACAGCCACGCGCTGCCGGCGGAACGGCAGGGAGAGGCGCCGCACCGCTTCATGCTGGGCACCTACGATCTGCTGTTCCGGCTGCGGGAAAAATATCCGGCGCTGCTGATCGAGGGGTGCTCCGGGGGCGGCGGCCGCTTCGACGCGGGCATGCTGTTCTTCAGCCCGCAGATCTGGTGCAGCGACAACACGGATCCCATCGACCGGCTGACCATCCAGAAGGGTACATCCTACGGCTATCCGATCCGCTCCATGGGAGCCCACGTTTCCGCCTCTCCGAATCACCAGAGCGGCCGGACGACGCCCCTTCGCGCCCGCGGCGCCGTCGCCATGGCGGGCACATTCGGATACGAGCTGGATCCCGGGAAGCTGTCCACGGAGGAGAAGGAAGAAATCAAAGCCCAGATTGCCGCCTATCGGGAACAGACGGACCTGATTGACCGGGGAAGCTATTACCGGCTGACCCTGCGGGAGGGCGCCTTCGGATGGATGCTGGTTTCTCCGGAGAGGGATGAAGCCCGGGTCACCGTGGTCTGCCGCGAGCCGGAGGCCAACGGCCGGTTCCTGTATGCCCGGCTGCGTGGGCTGGATCCGGAGAGGGTTTACCGGGAAGAATCCATGGGGCTCCTGTGGACCGGCGCGGCTCTGATGTATGCCGGGGTCACGCTGCCCGAGCCCATGGGGGACTATCCGGTCTATACCCTTCACCTTCGGGCGGAGGCGTAAGAAGCAGGCTACTGTTCACGGGGTAGGCGCCGTGCGCGTATTTGCACGACGCGGGCCTTGAGAACGCCGGTACTTAGACGATGACGAGGCGACAGCCGATGGCAGCGTCTTTGTACCGCTGCGTTCGAACGGAAGCGAGAGCGTCCG
>JAZQCB010000012.1:0-19804 GCA_045546035.1 Clostridia bacterium
ATACTGAAATACGCATAGTCAGCGAAAGCCTCCGCGACCAGCAAAGCGCAGGAGTCTATTTCCTCGTGCGCCATCTTTTTATAAATCATGTTGGCCCCTCACCTCATCCTGATTTCCTTTCATCGGGTTCCGCCAGAAAACAGCGCCTGTGATTATACAGAATCGTCCCTCAAATCACAAGAGAAAAGAAAGCCGGGCGAGGAATGGAACGAAGCTTCGTGGCAACAAGGGCAAATGAGAGGGTCGACATGGAATATTCGCTTCATGGCACCTCGCCAGTGGCAATGATAGAGACGAGCTTTGTGCATGGCAGAATCATATTTGATCCTGGTATGCAGTATCTTTTTCGGACATCAGGAGAGACGTCTTCTTTTCGAATTCCTCCACAGTCATTCCTGCTTCTTCCGCGGCTTCAGCGGGAGTTATTCTACGTTTCTTTATCATGCTCCACAATATACGGAAGCGGCCTTCCTCACGGCCCTCTTCACGGCCTTCCTTACGGCCTTCCTCGCGGCCTTCCTTACGGCCTTCCTTACGGCCTTCTTCACGGCCTTCCTCTTTGATGCTCTCCTCGTACATATTCTGAACTTCCTGCGAATCAAACAAAGCCAGCATGAGTCCGATCACCTCCGTCCGCTTTCTGATGAAATAATCCTTCAGGATATCCTGCGAGATACACTGATCGACGGTCTGAATGACGGCCGTTTCCGTTCTGCCGTACTGTTTTGTGTTATTTCTGTAAATTCTGCTGAACGCGGCATACTGGGCCAGAATTGTCCTGGAGCCATCTCCGTAAATCACCTTGACCCGGACGTCCAGAACGCTCCGGTCTCCGCCCCAGTGAACATCCGCCAGCGATATCTCCTGCTCCGCATGGGGTTTGTCCCCGACGTAGAGCATATACAGTTCCGGCTGCGGAAGCGTGACCGCCCGCATCCCATAGTAGTTCTGTTTTGTCTTCTTCAGATACTGCTCAAAGGTCTGCGCCAGATACATCATGCTTCGAATCGCGATGTTTTCTGACCAGCTGCTCTGATCCTCCACCAGAATGATCAGCCTGTTCCCGACCGTAAATCCCAGATCATTGTACATCTGGTTCAGCAGGGTTGCCTTCAGCGTCACGTTCCGTATGTCATCCACTGTCGTCTTCGTATCTTCGGGATGCAAAGCCTGATAGGCCTTCAGCTGATTTTTCGGATCGCTGAAGAGGTCCGTGAACACGCTGTCATAGATCTTTGCTTTCGCAGTCTTCTGTTCCATATACTTCGCCTCCATCGGGTGGACACCATTATTATACTGGCCGATTTCCTGTTTTTCAATATCTTCGTTGAAGAAGGAGGCAGAAATCCTATCGTCATTCATAATGCTCAGCCTTCTCCTGCTAAACTGAAAATCCCTTGTATTCAAGGCACATCATTGTCAGATCATCGAACTGCTCCACATTGCCGACGAAGGTGCTCACGGTATCCTGTACTTTTTCCAGTATTTGCTCCGGATTCAGATCCTTGCCTTCATTCAGCGCTTCGATCATCCGGTCTGTACCGAACATCCCGGTGTCGCTGCCCTGGGCTTCCGGGATCCCATCGGTATAAACAAACAGCCTGTCTCCCGGTTTTATCTGTATCATATAATCAGTATACTTCGCTTTGGGCAAATAGCCGACAGGTCTGCCATGGACATCTTCATACAGGATAAACCGGCCATCCTTCATCAATGCGGGGAATTCATGGCCCGCGTTTGAGGCGGTCACTATTCCTGTGGACAGTTCCAGGATCCCGATCCAAAGGGTCACAAACATCATTTCGGTGTTCCCGGTGCACAGGGCCTTATTGGTATCGGAAAGGATCTGCGAAGGCGTTTTTCCGCTTATGGCATTGTTTTTCATCAGCGTTTTTGCGGACATCATGAACAGGGCTGCCGGCACGCCTTTCCCGGAAACATCGCCGATAATCATGCACAGATGGTCCTCATCCGTCATGAAGAAATCATAAAAATCCCCGCCCACTTCTTTGGCCGGTGTCATGGCGGCATGGATGTCAAACTCGTCATGCTCCGGAAAGGCAGGAAAAACACGCGGAAGCGCGCTTGTCTGAATTCGGGCTGCCAGTTCCAGTTCGGTATCGATCCGTGCCGTCCTCGAAGTCAGCTCCTGCTGTTTCAGGATGAGGGCACGACCCTGTTTCGCGATAAAAACAGCAGCCGTTGCGATTGCCAGATAGATCGCCATATCCGGGAGAAAACCATACAGCAACGTATTCGTGATCTGCAGCCGATGATCATAGGGAATCCCCTCGACCGCTTCCTCCAGCCAGGTCGTATGCTCCATGCGGATCACGGTTCCCAGCGGATATTCCATGACATTCAGGTCCGGAATCCCGGCATTGGCGCCCCAGACGGCTGAGAGAAAAAAAGCCACAAACGTTGCCAGCGCGACATAAAACGAAAATTTTCCGGAGAAGTAACGGATGGACAAAACGACCGGAATGCACAACAGCAGCGAGGCGGAATCAGTGTAGATTCCGTTCAGAATAAAGACCGATATGATCAGGATCATGATTAACACATACTTCATCCATGGGGGTTCGCCTTTATAATGCTTGCAGAGCATCGCTCCGGCCAGAAAGAGTAATTCGGCGAGAACCGTGAGGATCAGCCAGAAATCGAATCTCGGCTGCACGAAAAAACCGGTCAGCGTCAGAATAACCGTGAGTATTCCGATGAAAAAAATCAGAAGCATAGTTTTCGCCAAAATAAAGTTGGCTTTGATTTCATTTTCAAGTAATACGTTTCTCTCCGTCATGATGCCATCGTCCCCCTGAACCTCTTTTATGTGATGGAGTTCAACTTGTCCGGAAATCTCGGGACTATTTCTGTGTATTCATCCGCAGGTTTGGAAAGCTTTTCCCCATTAGATTCTCATCATTTTGTCTTGTTCAGTGATATCATAACACAGAAATATCCATGTGAGAATAAAAAACTGTACCGGCGAAGGAAGTCGGCGGCGCGCCTCAGTTCGATGATACGGCTATGCTGTGTTACCGCCGGCTATGCGGGCCATGAAAGAAGGCAAAGAGACATATGCCTGGTTTGACGTTATGCCCGGATTGTGGTAAATTGTAAAAAGCAATGGCAGAAAGCATGTACAGGAGGAATCGTATGATGGTAATTACCCGTGAACAAGCCGGAACAACCTTGGTCATTTCCCTGCATGGCAAACTGGATACGGCTGCCGCTCCGGCCGTGGAGGCGGAAATCCGGAAAGGACTGTCCGGAGTAAAGAAATTGTGCTGGAATTTCGAAGATCTGGATTATCTCACATCCGCGGGCTTCCGGGTGCTGCTGATTGCGGAGAGCATGCTGGACGATGATGCGGAGATGAAAGTGTACCATGCCAACGATATAGTGGAAAACGCGTTCTATCTGACCAACCTGACTTACCTGCTCGCCCGGGAATAACAGGGGTTCGATTCCGCTATAATCCATAAGAAACCTTGCAGATCAATGCCTGCAAGGTTTCTTTTGCCCGTACCGAATAACTGGCACACGCTGAACGACGATGAAAGGGAGAAACTTCACAAACGAAAACAACCACCCGTGAAGGATGGTTGTTTCGTTTGTGGAGCATAGGGGAGTCGAACCCCTGTTCCGCAACGAACATGGTCGCGACTCCGCACTGCGGAGCTCGCTTCCTGTTCGTTGAGGCCGGAACTGACGAGATTTCCGCCACTGGCGGTCGTCAGTTCCGGCCTCTCTCCAATGCGTCGCATTGCCTTCGCTCAGGGGGCAGACTCCCGATACACCTGACATAAATCAAAAGCACCCATGAAGGGTGCTTTGATTTATGTGGAGCATAGGGGAGTCGAACCCCTGACCTCTACAATGCGAATGTAGCGCACTACCAACTGTGCCAATGCCCCGGAAGCAAGCAGATCGGAATGTTTCCGAACGCATCGACAAGTATAGCATGAAACGGGAATAATAGCAAGCTTTTTTTCAGGAGGCAGCAGCGCGTAGCGCGGGAAGAGCATGCGCAGCCGCCCGTAGCCTCCAGCACCCCATGATTCACGCTGTCCCACAGCGTCTTCAGGCCGGTTTCCGTTTTGCTGACGGGCGGCCGCTGAATCGCCTCGTCCAGGCCATCAATTTGTCAATCTCGGGTTGCGCTTTTCTCCTCTGCGGCGCCGGCGGCGGCTTCCGCCAGGCTCTTCCTTTCTCCGCCATGCCACCACCAGTAAATGCAGCCAAGCGACACGGCCATGGCCAGCAGCTCCGCTCCCAGGTTAACGTACCACAAGCCCTCCTGACGGAAGAGCAGCGGAAGCAGCCAGACCAGGAGCAGGGGACCGGCAACGCCCTTTACCGTGGCGATCAGGAGGGAGGCGGTGCCCTGGTTCAGGCCGGTGAAATAGGAGCCGGCATAGACCGTCATGCCATAGAACAGGAAGGACAGGATGACCAGCCGCAGGGCGTGCACCGAGAGCGCCGTCAGATCAGGATTGTATCCGACAAAGAAGCGGACGATGGGCTCGGCGAAGAGCTGGCAGATGAGCACGATGGCCGCGCCGAGAACCGCCATCAGCAGCATGCCCTTATGCCACAGGCCGCGCAGCTCCCTGCTGTTCCCCTTCCCCAGATGAAAGCCGACAACGGGCACGATGGTCATGCTGATGCCGTAAAAGACGGCGTTAAAGAAGCCGCTGACATATTCGCTGACGGCATAGGCCTCCACGCCGGCGGCTCCGATCAAATCCATCAGCCGGAGATTGAAGACCACGGCCACGATCGCGTAGGCCACGGAATCCAGCATTTCTGAGGCGCCGTTATACACTGTTTTTCCCAGGGCTCCCGCGTCCGAAAGCGGGCGGACAAAGCGAAGCCCGGTTTTCTGGCGCAGAAAGAAAATAAACGGAATGATCGAGCTGATCAGCCAGGCGATTCCCGTGGCCAGCGCCGCCCCCCGCATGCCCCAGCGAAAGACAGCCACAAACAGCCAGTCCAGCAGGATGTTGACCGCGGCGTTGGAGATCGTTACCCCCAGCCCCAATCCGGGGCGCTCCGCCGTAATCAGCAGCGCGTGGAAGGCCATGGAGAGCATCTGGAAGGGCATGAAGAATGCCAGCGTACGTCCGTAGGCGAGGCAGTAATCCATCATATCCTCCGTCGCCCGAACCCACCCGGCGATCGTGGGCATGAGAAAATACAGCCCGACCGCCAGCGGGACGCCTAAGACGGAGAGGACGAGCATCAGAAAGGTCATCAGACGGCTTGCCCGCTCCTCATGTCCTTCGCCGATTTCCCGGGCCAGCAGCGCGCTGGCGCCGGTGCCGAAGACGAGCCCGACGCTCATCACGATCAGCAGGGGAGGATAAATCAGGTTTTCGGCGCCGAAGGCCGTTTCCCCGATATAATTGGAGATAAAGTATCCATCCGCCACCTGATAGGTGCTGTCCACAATCTGCATGCCAATGCTGGGCAGCGCGAAATAGAGGAGTCTCGGAATGGTAAAATGATCGGAAAGCCGGATTTTCTTATCCAACAAAAACATCCTTTCTGAATTTCGCGGGCTTACCGGATGCAAGTCCGGATATCCGCAAGCTTTTCATAGCGGACAGGGCACCGCCAGGCGCGCTGCCGAATGAATCAGCGATTCCTTATGTATTCGTCCGCGTCCCCGCCGGTCACGATCGACTCAAGGATCCGAATGTAAAGGTCATGGAAAGCTTCCATCCGCCCGGGCCTGTACATGCCCTCCGCGTATTCCATCTCGGAATCGTAGCCTCCGTCCTTGTATTCGTTTTCCAGCAGCTCCAGCTCCAGCCGGGCGCCGGCCGCGGAGAACGGATCATCCAATTCAACCAATTCATAGGGAAGCTCATCCATCTCTTCCCCGTTGATCCCTATCTGCAGATTGACTTCCATGCAGTCGTTCACATAGGGCTGGCGGGTATCGGCCATGAAGTCATAGGCGCTGTGGGCGATCGCCCAGGCCACCTGATCCTTGACCGACAGCAGCGCCTCCTGCATGGAGGAGATTTCGTCCATTCGCAGGGCGGCGGGCATGTTTTTGATCAGCATGCCGACCGTGTTCGCGGATTCGGGAGCCAGGCGGTTGTTGAAGATCCAGTTCACCATCACATCCCTTTCGCCGGTCGCGCGCGAAAGCGCAACAAGCCCTGCCGCAATAGCCATCACCGAAAGGGTAACGCCCCAGCGCTCTTCCGCGGAGCGAACCGCCTCGGCATCAAACTTCAGCCGCCGGATCCGGCCCGCCTGGTTGATGCTTCCGTTCGGATCATCCGATTCAAGCGCCACGCACCAGTCCGTGCCTGAATAGCGCTCAATAAAGCTCTTGCGATCCGATTCACCGGCGCCGCCCGCAATCGCCTGCTCCGCCTCGGCCATCAGGGCAAAGTAGTAATCCCTCTTCAACGGCCGTCCGAAGTAGGCGTTGACGATGTCCTGCAGAACGACGCCCAGCGACGCGCCGTCCATCAGCAGGTGATGGACATCCATGAACAGATAGCAGCCTTTTTGCCCCCGGAAGACGTTGACCTTGCACAGGCACGCGTTCAATACCCGATTGAAGGGAAGCACCAGGATGTCGCTCAGCATATCCTCCGTCTCGGGCAGGATATCGCGCACCTTCACCTTCGGGATCAGCCCGGGCACAAACCGCTGGCGCAGCTCGTTTTCCTCGTTAAAATAGAAGGCGACGGACAGCCCCGGATGATTTTCCAGCGCGGCGTTCACCGCGTCGCAGAGCCTCTGGGCGTCCACTTCCCGGCCGAATCGCAGCAGGAAATGGGTATTGCTCCACATGGTGGAGCCGGGGCGGAACAGCTGGTTATCGATCATTTCCAGCTGCATGGGCCTAAGCATGTGCGGCACAGCGCGGGCTTTGTCGTCCCGAACCTCCAGGCTCTCCTGACCGATCCGCTTTTCCAGCGCCTCCGCGATCGCCCCGGGAGTGCGCAGATGGAACACATCCGCCCCGGTCAACCCATCCAGCTCCGCCTGCGACAGCACGAGAATGGCCTTCAGCGAATCCCCGCCCAGGTCGAAGAAATCGTCCAGCAGACCCACCTGGCTTTCAGGAAGATTGAGGGCACTGGCAAACGCCGCGCAGAGCTTTTTCTGCGTCTCCGTCTCCGGCGGGATGTATTCCGCCTTCATCTGCTGGAAGTCCGGCTCGGGCAGGGCCTTGCGATTCACCTTGCCGTTGGCGGTCATGGGCATTTCGTCCAATGGAACCAGCACGCTCGGCACCATGTATTCCGGCAGCTTTTCCTGCATGTGCCTTTTCAGCGCCTCATCGGAGACATCGCTCAGGCGCGTGTAGTATCCGGCCAGATATTCTCTTCCGCCGATCTTGCGCACGGCCACGGCGCAACAGCCGACGCCGGGGAACTCCGCCATGACCTTCTCGATCTCATCCAGCTCGATGCGGAAGCCCCGCAGCTTGATCTGGTTGTCCAGACGGCCGAAGATGCGGATTTCCCCTGTTTGGGTCCACGCCGCCAGGTCGCCGCTGTGATAGGCCCGCCGGCCGTCGTGCGTAAAGAACGCGGCGGCGCTCTTTTCCGGCAGGTTCACATAGCCGCGGCCGACCTGATCGCCGCAGATAATCAATTCACCCCGCAGGCCCACCGGCAGCGCATTGCCAAAGAGGTCGGCGACATAGAAGGCCGTGTTGGCGATGGGCGGACCCACCGTCACGCGCTCCTCGCCGGTCATCAGCGCGGCGGCACAGCCCATGGTGCACTCCGTCGGACCGTAGACGTTCAGGATCACGCTGTCCTCCCGGAGCTCGCGCAGCCGATCATAGAGCTGGCGCGGGAAAGCCTCGGCGCCGATGTCGAAGAAGGTCAGCTGGCGGATGGCCTCGCGGCAGGCTGGGACCTCCAGCAGGCTCAGCAGATAGGTCGGCGTACAGGTGATGCCGTTTATGCCGTTTTCCCTGATCAGCCGGGCCAGCTGCGCCGGCTCGTGGATTTCCGCCTCCGTAGCGATGACGACGGTGTGGCCGTTGCACAGCGGCACGAATTCCTCCACCACCGACACGTCGAAGGAGAACGAAGCCAGGGCCAGGCTGACCCGTCCGGGGGCTGCGTAGTGCATGATCTCGATGGATTTTTCATTCCGATGGACGTAGTTGGCGATGTTTTTATGCTCGATCATCACGCCCTTTGGTTTGCCGGTAGAGCCGGAAGTATAGATGCAGTAGGCCAGATGATTGTCAGAGACATCGACTTCGGGCATCGCGTCCCGATATTCCGCCGGCTCAATCGCGTCCAGCTCCGCGCCGAAGGCTTCCTCCAGCGTCAAAACCGACCCCGCCATCGTCTCCGCCAGGCTCCTGCCTTCCATAACGGCGCGCGTCGACAGCAACAGGCGGCTGCCGCTGTCGCGCATGCAGAACCGGATGCGCTCGTCCGGGTATTCGGGTATGAAGGGCATAAATCCCGCGCCCGCCTTCAGAATGGCAATCTCCGCCACATAGGCCCAAACCTCGCGATCAAACAGCACGCCCACCAGCTGATCCGCGCCGACGCCGCGGCGCACCAGGAGCGCCGCCAGCCGGTTGGACAGCGCGTCCAGTTCCCGGAAAGTCAGCTTTTTCCCATCCGCCACGACCGCCGCCTTGTCCGGATGGATGAGCGCCCGGTCGTGGATCTGGGCGTGAACGGGCCGGAAGGGCATCGGTACCGCGGTGTCATTGAAGGCCGCCTGCCGCGCCCAATCCGCGTCCGTCATCAGGCTGATTTCCCCGATGCGCCCGCATGTGAGCAGGCGCTCCGCGACGGTAAACAAATCCTGCGCAAAGCGGCGAGTCCAGCTCTCGGAGAACTTCTCGTTGCGATATTCGATTGTCGTGTTATACAGGCCGCCCGTGGAGAAGAACTGTATGGACAGGCACCCCGTCACCATGCCGGTATGGTAATGCTCCATGAACCACTTGTCGCCTTCGATCAGGGTTTCCCCCGCGGCCGTGCCCATATTGTCGGTAAACTGATCCCCCTGATAGATAAACTCGACATCCTCGTTGACGGGGCACTCCTTCAGCACCTCGTCGAAGGAATAGATATCCTGGCTCATGTTGGAGAACACCTGGCGGCTGAGCCCGCGCAGATAGTCCTCCACGGGAAGATCCCTGGAGAGATTCGCGTATACGGGGATGCGCTTGATCAGGGTGCCGATGGTGTTTTCCGTCCCGGCGAGCGCGCGGCCGTTGTAGACCGTGGAGAAGGAAACGTGCCGGCTGTTCAGATAGTTGCCCAGCATCAGGCCCATGGCGCCGAGGAAAAAGCTGCTTTCGGTAATCTGGTTCTTTTCGCAGAACTGTTTGACCCGCTCCACGGTCAGGGTGCCCGGCTCATAGCGCAGGTTTTCGCTGACACCGGGGGTCAGCTTTCCTTCCAGGTCGCCCATGAGCGGCGGAAGATCATCCATCTCCTTAAACAGCCCGGCATGGTATTCCCTGGCGGCCTCGTGGGAACCGTCGCTCATTTTCCGCTCTTCGTACATGCCCATCTGCTGAATCGTATATTCCTCCGCCAGCAGGGGCTTCCCGGCCAGCGCCCGGTTCAGCTCGTCAATGATCAGGCTGATGGAGGTGCCGTCCAGGAAAATCAGATGGCTTTTGAGCGCCAGATAGCAGCGCTCCTCCGTACGGTACACAGCAAAATGGAAGAGCAGGGAATCCGTCATGGGCACAACGGGCATGAACCGCTGCATAAACGCCAGCCGATCATCCGCCTTTCCGTCCACGACGGGCACTTCGACCTTTTCCTCCGGGGCCATGAACATATGTGGCACGCCGTCCGCCCCGGCCCGGATGACATATTTCACGGATGGATGGGCGGAGACAAAGGCTTTGACCGCGCCGATCAGCTGCCCGGCGGAGAGGGCGGGGGAGGCCTGCATCAGATAGGAGGTGGTATAGGTGGAGCTGCTTCCGCCGGTCAGCGCTTCCAGATAGATGCCCATCTGGGTTTTGGTCAGGGGGTAGAAATCCCGGTTCATGGGGAGCATCTGCTGTTCTTCCCCGCGGGGTTCGCCGAGGAAGGCGGCCAGCGCGCGGGGCGTGGGATGCCGCGTCACGTCCTGGAAGGACAGCCCGGATCCCAGATCCTTCAGGCGGGCGATCAGCACGGCGACGCTCAGGGACGTTCCGCCCAGATCAAAGAAATCCGCCGTCGCGCTGACGCGCGGCAGGTCAAGGGCCGCGGCAAAGGCCTTGCATACCTTCTCTTCCGTTTCGTTTTCCGGCGCCGCGTATTCTCCTTCATTCCCCGGGAGCTCCAGTTTGGCCAGCGCCAGATAATCGACCTTCTGACGCTCGTTGCGCGGAAACTGCTCCATCCATATGAAGTAATCCGGCACCATATAGGCGGGGAGGGTTTTTTTCGCATGGGCCGACAGCGCGGCCGCCTCCGCCTTTTCTCCCAGATAGCAGCAGCACAGCTTTTCCCCGCCGCTTACCTTCACAGCGTAGCAGGCCGCGTCCTGAACGCCCGGGGCTTTGCGCATCACGTTTTCAACTTCGCCCAGCTCCACCCGGAAGCCCCGCAGCTTGACCATACGGTCTTTCCGGCCGTGGAAAAGCAGATTTCCGCTTTCGTCCCAGGCCATATAATCCCCGGTGCGGTACATCCTTTCGCCCGGCTCAAAGGGACAGGGGACAAAACGATCCGCCGTTTCCTTCGGCAGACCGATATAGCCTTCGGCAATCCAGGGGCTGACCACGCAGAGCTCGCCGATGTCCCCCGGCTCATGAATCAGCCCGCCCTCATCATCCACAAGATAGGCGTGAACGTCCCGGATGGGTTTGCCCAGCAGCCGGGAATCCCCGCCCGAAACGGGACGGATCGTAACATCGAAGGTTTCGGTGGAACCGTAGGCTTCGTAAAGATTCCCGTCGTCCGTAAATCTCGTCTGAACCTTCTCGCCGGCCAGGATCACATACTGCAGCGGCAGACGGCCAAAGAGCTCCCGCATGACCGAGAACATCTGCGGCGGCAGGAACATCCCGGTCACATGCCGCTTTTGAATGATGGAGAAGAGCATATCGGCATTCTCTCGCTCGTTCTCGTTGGCGATATAGACGCTGCCACCGGTCATCAGAGGCGTAAACAGATCCACCTCCGCCGCAATGAAGGTAAACCCCGCCATGCAGCAGGTTACATCCCGCGGCGTAAACGAATGAATCCCCTCCATCATGGCCAGATGCTGGGAAAAGATGGACTGCCGGTGCAAAACGCCTTTGGGCTTTCCGGTGGAGCCGGAGGTAAAGAGCAGAAGCCCTTCGATCCGGGCGTCGGAAAGGTTGAGCGTCTCATCCGCTTCCGGATTGCCCTCTTCCGAAAATACATCCCCGATCAGGAGCGTCGGGAAGGACTCAACCTTTTCCGCCAAAGCCGCCGTTGTAACGCAGAGCCTGCTTTCCGCCTCGCGCAGGATCGTCGCGACCCGCTCCTTCGGATAGGAGGAATCGATGGGGATCAGGGCGCATCCGGCCCGGACGACGGCGACCACGGCGGTCATGTAATCCCGGGTGCGCGGCAGCAGCACGGCAATCCGGGCGCCGCTTTTTCCCTCTTTCCGCAGCGCCTCCACGTCCGTCCCGAGTTTCCTGCATTCCTCCAGGAGCCTCCGGGCCAGCAGGGTGGAGCGGCGGTTCAGCGTCGCGTAGGTATCCGCGCCGTGAATATCCATTACGGCCGGCTTCGATCCCTGCGCCTGCACCTGGGCAAGAAAAGCGTCGACAAATGTATGAAAAGTATTCATTCGCGTATCTCCTTTGCGCGGCCTTCCGAAGGCGGAAGACCAGTTGGGCGGCTGCGACGACGACCGGTCTCCTGGAACCGTGAATCATCTGGCCCCGCGGTGTCTTCGCATAAGCCGGAAAGAGTCTAATCCAACCCACGTTATTATAGCACAAAACGCCTCCGCATGTCCAACGTGGCGGAATCCACGGCCGCCCGAACAACCACCGGGAATCCGGGCAGCGCCATCTGAACAGAAAAACGGTACAGCCGGCGGTCAGATGATGCCAAAGGAGGCCAGCAGGATGAGACAAATCAGCACGGGAGCAACATAACGGATCATCACGATATACAGGCCTTTCCGGGAGAAGTTTTCACCGTTTTTCTCAACCTCCCTGATCACAGCATCCGGCTTAACAATCCAACCGATCAGGATGCAGGTAGACATCGCTTCATTCAGATGACCTAGTATAACACGGTTTATACGGGCTTCGCAATCTTTGATCGCCGCGGCTCCCCACGGCGGGGCAGCAAAGGCACACAAGCACAAAGGACGAACCGCGGGAAGCGATTCGTACTTTGCTTTTCGGAACAGTTATCTGATTTTCAGGACATTGGCACAGAGGGAGGGAAGTTTTTCAGGCAGGGAGACCAGGAGAACGCCCATCTCCTGTGCGAAGGGCATCGGGCCGACCCCGAGAAGCTCCACGGAACGGACGGCCTGATCCGCAAAGCTGCGGAGGACCGCCGGACGGCCGCCTTCGGCCCCCATCATGAAAGCGTAGACGGCGCCGTTCTTCTGGACGAACCGGTAATCGTCCCGGCCCCAGGAGGTTTTTTCCTCGGTAAAACCGTCGATCTTTACGCGGGTTTCCCCTTCACCGAAGACACGCCAGGGACGCGTGCCGTATACCGCTTCACTGTTGACGTCGAACCATTCGCCGATTTTGTCCAGAATGAACTCCGCATCCTCGTCAATGGTTCCGTCCGGCCGCTGGAGAATGTTGAGCAGCATGACGCCGTTTTTGGAGATGATATCCACCAGCATCTCGATGATCTGCTCGGGGCGCTTGTAGGGATCATGGACGTCATAGAACCAGTTGCCGATGCAGGTGTCCGTATGCCAGGGCTCCGGCATGATGCCGGGCAGCTGGCTTTTTTCAATATCCAGCACGCCGACGCTGAAGATCTCGGGCCGGCGGTCCTTCTGCAGATAGACGGCGCTATTCTCTCCGTGATCCGCGATGGAGGTGTTGTACAGCTTTGCCACGACCTCCAGGCCGCGGCGGTAGACGGCGGGATCCGGAGCGGCGGAGGGATGATCCATCCAGTGCTCCCCGAAGGGAAGCGCGCCGTCGGTGTAAAGCAGATCCGGGTGGAAACGGTCAATCATCTCCGAAACGCAGCGCTGCCAGTACTCCCGGAATCTCTCATTGGAGGTATACCAGGGGGAGGCGGCCCCGGGATCCTCGGTTCCGTGCTCCTGATTGGCATGATAAAAATCCTGCCAGGCAGGGTCGCTGCCGTCGTAGGGGACGCCGGCATAGGGACCGCAGGTATCGCAGCCCTTGTTAACCCGCCACCAGGAGAACGAGGCCCCCAGGTGCTCACTGATCCCAAAAGGCATGCCCAGCCGGTCGGCAGCTTTTTTCCACATGGCAAGGATATCCTTCCCGGGACCGACGTTGACGCTGTTCATGCGGTTGATGGCTGAATCGTAGTTGAAGAAATGGTCATGATGGGTGCCCTGGGTCATCAGATAGCGGGCACCGGCCTTCCAGTACCGGTCCGCCAGGGATTCCGGGTCAAAACGCTCCGCCTTCCACAGGGCGCAGATATCCTTATAGCCGAATTTGGACGGATGGCCGTAGTGACGCAGATGATATTCATACTGCGGCGTTCCCTGAATATACATATTCCGGGCGTACCAGTCTCCGAACATGGGAACGCTCTGGGGCCCCCAGTGGCTCCAGATGCCGAATTTCGCGTCCCGGAACCAGGCCGGGGCGGAGTAGGTCCTCAGGGAATCAAAGGTGGGATCGAAATGCTGACTCATTCGTCTTCCTCCCGTTTGTGTTTCAGATGTACAGCCTGCGCCAAATGTAGCCCAAAGCATGCGGACTGTCAAGAAAAAGAAAACATGACAAATGCGGAGAGAAAAGGGAGGGAAAATCTCGGCCGACAATTATCCGCTCATCTCCCTTTGAATTGAAAGGTGAAACCGAATTCACTGATATTCAATTCAGTATTTTTGAATGTAAAAAATGTCAATCTGCATTGTATTCAGACTGGGGCTTGGACTCCATGCGTTTAGGACAAACGAAACAGCCATCCGTAAAGGATGGTACACAAAGATAGATATCTCGATTTTCTTAGTGGATCTATAATGAGGCCGATTCGAATCTATCTGCGGAGCAAGGGAAAGGCTGATGAAAACACAGATAAAATTGAACATGTTCTGAAAGAGCAAAGCCCTCGTACAGGTGTCCTGAATGTGCTATAATAACGCCGTGAAATGGAAACGTTCTGATGATGGATGCTGCAGAGAGATTTATCTGATATCCGGACAGAACAAAACCGGAACTTGCGGAGGAATGAGCAAATGGATCAGGAGCTTTTTACCGAACTGCGGCCTTTATACTCGACAAGTAAAACGCGCCCGAAAGAGATCAGAATCAGGATTCGCATGCGCGACCTGATCGATCCGGATGTTCTTCGCTGTGCCGTGGATACGACGATGGAAAGATACCCTTATTTCTGCGTGGAATTGCAGAAAAAGGACGGCCGGTATATTTTTGCGGAAAACCGCCGGCCGGTGGTCATCACCCATTCCCTTCACGGGGTGGATCTGAATTCCCCGGAATCCAATTATCATATGATCGCATTCTGCTGGCAGGACAACTGGATTATCCTGGATGTATTTCACGGCATGACGGATGGGACGGGCGCCTATGAGATCGTCAGGACGCTGCTGTACTATTACTGCTCCGGGAGATATAACGTCACGCTGAATGACAGCGGCATCCGGTTGGCGGGTGATGAGATTTCGCAGGAGGAATGGATCGACCCTGTAGCGGGCAGGACGGATCTGCCGACGCCGCCCCGCGTGGAGCTGTCCGACGCGCTGAGCCTTACCGCCTCCGCCGGCCTGGATAAGGATGGCCGGCACACCGTATACAATATCGCCATTTCTGAATCGGAATTCATGAGATTCAACCTGGACAATGACGGCAGCCCGGGAACCATGGTTTCCCTGCTGCTGAGCCGGGCGATTGCAAAACTGTTTCCGACAGCGGAAAACGTGATCCGCATCGCCCTGTGTGTGAACCAGAGAAAGGCGCTTCACGCGCCGCTGGCCCATCAAAGCCTGGTCGGCGGGGTTATGCTGGAATATAAGGACCAGCTGCGCGACTGGCCCCTGGACAGGCAGGCGACAGCGTACCGGGGGATGGTCTTTGCCCAGTCGCAGGAGAAAGTTGTCCTGGGCGGACTGGCCTCATCGAGCGGGATCTGCCGCATGATCCTCTCCAAAGACAGCGATCAGGAAAGGATCGGTGTCGCAGGCTATATCGAGAAGCTGGCAGGCAGGATCGTTACCGCAACGGTGAGCTATGTAGGCAAGGCGAACTATCGGGAAGCCGAGCGGTACATCCGGGACTTCCGGCTGTGGACATCCCCTGCGTCGAATGATCTGCTCATTGAGATTTCAGCGGTGAACGGACGTTTCACCCTCGAATTCATACAGAGGTTTTCAAGCCCTGTCTATGTGAACGCGTTCCTGAAGGAGCTGGAGGAGAACGGAATCCAATATGACCTTCAGGATGTCCATGAACTGGAGCTCCCGAACATAAAGCTTCCCTGGACGGAGTGAAACCGGGTTAGGATCGATGCCTGTTTACGGATGCGCGCTCCGGTTCGGCTCCGATCCGCCGCGCAGACGGTCCTTTGCAGATGGCCTCCTTTTGTGATATCATACCGGTTGAGCTGTGCAATATGATTGCAGTCAGAAAACGACTTTCATTCGGATATGACTGCTCCGGGGAGGATCGGCAATGGGCAGAAAGCGCAGGAAACTGCATGAGGTTTCAATCAACGAGGATATCCGTTACAGAGGACCGCTGAGTTATCTGCATTTTCAGATGCTGGGCTGGCTGTGCATCGTGCTGACGGCACTGTCGCTCATGCTGGCACTGGGTGCAAAGCTTGACGAAAGCCTGGCAAAAGAAGCAGCCGGATTGTCGGGCATTCTGGCATACGCGACAGATATGTCGCTGCCTTTCCTGCTGATTGCAAACTTTTCAAAGATCCTGAACAACAGCGAGGGGTATAAAAAGCAGCTGATCAAAAACGGCGCCGCGGCGCTGGCCGTCTTTGCAGTGAGCGCCGGATTCTTTTCCCGTTATGTTGTCGGCACGGTCGGAAAACTGGTGACCGATCCGGAAGATGTACTTCCTTTGATGACGCAGCTTTTCCGCAAATACAGTCCGGGAGGCTTTGTTGCCTTCAATCTGTTCATTGACCTGTTCCTGTGCACGCTGTTTATGTTTTTCCTGAACGCGCGCCCGAAACGAGTGCTGACCGGGAAAAAGGTGCTGATCCTGCGGGTGCTTGTACTGCTTCCGCTGGCGTGGGAGGCGGCGTCCTGGATCCTGAAATGGAAAAGCGCACAGGGGAGCATTACGCTGCCTTTCTGGTGTTTCCCGCTGCTGACGGTCAAACCGCCTTTAACTTTCGTGGTGTTTATGCTGCTGGCCGTGCACATGAAAACGCGGGAACTGCGCTTCTGCCGCCATGGACGCAGCCATGAGGAGTATCTGGCATTCCTGAAGACGAACCGGAACTCTTTCCATTTTTCGGTCTTCCTGGCGGTGATTCTGGTCCTGGCCGCCCTGGCGGATTTCATCATCCTGATGGTGCTGATGGGACGCCAGGCAGGATCGCTGGAGACGCTGGCCAATGAGGTAGAGGCAAGATTTATGGAATTCAGCAGCGCGGCGATGGCTGTCGGTTTCGGCGGGGCGATTTCACTGCTGTTTGTGGCGCCGCTGGTACTGCTGTATTCCTATACGAGGGAACCCGCAAACAAAAAGATCAGCATGCTGATCCCGGTAGTCGGAATCGTGCTGATCCTGATCCTGTTTCTGGAAGGAATTCGTCTGGGCGTGGGATACCTGCCCTTTGAGCGGTTCAACCTGAAGGAGATGATTCAGGAGGTTTCAAGCCTGACTCAGACGGTCTGATCCTGTTCATTCTCTCCCGCTGCGTCGCCGGAATCCGTTTCCGGCGACGTTTTCATTTCCCCGTAGAAATTGACAATGATTGATGTGATCAGGGCGACGACGACGATCCCGTAAGCACCGAGTATGACGGAAAGCACCCGTCCGAAATCAGTCACAGCGGTCAGGTCGCCGAATCCGATTGTGGTGACAATGGCGAAGCAGTACCACAGAGCGTCTTTGAAGTTTCCCATATTCGGTTCAAAAAACGTCAGGAGCATGGAGAATGTTACAATCAGAAGCAGAAGGCCGAAGATAATCTCCGCTGCATGGGTTTTTGCGACAATCTTTCTCAGCACGGAGAAACTGATCCTGGAAAAAACAATGGCCATCAGTGAGAAAACCGAAACCAGGAAGAGAAGGCCGCACATAAG
The DNA here is from genome assembly GCA_045546035.1 of Clostridia bacterium. Classification (GTDB taxonomy): domain Bacteria; phylum Bacillota; class Clostridia; order Christensenellales; family Aristaeellaceae; genus Aristaeella. The sequence goes on from JAZQCB010000012.1 coordinate 17,416, forward strand.
AACAAGGCTAATGGCACAAAAGCCGATTCCCACTACGGCTAATACGTTCGGGATGATCGTACGGACCCGATGATCGCGTACAACGGCGAAAATCCGTCCGGCAATCAGGGCCATGGCGCTGATAACGGAAACAATCAGTGTTGAAGTCGTCGTATAGCCAAGCAATAAGGGCAGCAGGCCGCAGACCAGGAAAGCTGCAGCCTGTGCGGCAGACAGCCGGAAAAATCCTTCTCCTTTGCTTTCCCGCAGGCGGAAGCCGTGGACAATCCGTGCCGCGGAAAGCGCCAGGAAAAACAGGCACAGAAAAACGGCGGAAGTTGCCGGATCATATATCTGCTGAAGTTGTTCCACTGCCTCAGCGCTTTCTTCAGCAACCTGCTCCGTGGGAATCTCCTTTACCTCTGTCAGCAGCGCGAAGGACATGCCGAAAGACACCAAACCCAATGGAAGAGAAATCAGGTTCAGGATACTTTCACCGATCATGAGGGAGTTGGCAGCCTTTCGGGTGATTGACTTAGCCATCATTGCGCACCTCCATCTGTTCATCCATTTTTTATTCTTCCTCAGGTTGCTTTTTCCCTTCCGGGAGCGGTCTGGCGGCAAACTGCAGGAGGTTCTCCCTCATCCTGTGGTATGAATATTGTTACCCTTGTTCCACCCGCTTCGCGCTCTTCGATTTCCAGCGTCCCGCCGCACATCGTTTTCAGCCGCTCGCGGATGTTTTTGAGCGCGTAGTTCGGCTCATCGTCGTCCGTCGGCGCGAAGCCGGGGCCGGTGTCCTCCACGGTGATCTTCACGCCCCGAGCCGTGTCCCGGGTGACAACAGAGACGTACAGCGGCTCCAGATCCGGGTCCATGCCGTGCTTGACGGCATTTTCCACGATGGGCTGAAGCGTCAGGGGCGGTATGCGGAAGAAGGTGTCCGGCGTGTCAAACTCCACGAACAGGCGGCCTTCAAAGCACGCTTGCTCCACCGCGAGATACGCCCGGGTGTGCTCCAGCTCCTTTTCAAAGGGAATCGTGTCCTCCTGCGCGATGGCTGTGAAGTTGTTTTGCAGGTAGCGGGTAAAATCCCGTATGATCCGCTGAGCCCTGGGCGGATCCTTTGCGCAGAGGTAATAGACGTTCATCAACGTGTTGTAGATGAAATGTGGCCGCATTTGCGCCACAGCGGCGCGCGTCCTCTGCTGCGCCGCTTCATCCCGCTGCATCAGATAGCGCCTGACCAGCTCCGCCATCAGGTACAGCTCCACGAGGATGATCTGTATGACGTCCACGGCGAAAAAGCAAACCAGAAACATGACGAATTGCGCGCCCGTTACCCTCTTGCGTCTCAGAAACAGCGCGATCAGACAGTTGACCGTGAGCGCCGAAATGATGATGACATACACATAAGACCAGCGCCCGGCGCGCGTCGCATAGTCCGGCGTGATGCTGACCGCGCCGGTGAGATGCGCCAGCCACTGCGCCGCGATCAACGCCGCCGTCAGCGCACACTGGATGCGCATGGCCGCGCTTTTGAGGTAGTTTTCGCCGCAGCATTGGAGGAAATAGGCGAACACCAGCAGCGACGGAAGCGGGGTGATCAGCGCCTCGGCACAGAGCAGCGCCCGAAACAGGGAATGCGAAACCTGATTCTGCGCGGCAGCGCGTTTCAACAGGGCGAGCGCCGCGCTGAGAAGGGCCGAGGACAGTATGGCAATGCACAGGCGCGCGGGCCATCGGTCGATGTCGCGGGCAAGGAAGACCAGAATCAACCCGAATATGCCAAACAGAACCGCCGACGCCTCCGTCGCCGCCCAAAAATCAAACCCCAACATCATATCAGCCCCCTCACGGGATACCGCAGCTTGGGAATCTGCCGAAGGATCTCCTCCGCGTCCAACGGCTTGAGCAGAAAGCCGCAGGCGCCGGTGTCCCAGGCGTCGAAGGCGTATTCCCGATAGCCGGTCAGATAGATCACGTTGGTGCGCGGGCGGATGCGCAGCAGCTCCCGGCACAGGTCAAGACCGCTGCTCCTGCCCAGCTCAATGTCCAGGAACGCCAGCGATACCGGGTTCTGCGTAAAATACTCCACGGCCTCCTGCCGCCTTGTAAAGCCGACGATATTCGCGCCTGGCAGTGCCTGGCGCAGAATGGGGAGCCCTCCTTCAAGAACGAAGGGGCTGTCATCCACCAGCAGTACGTTGGGCGCTCCGTCAGATTCCTCCGCAGCCGCCAGCAGCGCCGCGGTATCCACGCCCAGGGTCTCCGCAATCAGGGCAACCGTAGCAACGTCGGGCATGCGGCGGCCCACCTCCCAGTTTGCGACACTGGGGCGGCCTACATGCAGACGATCCGCCAGCTGCTGCTGGGAAAGCCCGCTTTCAATGCGGAGACGGCGCACCGT
>JAZQCB010000013.1:0-8809 GCA_045546035.1 Clostridia bacterium
GGTGGATATGCCCAGCCGCTTCCGCACGGTGGATGTGATCTGCGAGGTCACCACCAAGCCCACCATCTTCGCCGGGGACACGGGGGGGCTGGCGGAGCATTTCGTCTATACCGTCCGCAGCCTGGAGCGCATGGGCGTTTCCATGGTCATCATCGAGGACAAAACCGGCCTGAAGAAAAACTCCCTCTTCGGCACCGAAGTCACCCAGACCCAGGACGAGATTGAGCATTTCTGCGCCAAGATCGCCGCCGGGAAGCGGGCGCAGCGGACCAGGGATTTCATGATCTGCGCCCGGATCGAAAGCCTGATTCTGGAAAAGGGCATGGAGGACGCCCTGACCCGGGCCTTCGCCTTCGTCGGCGCCGGGGCCGACGCCATCATGATCCACAGCCGGAAAAAGGATCCCGCCGAGATTTTCGATTTCGTGGAGCGGTTCCGCGCCAAAGACCCGGGAACGCCCCTGGTGGTAGTGCCCACCTCCTTCAATACCGTGACCGAGGAGGAATTCAGGGCCCGGGGGGTCAACATCGTCATCTACGCCAACCAGCTGATCCGCAGCGCCTTCCCGGCCATGAAAAACGCCGCCGAGTCCATCCTCCGGCATCACCGCGCCCGGGAATGCGACGAAATCTGCATGCCCTTCAAGGAAATCATCCGCCTGATTCCGGAGGATCTGGACTGAAAAGCGGGGCGGCGCCTTTCATCCGCACCGCCCCCCTTTCAGAATCGCCCCTGTTTTCCGGCAGCGTGCGTTTCCGGCCCGCTTCTTCTGCCGGTTCATCCGCAAAAAACAGCGCGTTCCATTTCCCGCTCGCTTTTTCAGCCGAACGCATCCGCAAAAACAGCTACCGGACAAAAAAAGCGCCCCTCCGTTTCGCAACGGATGGGGCGCATTTTTCAGTTCATCATATTCGCCAGGTAGGCCGGATCCTTCAGCTCGTAGATCACGTATCCGTTGATGCCTTCCTTCCGCTCCAGGTTTTCCATCAGCTCCTCGGAGTCGGTAATGTAGGGGGAGATGTTATCCATATCCGCCACCAGGACCGTCTTCTGCTGCGCGGCCCAGCCGGGATCCCGCAGCTCAGTGTCCGACAGCCAGTTCATGTATTTCAGGGGCTTGCGCCGCCCGGAGCCTTCCACCGCGGTCATGCGGGTCTGGCCGTCGGTCAGCTCCATGATGACCGCCGCGTCCCAGTAAGAGGCGTAGCCCAGGGTATAGCCGTTTTCCCGCAGGTAATCCGCCACCGGCTGCAGCTTTTCGACCGTATCCGTGTCGAAAACGTTCAGCCCGGTATATTCGATGCTCCCCTCATAGGTTTCCGGATGGCGGAAGAAGCCGGTATAATAAGCTCCGCCGCACAGCAGCATCCCGCAGGCGACCAGCGCCGTCAGCCGGTAGAGGGACAGCTTCGGGCTCTTCAGCCCCAGCACCTGCTCCTTCCAGTTTTCCCGGCTCAGCTTTTCCGCCTCCGGCAGGGGCAGGACGTCCGCCTTGGCCAGGGCCGGTATGATCCAGACGATGGCGGGCAGGTAATAGAGCAGATAGAGGAATTCCTGATTGCCCAGGAAGAGGAACACGCAGGTGGTGATCAGCACCGTCATCAGATAGAACAGGCTCAGGAACCGGGCGGCCCGGTCCTTCGTCCGCCGCAGGGTCAGGAAGGAGAGGACGATGCCGATCATCGCCGCCGCCGCCGAGGACACCGCCAGGAAGCCGTGAGGCTCGAAGAGCTCGATGTCGTCCTGATAGCCGCCGGCCGCCAGGAAGCCCCGGAAGATCTGCTCCCGCTTCTCCGGGGAGGCCAGGATCAGGGTCTGGCTGTCATAGCGCTTGAAATCGTAAATATTGCTCAGAACGTTGGCGTTGACCAGGTAGCCCGCCGCCATGGCCGCCACCATCGCCGCCGCCCACAGCAGGGCGCCGCACTCCGGGCGGATCCGGTTTTCCCGCTTTTCTCCCAGCACGCCGGTCAGCACCGCCGCCACCGCCAGGGGCGCGGCGCAGATCATCAGCGGGCGGACGCCGGAGAGCCCCCACAGGAAGGCCACCAGGCACAGCAGGCCGCCCCGGATCGCGTTTTTCCACCAGACCCGGCCCGCCGCCTTCTCGGAGGCGACCCCCATATACAGCCCCACCGTCAGAAAGCCCAGGGTCACATGGGGCATATAGAAATTATGATACAGGACGATCCGGCCGTAGGGCACGCTGAAGGGCAGCAGCAGCGCCGCGGCGGAGACGAAGAACATGTTCAGGCTCATCCGGGCCTGCTTCGCCAGATAGCCGTAGGCCGCGATCATCAGCACCTGCATGATGACCGCGCCCCAGAACCGGACCAGGGACCAGTCCGAGCAGATCCGGAACAGCAGGGAATAGATGATCTGGACGTCCACGACGTACAGCTCCGTCGCGTAAATAAAGGTGGTGGAGAGAATGCCGCCCTCCCGGGACAGCTTCTCGCCCAGCAGCAGGCTCGAGGAAGCGTCGGAATCCAGGAGCGTTGTGGAAACGATCCAGGCCGTCCTGAAGGTGGCGATCAGCGCCGCCACAAACAGCGCGAAGCACAGGATCCGTTTGATAATCGCCCGGACATTGTCCCCCCGGGTGGGGGCCAGAGCCGTCTGGGTCATGGAGCATCATCCTTTCGTTTTATGGCCGGCCCGCTTCTTCCTTTCGTTCCGGTTCCGCGCTGCCTTCCGCGTTTCAGCGGATTTCGGAGCCGCCGGCCGGCAAGGTCATTCCCTTTCCGGTTCCGCGGGCCGCCTTCCATGTTTTAGCGGATTTCGGAGCCGTCTTCCGCCTGTTTTCCCGCTTCCGGGTTTTCCGGCGGCTCTTTCCAGCGGTCATGGGTGTCGTATTTGATGACGTACTGCGGGCTGCGGTTCATGGTAATGAAAATCCGGCCCACGTATTCCCCGACCAGCCCCAGCATCATCATCAGCACGCCGAAGAGCAGCAGCATCATCGCCATCAGGCTGGTCCAGCCCGCGTCCACCTGCTCCTTCAGGATGAGCTTCAGGATGATCAGCACAATGCCCAGAATCACCCCCGCCGCCGAGGCGCCGAAGCCCACGAAGGTGCCGATGCGCAGGGGCTTGACGGAAAAGGAGGTAAAGGCGTTGGTCCACAGCCGGAAGAGGGAAAAAATCGTATAGCCGCTCTTCCCCTCCGCCCGCTCCAGATGATCCACCGGCACGTTCAGATACCGGGTCGTCGAGCGGAGGGCCAGCCCGTCCACAAAGGGGAAGGGGCTTTCGCAGCGGACCATTTCGTCGATGACGAAGCGCTTCGCCGCGTAATAGCTGGCCAGATAGAGCTCCTTCGGCTTGTCCAGCATCCAGGTAAACATTCGGTTGGTCATGCGGCTGCCCAGGTTCCGGAAGCGGGAATGATGCTTCTCGGGATAGGCGGCGTAGACCAGGTCGTGATCCGCGTCGATGGCGTCGATGAGGCGGAACATCTCCCGGGGGGGATTCTGCCCGTCGTCGTCGAGGCTGACGACGATGTCCCCGGTTACGTGGCGGTATCCCGCCATCAGGGCGGAATGCTGGCCGAAGTTCCGGGAAAAGCAGATCGCCCGGATATGGGGATCCTCCCGGCTCAGGCCCTCGATCACCCGCCAGGCTTCGTCCGGCGGGTTATCGTTGACCAGGACGACCTCCCAGTCCACCTCCGGCCGGGTCGCGAAGGTTTCCCGGATCTCCGCCACCACGGGTCCGATGGTCTTCTCGCTGTGGTAACAGGGAATGACGCAGCTGACTTTCATTTTTTCTTCCCCCTGAAGAAGAACAGCGCAGCCCGGACGACGGTTTCCAGCTGTTCCTCCGAAATGCTTTCAAACATCGGCAGGCGCACCAGGCGCTCGCTCTCCCGGGTCGTATATTCGTCCTCCCCGGAAAAGACGCCGTATTTCCGCCCCGCGGGGGCGCTGTGGAGCGGAACATAATGGAAAACGCACTGGACGCCCCGCTCTTTCATAAAGGAGATGAAGGCCGTCCGCTCCGCGAGATCCCGGCATTTCAGGTAATACATATGGGCGTTATGGACGCAGCCCTCCGGCACCGTCGGCACCTCCAGCAGGCCCTCCTCCGCCAGGGGGCGGAACGCCCGGTCATAGGTATTCCAGGCCGCCAGGCGCCGTTCGTTGATGGCGTCGGCCTGCTCCAGCTGGGCCCAGAGGTAGGCCGCGTTCAGCTCGCTGGGCAGATAGCTGTCGCCGAAGTCCACCCAGGTGTATTTGTCGACCTGGCCGCGGTAAAAGCGGGAGCGGTTGGTTCCCTTCTCCCGCAGGATCTCCGCCCGCTCGTTGTCGGCGGGATCGTTGATCATCAGGGCGCCGCCCTCCCCCATGGAATAGTTCTTCGTTTCATGGAAGGAATAGCATCCGAAATTCCCGATGGTTCCCAGCGCCTTTCCCCGCCAGGTGCTCATGACGCCCTGGGCCGCGTCCTCCACGACCTTCAGCCCGTGTTTCCGGGCGATGGCCATGATCCGGTCCATCTCGCAGGCAATGCCGGCATAGTGCATCGCCACGATGACCCGCGTCCGGTCCGTAATGGCGGCCTCGATCTTCTTCTCGTCGATGTTCATCGTATCCGGCCGGATATCGACAAACACCAGCCGGGCCCCCGCCAGAACGAAGGCCGTTGCCGTGGAGGAAAAGGTATAGGAGGGGAGAATGACCTCGTCCCCCGGCTCAAGCGCGCACAGCAGGGCCGCCATGTCCAGCGCCGTCGTCCCGCTGGTGGTCAGCAGGGCCTTCTGCCCCCCGAAGCGGTTTTCCAGCCACGCGTTGCATTTTTTCGTAAAGGGGCCGTCGCCGCTGATCCGGTGGGTCCTGGCCGCCTCCTCCATATAGGCCAGCTCCCCTCCCAGAAAGGGGGGCACGTTAAAATCGATCATCCCTGTCTCCTCCGTCCTCTCAGAACCCGTCCATTATACACGGGAACCCCGCGGAAATGCAAGTTTTCCTGTTTTTCTTTCCCGTTTTCTGGTATAGTAGGGGATACCGTTTTCCCGCCGGAAGAAGCCGGGGAAAGCGTTTCGCTTTTTCCCTTCCGCGGCGCGGAGCTGAAACCGTAACCGGGTCGCCCGGCCGGATGACGGCCGTTTCCGATCGGCCCCGCTGATTTCATCGGAGGATGTTTATGAAAAAACTGGCCATTATCGGCGCGTCCTATCTGCAGGCCCCCCTGATTCTCCGGGCCCGGGACATGGGCCTGGAAACCCTCGTCTTCGCCTGGGCCGCGGGGGACGTGGGGGAAAAACTGGCGGATCACTTTTACCCCATCAGCATCGTCGAAAAGGAGGCTATCCTGGATGTCTGCCGGCGGGAAAAAATCGACGGCATCTGCTCCATCGCCTCCGATCTGGCCTCCGTGACCGTGGGATACGTCGCCGACGCCCTGGGCCTTTCCGGCAATACGCCGGAATGCGTCCGGCTTTCCACCCGGAAAAACCACATGCGGGAGGCCTTCCGGCTGCGCGGGGATCCCTCGCCCCGCAGCGTGCCGGTTTCCGCCCCGGAGGATCTGGAGGGCCTGGGGATGCGCTATCCCCTGATCGTCAAGCCCCTGGACCGCTCCGGCAGCCGGGGCATTACCCTGGTGGACTCCCCGGAAGGGCTGGGCGCCGCCATCGCCGGGGCCATCGAACAGGGCTTTGAAAAGGGCGCCCTGGCCGAGGAGTTCGCCCGGGGGGAGGAATACAGCGTGGAATGCCTCTCCTGGCAGGGGGAGCACCGCCTGCTCGCCGTAACGAAAAAATATACCACCGGCGCGCCCCATTTCATCGAAACCGGCCATCTGGAGCCCGCGGACCTTTCCCCGGAAACCCTGGAGCGGGTGCGGAAAACGGTGTTCCACGCCCTCTCCAGCCTGAAGGTTCGCTGCGGCGCCTCCCATTCCGAGCTGAAAATCGACACGGACGGCACCCTCCGGCTCATCGAGATCGGCGCCCGGATGGGCGGGGATCTGATCGGGAGCCATCTGGTGCCTCTGAGCACGGGCGTTGATTTCGTCGGAGACGTGATCCGCGCCGCCCTGGGGGAGACGCCCTCCGTTTTCCGGGACGGCGCCCCCGCCGCGGGACGGGCCGCCGCCGTCCGGTTCATTTTCGGCGAGGCGGATCTGGCCGACCTGGCCCGGCTGAAACGGGAGCGGCCGGAGCTGCTGATTGGGGAAGAAATCCAGCCCCTGACCGGCGCCCCTGTGACCGACAGCTCCGCCCGCTTCGGATACTGGCTCATGGCCGCCCCGAAGGGCGATGACCTTCTTCCCTGGATGACCCGCTTCCAATGATTCATTTTCGGGAGTTGTTTTTGATGCGAAAAGCGTATTGGGCCCTGCACGGGCTGCTGGCGGTCTATTCCCTCAGCACGGTGCTCAGCAAGCTGGCGGCCGGCGTGCCGTTTCTGAGCCTCCCCTTCTGCCTGTATTACGGCGGGGTGCTTTTGCTGCTGGCGGTCTACGCCCTGGGGTGGCAGCAGATGATCAAGCGCATGCCCCTGACCACGGCCTACGCCAGCAAGGCGGTGTCGGTCATCTGGGGGCTCGTCTGGGGCATCCTTTTTTTCGGGGAAACCCTGACCCCCGGAAAGGCCGCCGGCGCCCTGCTGGTCATCGGCGGGGTGGTGCTCTTCGCCTTTTCCGACAGGGAGGAGGCTTCCCCCGAGGGCAGGAGGACGGGCGATTCCGCTTCTTCTGCGGTCTCCCTTTTTCCCGAAAACCGGAAAACATCCGATCCGCGCGCCTCAGCGAAAACCCGCAGCGGAAAGGAGGCGAAGGAAGCATGAGCGACCGTGCCGCCGGCATCCTGATCCTGCTCTTCGGCGTCCTGATCAGCTCCGTGTCCCAGGTGATGCTGAAGTTCTCCGCCCAGAAAAAATACCCGACGCCCCTGAAGGAATATCTGAACCCCCTGGTCATCGGCGCCTACGCCCTGTTCGTGGGGGCGACGCTCTGCTCCGTTTGGGCCTACCGGAGCCTGCCCCTGTCCCTGGGGCCGGTGCTGGAAACCACGGGCTACCTCTACGTGACCGCCTTCGGCGTCCTCCTTTTCCACGAAAAACTCAACCTCCGGAAGGTGCTGGCCCTGCTGATGATCATCGGCGGCATCATCCTCTCCGCCCTGGCCTGAACAAGACACGGGGACGGTTCTACTGTCTTGCCCCGCTGTTCAGCGACCCCTCCCCGTTTTCCCCGGCCCCGTTCCTCTACATGCCGCGCTGCCATCGATTTTTTCCGGCCCTCTTTCTCTTTTCGCCGCACCGCCCCGGCTTTTCCTGAAAAATATTTGAAAAGCTTTCTTCATATTCTTGACAAATTCTTTTCCGATCTATATGATAGAAGGTGATCGGCTGAAGCAGGGCCTGTGCCCGCTCGCTGTTTTCGATAGAGATTCGGTCCCTTTATTTGTTCGCCGCGGCTCCGGCCGCGCTCCTTTGATCTTTTTGAAAGCAGTGTTTCAGCCGTGCGATAAGCATTTCGCACGGCTGTTTTGAGTGTGAACGCCGGTCTGTCCAAAATTGAAATGAGACTATGGGAGCAAAGGAGGGGAACCATTGAGTCCGGCTGTATGGATTTTGCTGATCCTGGTGGGCGCCGCCGCAGGCGCGGCCGGGGGGTATCTGTATCGAAAGAGTTATACCGAAAAGAAAATCGGGCGGACGGAGGAATACGCCAAACGCCTGTATGACGACGCCGTCAGGAAGGCGGAGGATTACAAGAAGGAAAAGGTGCTGGAGGCCAAGGAGGAAATCCTGAAGGCCAAGGCGGAAAACGATCGGGAAAAGGCCGAGAACGAACGGGAAATGCGCGACCGCCGCAACGAGGTGCAGCGCAGCGAGCGCCATCTGCTCCAGCGGGAGGAAACCCTGGACAAGAAGGCCAACAACCTGGAATCCCGGGAGCAGTCCCTGAACGCCCGGGACGAAAAGCTGAACCGCCGCTCCGCCGACCTGGACACCCGCAGCGCCGAGCTGGACGGGCGCAAGGCCGAGCTGGACGAACTGAAGGCCCAGCAGATTGCCGAGCTGGAGCGGGTCGCCGCCCTGTCCCGGGATGAAGCCAAGCAGATTATCATCGACAAGGTCCAGAAGGAAGCCTATCATGACGCCGCCGCCTCCATCCGGGAAATCGAGGCCCAGGCCAAGGAAGAGGGCGAAAAGAAAGCCCGGAACATCATCGCCCTGGCCATCCAAAAATGCGCCGCGGATCATGTGGCGGAAACCACGGTCAGCGTCATCAACCTGCCCAATGACGACATGAAGGGCCGGATCATCGGCCGCGAGGGGCGGAACATCCGGGCCCTCGAAACGGCCACCGGCGTGGATCTGATCATCGACGACACCCCCGAGGCGGTCATTGTCTCCGCCTTCGATCCCGTCCGCCGGGAAATCGCCCGGCTGGCGGTCGAAAAGCTGATCATGGACGGGCGGATTCATCCCGCCCGCATCGAGGAAACCGTCGAAAAAGCCCGCCGCGAGGTGGAAAACCAGATCCGCGTGGCCGGCGAGAACGCCGTTTTCGAAACCAATCAGCACGGCATTCACCACGAGCTGGTCAAGCTGCTGGGCCGTCTGAAGTTCCGTACCAGCTACGGCCAGAACGTGCTGAAGCATTCCATCGAGGTCAGCCACCTCGCGGGACTGATGGCCGCCGAGCTGGGCGCCGACGTCCAGCTGGCCAAGCGCGCGGGTCTGCTGCATGACATCGGCAAGGGCGTGGATCACGAAAGCGAAGGAACCCACGTGACCCTGGGCGCCGAGCTGGCCAGGAAGTATCACGAAGGCGACGCTGTCATCCACTGCAT
>JAZQCB010000014.1:0-4062 GCA_045546035.1 Clostridia bacterium
TAAACGCAAAAACGCTTTGCGTTTTGATGCGTTTACGCCGCGCCGGGCGCGTGCCGCAAAGCGGCAAAATTACATTTCGCGCCCGGTCGCATCCGCCGGAGGCTTATCGGAAACGAAAATTTATTTTTCGTTTCCGATAAACAAAGGCCAGGGGGCGGTTCCGTCCGGCGGGCGGGATGGCCGTGTTATCGAAGGAGGCTCTGTTTTTGGGAGATACCCTTGTCATTTCCGTCAGCCGGAAGGAGCGGCCTTCCGATGTTTTTCTGCGAAGGCTCATGGCCGGGCTCGGCGTTCTTTTTCTCCTGCAGGGCATCGCCTTTTCCACCGGCTTCATGCTCCCCTGCTTTCTCTGCGTCATCGGATACTATGTCTACCGCCGTGCCTCGAAAAGGGAGTACGAATACACCCTGTCCGACGGGCTTTTCCGGATCGAACGGGTCAGCGACAGCGGCCGCACGGTGTATCACGAGATTCCCTTCTCCGACATCGTCCTGCTCTGCGAGCCCGGCGCGCCGGAGGCCCTGCCCTATAAGCGCGGCGGCTCCGTCCGGGTCAAGAAATACGACTATACCTCCTATAAAGAGGGCGTCCCCTACTATACGATGATCGTCCGGGACGATAAGGGGCCGCTGAAATTTCTGCTGGATCTGACGCCGGAGGCCATCCGGATGATCCGCCTGGAAAACCGGGAGGCGGTGAAAATTCCCCCCGAAGCCCTGGCCGGCCTCCGGCATTGAGGCCGGACCGTGGGGTTCGCTGCATGCCTTGTTCATCAAGGCGTTTCCTCCATCGGCGGGCCGTTTGGTAATAATTCCGCGGGATTTCGGACAAATTTAACATTTTTTGCTTGCGGGAATCGGCTTTCTGTGATAGAGTACAGTTGTTTCATGAGAGGCTTTTCTTCCCTTCCCGAGGGGACGAAAAGCTGCTCTGCTGTCGATAACAGCGTTCCGCTGTTTGAGAGAAGCGGCTTCGCCGCATAATTTGAAAGGGGGTTTCCCATCCTATGAAGAAACTTGTTGCCCTGATGCTGGCGGCCATGATGCTGCTGGGCGTCACCTCCGCCATGGCGGAGAAGCTGTCCATCACCGTCTGGGACGAAAACTTTAACGGCTCCGCCCTCAAGGCCGCCGCTGAAGACTACAAGGCCAACGTGGATCCCGATTTCGAAATGGAACTGAACATCGTTTCCGGTTCCTCCGACGTGGAAAACGACGTGACCCTGGCCGCCTCCTCCGGCGACTTCAGCAACCTGCCCGACATCGTGCTGTTCCAGGATCACTATTTCCAGAACTACATGACCAACTATCCCGCCGCCTGGAAGAGCCTGGAAGGCGCGGAGATCAACTGGGACGACTTCGGCGCCGAGAAGCTGAGCTACTCCACCTTCAACGGCGTGCACTACGGTGTGCCGGTGGATAACGGAACCGTCATCATGGCCTATCGTGTGGACCTGCTCGAGCAGTGCGGCTACAAGATCGAGGACATGAAGGGCATTACCTGGGACAAGTTCCTGGAAATCGGCAAGGAAGTCTATGCCAAGACCGGCAAGGCCCTCCTGTCCATGGACGGCAGCGGCAACGACCTGCCCTACATGATGCTGCAGGCGGAAGGCGAATCCCAGTTCAAAGACGGCAAGGCCAACATTGCCGGCAATGAAAAGCTGACCCGGATCGTCAAGCTGATCGTCGAAATGGCCAAGGAGCACGTCCTGATTCTGGCCAACGACTGGACCGGCTACACCAACGAGACCATCCAGCAGGATCAGGTGGCCGGTGTCATGAACGGCAACTGGATCATCCCCACCATGAGCCAGGTGACCGCCAACAGCGGCAAGTGGCAGATTACCTCCATGCCCACTCTGGACGGCGGCGAGGGCTTCGCGGCCAACGGCGGCTCCTCCCTCTACATCACCGCCAACTGCAAGAACGATGAGCTGGCCAAGAAGTTCCTGGCCTACACCTTCGGCGGCTCTACCGAAACCTATGACAACGCGCTGCGCAACGGCGGCGTGATCACCTGCTGCATCAGCGCCGGCAAGTCCGCGGTCTACACCGAAGGCGTCCCCTTCTTCAACGGCCAGTCCGTGTATTCCGACATCGTGGCCATGGGCGCCAACGTTCCCGTGGTTGAGCAGAACGACTTCCACTACACCGTCCGTACGTACATCGGCAACGCCATCCAGAACGCCATCGGCGGCGCGGATGTGGAAGCTGAGCTGCAGAACGCGCAGGAGCTGATCGACTTCGCGATGGATCAGTAATACCCATCCGGGGAAAATCTGATTGATTTGCCCGGGGAACCGGAATCCTCCGGTTCCCCCTTTTTTTCCGAATAGTTTACCAAGGCGGGAGGTTGCTTCATGAACAAACGAAAAGGCTTTGGGCTGCTGGCGAAGCAGAAGGCGGCCGGCTGGGCCTTCCTGGCCCCGGCGGCGCTGCTGATCTTCGCCCTCAGCTTTTATCCCATGATCCAGGCCTTTATTACCTCGCTGAAAACAGGTTCCTCCGCGAACCTCCAGTGGGCGGATCCCCTGTTTAAAAACTATCAGCGGATGTTCAAGGACAAGGTCTTCATGACCTCCATGGGGAACACCTTCCTCTATCTGCTGATCCAGGTGCCGATCATGCTGGTGCTGGCCATCCTGCTGGCCCAGCTGCTGAACAACAAGGATCTGAAGCTGCGGGGTCTCTTCCGTACGCTGATCTTCCTGCCCTGCGCGACAGCGCTGGTTTCCTACGCCCTGATCTTCAAGACCCTGTTTGCCACCGAAGGTCTGGTGAATTCCGCCCTGAAGGGGCTGGGGATTATTCAGGAAAACATCAACTGGCTGGGGACGCCGGGGACGGCCAAGGCGGTCATCATCATCGCCCTTCTGTGGCGGTGGACGGGCTACAACATGGTCTTCTTCCTGGCCGGCCTCCAGAACATCGAGTATTCCGTCTATGAGGCCGCCAACATCGACGGGGCCAGCGGATGGAAAACCTTCTGGCACATCACGGTGCCGCTGCTGCGCCCTGTCATCGTTATGACGGGCATCATGTCCATCAACGGTACCCTGCAGCTCTTCGATGAATCGGTCAACCTGACCAACGGCGGCCCCTCCAATACCACGATTACCATGTCCCACTATATTTACAACAACTCCCTGGGGCAGGGCGTGGCCAACTTCGGATACGCCTCCGCCCTGGCCTTCGTGGTGTTTATCCTGGTGGCCATCCTTGCGTTCATCAACATGAAAGTAGGTGATACGCGTGACTGAGAAAACCGTGCACAAAGCCGCCGTATCCCATATCCAGCGGAAGCTGATCCCCTCCTACATTTTCCTGACGATCATGTCACTGATCTCCGTTTTCCCGCTTTACTGGATGTTTACCGCGGCTACAAACACCTCCCTGGAGGTGGCCCAGGGCAAGATCTGGTTCGGGGGCTATCTGATCGAGAACTATAAGCACCTGATCGAGCAGCAGGATCTGTGGGTCGGCATGGGGAACTCCTTCTTCTACGCCCTGGTGCAGACCATCGCCACCCTCTTCATATGCTCCCTGGCCGGCTTCGGCTTCGAGCTTTATCACGACAAGGGCAAGGACCGGCTCTTTGCCATCCTGCTGCTGGCCATGATGGTGCCCGGCGTGGCGACCCTGATTCCCCTGTTCACCATGATCTCCAGGATGAAGCTGCTCAACACGGTCTGGGCTTTCATCATCCCGGGCCTCGCGACGCCCTTCATGATCATGATGTTCCGGCAGAACTCCCGCAACTTCCCCATCGACACGATGGAGGCCTCCCGTATCGACGGCCTGAGCGAGATCGGCATCTTCTTCCGGATGTATTTCCCGATGATGAAGTCCACCTACGCCGCCGCCGCGGTCATCACCTTCATGGGCGCGTGGAACTCCTACATGTGGCCCCGCACCGTCATGAAGGGCAACAGCGTGAAGACCATGCCCATCCTGGTCGCCAACATGTCCAACGGCTACACCGTGGACTACGGCATGCTGATGCTGGGCGTTCTGTTCTGTTCGCTGCCGACCATTCTGGTTTTCTTCATCCTGCAGAAAC
>JAZQCB010000015.1:0-16116 GCA_045546035.1 Clostridia bacterium
ATGAAATTTGGTTCCATTGGTGACAGTAGCAAATTATCCCGAATTTTCCTACAGCAAATCATTGAAAATATTCAATTGTCAAGGTTCAGTCGGAATAATTAGAAAGTCGGAATAAGTGCGGTTATCCTGAATTCAGGATAACAGAACCTTGCATACCGTTCGGTACACTGCGCATGTAATGCAATCAGGTTAAGAAAACGACCTCAGCGTTTTAGCCAGTCGTTCTTGTGTGCATTGAAAAGCGCAGCGGAGTATTCCGCTGGGCTGGTTTATATTCGATTGAGGCCAATCCGCTTTTATTGGTATCCCCCACGTCACCTTAGCATATCAGTTTATCGTTTCCGGTATCCACTTTATTGCGTTCCGCTTCTGCTTTGCACGAAAAAGCCGCGTCTTTGCCGGCCATCACACTCGTAAATCCAGAATGAAATGAGGCCGAATATAATTGGAAGCGTAAAGCATAGTATCTGCAGAATGATTGGAGGCGAAGAGTTGGAACGGATACTCATTAACAGGTAATCCCAACGTAGGAAAACACTTTTTCAGCAACACAGGTTTGAAGAGATTATCGTGGGAGGTAGTGAAATGAAAAAGATTCTCTCAATGGTTCTCGTGATCGCTTTATTCGTGTCGACGGCAGTCAGCTTTTCTGCTGCTGAATCTGCAATTCCAACAGAAAATACGGTCAGCGAACAGGGGGTTTATCTCACCTTCGCGTCCGCTACCGATGAAGAGCTGGAAGACGCTCTTACGCGGATTCACCAGGAGCAGCGCGCCAGAATCAAAACAAAGATCGCTCTGAGCGACAGTTCTGTCACCGTCGCCAAGGGGCAGCAGGCCAAACTGACGGCCGAGATCACCGGTATTCCGGAAGGACAAAAGGCGTCAAAGATCACCTGGACCACATCGGACAAGGATGTAGCAACCTGCCAGAATGGAACGATCGCTGGCCGGGCCAATGGACAAGCCACCATCACCGCGACCAGCACGCTCAGCGATGGTACCGAGCTGTCCAGTGAGTGCGTCGTAACCGTCTATACGCCCGTCGCTTCCCTTTTGGCCTCGAAGAAGGTATTCGACATCGGCGTGGGAGATACCGTGACCCCGGAAGTGATCATTAATCCGAAAGACGCGTCCAATACCGCCATACAGTGGGAAAGCTCCGATCCCTCCGTCGCGACTGTCAGCGCAGCTGGCGTGATCACGGGCGAAGGGATGGGCACTGCCACGATTACCGCCAGGGCGACGGACGGATCCGATAAGCAGGTCTCTTTCACGGTCAAAACTTCGAAGAAGGACGATCGCGGAAAAACAATAACCAACTCCGACGGCGTCGCCCTGACCGTACTGAGCGTGAAGGAAACAAAAGGCTCTTCTTATTCCAGGGCCGAAGATGGGAACATTTTCGTACTGGTCGAGATGCAGATTGAAAACAATTCTTCGCGCGAGGTTTCCGTGAATGGAACATTCGGCTTTGACGCGTACTGCGATGATTACAGCGTCGACTACTCCTTCAGCGCCAGCATGAACACCAAGAATGAAATATCTACCGCCGATTTGCGGCCCGGAAAGAGGCTCAAGGGCTGGAAGGGATTTGAAGTGCCGCAGAACTGGAAAGAGCTCGTTGTGAAGTTTACGCCGAACGCTTCCATTTGGGGCAGCGGCGAAGCCATCGAATTCGTCATCTACAACAACTGACCTGAATAAAACTAAGGGAGTGGTACCCTGCAGGTACCACTCCCATTTTTTATTCAACGCGAGAAAAGGAACGTGCGACAGGAAAGCCATTGAATCGAATCGTTCCTTTCGGTATAATAACAGCGCCGGAAGGAGGTGAGCGCCATTACCTTCGCGAGATTATTTGACAGCCAGGTTCACCAGTATGGACTAACCCAGGAAGCGGTCGAAGAAACGCTTCAGATTTGTCGGGTTCAGAATATACTCAGAGATTATCTCAGAGCCGAGGAGGCTGCAAATTCCTGATTATATTGTTGGATGAACAGAAAGTTTGCCGTTTCTGAGAAAAAGAGCTGCGGCAGGAAGGACGGGCCATTGGCCTGATGAAAACATGAGCGAAGATTTATTCAGGTTTCGTAAAGCAACGGTGCAGGTTCGAGTCCTGAACGCCGACGGAACGCCGGCCGCAGGAAAGCAGGTTCAGATCGATCAGGTTTCTCATCAGTTTCTTTTCGGCTGCGGAGCGTTTGACGCCGTGGCCATGATGAAAACCGGGGACGAATCCCGGCGGGCATTTTTGCAGAACAGAATGGAAAAATGGCTCGCCCTCTTTAACTATGGGACGTTTCCCTTTTACTGGGGGCAATATGAGCCCGAGGAAGGAAAAACAGCCTTCCCAGAAACCATGGCTGCCGCCCAATGGCTGCGCGCAAAAGGCGTAAAGGTAAAAGGGCATCCACTCTGTTGGCACACTGTCTGTGCGCCCTGGCTCATGCAGTATTCCAACGAAGAAATCCTGCGGCGGCAGCTTGCGCGCATCTGCCGGGAAGTAACAGCCTATAAGGGTGTGATCGACATGTGGGATGTGAACAACGAAGTGGTCATCATGCCTGTATTCGATAAATATGATAACGCCGTTACCCGGATTTGCAGGGAGAAGGGCCGTATCAAATTGGTAAAAGAGGTATTTGCCGCCGCCAAAGAAAGCAACCCGGACGCGGTGTTGCTCATCAATGACTTCAATCTCAGCGTGTCTTATGAAAACCTGCTGGAGGAGCTGCTGGCAGCGGGCGTGCCAATCAGCGCCATCGGCATCCAGAGCCATCAGCATCAGGGCTATTGGGGACTTGAAAAGCTAAACGACGTGCTTTCGCGGTTTTCCCGATTTGGCCTGCCCATCCATTTTACGGAAAACACCCTCGTTTCCGGCGACATCATGCCGGCGCACATTGTGGATCTGAACGACTGGCAGGTGGATTCCTGGCCCAGCACGCCAGAAGGCGAGGAACGCCAGGCCAGGGAAATCGCCGAAATGTATTCCGTCCTGTTCGCCCATCCCCTTGTAGAAGCAATTACCACCTGGGACTTCAACGACGGATGCTGGCTGAAAGCACCTTCCGGTTTTGTCCGGGAGGATAACAGCGAGAAGCCTTCCTATCTCGCGCTGCAAAAGCTGATCCATCAGGACTGGGAAACCCATGAAACACTGACGACGGACAAAGATGGGCGGCTTTCCTTTACGGGTTTCAAGGGTGACTATACGCTGACGGTAAACGGGAAAAAACGTCCGCTGACCCTGGACCAGGATCATAACGAGGCGCTGGCGTTTTAACCGCTGAAGAATCGGGTTCTTTGCTGAACCACGGAAGCGGGAAGACACGGAGTGGGACCATCAGGAAACCAGTTTTCTTTCAGGCTATGCACCTATGATGCGTGGAGCCTGAATGTCATTACAGCAATTCTCATTTCATTTTCCTGCATATACCCATTTTCAAAAAAGCCGGGTAAAGATAGGCCAATACAGTCACATTATCGTCAGCGTTCCATAAGCGTCAATTCGTTCCAAAGGAAACGTGCCGGTGATTCGCGGCGAGGCGGAAAATCATACAAAGCAGTTAACAAAACACCATTTGCAGAAAATACAATTACATACTCTTTGCAACCATCTGGGGATCATTGATGGCATTATCCAGCAACCGGCTCAGAAAACCTGTATATCCTTTGCCGGTAGCCTTGGCTTTTTCGAGGGTGCTGATTGATACACGTAGTGAAACAACCGGTTTTACCTGGTTGTTTCTTCTGTTTCTTGCGATTGCCGCCATTTCTGCACACTGCTCCATCGTTAATTCAGGAGCATCTTCATCCGCAGCAACCGGTTTGGTCATAGCCGCCTCTATTTCTTTGATCTGAGCTTCTGTCGGCTGCTGTCCGGCATGAATCACAGTCCGAACAATGTTTTCATTCTTCTCCATAATATATTCTCCTCTCATAAGGTGTTGCCATACGTGCAGAAATTAATCGTGCGTATTCATTCCTCATGGTATATACAACTCCCAGAATCACATATCTTTCTTCATCCTGACTATGCAACTTATCAAAGTATTCGATCCGCTCCTCATCGGCAAATACCAGTGCTGCAGTTTGAAAACTGATCCCGTGCTTCTTGATGTTCCGCTGCTTCTTGGTTTCATCCCATTAGACCAGCGTTCCAGAAATCTCTGCTTTCACAGGTAAAGTATAACGCAACGTATTACTTTCGTAAAGTTTCTTGTGGAACGGCGGTATCGGCTGGGGTACCGTGAAGTTGTATGCCCGGCAGGACGGGCAATTTGTCCTGGCGGATGAAATCAAGGCCACCCGCATCGGCCGCGAATACGGTGAATATGACCACGCGGAATCCTATACCTGACGAATCGCGGTGTTTCAAAAGTGGCATGAAATGTGATAATATACTTTCGGAAACCCGTAATTTTCATCAGGAGGGCAAAAGGATGGATTCGATTGATCTGGATCTGCAGCGGGATAAGTTTCTTCGCATTTTCGATACAAAGATTGGCGAGCGTGAGGGAAAAGAAGCGCTGCGCGATTGGCTCTTAAGCGATGACTGCGACTTTTTCATCGCGCCGGCCAGCACAAAATACCACGGAAACTATGACGGCGGGCTCTGCGAACATTCCATCGACGTTTATGAAATGGCCGTGCGTCTTGAAAACCTTTACCAGGAAGAGATCAGAGTACAATACCTTGTTCTGAACCGGCCCTACGACCGCGAACAGTTCCTGGAGTCGTTGACGATTGCCGCGCTGTTTCACGATCTTTGCAAGGTAAATTTCTATAAAGTGAAAATCACCGGACGAAGCAGCTGTTTCACGGTGGATGAACAGCTTCCCTTTGGCGGCCACGGCTCGAAAAGCGTGTATGTTTTGTCGAAATATCTGAAAGACCTCCGGGATGAGGAAGCCATCGCCATCAACTGTCATATGGGTTTTTCCCGCAGCGACGACAATTCCATCAGCATCGGTGAATCATTCCATTATTCTCCCCTGGCCTGGATCATCCATGTGGCTGATGAAGCCGCGACTTTTATGATCGACCGCAGCGCGCCTCAGGCTTAATCTGAAAAAGGGGTAAACGTAAGTCACACCTGCCATTCTATTCCCGGATCCATACCCGCATGTCCTTCGGCTCCCGGTTCGCCCAGGCAAAATAGGGGATGGCCGTCAGCGCCTGGGGTTCATAAACGGGCCTCCGGGTGCTGGCTGGTTGGCGAAAAGTTTGAGGCAGGAAGATGATATGGCCCAGGCAAACGCCCGGGCCGTTCTGATCTCCGCGTCCTTGAAATGGTTCCCCCGGTTCCATTCCAGAACGGTTTTGATTCCCCGCTCCTCCAGCAGCCTGTACGCTTCTCTGATCCGCTCTCCCACTGTGGCCATCACGGGGTTGCGGGTCTTTTCTTCTTTATCCCCAAGGCTCAGATACACAGCGCTGGTCCGGAGGATGTTGTCCCTCATATAATCCATGAATCCCGGGAACCAGACCGATGGAGAGGCGGCCGCGACCGCGCGGAACATGTCCGTTCGGCCCGCGGCCCACAGCGCAAAGAGGCCGGCAAGCGAATAGCCGCCGATGATATAGGTCTTCCCTTTATCCGCGCAGATCCCGAGCACCCCCGCAAGGGTCCTCTCCGCTCCGTCTCCGAAATCCTCCCGGCCGAAAACCGCCGGAGCCTTCCAGGGCGACAGGTCATCGTTCCAGCTCTTTACCTTCACCGCGGTCAGGCAAAACCTCCGCTCCGTCAGCCGCCTGATTGCGGCCACCTCGGACGCTATTCCTTCCTGATCGTGGTCGTCCACCATCTGCACCAGCACCAGGGGTGCGTCCGGATCTCCGTATCTTGTCATTTCCATCGTTTCATCCTGACGGAGGAAGCTCATTCTTCCTCTTCGTCCTCCCTCTTTCTTTGCCACAGCCACGCGTTATAGCCCGCCTGCGCCTCCCGCGACTCCTTCCGCTCCCTCCACGCGTCGATTTCCGCCCGGATGGCCAGCATTTCATCCATCATCGTTTCCAGGGATTGGGGCCTGGCCTGCCGGACATACGACGTCATGCGGTCAATCGCCTTCGGGCTGCCAAGCTGCCCCGCGATGAGGTCGGCCAGTTCTTCCGGGTATCCCAGCGCGGAAACCGCCGCGGCCAGCTGATTCCTGGCCTGCGCCCATATACGCTGATTTGGCGTCATCTGTTTTCTCCTTAAAGCCCTCCAGCTTGCGATCTTCTGTGTTCATTATACTAAAAGGCTTTTCATAGCACAAGGTGGGCTTCTTTGTATAAATGAAAAAGGTCCTGTTCCTGCTCATTTCCAGATCTTCGATCGCTTCCTGTCTCTTGCCAGCGTTTTTTTCGTGTGCTACAATCATCCCCGATGGAACGGAAGCAAGGAAGCAATGACGAGAAAGTGGACGGCCAGCAGGCCTCCGCTGAAAAGGCGGGATAAACGACCATGGCGATCACCAAAACCGATTTTATGCGCGGCATGCAGTGCCGCAAGATGCTCTGGCTGGACAAGCACAAGCCCAGGCTGCGCGTTATTCCTCCGGAGGTGCAGGCGCGGCTGGACGCCGGAAATGACTTTGGCGACCGGGCGATGGGGATGTTCGGCCCCTATGAGGAAATGACGGTCTATCTGCCCGGAAGGCGGATTCCGGACAAAAAAGCCATGATCGCCCGGACGGCGGAGCATCTCGCCCTCGGCACGCCCGTCATCTGTGAGGCGGCCTTCAGCAATTACAACAACTACTGCGCCGTCGATCTCCTGCGCAAAACGGAAACCGGCCATGACATCTATGAAGTCAAAAACGCCCCGGAAGTGCATGAGCAGTTCGTCCGGGACGCCGGCTTCCAGTACTATATCGTTTCCCGATGCGGGCTGAAGATCGATCGGATTTTCATCGTGCTACACGGGCCGGATGAGGGAAACCCCTTTGTTCCGGTGGACGTGACGCGGCAGGCCAAGGGCTTCTACCGCTGGATCAATGAGAATATCTGGGATCTGAACCGGATGCAGAAAGAAAAGGAAGAAGTAACGGTCGAGCCGGGCGACCAGTGCAGCCATCCGTACGAATGCTGGTATTACGGATACTGCCATGGCGCGGGAAGCTCCGCCGCCGAATGAGAAAGGGCGTCCTTCCGGGGTCATTGCCTCATGGACCCGGGAGAAACCGAAGCTGCGGCTGGCAGATCATCATGATTGTGTTGAATAAGGCGAAGAGGAGCGGGTGCGGCGGCTTCATATGAGCGCTGAAGAAACGAGAAATGACAACATTCGAAAGGATTTACACGGCGGTACAGCTGATTCCGGAAGGCACCGTCGCCACCTATTGCCAGGTGGCGGAAGCTGCGGGAAACACGCGTCTAAGCCGGGTGGTGGGCTATGCGCTTCATGTCAATCCAAAGCCCGGCGTAATTCCCTGTCACCGGGTGGTAAAGAAGGACGGAAGCGTCTCCGAAGCATTTGCCTTTGGCGGAGCAAACCGGCAGGTTGAACTTCTCCAGGCTGAAGGCGTCGGTTTTCTGGACGCCACGCATGTGGATATGGCGCGTTTCCGCGTCACGTTTCTGCCGCTGGTTGGCGAAAAGTCTGAAAGCATCGTCCGGATAAAAAATGGATCTCCCGGAGAATGATGGGAGATCCAGAATACCGTCAGTATACGAGTTTATCGTTTTTGATATCCGCCTTATTGCGTTCCGCCTGGGCAATCGGCTCCGCGTCTGCCATCGGCCAGGGGCTGTCTTCCCAGTGTTTCTTCATCTTCCGATCCATTTCTTCCGCGCGGAGGGCATCTCCCCTTTCCTCATATACCCTTTTGAGCGTATACCAGGCGGAAAACCGCGTTCTTCGGTACGCGGCGATTTCATCCCGCTCCGCGCATTCTTCAGCCGCCCATTCCAGGATCTCGATCGCATTTTCATCATCGTTGAAGGCCAGACGGATCGGCGCCTCCTGATCCAGCCTGTGCTCGATATAGGCGAGCGGTGAATCCTGCCTTTCGAAGGCGATCCGGTCCGCCTTTTTCAGCTGTCCGATCGACTCCTCCCGCCGGCCGCAAACCGCGTAATACATCGCCGAAACGCAGTAAAACTGATATCTTTCGTAGTCCGAATCACCCGTATGCTGATCGACCAGACGCTCCGCCTCCGCCAGAAGGCGCCGGCATTGCGTTGGGTCTTCTCCGGCGTCCAGCAGCGTGGTCGCTTTGTCCATAAGGGACGCCGCCAGCTGCTTCTTCGCGTCCGGATGCCGGGAAACCCGGGCGGCGGCGATGGCCTGATCCTCATGGCGCAGGCTTCTTTTTACGTGATTCTTCCGTCCCTCGTTATGAATCATCACCGCCATCGCCCGATGATACAGGGAGGCATAGAACGCGCTGGGATGCCGGGTCAGGTACGCCTTCATCCGCTCCAACTGGTCAAACGTTTTTTCGTATTGCTCCAGCCGGCCGAAAAGAAAGGCGGAACTTTCATAGAGTCGAAGCACGCTCCCCTCGTCCAGTCCTTCCGGATGATTCAGCAGCTCCGCCATTCTTTCCGCGGTTCTTTCGTCCTGATCCACCGGCGCATCCATGAGGATCCGGTAGCGCAGCCGCTGGCCGGCCGGGGTCGTCTTCCGGCAGTGCGCCTGCAGCTGGTCGGCCGCGCAGAGGAGCTCATAGAGCCGGGCATAATCGCGGGGAGACTGCCGGTCCGTATCGTGCCTGGCTCCTTTGGGCTTCAGGCGCTGGTACAGGCGTTCGGCCATGCCCTCCGCCGCAAACTCCATGTCCCGATTCCACGGCCAGGAACGCACGACCTCCTGCATCAGGGGATGCAGCGCGAGCTTATTCCCGTCGCTGATCACCCAGCCCGCCTCCTCAAGATCGTTCAGGTGATTCAGCTCCGCTCTTCCCGTCATCTCCCGAAGCAGGGAAGCGTCTATCCCCGGCAGGTCGAACAGCGCCAGCTCCCGGATCAGCAGGCGGTCGTCCTCCGTAAAGGAGTCCACATTCATCAGGCGGTTCAGAATCTGGATCAGCGGCAGGCGTTCCGATTGCAGATCGCGCAGATAATCGATCTTCTCCCCCGGAAGCGCGTCAAAGCCGGCGGACGCGACCGTCTCCGCCGCTTCCTTCATCGTCAGATGGCTTTTCCGGATCTGGCGCGCAATCAGCTCGATCGTCAGCGTGTGTCCGTAAACCGCGTCGGCCATTTTGGAAAACGCCGCTCTGTCCTCCGGGGACATCTCCCGCAGATGGGAATAATGGAGGAACAGCGCCCCCAGCGCGTTTCTTCCCATCTTCTCTATCCGAAGCGACGGGCACAGCCCTTCCGGGAGCCTTTCCCTGGAAATCAGCAGCACCTTCCAGCCAATGGAAAACAGCGGCTGCAGATCGTTCCAGTGATCGGGGCTGAACTGATCCAGGATCAGCAGCACCTTCCGCGTGGCGCACAGCCGTTTCAGAATCTCCATTTTCCGGAATGCATACTCCGCCTCGGATTCCTCCGGCGCGCGCCAAACCGTATTCACGCAGACATGCTGGTCGTCCGCGAGTATTTTATCGATCGAGCCCGAATCATAAAGATAAAGAGCCGCGTCGTATTGGTCGCGATATTTCCGCAGGTATTCCCGGGCCAGCGTGCTTTTCCCGATGCCGCCCATTCCGGTCAGGGCGGCGACAGGAGAATCGCCGGCCAGCAGGCCCCGCAGCGCGGCCATCTCTTCTTCTCTTCCGTAAAAAGCAGGATTCGTCCGCGGCGCGGCGGAAACCAGATACGGCCGCTGCTCGTCCGCCAGAAGCGCGATTTCCTGAAGCTGCGCGACGGCCTCTCCCATCTGTTGGTACCGGTCTTTGATATAGCTGGCCAGGGAATGGTGAAAGAAATCCGACAGTTCCCGATAAAGCCCGTCCTGAAACGCGCTGCCCGAATAGGCAAAGGTTTCGTAGTCATAGACCGCGTCCGCTTCCCCGTCAAAGGCGGTCGGCGCGCGGCCCCAAAGGAGTTCAAAAAGTACGGCGCCGAGGCTGTAAACATCGCTCCAGGGGCCGATCTGTCCGATTTTCCCCGTTTGCTGCTCCGGGGGAGCGTAGCCCCTGGTAAAGGAGGTTCGCAGGGCGGACGGGTCTCCGGTTTCGCGGGCCGCCGCCAGCTCTTCCGCCGCAATCAGCGAATCAAAATCGAACAGCTGGATCAGCTCCGTTACGCCGTGAATGGTCATGATGTTTTCCGGTTTCAGATCGAGATACAGATATCCCGCCTCATGAATCCGCTCCAGGATCCTGGCCGTGGCCAGCATGAGCGCGGCGCATTCCCGCATCGTCCGGGGAAGTTTATCCCTTAGCGTGGCTCCATTGAGCCACGTCGACACGATCCATGTCGTTCCGTAGGCTTCATAGAGATCGGCCGTATTGGCAATGGCGTTTGTCAGTTCCTGTCTTTGGAACAGCTCATGGGTTTTCCGGTAGGCCGCCCTCATCCGCTCCCGCGCGATGGCAAACGCCGCGGCGTCCCCCTCCTCCGGGCTCAGATCATCCCCGTCCGTCCGATGGATTTCCAGGCCGTAAGGATAGCACTCCTTGATCCGGATAAGCTTGCGGTTGCCGATGCTGTCCTCATAGGAGGCATCATATACAAGGCAGGAGCCGCCCCGGCCGATTTCGTTCCGGATTGTATAGCGAACCTCTCCGCCGTTTCGGTTGAAGAAGCGAAGCGTCGTGCCCGGCGTCAGCGCCCTGCGACCATCCATGCGGCCTGCTCCCCTTTCCGTCGTCTTCAGCCCGATTGTATCCTTCTTCCGGCGAAACTGGATTTATGAATGCCGCTCCAGCTTCTCTCCCAGAAGGGTATTCCAGATTTCCCGGAACAGGCGGAGTGGTTCCTGATCCTGCGCGCAGTAGATGAAAATCCAGTCGTAGGGGTTTCCGACATAGAGCTCCGGGTAGCCTGCTTCCATCATGACGTGATCGGCGAAAGCCAGGAAGCGTTTTCCGTCGTCCGCCTCCGCTTCATAGCTTCCCGTAGCCAGGGCGCGCCTGGCCCACCACGTGAAAAAGGTCAGCAGCACCAGCCACTTCCGGACCCTTTCATAAGACACATGCGCGCCTTTCAGGATCAGGGTCATCCCCTGCCGGTCCGGAAAGGAATCCTGCGCGGCGGCGTGCAGCCTGTCCAGGATCGGCTTGATGGACCGGTCCGCCTCCAGTCTGCTCACCTGTTCCTTATCCAGCTGGAAGATGGCCAGATAGGCGTCCCATAGCTTTACGCCCTCATCTCCCGCCGTCAGCGCCTGGGAGGGGCCGTCAATCGCCGGATCGTCCGTGGCGGAAAAGAATTTGCGCCCTTCCCTGGCCAGCAGCCCCTCCTTTCCGGCCGTCTGCTCCCACATGTCCCGGATCAGACGATAGGCGGTCGCGTTGTTCGTGTTGAACAGGCGGATGTTTTCCCGCAGCCACTGAACCAGTTCTTCCTTGCTCTCCATCCGGTTCAGCTCTTTCACGATCGAATCCGTATAGACGACCGCGGCCGGCGCGCTGTTTTCCCCGGGTTCCGGAATCCGAGCGTTCATCTCCCGCGCGTCCGCCCAGGTCAGCCCATGGTTCAGGCAAAAGTAGGCGATCGCTTCCGAAACCTGATGGCAGTCGAAGCTTCTCTCCCGCATGACGACCTTTCGGAAAAAGTCGTCCGTCCGCAGCCCGTCCAGCCCGAAGGCGAAGCAAATCTGGAACGCGGTTTCGCGGGTGATCGGCTGGTCTTTTTCAAACCACAGCCGGATCTCCCGGGGAGGCTTCATCCCAGCCTGCTCAAACGTGTTTCGGATAAACGCCGTTTTTTCTCCCGCGTCGTCCGGATCCCCGCTGTATCCGTGTTCAAAAAGGAATTCCGTCATTCCCTCGGAGAAGGGCCGGAAGAGCCGCGCCACCTCGAGCAGCTCGTCCATAAAATGCTCGTCTTCCGGGGAAATGCCGGAAAACGGCGTACGCAGCAGATGTGTATAATCTGACATGTCGATCGCTCCATGATGATTTGATGGTGCTGGCGCCGCGACCCTGTTCTGATCAGGTGTCCTCACCGAAGCGCCTTCTGTGGTCGAGCATCGTGCGGCGGTTTATCATGGGCCGGATAATCAGCCTTCGCAATAGAGGTCCTGATACAGTCCCAGCTGGATCAGCTTATCCCGGAGGCTTTTCATATCCTCCCACGCTTCCTTTTTCTTCTCCGGATCCCGCAGCAGGGCGGACGGATGATAGGTCGGCATCATCCATATGCCCTTCCGCTCCGTCCATTTCCCGCGTTCCCGGGTAATCCGAATCTCCGGATCCAGCAGGTTTTTCGCCGCCGTACTGCCCAGCAGCACGATGACCTTCGGCCGAACCAGCCAGGTCTGCATCCGCAGATGAATCCGGCAGGCCTCCGCCTCCTCCGGCGTCGGCACCCGGTTATTCGGCGGACGGCACTTGACGATATTGCAGATATAGACCCGCTCCCGGGGCAGTCGGATCGCCTCGAGCATTTTCGTCAGCAGCTGCCCGGCCGCGCCGACAAAGGCAAGTCCCGTTTCGTCCTCTGTCTGCCCCGGTCCTTCCCCGATCAGCATCAGCGGGGCGTTTCTGTCCCCCTGGCCCGGAACCTTATGCCGGATTCCCTGACAAAGCGGGCACAGCCGGCACGCCGCCACCTGCTTTTCAAACAGCTCCCAGTTGATCTCCGGCATGGGCTTCACCTTCTCTCACTTCTTCAGCCAAGTATATCATGGAAGCCTCCCGTCAACAAGCGCATCTGTCCCGATCTTTCAAAGCCCCTCCAATCCCCGTCTTTAAGCCCGCAGGATCAGGTATACCCCGACGTGCATGAACAGGCGCTGTTTCGTCAAGCACTTCCTCTCCCCCGCCTTTCACGCACGACCAGGAATGTCCTATTGCTATTCTTGTTGTTATAATCTATTATAATGATGACCGGAGCGTCAAAATCGCGGAAACAGAAAAGCACGGGGCGAGACCGTCGGAAAACAAGCACAGAGGAAAGGTGGAAATAAGATAATGAAGTACAAACAGTTTGACAGCCTGTATGCTGTTCGCATTGACAAGGGCGAAGAGATCATGAAAAAACTGAAGGAGCTCTGCCGGGCTGAGAAAATCCATTTCGCCCATGTCAGCGCCATCGGCGCGTCCCAGCTGGCGGTCCTTGGGGTTTATGATCTGGCCACGCGGGAATACGCCAAAGAAACCGTCGACAGTTTCTGCGAAATAACCTCCCTCTCCGGCAATATCACCACCGTCAATGGGGAACCCTACATTCATCTGCACGCCACCCTCGCCGATCAGCGTCACGGAATCCACGGCGGGCATGTGCTGGAAATCACCGTCGGGGCTACCTGTGAAATGTTTGTTCAGCGGATCGACGCGTCGGTGGGAAGAATCCACGAGGATCAACTGGGCATCAACCTGTGGGAGATCTGAGCCGAAGCATATGAAGGAAAGCAGCACCAATGGTCAGCTTTCAGATTCCGTATTTTCCCAGGCACTCATGTAGTATTTCCGCGGCAGCTTTCCGGAGGAATCCTATTTCTGCGTAATCTGATGCTCGTTGCCGATCCAGAAGTTTTCCGGATGGTCGTAAACGCCCTGGGCGGTGATTCCCTCCAGGGTGATGTTCCGGCAGCGGCTCATGGCGATACTTCCCTGCTCCCCGATGTCGCAGTCGCGGAAAACCATATCCCGGGCCTCGTATCCCGGCACATCAAACCCCGTCAGATCGATGGCGGGGTTTTGATGATTCTCGCATTCCCAATATTCCATGGCCCATCCGGTCAGCCGCACCCGCTCCAGCGTAAAACCTTCGAACACCGGCGGCACGGGAGAACCTTCCCCATCATCGTTATAGCCGACGGCGCAGCAGCGGAAGCGGCTGAGCAGGCTGTCGCGGACGGTCAGACCGCGCACGTAGCCTCCCCGCTTCCTGGTCGCCTTGACCTGCACGCCGTAGAGGGATTTCGTAAAATCGCAGTCCCAGACCACCACCTTCTCCACCCCGCCGCTCATCTCGCTGCCAATCGCCACGCCGAGGCCGAAATCGCTGCGGCAGTCAAAAACGCGGATATTCCGGGTTGGACGGGCGATCCGGTTTCCCTCCGGATTCTTGCCGCTCTTGATGGCGACGGAATCGTCCCCCGTATGAAAATGGCAGGCGAAGAGCGTGCAGTCCTCGCTGGAATCGGGATCCCATCCGTCCCCGTTCCATACACCCTCCGAGCGGAAGAAGCAATGATCCGTAACGATGTTCCGGCTGTAAATCATGTGCACGTTCCAGCTGGGGCCGTTTTCCAAATCCAGCCCCGTAATATGCACGTTTTCGCAGTTGCTCAGGTTGATCAGCCGCCCCCGGGCCCTTCCGGGAATGGTTTCCTCGTTTTCGTATTCCCTGATTTTTCCCCCCAGGGACGCCAGCATTTCCCGGAGGCGCAGTTTTTCCGCCTCGATGGTGTTCCGGGCCAGGGGCTGCCCGCCGCCGCAGATTTTTCCGCCGCCGTAAATAAGCACATTCCGGCAGTTGGGGCCCGCGGCGTGATCCAGCTCGCCCAGGTTCAGGAGGCTCTGGTAGCACTCCATCTCCGTCCCCTCGAAGCGGCTGCGGATCTTCGGCAGGTAGTCCTCCGGCCGATCCGTCCCCCGAAGCTCGGCTCCGGGCGCGATCCGCAGGCGCATATCGCTGTGGAGCCGGAGCCCGCCGGTCAGGAACACGCCCGCCGGAATCAGCACTTCCTCATCCTTCCCGCACGCGTCCATGGCGCTTTGCAGAGCGGAGGTGTTAAGGGTTTTTCCGTCCCCCACCGCGCCGTAATCCCTGACGTCATGCACCCTGGTTTCCTTCCGGGTTTCAAAGCAGCCCTCCGCCAGCAGCGTTCCTCTCGCATAGAGGCAAAGGCGGTACGCGGAGGCGGGCTCAAGGTCCTCAAGGGTGAAATGGGTCCGCCGGCCGGCATAAACCCTACGCTCGGTGCTTTGGTCCGCAGCATTTTCCCCGCCTTGTCCCGCGCACCTTTTGCCCCCCTGTTCCGGCTTTTGATCCTCGCAATGGAGCTCATATTCCGCGTCCGCGGGCAGCGGATCCCACTGATCCCACCAGAGGATCAGGGCGTCTGTCAGGGGCTGTGCGTTCAGTTTCATTGATTCCCTCCGTGTTTTGTTCGCTTTCTCTTTTCCACGCGCCGCTGCTTATGCCTTCTGTTCTTTTCTCTTCATCTGGCACTCCCGGCAGTAATTCGGCCAGTGCCGAAGGTTGGACTGGAAGGTAAAGGGCTTCCCGCATCCGCGGCATTTCCTCGTGATCGGCTCCACGGGCCGGTATTTGGCCCGGCACTCCTGGCAGTAATTGGGCCAGTGCTGAACGCTTTCCGGTAAGCTGAAGGTTCTTCCGCACCGTTTGCACGTAATGGTCACCATGCCCCGCTCCTCCCGATACTTCGCCTTGCACGCGTCGCAGTAATTTGGAATATGCCTCCATTTGGGATCATAGGGGATGGGTTTCCCGCAGGCCTTGCAGGGCTTTTCCAGCTGGGCGCCGGAAGCGGGCACCCGGGACATTTTTTCCTGCTTTGCGCCGGAAGCGGGTTCCCGGGACATTTTCCCCTGCTTTGCCCCAGAAGAAGGTTCCAGGGACATTTTTTCCTGCCTTGCGCCGGAAGAAGGTTCCCGCGGCGGCTCCGTGGCCGGCGCGGGCTTTGCAAGCAGTTTTCTGATCCAGTCAAACAAAACTCTTTCCTCCCTGTAGTGCTTTCATCGTTTTTTTCATTGTTTCCCGTTCCTGGGGAGCATTGGTTCGAGTCATCATCAAAGTATATCACGGGAGACATTCGTCAACAAGCACGGAAACAGAAATTCACGAAATTCAGGGGCGTCAGGGTAACGTTGCTGTTGAGCATGGCGTGCTTCCGTCTCATCGCACGGATTTCTCGCTGGAACCTTGCGCTGCGCCTTTTGCGGATGATATAATATCGTAAACGCAAAAACGCTTTGCGTTTTGATGCGTTTACGCCGCGCCGGGCGCGTGCCGCAAAGCGGCAAAATTACATTTCGCGCCCGGTCGCATCCGCCGGAGGCTTATCGGAAACGAAAATTTATTTTTCGTTTC
>JAZQCB010000016.1:0-56859 GCA_045546035.1 Clostridia bacterium
AGAACCGTCCCCCTGTCTTTATTCGCATTGTCCCCCTGTCTTATCGCTCCTGTCTTTCTGCCCCTGTCTTGCATTCCCCGGACCGGAACTCAGTCGAAACGCTTGGCAACCTTCATTTCGACGCGCCCGCCTACGATATTGATCTGCACGTCGTCCACCAGGGACCGGAGCACCGAGCGCTCCATGCCGTCCCATTCCGGATCGGCGATGGGATGATAGGGAAGGTCGTTCAGCAGGTCGTCCGGGATATCGAGGGAGTGATTCGGCTCGGCGGCCATGGCCTGCTCAAACAGATCCCGCAGATAGCCCAGGAAGGTCTGCGCCGCGGCGTTCTTCCCGGAGCTGGAGGCGGAAAGCAGCTCGGCGCGCTTCTCGGTGTCCATAATGGTGTCCGCGGAAATGAAGAGATGGAAAACCGGCATTTCGGTTTCGACCCAGAAGGCGAATTCCGTCTCATGCGTCACGCTGCTGATCAGGCTCAGCATTTCCTCGGTAATCAGCTGCAGACGGAGCGCCTGGGCGGGTTTCAGATTTTCATAGACGGCTACCTTCTGCGCTTCCTGCTTTGCTTCTTCAAAGCCTTTTCCCAGCGTATTGACCTTGATCACATTGGATTTCATGGCTCAACTCTCCTTTATTTTTCAATGATTGTCAATCACGGCAACCGGAGCGGAACTCCCTTCCGCCCTGTCGGAAAACCGGCTCATCCGTTTCTTCGGCCGGCTGCATTGCGTTAGAAGAATCATACAATATTCCGCGCTTTTTTTCAACATCAAGCTTCAAAAAAAGGAAAAACGGGGCGGCGCGGACCGACCCGATCCGGCGCGCGCTATCGGATCCTCGCGATTTCGTGGTTGGAATAGGCGGGATCGCCGGTTACTTCGCGGAGGACGCTGATTCCCTTCGGGAAAACGATGTCCTGACGATCGCTGTGAAGCGCGATTTCCATGATCGCCCGGTCCGGCCAGCCGGGATAAAGGTCAATCTCATAATACAGCCCGCCTTCGCTCAGACAGTACCGCTCCTTGCGAATCGGCCGGAAGGCGGGGTCGGCCATCGTCAGGAGAGAAAGATACTCTTCCTGGGAGATCCGTTCCTCCTCCTGGACCCGCGTCGTGCTGCTGATCTTCTTTTTCCGGGTCATAAAGTAGATGTATTGGCCGTTGGCGCCGCGCTGATGGATGCGCCGCTCCTCCGCGCCCTCATCCGGAAGCAGGTAGGTCAGGATGATGTCGACCCGCTCGCAGCTGGGCAGCGACTCCAGCAGGCGGGGAGTCGGCCGCTCGATCAGGAACTTTCGCGCGATTTCCAGGGGGGCCGGCTCGCCCAGAAAGACGGTGATTTCGCGGATGAGGCGGAGCATCTTCTCCTCGAAGCCGGTGGAATTGTCGATGATCCGGAGATGAGGATGCCCCGTCCAGGCAGCAATCAGCTTATCGTCCAGCGCGGCAGCCTCCTCGACCGTCTCGGTTCGCGCCTGATTGTTCGACAGGGTATAATACTTTTCCGCGCCCTTGGCCGCCGTAACCAGATGGAACACGGCGTCGTACTGGTCCCGCATGGCCACCTTGCTTGTCTGCAGCCGGCGAAGCACCCAGCTGAATTCCTGCTCCGTCATATAGGCGCAGTTATCCATCGCCGCCCGGTCGCAGACGATCAGAACCTTATCGCTGTTCATGGTGCGGGCGATTTCGGAAAAAGCCCTTTCCTTCGCCTCCTGCAGCTGGATCAGATGCCACTGGAAATCCCGGTTGGAAGCGCTCAGCCAGGGGGCGGCGCCGCCGGAAATGAGCTCCGTCGCCGTTTCGTCCACAAACAGAACGGCGTATCCCAATTTGGCAAACGCGTTCTGAATCCAGCTCATGGCGGTCGTCTTTCCGGCACAGGGGCCGCCGGTGACTACGATTTTCGTGATCTTTTTCTTCGCCGACGACGCGCGCACCAGCTCATCCAGGGAAACGCCGAGGGTATCCGCCAGCCGCCCGGCTATATCCAGCGCCGGAAGCGACCTTCCTTTTTCCCAGCCGGACACGGCCCGGCCGGACACGCCCAGCTTTTCTCCCAGCTGGGTCTGGGTCAACTGTGCTTCCTTCCGGAGCCGGATCAGCCGCGCACCAAATTCCTTATCCATTTTGGTCATCTCCCTATCAGGTCAGGCGGTAAAATATGTGGAAAACAGCTCTTTCCGGTAGTTTACCCCAGAAGGGCTGTTCGGGCAAGGGGGTTCATGGGGGAAAATACGGAGTCCAAAACGGTTGAGTGGTTTCTGCAAAAAAGGGAAAACGCGGGACGGACCAGACAGTAGAACCGTCCCCGTGTCTTGAGGAGGAACCGCAGCCATCATCGTCGAAAAGTATACCCGGATTGCGTCGAAAGGAGGCAGAGGGAGCATGAAGGCCAATGAAAAAACCAATGTCATGCGAACCCTGGAGCAGCATAAAATCGCCTATACCGGCCATTTTTACACGGCGGACAGCACGCTGAGCGGCGAAGAAATCGCGAAGCTTTTGGGAGAGGTTCCGGAACGCGTGTTCAAAACCCTGGTGACCTGCGGAAAACCGGGGAAGTATTACGTCTTTGTCATCCCCGTGACCGCGGAGCTGAACCTGAAAAAGGCGGCCGCGGCCGCGGGGGAGAAAGCCATCAGCATGATTCCCCAGAAGCAGCTGCTGCCTCTGACGGGATATGTTCACGGGGGCTGCTCGCCGGTGAATATGAAAAAGAGCTTTCCGACCTTTCTGGATCGGAGCGCGGAGGGGCTGCCTCAGATTTTTGTCAGCGCGGGAAAGGTCGGCGCGCAGGTGGAAGTCGCTCCGGGGGACCTGCAGCGGCTGACCGGCCTTCAGTACGCCGATCTGGTCTGAGCGGACCGCGGGATCGGTTCCTTACGTAAAGGGTGGCCTTTGATTTGGCTAAGGACTCTTATTTTGATACCAATGCAACCCGGTTCGAGTCTTGTCGGTGCAACCGGTTTACACAGAACCCAGTACAAAGACATCAACGCGATATTATCCTTCGGGTAATTCGTAGCTTTGTAAACGTGCTTAGCATCTGCATCTCGTTCTTTGATTCCCAGCTTCCAGAAGTCATTTACAAAGAAGCAAATCTGATCAAGCATCGAGTACAGGATTCTGAAAGAAGATTTTAGCTGTTCAATCCGAATAGAATAGTTAGTATAATCATAGCTAGCAAGAGAGAGGGCTACATCTCTGTCTGCAAAATGGACATCACCATATATAATTAGTAGATAAAAAATATCACGGAAGATAACCCATCGTGGGTTGTTCGGATTGATAGAAAAGGGGGGTGATCGCGATGGTCATGTGTGTTGACGGAATGGTCGGTCGCATGGCTTGGTTGCCTGCAGAGAATCAAAAATGCAGCAAAACCCGCTCCTCTGTCATATCGTGGTACAACATGCAGTTCCGATCGCTTACATCCGCCAGCCAGACTACATCCTGCCATTTAGAGCCCTGCGGGATTTGGGATATGATGTTTTCTGACGCTTGAATCAGTTCCGGACGGAAATGGAGAGTCTTCTTGTCGGAGAATACGGCTGTATATAGGATCTGAGCCTCCACGAGGTCCTGGAAAATGTGGCTGCCGTAAGACAGCTCCGGATTATAGCCTGCCCGGCTTTCCGCTATCTCACAAACGGCTTCGAAACTGCTGATGTCGGAGAACGCGGTTGGAACACCCAACTCAGGAGATGACGTGCCAATCCGCCCGGGAACCATCAGCAGCATGTGCTTTCCCTGATCTCTGTATTTCCAGTTGATCCGGCCGATCAGCGCAGCAATATCGGGCTTCTTGGAATAGGGCAGATGGTAGTATTTGATTGGGTCAACGTATACGATCAGGTCCAGTCTGGTTTTCCTGGAAAGCCCCATAGAAGCGCCGCAGGTCTCCAGCAGGATCCTGTCCTCCGGAACATCCTCCGGCAGGGCTACTCCGCCTGCGTCCCGATAAACCTGCAGCGGCCTGCACTGCAGCAGATTGATCATGTATTCCCGATTCTCCGATACATTGATGGTGAACTCAATGTCCACAGGCAGTCCGTATTCAGCCTGGATCAGGTGCATCATCCGCTGCATTCGCCGCATCATTTCCGTATTCTGGACCAGCCCGAGGCAGGAAATGAAACAGACGGACCGATGGACGCCCTGCTCCCGGAGCGACGCTTCTGCCTCCGTATCGTGTTCCAGCACCTGGTATTTCATGAACTGCGGCAGCATCGGTTCCAGTTCCTGCAATGGCACCCTGCTCAGACACCTGTTCCGTAAATCCACCGCTTCCGCTTTCCGCTGGGAATACCGATGCTTTTCAGCCACGGTGGTACAGTTTGTGGCTTCCGGCCTATCCAGGCTGACCAGCCGCGGATAAGAGCCCTCCGTCCTGTCTACGGCTGAAGTGCCAAGCCCCATCACCAGCCGGAGCATGCCGGCTGAGGAATCTATGTCCTTGAGGAATTTATAGGGGCTGTAGGAATAGCCAACACCCGCGGCGCAGGGCATATAGTACGGTCCGTAGGCCGATCCCGAAACCCGCATCACCAGTAGGGCCATCTGTTCATCTCGCCGGTCCAGGCCCCGCCGTTTGCGGTAGTCCAGAGCGGAAAGCCCCGCCGAGCTAGCGTACACCGTCCGTACGGCATTCTCAAATTCTTCCAGTCTTTCCTCCGGTGTGCCACGGTTGGCGCAGAAAACCGATTCGTATTTTCCTGCAAACGCGTTATCAAAGCCATCCTCCAGAATACTGCTGGAACGGACGATATAAGGGGCCTGGCCATAGTATTCCAGGATATGCATAAATTGATCCTTTGTTTCCCGGGAGAAGGTCCCGGTTTTCAGGCGGTCCTCCAGCTGTTCCGCCAATTCAAAATATCCTTCATCTGTTCGCTGCCGGACGCGCAGATCCCAGAAATCGTTGTCCACAATGTAGGTATAGAACACGTCCGAGCCTACATAGAAGGAATCATGAGGTTCCATCACCCGGTCGATGTCCGGCACGAGATTGCGGATAATGGCCCGGGCAAGCAGCATTCCGCAGGTTTTTCCACCCACCATACCGGTACCCACCATATGATCCCGGACCTCGAAGTAATCCTCTGGCCGGAAGTGCTTTTTCACCAGCTTCCGAAGCCTTTCATCTCGGGTCATCATGATATTGCACATTCTGCCGCACTGTTCTTCAACGGGTATCGCGTTATCATGCAGCAGCCTCGTCTGATTGAAAAAACGGTCCCAGGAATCCACGTACTGTTCTTCCAGCGTCCGCTGATAGCTGTGCATCACCTGGTAGAAGCGGCTGGTCTGCACGCCATCCTGGATTGGCTGGACCTGCCCGGTGGCAGGATGGAAGATGTGCGGCAGGAACATGGTGTCGGAGCTCCGGTTCCATACCTTCTGAGGGCGGATATACATGGCGTCGCTGCCCTGATCCGAATACACGTCCAGGAAAAGCTGGGTCGTATTGCTGATTTTGTTGATCGCATGGAAGGAGTGGCGTCCGCGGATGATCGGGAAAAAAGCCACTGTGTCGAGGATGAACAGAAAGGGGCAGGTGACGCGGAAGAAATTCCCCATCATCAGGTCCGTGGCCCAGGCAGTCTGCAACTCCGACAGACAGTCAAACACATAGAAGGCGTCCTTGCCCTCCTGCTCGATCACCCGGTGAATATCTACGGTAAAGGTTTCAAATCGGTGGGAAAGCGGAATGCACACGCGCTTGACCTCCGGGCATTCCGCCACAAGCTCCGGATGACTGGCAAATCGGAAATAGATAATTTTTCTGCCGTCCTTTTTTGCCTGTTCCACAAACGGATCTGAAAAACGGCGGAATTCTTCTAGATTGGACACGCGCCAAACCACGTTATCGCCCATTCGGATATAATCCAACGCCTGATCCAGCCCGGGAATGCCAGACCGTACTTTGTCAAACGCAGCCATGCAATGCGTTCCCCTTTCCGACATCAAGATCAGTGCCATTCTGTTCGAAGAGTCCTTATTTCGATGTGAAATAAACAAAAAAGGCAAAGAAATCATTTCAGACTCCTTCGTCTCTTGATGTCAGTATAGCATATTCGAGCAGTTTTGTAAATAAATAATTCTGAACAAGGGATGTGTTGGGAATGAGTGAAAAGGTCGTCACAAAAATTCAGAAACCTCGGATCAACTTTAAGAAGCTCTTTCCACATGTGGGCATTTACGCACGCGTCAGTACACGTTCTGCTTCACAGCTCCACAGTATGGCTGCGCAGGTTTCACAATTGACACGTTTTGTTGCATCCAGGGGCGATTGGCGCCTGGTTGATATTTATATGGATTTTGACAGTGCATCCGGATCCACAAAACGACCCGAATATGATCGAATGATGGAAGACGCCAAGGCGGGTCGTATCGATGCAATAATAACGAAAAGCGTACAGCGTTTCGGAAGAAATACAGAGGAAACTCTTTCAACAATGAGAGAACTCCTTGCCGCAGGCGTGATTATCTATTTTTCAATTGAGGGCTATTCCTCGGATTCTCCCGAAGCAGAATTGCAGACATCTCTTCGCACCGGATTAGCGGAAGCAGATAACGCTTCTCACCGTGCTGAGCGACAATGGGGTGTAAGGCGAAAGATTGAAGACGGAACCTCCGAGCTATATCGCCGTCCATGTTATGGATACAAGAAAACAAAAGATGGTGTTTTGGTCATTGATCAACCGAAAGCCAAGATCGTAAAAGAAATATATGATCTCTATCTATCCGGGGAAAGCATAAGTGGAATAAAGAGGATCCTGGAACAGAGGCGTATTCCTTCACCTACAGAGAAGGAGGAATGGCCGGTGCGAACTATCGATATGATACTGAGCAACGAAAAATACACAGGAGACATCGTGCTTTTCTAAACGGTCGTGATCAATTATCCTTACAGCGTCCGGAGGAATAACAAGGGTGCACCGCTCCACGAGCAATTCTGTATGACAAATGGAGTTGATGCAATCATTCCGAAGGTAACATTTACAGCAGTGCAGACAGAAAAGCAACGTCGAAGCAATATTGTCATAAATGAAAATGGTGCTCAACAACGAGCTGGGAAAAAGTATAGTGCAAAAAGAAGAAAAGAATCTTCCGAAGATTTGTCTACTGAAACTGATAATACGCAACACTGAAGTAGGCAAAACGAGACAAACGTGTATTTTACACGGCAAACAGGAGGAACGTGTAAAAATACACGTTTCTAGGCCTTCACCGTGTAAATTTACACGTCTCCCCAGCAAATCGTGTAAGAATACACGGATCGGAACCGGGGGAAGACAGAAAAAAACGATCACCGGGACTCCCATCTGGAGGAGCCTGATGGCCGGAAACCCTTTATTTCTGGGCACTTTCGGAAAAATGAAAGGACGCTGACATCGTATCAATATCAGCGTCCTTTTGTGGTGGGATTAGTAGGACTCGAACCTATGTCCGCAACGGATATGGTCGCGACTGCCCACCGGGCAGATCGCTTCCTATCCGTTGAGAAAGCCGCCGATGAGATTCCTGCCACTGGCAGTCATCGGCGGCTTTCCCCCCACGATCGTGGGCGTCATCGCTTCGGCCTCCATTGATTTCACCAAATCAAAAAACCACCCACAAGGGGTGGCTTTTGATTTGGTGGGATTAGTAGGACTCGAACCTATGACCCCCACGATGTCAACGAACCGGAAAGAGGCCGGAAGCGTTGATTTTATTATGTTTTCGCGAAAATCTCATTTCATGTGGCGACTTCTGGAAGCATTGAAAAACAAGGACCGGAGGAAAGCTGCGTCCTTTTCCGTGTCCACTTTTGTGTCCGCTTTTTACCCGTTCCCGTTCCTGTTGAACGTTGCCTCATAGGCTCCCATGGCCGCCAATGCTACAATGACCGCGTTAACCGCTGTCAGGAGGATGCTTTGCAAGTCGAGGCCCGTCGTAAAGGCTGCGGACGAAAGCATCAAGGCCAGGGCGATAATGTAAACCCAGAACCTTGTCGGGATTTTCCAAAGCTTGTCAAGCGGCAGCTTCAAAAGCTGAACAATCAGCAGCGTGGCCGCCGTTGCGCCGGCAATCGTGGCGATATATTGCCATGTCATAGGCTCCGTGGGAAGTTCGCCTTCCGCGAGTGCGACGGAACAGAGCAGCAGCGCCAAAAGCGAAACCATCAGGAAAACAAACAGCTTTTTCATGGAATAACCCTCCTTTTTCATTTGATAGTAGGCTGGCCGCCCTTGAATGATGGCAGGCGGCGAAACTGATTTCTCATGTCGTCCATTACGCCGTTTGCACCGAGGGCATGGTATTGTTTATAAATGTTTTCCATGTTTTCCCGGTCGTCATAATCGGCCCAGCCTTTGTCGATATAATGCCGGTAGCCCTGGAGCAGTCTGTCGCGCAGGATCGCCTGAACACCTAACATGATCGCTTTGTTCTGTTTCTCCATTTCCACGTTTTGCGCCTGGATTTCTTCCTGCTTCGCGTCGCGCTTTTTCAGGCTCCGATTGATAACAAGCAAAACCAGCGCGGAAACGATGGAAGATACGCCGAACAATTTAATTATTTCCAGAACCGTGTCCATAATCTCACCCCCTTCCTATCTGCTCCGCGATTTCCTCCCGGAGCGCGTCTAATACAGACAGGAAGAGCGGCGCTTCCTCCGTGCGTATGGTGAAGGTGATATACTCCGCCGGCGCTTCCCCGCCGTCTTCCGGGAAGCCGTCTCCCGGGTCCCACGGCACTTCGTCCGGATCCTCCGCTGTGAGATATTCGGACTTGATCCAGCAATGCCAGCAAACCCCGTTGGGCCAGCAGGCAATCCGGGACCATTCGCCCTCATTTTTGAGGACCTTTACCCGTTCGCCGCTGTCCAGCTTCCCGGCCTTTGAAAGAGCATAATTCGTTCCCGGGCCTTTGCGCGTGTTCACCCTTTCGCCGTTCGGGCCCGTGACCGTCGCCCAGACTTCTTCCACGGGTTCCGGCTCCGGCTGGGGCGCTGGTTCCGGATCATCTCCGCCTCCGCCGTTGATCTTCCGGTTGATCTCTTCTCCATAATCAAACAGAGAAGAAAGGCCGACCATGTTCCACCCGCCGTTCCGGATTGTTTTGTCGTGAAAATCGGATTCCGTCACGCCTCCGCGGGACTCGCTGGAATGAATCGCGCCCTTTCCCGTTCCGGTCTTGATTCCGATGTGTGACGCGTTCCCGAGGCCGTCATGATAGCCGCGTTTTTCTTCGCCGCCGTCGAAGGCGTGAATGAACAACGCCGCTCCCTTCGGAATGATCCCGAAAACCTTTTTACATTCTTCCGGGCTTCCGGTCCACCCGGTTTCCTTGAATTTCCGGAACCATGCATTGCACCCTTTCAGGTCCAGAGAGAGGCCAGCATCCGCGGCGCACCGCTCGAAAAACTCCTGGCAGTCCATGTCGTCATAGCTTCGCCCGAGGTACTTCTTCCCGGCATCCGCGAATTTGTCTGCGCTTATCATAACCATATAACCTCCGCTTCCTGAAACCATTTGTCATAGTTCCGGCGGATATCTTCCTCCAGGCCGTCGTAAATAACGACCCCTTTAACGACCCGCGCGAGGCAGTCATAATCCGTCGCGCCCGTTATGTCGTCCGTTTCCGGGAAAACCTTCCCGCCGTCGAGGTAAACGTCCGCCGATCCGTCTCCGTTGTCGTGGATGTCATAAAAAGACCGGAGCCGCCCGTTTTTGCCGGGCAGCTCCCCCGAGGCTTTACTCATCGGGAATCAGATCCTCCATTCCGCTTTCGATCAGAATTTCGTCGACCTTGGCCTTCAGAAGACGCGGCACCCGCTTATAAAGCGCGTGGGCTTCTTCAATGGTAGGCGCGGACATGATCCGCTGCGCCCAAAGCATAGCCATCATGGTTTCCCCTCCTTTCCCGAAAAATATTTTGCATAATAACGATCGGATGAACCAAATCATTATTTATACACTTCCTCGCTCATCTCCATGAGGCAGTCCTCGACAAAGGTGATGCGCTCCGACAGGGACGGGCGCGGCGCTGGTTCCGGCTGCCAGTCTGCTTCGCGTTCCTGCTGCGTCCGTTCCTGGGTGGTCCCGTTCACGACCTTATACAAGGCCGCGCCGTGTTCGTCCGTCAGGCGGTCGTCCGGTGTCAGGGTGGTGTTCACCTGCTCCCACCCGCTGTTCCCGGACATATCGCGCGCGTTCAGGGCCAGAACCCGGCCGTCGATTACAAAAGCAAACATTTTCTTTCCCTCCGTTTTCTTTTTCGCTTGACCTCCGCCGGAATGAGTCCGAAAAGGCCATAATATAACCGGTCCATGTTCAGCATTGATTTATACCCGTTCATGTGGTGATTGTATCCGCGCCAGCTTTCATAGCTTCCGCGAACGTCGCCGATTGTCATCTTCCCTTCGTTCACCGCCCGCCGGAAGGCCTTCAGCTTCCGCCGCTGTTTTGTTATGCTCTTCCTGCATGGCCGCATGATCACCTTTCCGCGGTCCGTCGTTTCGAAGCGGACTTTCAGAAAAGTAAACCGGCGCAGCGGTATAATCTGGGTTTTCTTTCTGTTGATAATGATTCCCAAATCCTCCCATTTCTTTTCAAGGATCGCGAGACAATGCTGCAAATATTCGCGGCTTTCGTGTATGAAATAGCTGTCGTCGTTATATCTCGCGGAAAGTTTCAGGCCTAAAACCTCCACCGCGTAATGATCCACCGCGGAGCAATAGGCGACGGCCAAAATCTGGGAGACCTGTGAACCGATGCCCAGGGACTTTTCCCCGAAGCTTTTCACAAATCCCCAGGTCAGGTCCAGCAGGCGCGGATCGTCGAAGTGCTTCTCCAGCATTTCCCGAACCGGGCCGTGCTGGATATTGTCAAAGTATCCTTTGAAATCTACCTGAAGGACCCAGCCGCGGTTGTTTCCGTGCTTTCTGTAATACTCCCGCAAATGATCCCGGCAGCGGAACATGGCAAAGTGAATCCCTTTTCCTTTTATGCTCGCGCCG
Source organism: Clostridia bacterium (assembly GCA_045546035.1). Taxonomy (GTDB): domain Bacteria; phylum Bacillota; class Clostridia; order Christensenellales; family Aristaeellaceae; genus Aristaeella. Next base: position 11,011 of record JAZQCB010000016.1, read on the forward strand.
TTGTCATATATCAGGGAATGAGACAGAACCGGAACCAGGGCGTTGTCGCACAGGCTCCGCTGTACCACCCGCTCTTTGAAATGAACCGACCGGATATGGCGGAGCTTTCCGCGCTCCATCAGGTCAAAACAGATAAACCCCTGAACGACGGACTCGCCGGCGGTCAGCTTCCTGTGCAATTCCCACGTATTCCGCAGAAGGTTTATGTGGTAGCGCTGGACGCTTGCCTTCCAGTTCACGCCACGCTTTGATAGCTGCGCCGCTTTGAGCAGGCTCGCGGAGCTTATCACCTTTTCGAACGTGCAGGCCTTCAGCATTTCGGCCCGTTTCGCGGCGCGTTTGGCTTTCCTTCTTGCCTCCCGCGCCTTGTGTCGTTCCTCGCTCGTCATGCATTCCTCCAAAAACCACAACGTCCGGGATTATTCTCGCCGCGCGGTTCTACCCGTTTAGCCGTCCGGGCATGAAAGCAGAGGAGGCGCGGCTCTGTCCATGCAAGCAGCGTCCGCCCGTCGGCATCGTTGTGGAAGTTTAGCGGCATAACCCGCTCGGCCGTTTTCTCCTTCCTGTCGTGGCTCTGCTTTCCGCGCTAATAATGCGCGTACTTGGTCTGGCCCTGTTCGGCCTGTCAGATGGCAAGCCGGACCCCTTGACGGAATCAGACCGGGCAGCCAATCCACGTGTTGGCCGCCGTGTTGTTGTTGGGATTCCCGTTGTTGTTCACATTCGTGATGTTGGACGCGCTGCCCTCGTTCGAAGACTCGCACCACCAGTTGTTCCGGGACCCACCGCCGGATGCGATGATACAGAAAACGACCTGTTTCAATTCCGCGCCGGAGGCCTCCGGCTCTTTGCGCCTTCCTGCTGTATGCGCGCAGAGTCTTTGGCCTTCCGGAGCAGCCTTGATTCTTTCAGGAGCAATTCGCCCACGTTGTCCAGCCTGTCCACGTCTATTTCCTTATGCGTTATTACCATAAGCTGAAGGGCGCGGATAATGGCCTCGTTCGCGTCGGCCGCCTTTTGAAAAGCTTTCTTTTTCTTTTCCAGAAGGGCCTGGGCTTCATTGCCTGCCGGGTATGTGTCGAAAGCTACGCCGACCCACGTCCATTCCCGCGCGTATATGTTCAGTATGGGAATGGTGTAAATATATCTGCGGCTTTTCGGCACGATCTTCTCATGGGTTAAAACGCGGTAAAGTTCTACGCCTAAAATTGCCGCGTTGTCGAAGTATTCCGTTCCTGTCGGTTGGTGGAAGCGTCTAAAAACGTTACTCATTCTCCGCGGCCCCTCGCTTGTGAGAGATTCGCCGCCCCGCTGAAGGGGGCGGCGGTTTTACGCGTTCGGCGCGATCAGGAAGCAGACCGGGCAGCCAACCCACGTGGTGGCCGCCGCGTAGCTGCCGGGAAACCCGCTGGTGCCCACAAACGTGACGTAGGACGCGCTGCCCTCGGACGAAGACTCGCACCACCAGGTGTACCGGGACCCACCGCTTCCGAGGCCCTTGACGATATGCCGCCGCGATCCCATGAACAGCGGAAGCTGAAGCGCCGCACCCTGGGCCGATCCGTCGCCCTTGCTGAAGGTCGCGTTTCCCCAGACTTCCTTCTCTGTCGGCAGGAACAAAACGCCGCGATTGTACCACGCCCACCCGGTCGGGGTTGTCGCGCCGGCGGCCTTTGTTTCCATCAAGGACCGCATACCCAGATTGTTCGGGCCTTTGTGGACGTATGACCCCAGCTCGCTTTGCAGGATGAGCTTCAGAAGGCCGTCTGTGGTGTTGTTCAGCGTTTCATATAGAGCGGAGCCGAGCCAGGGGTTCTCTGTGCTGTCCGGATTGTTGGCGCTGTTGTACCAGGTGGTGTCCGCGCTCCTGAATTTCAGCGTCCACGGCAGCAGGTCGCGCGAGAACATCAGCAGGTGCGGCGCGCCGTCCGCAATCTTGCCGGCATCGCCGTATTTGTAATACGGGTTGACCATAACCTCCAGAATGATGGTTTCGTTAATGGTCTTCGTGTAGTCGCTGGACAGGGAATAGTCATGGATGGACCCGTTCAGCGTCAGCGGCCAATAGTCGCCGTCCTCAATCTGTGAGAAGTCCCCCGCGAAAACGGCAGCAGCGAAAGCGGCGGCGCTTCCGAAAACCTCCTTCAGGCTCCGGCCGTTAATGAGACCGTTCCGCGGTTTGCTGGCCGCAAACTTGACCGGGCCGTTCAGCTCGTTAATGGCCGCAACGATGGAGGCCTTGTCTTCCGTGTCCAGGTTTGCAAGGGTTCCAATCATCAGGTCGCGGAGCTGTTCGAGGTTGACATTCATGTCCGTTGCGTCGCCCGTACTCCATAAATGCAGCAGGTCCGCAAGCGTCGGCGCTTGTTTGTTCCCGAACGTGTTAATGGTTGCCATGGTACGTCCTCCTTTTTAATAGTGCAAATTTGCATTGATAACCCCGGCGGCGATTTCCGCCTGGGACAATGTCGTTATATTGATCGGGTCTCCGTCCTGGTCTTCTATCGTGTTCCCGCTTTGATCTGTCAGAAGGCCTTCAGGCCTCCGCCACGGGCTTTCGTAGAAGTCCTCTTCCAGTTGGTCGACCTGAAGCTGAAGCGGCGCAACGGTTCCCGCGTCAATGATGGCCTCCAGCTCCGCGATATATTCCCGGATTGTCGTTTCGAACCTTTCCAGGTCGCCGGCGGCCGTGCTTTCGTCCGCGTCTATGGCGCTTTGGTATGCTTCCAGGTCTTCCTGAAGCTGCGCGACAAAGGCCGCGTAGTCCTCCGCCGTGTCTTCCTTAAACTCTGCCAGCCACGCGTCAAATTGCGCCTTGATCTGGTCGAAGTCGATTTCTTCCACGGTCGCGGCTACATATCCGCAAATATCAGAGCTCATGCGGGTGTCGGAAATGTTCGCGGCGGTTATGGCCGTCACGCCTACGCCCACCAGAATCTGTGCCAGGACAAGCTCGAAAACGTCCGCCGTTCTCGTCGGTGCTGTCGGCTGCGGGTTTGCCGATGCTGCGCCGGTTACGACCTCAATAGAAATGGCCCTGTTCGTATTGTCCCGCCGGAGGACAATGGTGTCGATTCGGTTATATACGCCGGAGGCCGTCGCGAGGGTCAGGTTGTTCGTGTCCGGCCAATACGCCGGCTTTCCCTGAAGGTTCGCATATCCGGGTGTTACCTGAACCGTCATGTCCGGCGATGCCTGCGCCTTCACTTGCAGGCCGCCCTGGAAAACTCCGCTGATGAAGAAAGGCTTCAGCCATGTTTCGAAACTGTCCGCGTTATACTTCCGGTCGCTGTTCTGAGAATTGAAAAAATACCCGTATTCCTGCGCGTAAACAGACAAGATTATCCCTCCTCAAAGTCCATTATTTCCGGAAGCGGTGAGCCGCAGGTCAGGAAGACTTCCCGGCCTCCGCTTTCGTGGTCTTCCTCTATTTCCGCAATCCGAAGCTGAAGGTCAATATTCCAGGCTATGTGCTTCACGTGTACGAGGTCGCCCACGTCATAATCTGAGCGGTAAAGGAAAGGGCTGTCCGCGTTCGTGGAAAATATGAAGCTTTCCCGGATGGTCTTAGCGTCCAGGGCGCGCTGCCCTTGCGTCTTCATAGATGCTTCAATCTCCGCGTCCGTCCTTCCGTTCGTGTCCACCTGTGTTGACGTGTGAACCTCCCGGAGGCCGAGGCCTGTTCCTCCGCCGACGCTGTAAACCCTTCGAACGTCGTTTATAAGTTGAGAAGCGAAGGCCTTTGTTCGCAGCTGTGTGCTGTCGTATGTGTACTGTTCCCGCAGAAGATTGTCGTATTTTTCGGAAAAAATGACTTTCGCCGCGCTGCTGGATGTTCTGTCCGCGCCTTTGTAAACTTCGAAATATAGGGCGCGCGCCGTAAAGTCCGGGCGGATCCTGAATCCGAGGCCGGTCGCTTTGCAGGCCTTCGAGATGATGTTCAGGACGCTCTTGTATGTCGCCTGAAACGTGAGCGTTTCAGGAATCCCACGGTCCGCGCCTAAACTCAAAAGCGGAATAGGCACCATGTCCGAAACGATGCGGCGCATGGAATCCTCCGCGTTTCCCGTGTAGTATGTCGTGTCTTTGATCAGCCGCCGCTCGAGATATGATTCCAGAAACCGGCCCTTTATCACGATTTCATCCGCCGTCATTGAAATATTTTCAATCACGGCCGCGTCCACGGTTTCCGCGCCGTCGTAGCGCTGCACGACGTTCTCCGGGATCAGGAGGCGCTTTGATTCCGCCGCGTATGGTGTCCGCAGCTCAAACTCCCCGGGCGATTGATAGCGCCGGAGCCAGATGAGGGAAGAAAACTCGTCAATAACGCCTTGCAGCTCCAGCGCCGGGTTGTAAATTCTAATTTCCGTATTCATACGCCCAAAAACCTCATTTTATATTCTATGTGGACGTTCAGAAACTCGTCGCCGGCCTCCGCGTTGTAGCCTATGGTGTTTACTCCTGCGCCAAGCTGGAAGAAGGTGCTGTCCGGGTGCAAATATTCATTGATCCGCGTTTTCGTATTGTTCGCAATCTGAACAATATTTTTCTTTCCTGTCGTCGTGTCTATTTCGATCCTCTTTGAGCTTGTGAGCGTGTACGGGTTCGCGTCCGTGCCTATGGTGATCCGTTCCCCGGTTTCGTATAGATAAACGTATGGGTTCACCACGTTTCCGGACGCGGTGAGAATGATCTTCAGGCCGATGCCGTCCACGCCGTTCAGGTTTTGAATCTCCTTTATCATGGATGTTTCCCTGTGGCCCAGCTCTTCGCCCTCTTCCAAAAACTCATGGGCAAAGATAAAGTCCGAGGACCATGCCGCAAGGTCTACGCTTTCCGGGTCCTTCGCATAGAAGAAAGGGTCCGGGCAAATCAAAGAAATCTGATACTGCCCGCGGAATGGATTCTGGTCTATGTCGACAGATTCCACGAAATAATCCGCGTAGCGGTTTTCCCGGTCCGGCTCTGTATAGCAGAATTGTCCGACGGAATCCGGGCGGAAGACGCGATAAAGAAGCTGCCGGTTGTTCCAGAAGTCGTCGAAAATCTTCCCGAAAACAACTATGTTCCTTTTCAGAACCCGCGAGCTTTTTTTCCGGTCGCCATGCGTCTGCGAATAGGGGGAGGTCTTAACCTCCCCCGTAAAAGCATAGATTCCTTCGATTTTTTCAATCAGGACGCCTGGGCAATTCCCGTCAACGATCAAATTTATATTGTCTTCGGTGTTCGTGAATGTTGCGGCCCTTATGATGCTCATACGCCACCCCTCATTCTGCTCAATATCGCCGCCGTCTGGTTCCGGATCATTCGCGCGGTCTCGGATGCCGTGTTCGCGTCCTGGACGGTGATGTTGTTGGTCTGATTGAACCCGCCGCCGGATGATTCAGCGACGGCCGCGCGGATGCTGGAAAAGAGGGTGTCTTCGCCGATCAGCATTTCAGGCTGCGACGCGTCGCCCACGCCGACGACGGCCGGCTGCGTAAAGAGCGCGCCCAGCTCCGCCGCGCGGCGATACCATTCCACCTTGATCTTCGGGACCTTGTTCACGTTTCCGTTGTCGTCAAAGCCCCACTTACCTTCAACGTCGAATTTTGGAGTTTTGACCGGGATTTTCAGTTCAGGAACGCCCCAGGAGAACCCTCCGCTAAACTGATCCTTAACGCCCTTGATTGCTTCCTTTACGGTTTCGGCCCATCCCGCCGAAAGCTCCGGCAGCGCCGGAACGCCCCAGGAGAAGTCGCCGGCGAAAATCTTCTTTACGTTTTCGACGGCCGTTTTTACCGTCGTCGCCCACTTTCCGGATTCTGTCGAAACGGAAGAAGAGGCCGCGCTCATCTTTTCGGAAATGGTCGTGGCCATGGCTCCCATGTGGGTTGTGGTGTCGGTGCTGGCGGTCTTCAGCTTGTCCGCAATGGTGGTGGCTATGGTCGCCAGGGTGTTGGTGACGTTCGTCTGGATCGCGGAAAGCTTGTTTTTGAAGGTCGTTTCTATCTCCGCCCACTTGTTGCCGGTGTCGGTGCTGGCGGTCTTCAGTTTGTCCGTGATCGTCTTTTGAATATTCGAGAAGCCCTCCGTCGCAGTCTTTGTGAAGGCTTCCGTCTTTGTCTTGCAATCGTTCACGCTATTGCTGAGCGTATCGAGCCTGACTTTCCCCAGGTTGTCCAGGTTGGTCTTCAGGTCCTTCATGGTTGGCGTGTAAATCGTCAACGTGGAAAGGTTGCCGGAAATGGATGCCAGGTTCGTTGACAGGGTGCCGAAATCAGACGCGGCCAAAGAGTCCAGCGCCGTCGCCATGTTGTTTATATTCGTGTACGCGTCGCCCGCGTTTTTACCCGTCTTTGCGATATCCCCAACGGCGGAAGCCACTTTGCCCAGCGTGGCTGCCAAATCAAAGAAGCCCGTGTTGTTTACCAGTTTAATGATTGCGTCCGCTAACTTGCCGAAACCTTCTCCGGCTTTTACTGCTCCCTCTCCGATGGAATCAATAACGCCTTTCAGGCTGTCGAGAACTTTTGCGAAGCTCTCATTGATGGACGCGACACATTTACCGACGGATTCAATCACCGTACCGATGGCCGTGCCGATGGATTTAATCAGTACGCTTATTGCGTTTATCGGTACCGCGAGTGAGGTAGAAAGGCCGGAGAAACTGTTCACAATCGAGGTCGCGCTTGTTCCGATGCTTGTTACAACCGTCGAAAGCGCGGTTCCGATCTTCTCAATCGCTCCGCCGATGGAGTCAATAATAGGCCCGATTTTTTCCAGCAGGCCGGAGAAGGCCTTCACAATCTCCGGGAGCTTGGAGACCGTCGTTTGCACCATCTTTGTGATATCCGGAATGTATGGCGCGATTGCTTCCACAATGGACTTGATTGCGCCGCCGATTGTTGTAACAAGCCCGTTAAACGCTGTGATGATCGACGGGAGCTGTTTCGTTGTTTCCGTGACCATCTTCGTGATATCCGGGATATACGGCGCGAGCGCGGTCACAATGGACGTGATAGCGCCGCTGATGGTCGTAACAATCCCGTTAAACGCCTCAATGATCGACGGGAGCTTTTCGACTGTGTTATTTACAATCTTCGTTATTGCCGGAATGTATGGGGCCAGCGCTTTTACGATGTCCGTTATTGCTCCGCTAATAACCGTCACGACGGTGGTGAACGTCGCGGAAATGGTCGTCATGAGCGGAGTAAAGGCTTGTACAATTGTCGCGATTCCTTCCGAAATGCCCGGGAAAGCTTCGCCGATGGCCGTGCCGATGGAGGTCAGGATGGTTCCGATTGCCTGCGCGATTCCTGGTGCGTTCTTATTCAGGCCAGAGAGCAGGTTGCCCGTTATCTCTGCGCCTTTTGCGAGGATATCCGGCAGTGCGGCCCCGATCTTCTTGATAATGTCGCCCATGGCCGTGCCGATGGTCGCCAGGATCGTCGGGGCGTTCGCCGTTATGCCGCTTATCAGGTTCTTTACGATCTCGCCGCCCTTTACGAGTATTTCCGGCAACTTTAGAACAATGCCGGTTATAAAGTTCGTCGCGGCGGTTATGGCTCCGGTTATGAGTTTCGGCGCGTTATCAATGATCCCCGTCAGCAACATCCCGACAAGCTCCGCCGCCGTTGTCAGCAGCTCCGGCAGCCTTTCCGACAGGCTTGTCATGAAGTTTGTCAGGATGGATGTCGCCTTCTTCATCAATTGCGGCCCGTTGTCTACTATGCCTTTTATAAGCTCCGTCAGGATGCTCAGGCCCGTGTCTAACAGGGTCGGGATGACCGCGACAATGTTCGTCGCCAGAGTGGTTATGATGTTCGCCGCAAGCGGCAGCAGGAGCGGCAAGTTTTCAGTTATTGCGCCGATGATGGAGGAGATAATCTCGCTCCCTGTGGAGACGAGTTCAGGCAGGATTTCAGATATCTTTTTCGAAATGCTGGCCACGCCTTCTTTGATCTTCGCGACCCCGCCCTCGCCGTCTCCGCTGAAAATCATGGTCAGGCCGTCCATAATTGTGGTGATTCCCGGAAGAAACTCCGCAATCATTTTATTTTTCAGGCCGTTAAAAGATTGCGTCATGTTCTGGAAGCTGTCCTGGAAGGCCGCCGCGGCTTTCACGTCTTCCTCGCTCATGACGATTCCGAGTTCGTGGGCCTGCTGGCGCATGGCCTCTATTTCCTCCGCCGACATATTCAGCAGAGCGCCCATTTCCGTCGCGCCTTTGCCGAAAAGCTTCTGGGCAATTCTTGCGCGTTCGGTTTCGTCTTCGACGTTCGTCAGTGCTGTGATGGTTCTTTTCCACAATTCCTCGCGGCTCATGTTCCGAGCCTCTTCTGCGGAAATGCCGAGTTCTTCAAAAGCATCAGAGCCATTCGCGGCGGCCGTGGTCAGTCTTGTCATATTGGTTTTCATGCTGTCCATACTGGTGCCGCAATGCTGCGCGATGAAGTCCCATTCCTGGTACGCGGTCGTGGAAAGTCCCATTTTCTGGGACATCTTGTCTATATGGTCGCCGTACTCCGCCGTCGCCCTTGCTGCATTAAAAAAGGTTTTGGAAAGAGTACCGACGGCCGCAACGGAAGCCGTCACGGCCGCGGCGATTGTTTTCGCTCCTGATTTTATCGCGCTGGAAAATTTAGAAGTGAACTTTTTGCCAGCATACTTGCCGGCCTTTTCCGCTGCCGGTTCCGAGGCGCTGGACAGTTCTTTCGTGATCGACTGCTGCGCACCCTTCATCGTCGGGATAATTGTTACCGTTGCCTGCGCGACCTCAATCATTCTCGTTCACCTCTTTCCGCTGTTTCCTTCTCCGCGCAAACCAGCTCCGCAGCTGATCCGGCGGGAGCGCGTTCTTCCCGATATGCTGTTTCTTGTTGTCTCCGGGGCGCGGGTAGCTCTTCGGCTTGCTTGCGCGCTTGCCCGTCCCGATGGCGCAAATATTCGCGTTTATCATGGTCAAAACGTCGTATATATCCGCGAGGATGGCGTTTGTCTTTACGGTTCCGGCCCAGTTTGCGATCTCCGGTTCCAGCTCCCGCGCCAGCTCGCTGTCTGCGTCCAGCTTATTCAAAAAAGCACCGAGCGCACCCCATGATAGGGTGCGCCCGATGTCGTCCAGGTCGTGGCCCGTTTTAATTAACAGGTCTTTTTGCACGGCCTCGCGGTGGTCGCTTATGAACGACGCGAGGCTTTTGATTCCCCCAGGGACTCCTTACCCTCCGCCATTGCGTATGCGTTGAAGATTTCGATGTATTCCATATCGCCGAGGCCTTTGTCCTTCAGGTCCGGGCAGGCGCTCAGGATATAGTCGCGGATAGCCTTTCCCTTTTCCACAAGGTCGTCAATCTCGTCAATACTTGCCATCTTCTTTGCTTCCTCAAAACTGAGGCTTTTCAGCGACGGCAGGTGGTAAACCTTCTCCGTGTCGGTTTCAAGCGCGAAGGTAAAGTCTGTCCGTTTCTTCAGGGTGAAAGTTGCTTTTGCCATGGTTGTATACTCCTTTTTCGTCGTTGTGGTTAACGGTTACGGGGTGGTGACCTTCTGGCCGTCGTCCTTCAGGAATTTCCAGGAGTCCGCGGAGACCGTCGCCGGCCAGCTGATCGGGCCCCCCGGCGCGAAGGTGATATCGTCCAGGTTCGTGATGAACCCGCGGGTGGTTCCGAGCATGAAAGAATCGTCGCCGTCTTTCATGAGGAAAAGGAAGGCTTCCTCGCCGGAAATAACGCCTTCTTTCACTTCCACGCCGGCCAGGTTTCCATGGTCCGCGGTCGCCGCGGTGGTGACCACGTTGTCCTTTCCGAAGATGGTTTCCAGAACCTCCTGAGTGGTGGAGATGATGGTCGCCGCGACGGTCTTGTCGTCGCTGTTCTGAATCATCCGGCGGATGCTGTTAGACCAGTCCTTCAGCGCCTCCGCGCTGCGGCCATGGTGCCACACAACCCCGTCCTGGGAGACGAACCCGACCTCTTTCCAGGCCGTGTCCAGCTCTTCGGAAGGGAAGACGGGCAGAGCAGTTCCGGCGGGCGCATGGAAAAACATTCCGGTGGCAAGGCCCGCGCCGAGGTTTACTTCATTGGTAGCCATGTGTGTGTCCTCCTTAAATGGTTATTTGTTCCATGTGTGCAACGACGCGGAGCCGCGCCGAATACATCGACAGGTCCGGCCGCACAGGGTCTGATCCCCACGCGCCGGAAGAATTGACTTCAATATGCCGGATTTCCGTTGATTGGTTTTTAGCGACGGCCCGCAGGAGGCCTATCGCGGTCCGGAGCGTTTCGGAAGCGTCCGCCGCTTCCTCCGCCCGCGCGTCCAGGGTTATGTCGAAGGTGTCAATCTGGCCTTCCTGATCCGTGCCGCCGACCTGCGTGATTTCCACGCAAGGCAAGGTGTAAGCCGCCGGCAACGGTTTACAATACGCGGCCAGGTGATCCTTCAGGGCGCGGCGCACAACGTCTTCGATATCGACGGACCGCCGAAAAGATATGCTCATCCGCTCACCGCCTCGCTTAGTGCCTTGTCCTCCGCCTCCGCTATCTGGCTCTTTCGGTCCGTCGTGTATACGAAACCGAGCGCGCGCTGGCTGCCGTATGCTTTACCGATCCGCGTTCCGGAATGAAAACCCGTCCCGCCTCGCCGGTTGTTTGCATTTGCCCGCGCGTAGATGGCATTGGTGGCGCTTTGAACCGCGCTCATGGTTCCGGAGGAGGTCAGAATCTGTTCGAAACCGTCCGTGAAAAATTCTATTTCGACCTGCCTTTGCATTATCCCGCCCACCTTTCGAGTTGTGCCTGGATGCTACTCACACGGCCGGTCGGGGAGTTCCATGCCCGCGGCTCGCCGATGATCTGGAAAACCTCATCGGAAAACCGGATCCGGTCGCCCGCTTTCACGTCAGCGCCCGGAGGAAAAAAACAGGTGTAGCCGTCAGAAATGCCCAGCACCCTTCCGTCCTGGGAGAGGTTTGTCTGCGCCGGCTGAACAGAACAGCCCGGAATCTCAAGCTCCGTCGCGGCCGTCCAGTCCGGGACGGTTGAGCCGCGCTGCTCTTTCGTTCCCGGCCGGATGCGTGTGACGGTATCCGCCGCCCATGATGGCAACATATCAGAACACCTCCCGGAGCTTGTACGGGGAAAGCACTTCTTTGTTGTCGTCTGCTAAAGCGGTGGACCGTGCTGAATTGATCCAGTTAGCCGAATACGTGACGGAAACGCCGCCCGCCGTTTCAGATTGCACACCCGCGGATGATGCCAGGGCGTGTGTGACACGGTGGGCGAGCAGCTCTTTGATTGCATCCCTGAACATGGGCGGCAGGCCGGCGGAGTACGTGACGGAAACTTCCGTCTTCCGCGTGACCATGTGCGGCGGCACGTCGAACAGCCGGAGAAGGCCGTTTGATTCGACGGCATAATCCGCCCAGGCTTTTCCGCCGATTTCCACGGAGGAAACGGACGGAATAAACACGGCCGGGAGCTGGATCAGCATGTCCGGGCCGGAACGTTTTAGGCGGCCGTTCCCGCTCAAAATCCGCTCGGAGAATGAGCAGGCCTGAACCGGGAACAGATGCCAGCCGCAATAATTCCGGATGGCTTCCGAAGCGGCGTTGATGTTCGCCTCGATCCGCGCGTCGCCCGCGTACTTGTTCGCCGTGAAGGTGTTAAACTCTTCAGGTGTGAGCAAGGCCGGCAGCGTTTCCGCGTCGGTGATCGTGTATCCCCATGTGGTTAACAGGCTCATTTGTTGGCCACCTTTCTTGCCTTGTTGGAAGGCTTCGCGGCTTTCGCCTCTTTGTCTTCCTTCCGGGCGGTCTGTTTCTCGGCCTCCGCCGGTTCCCACATCCTGTTCCCGTCAATCACAAGTTTCTTCACGGTTTCACCTTCTTTCAGGGAAGGGGCGCGACTTATTCAGCCGCGCCCCGGGTTGTTAGGTCGTCGCCTTCGGTTCCTTGACGATGCCGACAAACGCCAGCCGGTTAACGTAGGTCGTCCCGTTCTTCACTGTCGTGACTTCCACGCCTTCGGCGATGTCCCTGATTCTTAAAACGATCAGGCCGTCGGGGTCCAGGGTGACCGGCGGCTTGTCGCTGCCGATTACCTTAACGGCAATAGATGACGCACCCTCGTCTTCGAAATGCAAAGCCAGGTAGTTCCCTTCCTGTTCCGCGCTATCCCCGGAGAAACCGGTGTAGCCGGTGACGTAGTGCAGCGTTCCGCCGATTGCTTCTTTGCCGATGGTCACGCCTTCCTGCAGATCGGTAACGGATTTACCGAGCAGGTCTACCTCTTCCGAAATATCTGCGTCAATCGAAAGAGTTACTGAGGGTCCGTTGCGGACTTAACAACCTTGATGAAACCGGCAGGCCGACGGACGGCGAGTGCGAGGCGTTCCTCCGCGCGGATGGTCATGCGGTTTTTCTGGAAGTCGTCCGCGTCTGTATTCGTCGCCTCGACGAAGATGCCACTCTTACTCACGACGGAGCCGCAAGTCTTGAACGCGCCGACAAAGATTTCACCTGCAGCAGAGCCGGAAACAGGAGCCGCCGCAAAGGTGGAAGTGTAGACCGGGACGCCCCAGAGCTGTTTGCCCTGTCCGTCGGCGAAATAGCCGCCGCCGATGTACTGACCGTTGGTCAGCTTGCCCAGGCGCAGGACTTCCCACGTCTTCGGGTTCATGATGATCGCGTCGGCCGCGAAACCACTGGCGGACTGCACGGCCTGAATCTTGGAGAAGATGAGGTCGGCAATGTCCTGCGCGTCGGCGCTGTTCGCCCAGCTGGTGGTGTCCGCGGTGATGCTCGCGGCCTTCAGCTTGGTGAGCAGGTAGGCCTCTTCACGAAGCCGCAGATAGTTCAGCAGGCGGCCATTGATGGCGGACGCCAGGAACGGCGCGTCGTCAATGTATTCATCAGTTTCCTTGATGAAGGCCGCGAGCTTATCCAGCGCGACGGTGACGGGGGTCGGGTCGGCGAAAGAGATCTGCGGCTTGGCCGCGCCTTCGTCCACGGTGTCGAAACCGTAGGCGCTCTGTCCGCCGGCGGTGTTGGACTCGATGGTGCCCTCGACGAAATAGGTCAGGGCGTTGCCGCTGATGGATTCAGCACCGAACAGGGACCGGAGGAAGGTTTCCGGCAGGACTTCCTGCACGATTTTCCGGTCAATGTCGGTGACCAGGGCGCGCGGGACCTGCGGGGAGGCAGGTGTTCCGACGGCCAGCGGGTCGTTGTAGGCCTTCGCGGCAATCTGGAACCGCTTTCCGTGGGTCTTCGGCAGAGACTTGACGAAATGCTCGCCCAGGCTCTTGGCCGGCGTTTCGTTCCCGTCGGTGTCGTCGTCCTTTTCGGGCTTCTTACCGATCATGGCCAGCAGGCCGGCCTTCTGTTCGGCCTCCGCGATGGCGGCCTCGGTGGTTTCGATCTCGCCCTTCAGCTTGATGCCTTCGGCGATAGCGTCCTTGTCGTCCGCTTCAATTCGGGACTTCAGGGCGGCCAGTTTGGCCTTCATTTCTTCGAGCTTCTTCTTCATGGGGTTTTCCTCTCTTTCTCAAATTTTATTGATGTATTCCAGGAGTTCCTTCGCTTCCGGGTTGCTTCCTTTCCGGTCCTTTGCTCCCGCATTGCCGTTCTGGTCGTCCTCCCCGTCGTCCGGGTCTCCTTCCTCAATCTCGCCCAGGACTTCCTGGAGGAGCTTGATTGCTTCCCTGAGTTTGCCCTCGTCTGCCTTTGAGTTCCTGCGTCCGCTCTTCACGTCCACCACGCCGGCATCGTCATTGGCCGGGACGGTGACGGCTGAAATTTCGTAAAGGTCAAGCTCGCGCAGTTCGTTCGCTTTGCTGTTGTCGTCCAGCGTGACCATGCCGGCCTCGCGCACGTCATACGCGAAAGAGAATTTTTTCAGGCGGCCGTCCTTGTACAGCTTCCGGACCTTCTGCGCCTCTTCCGTATCGTCGAACCGCGCGACAAAGTGCAGGCCCTTCTCGTCTTCGTCGGCCTCCGCCGTTCCGATGAAAGAGTTCAGGTTGTCGATCTGGTGCGCCCAAATAAACGGAATGCCCTTCCCGCCGTTCCAGCGCTCTTTCAGGGATTTTGCAAAGGCTCCCTTCGCTACCACGTCGCCCCAGCTGTCCGCCTTCCGGATCCATGTGGAGGCGTAGCCCTCTATGGTTCCGCTGCCTTCGTCCTTGTATTGAACCTCGAAGTCCTTTGTGCGTCTCATGGTTTTTCCTTTCTTCCCCGCATACCATCCTTCGATGGCGAGGAGAATGTTTTTCGGTCTTCCGTCGCGCTTCGCGCGCTCTATGCAGATATCTTTTCCCGGGTCCAGTTCGATGATTTCCGCGCCGGCTTTTTCGAACGTTTCCCGCAGCGCGTCGGTGAGTCTCGACTGAATGACCCACGATTCGCCGTCCGGATTCTTCAGCGCCACGGAGATGGCGGCCTCCCGCGCTTTCGCGGCGGCCTTCCGGACGATTCCTTCCGGGTTCCATTTTACCGCGCTGCCTAACGTCTCCGCGATTTCGTCATAATCGACGACCAGGTCGCCTTTCCTGGCGTGTTTCCTGATGTAGGTGGACTTCCCGCCGCAAGGCGGCCCCGTCAATACGTGAATCATAGAATCAGCCCTCCACGACAAGAATTGAGGTTGTGCAATTGCAGCCGCAGGACTCGTCCGGGTCCAGAGAATCGTCCCCGGGCCAATCTGCGCCGTTGGAGAAGGTGTCGTCTATCGGAACCGTTTCGCCGTCCATGAGAATGTGCGACTCGCGCGCGTTCGCGCCGGCTTCCCAGACTTTGTAAATCCTCTTCCGACTTCCCTGGTCCGCCGCCTGCCTGGATGCTTCCCCGGTTCCCCAGCCCGCGACGGTCTTTGCAAGCATGGACCCCAGAAGAACCGCGTCAAGGTCCGCGCGCTTGTCCATCTCATGCTGCGCGGCTTCTTCCGGATCCTCGTCTTCCTCGGCTTCGTCCATGGCTCGCTGGAGCTTCTTGCGTGTCTCCGTGTTGATTAACTCCGCGCGGGCCTCCGCTAGCTTCCGGAGGTAGGCCACGGTCTTTTCGACGATGTACTCCGCGCCGAGCGCTTTCGCGATCTTTTCACCATGCGCGGCGGCTATGTCCGTCAGGAGCGGTTCCAGGTCTTCCGCGAGTTCGCGGTTCCACCTGTCCGCGTTCCACCATTCGCCGGATGCTTTCGCGCCCAGCTTCGGGAGGATGCTCTTTGCCTGTCGCTTGAAAAACTTTGACAGCAGGTCGCCGACGGCTTCCTTCTCCTTCTCGGTGACTTTCGCGGAGACTTCCGTCGGCTTGTCCTCCGCCGCTTTCCTGTGCTTGTGCTGATGCAGCACAACGCGCGGAGCCTCCGCCGCTGCCGCGTCTGACTCCGGAAGCATCTGGCTTTCCGTCATGACGTTTAGCGGGACAATCAGTTCGTCGCCTCCCGGGACCGGCGGCAGGTTATTGTCGCGCCGTGCTTCGTTCCGCGTGAGCCACGGGCCGCCGACGCTGGACTGGATCACCGCGGCGCGCTGTTCGAAGTCGCCCTTCAGCTTTTCGGTCAGGTCAAACTCCACATATGTTCCGCGCTCTGCGCCGATCATGGGGAGGAGAAAGCTGTTCAGGCGCTGCTGGATCATTTGCAGGTCCGGCCCCAAACATTCAGCATAAAGCGCGCGGGCGTTGTCCTTACTGCTTGCATAGGTCTGTGTGTCGCTGTGCCATACCAGGGACGGATTGATCCGGTATGCTGCCGCGACGGATTCCCTGGAAAGCTTGACGGATTCGACCCATTGCTGTTCCTTAAAGCTGGCATTGAAAGTTTTTATTTCCATGCCGTCTTCCATCAGCGGAATGGATCCTGCTTTGCTCCCGCCCGCGCCCCACGACTCGCGGAATGCAGCCACCCAGCGCTTTTTCGTTTCCTCCGTCCATGGCTGCACGTCTTTCGGGCGGATGATTTGCGCGTTCAGGCGGCCGGAAGATTTCCAGAGTTCCCGGCGGAAGCGGCTCGCCTGGATCTGTTCTTCCAGCGTTTGCCGGAGGGCCGATATCGGGGAGACGTATCCGCCCGGGCTTCCGGGCGAATAGGTACAGAACCGGACAAATTCCGAGCGCGGTATCTCGACGGTTCCGGCCGCGTCGGACGTGACCACGATCTTGTTCGGGCCGTAACTGGTTGTTCTTTCCGTCGTGGTGATCCAGTCTGTCGGAATGATCCGTATTTGATAACCGCTTTCGCTTTCCGTATCCGGAAGCACCCAGACGTAGACGCACCCGAAAACGTACATCTCCGTGGTCAGGGCGCGGATGAACTCGAACTCCGTCTGGTCGCTGTTCGGCTGCCATAGTAGCAAGGCCGCCGCGCTTTTCCTGTCGCGTTCGCGCTTGTCGTCCTCTGTTCGTTTGTAAACCTTCAGGGGAAGCTGGGCTATTGAGTTAGCCAAGAAGTTAACCACGGCCGCGAGGTTGTCTTGCGTGTTGTACAGCGTCCGCGCTGTCATGTTCAAAACCTCCGCCGGCGCGTCCGGTCCGAAGGTGAAACTGATTACCGACGGGCGGAAAAGGTCCCGCCATCTTCGAAGGATCCCGGGCATTATGCCGCCCCCTTTCAGATAAAGGTCAAGGAGGAGCCGCTTTCGTATGCGCTCTCGTAAACCTTGCCCGTTGTTTGTGGTTTCGATGCTGCCGCAAAGGCCATTATGCAGGCGAAGAGCGGCGCTATGTCATCCGGGCTTTTCGTCCTGTCCGGCAGTTTGATGCCTCCGCCCATGACTTTTAATTGCATGGTTTTCCCTGGCGTGTCCATGACCGGCTGCGGCAGGTGGTAAATTTTCGCGCCTTCGCGTTCCGGAAGACAGGCTGAAACGCCATCAAAAAAGCGGCCCCAGCCGTTTGACAGGTCCGCGCCTTCGATGCCTATACGCTCAATCCCCGGAATGGTGCAGATTTGTTCCGCGAGGCCTGTGACCGGCGCGCCGCGTGACTGAAACGCCAGCTTTATCCGGCCTTTTATGGACCTTTCCCGGAACCAGTCAATGGCCCATTCCGTCCCGACGCGGCGCGCGACGACCTCAATATGCCAGTTTCCGTCCTCGCGCTGGCCGCAGACTCCGATGGAAGTCCACCGCCGGTCCTGGGAAAGATCAATCCCGAAAAAGAGCGGAGCTTCCGGAGGGATGAAGGAGGCCGTGTCTGCCCCGGCTTCCCATGCTCCGTTCGGAAACGGCGGCGGGAGGATCGTTTCGACCTGCTGGCACATACATTCCGCGCGGAATTTCATTTCCGGGAAGGTTTCGCGGTTTGATAGCAAGGCGCGCTCCGTCAGCAGGCCGTAGCCCATGGCCGGGTTCGCCTTCGCGAGCTGCTCTATGTCGTCCGTGTCTGCGCCCTCCTTTGCGCTCCATTCGAAAAGGCCGAGGCTGTTCGCGTCCACGTCGCCGCCGAAGTCTAATTTCTGGCCTAAAGCTTGCGCGCGGAGCTGCCGGAGGACTATGCTGTCCGGGTCTCCTGCGTTCGAAAAACAAATGATCAGGCCGTTCGGCTTTGCGTTTGTGCTGGCCGCCGCTGCCGACCATGTTTCCCAGTCCCGGTGTTCGCGGATTTCGTCCAGCATGACCAGGTCGTTTGAATCTCCGCGGCCCGCCCTCCGCGACGGCGCGCCGACCTTGTACCGGCGGCCGCCCTTCAGTTCGAGACGCTTCTTTCCGTTCGTCCGGCTGATCCGCTCCACGTCTTGCGACAATTCCGGGAAGGATTCCTGGTCGTTGATCACGGCCTCCCAGACTTCCTCCGCCTTTTCCAGCGAAAGGGAAGTGCCGAAAATGTTCTGAACCATGAGGACGTTCAGGAAGAAAGAGGCTATGACTTCGGAAAGCACCGTTTTCCCGTTCTGCCGGCTGATGAGAAAAAGCACCGTCCGGTACCGGAAGTGCCAGCCGGTTGAAAGGCTCCCGACGATTTCCAGCGAGTGAATCAGCGCCCACTCCTGCCACGGGTAAAGGGTTTTCCGCAGAACCGTCCGCGCGTACTCTATGCAGGCAAAGCCCAGGGAGGTTTCTTCGTCCAGCGGCCGCAGCTCTTTCGTGTATAGCCGCGGTTCCGTTACGCCTTTCATTTTGCGATTCTCAGCTTCTGCCGGATTGAATCAATCTGCGAAACCTCTACCTCCGGCGCTTTCTCGCCTAAAAGGGCCGCCTGGGCTTTGACGATGCTGCAATAGTCCCTGAAAACGGCGCGGATTTCCTGCATGGCCGGGTTCGCCTTCAGGACCTCCTCCCCCTGGGTGGTTGTGACGGCTTGCGCGACCGGCATTTCCTCGAACGTCGGAAAAATGGCCTTGACCTTTTTCCGCAGCGCCTTTTCGATCTTCCAGACCATGGCGGCCTGGTCTTTCATGCGCGGGTCGATATCCCGGAAAAGCTCTTTTTGCGTCATGCGTCCTCCGCCTTTCTTTCGGCTTTCAGGTCGAACGGCTGCCATTCCTGGTAGCGTCCGTCGTAGTCTTTCATCAGGTCGAAAAACTCTTTGTAAAAAACCGCGAGGCCGCGGTTGATGGTTATGCAGGTCTGCTCAATGCGCGGGTTCGTGTCCACGTTCGCCGAGGACTCTATGCACCCGCTGAACCGCTCCCCGAAAAAGACCATGAGTTTCGAATGGTTCCTGATGCGCGCGGTTCTTCCCCCGGTCTCCCGGCAGATATCGTCCAGCACTTCAAGACATCCGCGGTATCCGTTCTTGAAAATCTCGCCGACGTAGAAGTCGAACCGGCCCACGTCGCCGCGGCGGACCCATTCCCGCATTTCCTCCGCGTCGCTCTTGGCCATGCACCATGTCGCAAGCATGGCGTAGCGGATCTGCTGCTGCTTCACAATGTGCCGGAGGAAGGTCAGGCTGTCCACGTCGCCGTAGCTGATAACATGATAGGCGCACCCGTCTTCCATGTGCCACGGCAGCGCCTCGTCCAGGTTGGCCTCGCTCATGACGCGCATTTTCTTCTGGGTGTCCCACGTTTTGAAAACCTGGACCGTTCGCGCGTGTTCCTCCGCCCGCTCGTCCCTCGGTTCCTCGGTCGATTCCTCAGCCGGATCCTGTTCCGGTTCCGCCGGTCGTTTCACGGCCGCCGCGCCCCTGGATTTGAAGGCGGAAAAGTCGATTTTGAAACCATCCACGAAAAAAACCTCCGGATTTTCTCGGAGGGGGAAAAGACTGCCGGCGGTGGTCTCTTCATTTTGGCGCGCGCGAAGATTTTTGACCCCCTCCCCCTAAACGGGCAGCCAAAAACCAAACCAAAACCGGCCAAAAATCACCAAATTCGAGAACGCCTTCCGAGTTCGTTTTCGCCGTTTATGCCGTCGCCTCTAACACGGTTACACCTCATGTGAGACGCGGCAATATTGGACAGGTCAAGCTCAAGCTCCGGCGCTCTGGCTACGGGAATCAGGTGGTCCGGTTCCCATGAATCCGGCGCGGAAGATGGCTCGAGAAAATAGTCGATTGACTGGCCGCAAATATGACAAGGCGCGCGCGCCTTCCTGTCCCGATCCCACGCGAGCTTCCGCACGTGTGGCCATCGGCTTGATCTTCCGCTCATGTTGTGCCGCCCTCCCCGCGCACGTCTCCGGCAATAATGCGCCCCGCCGCCGGGAAAGGTGTATACGGAAAACCGGCAGCGCCCAAACAAAAAGCGGCGGCCTTCCGTCGTCGCTTCTCTGTTCTTTCACAGCGTACATTCTACCACGTGAAATACTCAACTAAACTCGCCCGTTTGTGATCTGTTTCTCCGCTTCCCTGGCTAAATGTTCCCCGCGCTGGAGCATCTTGAAAACGTATTGTTCGGAGTAGTTCAGGGCCACCGCAATCTTCCGGACGGTCCGGCCTTTCAGGTACCGCAGCTCTAAACAGGTTTTGACGCTCCCGCTCCTGTGACCTTCCCAAACTTTCATGGCCGCGCGGAGTTCGTCCCGCTGTCCGTCGAGGGCGGCTTTTATTTCGTCGTATGCCTCGGTCAGCTCCGCAAGCTCCACGGCTCCGTCGCCTACTTTGTCGCCCGTACTAATCCCGCCGCCGCCCGCCTGGGAAAATGACGCGGTTATCTTTTCGGCGCGGCTCCGCTTTTTCTGAACAGCCCAGCGCAGTCTCTCTTCCTCCCGGATCAAACGCCGCATTTCCTGAAAGTCGATCACCGTTTCCGCCCTCCCTTGATACGTTTCATCATGACGCGAATATATACGCCTTCCGCATAATCCGAAAACCGGACGCAGCTCTCGCTCATGGTCCCGGTCTCATTTTCCTGGTAGCGCAGGCCGCGGACGAATTCAAAACCCGGATACACTTTCTCCATGATGGTCTTCGCCATGCTGTTAAAATCCCGCGCCATTTTCCGGACCTTGGCAGGCGATACGCGGCTCATGCTGGAGCGGCGCTTTGGTTCCCGCAGGTTTTTCGAGCAGGAATAATGCCGCTTTCCTTTTCCGCGGTCCTTCCCGCGGTTCTGGTCGTAAATGTAAAAGGCAAGCCGGCGCAGACCTTCTTTGTTCGGCTGTAGCTGGTCCGCGTTCCCGTATCCGCGCTCCGTCGACCCTTTTTGCCAGATGGCTTCGACCGTCTTCCGGTCAAGGCCGCCGCTCATGATGATATGGCAATGCAGCTGTTTCGCTCGGCCGTCCCGCTCGTCTTCCAGTGCGTAAACATATTTCAGCTCCGGCAGGCCGGCTTTCTTCCTGGCCCGCTTCAGTCGTTCGATAAAATTTTTCACGTCCTTCCGGGCCTCCGCTTCCCGCGGCGCGTCCGTGTACGTCAGGGTCATGCTCAAGTCCTCCGGGCCGAAGTTTTCATCCAGGAGGAGTTCAAGGTGAAATTTCGCGCGGGCCGTGTTCTGTTTTTTGATCCTGTCCGCCGTCAGGTTCTTCTTCGCGGCGCGGGCCTTCCCGCGGTCCGCCCGCCCAAAGACAGGGTATATCTCCGCGACCAGAGTGTCCCCGGCGAGGATCGTCGCTGTCCGGTATCTCATCTGGCCCACCCGCAGGTCGCAGCCTTCACGGGTCCACCATTCCGGGTCGTGCATGGCAAGCTCCAGCGCCGTCGGTCCAGGTACGTCGAACAGGGCTGAATATTCCCACACAGTCCGCTCCTCCCTTCTATCCGGTCAGGGGCAACGGAGCCGCAGTCTGTCCGCCTGTCTTCCGGCAGGCCGGCGGCTCCGTTTCCCCCGACACCCCCTTCTCAAAAAATCATCATGGTTATTTTCGCTGATGGCCGCCCGGAGGATCCTTCTCGGTTTCGGATGCCTCATTATTTAATGCATCATACAAGCCTGTCAGCGGGGTTCACCGCGCCCCGTTTTGAGCCTCCGCCCTGGTGACCATAATAGGAAGAGAAGAGCCGCGAGCCTGCCGCGGCGTACGTTCATTCTTCTTCCTCCTGTTCTTCCGGATAAAATGATTCCGCATTAACCTCGAGGCATATTTCCGAAAACATACCGTCTCCGGTCGAATTGATAGCAAAGTCCGCGCCCGCTAAAAGTCCGAAGCCTGGAATAGTCAGGCTTATATCCCGCGGCCTTCCCGATGCTCCGCCGTGCTCGTTCTCTTGTAATAATTTAATCAGTTCTGTTGTCGTCATCCTTCGTCCCTTCCTTCCGGCAGGTCCATAAGCGGCGGAGCCATTTCTATCATTTCCCGGATTTTCTCGATATTTTCCTCCGTGATCTGTCTGCCGAGCGCCCTTAACCCGCTTTTTTCTTCAGTAAATGAAACTGTTTCGATTCCCCAGCGGTCGTCTTCGTCCGTATAGAATACAAACCCGAGCATTTCGTACCGCTTCCCGTGGCGCGCTACTCTGTATGTTTTCCCGTTTTCATTATTCAGGCAGCGCTTCCAGAACTCGTGGCGGTATTCCTTGTCTATGTCTGTGTGTGCCGTAAAGGTTAGACAACTATCTGATATTTCGATCCATTCCGCCTGGCATTGTTGGTTGTTCCAATATTCGCAGGCTGAATAATCGCAAAATACTTTTGCCATGTTTATCCCTCCGCCTTTCCTTCCTTTACATAGACGATCGGCTGACCTATCGGGCACTTCGGTTCGTATGGTTCCCACGGTTCAATGGTGATATTCCGCCGGACCCCTATCGCTTCTTCCGGTATGATCTCGACCTCTATCCGCACCCGCTTTTCCTGCGCGAGCTGGCAAAGCTCCGCAAGGCCCCATTCGGAGCCCGGATTAAAAACCGCCTTCATCTTTTTTCCTCCTTATCTGTATCCGCTGGGCCGGTGACGGTGACGCGGCGCGCGGCCGTTCATCGGGCAATGTCCCTTGTGCGGAACAAAAACCGACAAAAAGTTCGCGTCCGGGTCGTCGTCCGCGTCTCCCGCAATCGTTCCGAAAACCACGCGCCCGTCCGCCGTCAGGAATGAGTCTCCGCCGGCGGCCTGTCTGATCCATACCGGCTCCGCGTCTACGGTCACCCGGCCGTAATAGCCGCCGGCCTTGATTATGAGTATTTCCGCGCCACAACCACGGCAGCGGCGCGGGCAGTCATTCGTCCGAGCCATATCTTACCCTCCGCATTTCCTTTCTGATTTCCGCCGCCTGTTTTGTCAGGCGTTCGTGTTCTTCCTCGTTCCCGTGTGTCGGGGTGTAGCCGTACCTGTCCGCGCTGATCCTCCGCCGCTGTTCCAGGATCGCGTCCAGCTCCCGGCCGAGTTCCGTGTAGCTCATGACGCATCCCGCGGCGGGTATCCTGTCACCCAGTTTCCTTCCCTTAATGAATCCATGGCGGCGGTAAACGCGGGCTGTTCTATGTCGATCCGGTATTTTACCCATTCGCCATCCGTCATGAGTAATTCGACGGTTCCCGGGTATTTGTCGGAAGGTCGGTTAAATCTTAGCTTGATTCCGTTTACTTCCTCGCTTTTCGGGTTCGCCGGCAGCTCGCACCGCGCCCGCCGGCGCGGCTTATCTCCGCCGTATGTGTTCCGCTCTAACGTCTGAAGGATTTCCTCCGCTTTTGCCGCGCCGCCCTGGCAGCGTCTTCTTTGCTTCTGTTCCATCATTCGCCCTTTCCCCAGATGCCGTTATATCCGGCCCCGGTCCATGTTATATGCTGGTTTGCCATTGGATAAACCGCGACGACGGCCTTTTCCCACGTTTTCCGGTTCATGTAGTCCTTCAGCGCCGGCAGGCCGACGGCCGCGGCCGCCGCGACGGCTATGGCCGCCATAAATATCAGGGCTTTTCTCTTTGTGCTTTTCATGGTATAATCCCTCTGTAACGTGTTGAGGCCTCCCGGCCTCCGCCTCCCGGTTTTGTCCAGCCCCGGGAGGCTTTTTCTTTTCTCATCCGCAGATGGCATGGCGCGCGGCGCGGAGTTCCAGCACGGACAGCTTCCTTTTCCTTTCGTCCGCGTTCTTTTCTCCCTGGGCGTTCATCCATTCCATAAATTCGGCCGGGTCTATCAAATACAGCCGGCCGCAGGTTCCGACGCGGTGGACCGGCGCGCCCAGCTTCTTGCACCGCGTTATGGTCGCCGTGCTGATTCCCATAAGCTCCGCGGCCTCCGCCGGTTTGTAGAATCCTTCCATCATGCCGAAGCGCCTCCTTTGCAAAGGTCTTCGATGTTCAGCTGCTTTGTTCCGATAATAAAGCCGCCGTTTCCGTCCGGCCGCATGGAGAAGCCGTTCAGCTTCCGCAGGCCGTAGTTCGCGCGCTTTCCGAGCTTGATTCCGACCTTCGGGTCGAGGCTCGGCTGGTAGTGAATCTCTCCCGTTTCGTCGTCCACCGTCCGCGCGAGGTCGACCTCTATCTTTGCCGTTATGCTTCCGGTCTTCACCTGCTGCTCTATCATCTGCCGGAGCAGCGCGCGGATGCTGGAGTCCAGGATCGTTCTAAACTCTTCGAAGATTTCCGCGTCAAGGGTCAATTCCTGTGGGGCCATGCTCGTCACCTCCCTTCATGCTTTCAATGATTCCGCGCTCCCGCTCGGATAGGGTCCATTCGACGGCCGGGACCTCTTCGCGCTCCCTCTTTATCGCGAGCTTTTCCAGCTCCGCCCGCTCTGCTGCCGCGCGGTCTGAAATGAGAAATCCACTTCCGAAAATCTGTTTCCCGATCTTCCTTTGGGCGTCCAGCTCCGGGACGACCACGCAATCCCCGCGGCGGATCCGAAATGTCTGGCCGTATTTCGCGAGCCTGTAGTCCTTCCCGGTTATCACGTTCATGGGGTAGGTATATTTCGGAAGCTGGACCTTTCCGGCCCGCCGGAGGCGGTTGTTTACTTCCTCCATCCTTTCCCGCAGCCCCCCCCTCAATCCGGCAGGCGTGTTCGCGGTCCATGTTGGTTATGTATGATGTCTGAACCGTCGCGCCGTTTTCGTAGGTGATCTGGTTTCCGATCAAAACGACGCAGCAGCAGTCCAGCCGCGACGGCTTCCGTAAAATTCCGATAATGGTCAAGGTTGGCCCGAACAGGAAAAACGGGATTTTTCGCGCTATGTACCAGTCCACGATGGAGGCAAGGATCGAAAAGGGCGGATTGTCCACAACGGCGCACCCTTCCGGGTATTCCTCCGCCTGATAGTTTCCGCCGGGTTTGAATGGCCGGAGAAACTTTTCCCGCTGGTATCCGTATTCCTCCGCCACCCAGCTTGCTATCTCTTCGTAAATCTCCGGCGGCGTGTAGCAGTCGTCCGTCGTCTTCGCTTCCTTGAATTTATCCACGAAGGCCTGATACTCCGAGGCCTTGTGTTCCTGGATCATTTCCGCAACACCTGGCATGACCAGCTGGCCGTTTAATTCGTCCATCATGCCCGCGCCTCCGCCCGGTCGTTCAGGTATAAAACCTCTTTCCCGGTCTGCGCCCCGTAGGCGATCTCTATCTGAGCGCCGGCGCTACACTCAAAACCCGGCAGCAGCGCTATGGTGTCCGCCTGGTCCAGCATGGCCAGACAAATCGGCATATAACATTCCTGCGGCAGGTCGTCCGGCAGGACGGCCGGGTTTATCACCTTCCAGCCCGCCGCGCGGAGCCTTTCCTCCGCTTCCCCGAAGGCCCGCCGGCCTAAATCCGGTAGGCCTCTCATGGGTCCCGCGATATAGATAACGCCTTTCACTTTTCGTCCTCCTTGAAAATTCCTTTCAGAATCCGCAATCCTTCCAGGGTGTTTACCGCGTTCAGGATTGCCTGGGCGGCTGCCGCCGGGATTGCTACCAACGGCACCTCCGTCATGTCTGCCTCCGCGGCCTCCAGCAGGTTTTCCAGTATCCCGCGCAATTCCTCCAGCGTTCTTTCGATGGTCATACAATCGCCCCCGTTACTGGATTGAATGTCCGGACCTGGCCGCCGACCTTCCGCGCGACGGCTGCCACAAAACGCCCGCCGTTTTCCCGATCCCACCAGGCGTGATATGGCGACCAGTGCCAGACCGGTTTCCCGTTCTCCGCGTGTGTCAGGTACCGCCGGTCCTTTTCGATGATCCGCCGGTCGTAGGCGGTCAGGTCTGTCTTCATGGTCAGGCCGGTTCCCGGCGGCTGGTGACCTTTGCGAACAGGTATCCGTCCATAAAGGCCTGGTCCTCCGCCGACAGCCCCTTGATGCGCTCCATATAATCGGCCTTTTCCGGCCGCGCCGGCGCTTCCGGCTGGACCGTCTCCCGGCGGATGGCCTCCGCCTGTTTGTTCCTCTGCTCCATGCTCATGTTTTTGCCCTCCTTATGCTTTCTCTTAGGCGTTCTCGGCCCGGATCGTGTCCACCACGTCCCAGAGCTTTTCCCGCTGTTCGCGGGTGATTTCGTAGGACTCGAACAGAAAGGAAATAATGCCTCTCAGCTCTTCGCCGTCCTTCTCCGGAATAAAGAACCGGTTCCCCGTGTTCCGTTCGTATGATTCCCGGAGCTGCTGGTATCGCGTCAAAAGCGCGATATACTGGTTGTTTGTCAGGTTGCTGTCCTTCTTCAGGATCGTGTCCAGCGCTTCTTTGATGATGATTTTCTCCATTGTTCCGGCCTCTCCTTAAAATTTCACGTCCAGCACAAAGGCCTGCCCGAAGTGGAAGGTTATTCCGTCGAGCTTGTTTGCCCTCGCGTTCCGGATCGCGTTCTGGATATACTGAATCCCGCCTTTCGGCATGATCGTCCGCACCATGTCTTCGGCTTTCGCCTGGGCGACCTGTTTCCCGTTTACGGTGTACTTCGTCACGGCTTCCGCCTCCCTTACATCTGCCCGCCGTGCTGGCGGATATATTCGGACCGTTCCGGAAGTCCGGCGCAGAAGGCTGTCGCTTCCTTGATGGTCCGGAAGGTGAAATATTCGCCGAATCCGTTGTGGCCTTCCCAAACACTCACCGAATACTGGCCGCGGCTCCCGGCCATCCTCTTGACCTCGTACCCGTTCACCGTCTTGACTGTTTCGAACATTCCCGCACCCTCCTGTTTCTGTGTTTCTGTACACATTATAGCGCCTGCTTGTGTGTATGTCAACACTATAATCATAAAAATGTGCTTGCTTACACAAAATAATTATTGTATAATCATTTTGAAAGGAAGGTGTTCAGCTGTGAACGAAAGAATAAAGGCAATAAGAAAAGCAAGCGGCCTCACGCAGTCCGAGTTTGCTAAAAGAATCGGCGCTTCCCGTGATAAAATGGCTTCTTATGAAACCGGCCGCGTTATCCCTTCGGATACTGTGCTGAAACTGATTTCCCGCGAGTTTTCTGTTTCTTTTGCTTGGCTGAAAACCGGCGAGGGTCCTATGGATGATCCCGTTGTGGATGATGCCGTCGAAACAAAACTATTAAACACCTATCAGAGTATGCCGGATCGGCTCCGGATGCTGGTGGATGCCTTGGTGGAAATGGACCCGGAATGGTGGAAAACCCTCGACGCGGCCTTCGCCGAAATCGAGCGACGGAAAAAAGGAGGCGCGTGATTGCGTCTCCCTTTCTTTCACTTCCGGGCCAGCCGTCTGATGATCTTATAGACGATCAGAAGGGCTTCATGGTCCAAAAGGTTCAGGTGTGCCAAAATGGCTTCCTTGATTTTTTCGGTATCCATAGCGGGCGCTCCTTTCTTCTTTATTGGGAAGGCTTCCCGCTTTTATTATCTTTTTATTTCTTGGGGGTGGGCTAATTATGAAGAAGATCAGGCGGCGCATATTTGAAATTATCAGCAAGGCGGAAAACGGCGATATAGTTAGCCGCATTTTTGATAGCCTTATTATGTCTTTGATTTTTCTCAGCATCCTGTCTATCGTGCTTGAATCCTTCGAGAATATAGCCGCTCGGTGTTCTGGCCTGTTTCGCACTTTCGAAATAATCTCCGTCGCCGTTTTTGCCGTTGAGTATCTTCTCCGAATTTGGACAGCGGATTTTCTTTACCCTGGCGCAAAACACCCACGGCTAAAATATATCTTTTCACCAATGGCTTTAATTGATCTCTTCGCAATTCTTCCCTCGCTTTTGCCTTTCGTCTCTGTCGACCTCCGGTTCCTCCGCATGGTCCGCCTTCTCCGTCTTTTCCGACTATTGCGAGTATTCAAGCTCGGGCGATATCTCGATGCGCTTGCGACGGTTGTTTCCGTTATGAAAAAATCATCGTCGCAGCTTATTGTTTCCGTCGCGCTTTGTCTTTTTGTGATGCTGTTCTCCGCGATCATCATGTATACGGTAGAAAATCCCGTGCAGCCGGAGCAGTTCCCGAACGTGATTACTTCCCTTTGGTGGGCCATTTGCACTTTGACCACGGTCGGGTATGGCGATATTTACCCTGTCACCGCCGTTGGCCGCTTTTTTGCTTCTATTATTAGCCTTGTCGGTATTGGAATTATAGCAATCCCCACTGGTATTATTGCCGCCGGTTTTACCTCTGCCATCGAAAGAAGGGGAGAGACGGTCAGCCCATCCTTGATCCTGTCGGAAGGCATCACGGAAGACGAGGCGGCGCTGATTGCGGCAGACCGTGCAGCAGATCCTGTTACCCGTCAAAATGTGCGGCGAATTTACGACATAAAGGAGGGGTGATTCTATGGCAAGCGTAACAAAACGCGGGAAGAAGTGGTGCGTCCGATATCGGTATGAGGACGACCGCGGGCAGGTGAAGGAAAAGCGCGTTTCCGGGTTCGCGACAAAAGAGGAAGCCTGGGCCGCGGCCAAAGACCTGGAGGCGAAATCCTCCGCCGGGATTGACGTAAACGGCGACAGTATCACGTGTGCGGAGCTGATGGAGCGCTGGTTCGCTGCTCGGTTCCATAATCTGGCCCCCACAACGGCGGCGAAATATTCCGGCGCGATTGATCAATTATCCGCGACCTTTGTCGCCGATCTTCCTGTTCGAAAGCTGACCACCCAGCGGTTCGACCTGCTCGTGGATGAGTTCCGGAAGAATGTATCTATCCGGACGGCCGTAGATTACACAGAACCTTTGCGCCTTTCGCTTTCCTGGGCGCAGGCCGAGCGGCTTATCCCCATCAATCCTCTTACAAGCCTCCGCCTTCCGACGGTTCCGAAGCGGCAGCAGAAGATTCTGAGCGATGCGGACGTGGAGGCCCTTGTCGCGGCCGCTGGTTCCCCGTCTCGCCGCTGTCGTGATTACCGGATTCCGCTGCTGCTCGCCCTTTACGGCGGCCTCCGCCGGGAAGAGTGCGCCGGCCTGTCCTGGGATATGGTGGACTTTGACCACAACCGGCTGACGATCCGGGAGGCCGTCGTCATGACTCCCGACGGGAAGGAACACAAAAAGGACCCGAAGACGTTCCTGTCGTCCCGGACCATATCCATGCCGGCCTTCGTTATGGCAGAGCTGTCCGCGGAATATAAAAAGTTTCTGAGCAGGTCAAACGCGCACACCCTCCGCCATAATCCCGCGCACCGCGTCTGCGTCAAGTCCACCGGCGAGCCGTATTCCCTGAAGAGCTACTCCCACCCGATCCTGCGTCTGATCCGGGAAGTGAACGCCGAAAGGGAAAAGGAAAACAAGCCGCGGATGCCGGAGGCTTCCTTTCACGACTTGCGCCATACCCACGCGGCCATGCTGATCCGGCGCGGGGTCCAGCCGAAGATTATTTCTGAACGGCTCGGCCATGCGTCTATTAAAATCACCATGGACCTTTACGGGTATTTAATGCCCGGGCTGCAGGATGTTGTCGCGGATATTTTCGACGCGGAGCACCCTGTCCCGGAGGAGGTAGCCTCCGCCGTGGTTTGACATTGTAACATTTTTAACGCGTGCAAATGTTACAATGTACAATATTGCACGCGTTAAATGTTACAATGCACTGAAAACGCATTGAGAATCAAAAACCCGCCGGAATGATTCCCGGCGGGTGTTGTTATTCGTTTCGCATCTCTTCTTCTATTAGGCCTTTTATATGTTCCGTCGCGTTCGGTTTGCTGTTGATATATTCCAGCAGCGCCCGGTCGCGGTCGTTCGTGAGATTGAAGGCCAGGAGCTTCCGTGTTATGTGTTCCTTCATGTATTTCTGGTCATACGCTGATTTTTTCGCCCTGGTTTCCGGTTTCATGCTGCCACCCTCCTTATTCCTCGCGCTTAGCGTCCTCAACGACGGAATCAATCAGGTCGTAGACTTTGAGCTTATATTCCTGCACGAGATCGGCAATGATATCTTGCTCTTCGGCTTCGCGCTGCGCGTCGTCTTCAGGGATCGGGTGATCGTCGACAATGTCCCACGGATCGAAACCGGTGACCTTGGTCACGTAGAACAGTTCTCTGGGCTCGCCCTGTCGAGGTTCGAGCCAGGAGTTGTCACCAGAAACCTTCTCCATGCCCTCGAGTTCTCCGTCGCTCCAGATATACAGAACATACTGAATCCGGCCATGGCATTCCATGACTTTTCTATAGTGGTCTACGAGATACTCGGCGATGGCTTCCTGATGAGCAACGATGATTTCAGACTTCTTCATTTTCTTTCTCCCTTTCTCCCGGGGATTTGCCGCCCCGGGTCGGCTTCTCTGTCTCAGGCTACTCCGTAATAGCTCCGGAGGGCTTCGTCTTCGTCGTAGGAATCAATCCAGGCTCCGTAGGCTTCCGGGTTCCGTTCTTCCAGTTCGTCCATGATCCAGCCGCGGACCGTCGCGAGGTTTGTGAATTGTTCCGTGTCCTTCGTGCCGTCCATCATGTGGCCCGCAAGGATCAGGTCCTCAATCAGCTGGGATGTTGTCCGGCCCTTCATCATGGCCGCCGCTTTCGTGTTCTCCATCGTGTTGTCCTCCCGGTATTTATTTCGTAGGCCTCCCTACGCCTATTATTATATACTATATATATAGTATTGTCAACAAAAAGTTTCGTAAAGGCATAAAAAAAGAGGCCGGCGCGGATGATCCCGGCCGGCCGTCTGTGTCCAGTTTTGTGTCCAATGGCCACCACGTTTTCTGTGTCCAAAAACAAAGAAAAGCCCCGGGGCCTTGAAGAATAAGGCTCCGGGGAGTGGGATTAGTAGGACTCGAACCTATGACCCCCACGATGTCAACGTGGTGCTCTAACCAGCTGAGCTATAATCCCACGGGGTCAACGAAAGGGATTATAGCACGGTCGAAACAGAAATGCAAGCTCTTTTTCGAAAATTTCTGAAAACAGGAAGTCGCTTTTGGCGGACTGAGGGGGGACGGCCAGAGATTGGCCGCGCGGAAAAGCTTGCGTATCTTTGAGGATTTTCGTATAATAAAGAGTAAACCTTTTCGGAAGGGGGCGGCGCTTTTGAAGAAGCTGCTGCTGATCCTGCTGTGCATGGCGATGATGGCGGGGCCCGCCTTCGGCGACGCCGTCGACGGGCCGGACATCATCGGCGTTCGGATGGATGAAAACACCGAAATCCTGGATCTGGACGCCGCCGGGATCGATATGACCGACCGGGCGCAGCTGGCCGAGGTCATCGACCGGATGCCGAAGCTGAAGGAAGTCCGGATGTTCAGCTCCACCATGTCCCTGGAGGATATGGAATGGCTGTTCGACCGGTATTCTCCCCGGGTGTTCTTTGGGTTTACCATCCACATTGGGCCCCATACGATCCGGACGGATCAGACGGCCTTCTCCACCCTCCACTATTCCAGCCCCACCAAGGAGGATCCCCGGCACACCTCCGAGGAGCTGGCGCCCATCAGGATGTGCACAAAGCTGCGGGCGCTGGATCTGGGGCACAACTATCTGACGGACGTCAATTTCCTTTACACGCTGCCGGATCTCGAGGTGCTGATCATCAGCCCGAATTACGGGCTAACGGATATTTCCCCCATCGCAACCTGCAAAAAGCTGGTCTATCTGGAATGCTTCAATACCCCGATCACGGATCTGTCCCCGCTCTCGGGGCTGACGCAGCTGCGGGATCTGAACCTGACCCGGGACGGGCAGGTTACGGACATTTCTCCGCTGTATGACCTGCCCAATCTGGAGCGGTTCTGGTGGGGGCATATGAACAAGGTGCCCCTGGCCCAGAAAAAAGAAATGCGCCAGCGGCACAAGGGATGCCGGTTTGTCATGACCTATGATCCCACAGAGGGAGGATGGAGGAACCACTCCCACTTTAAGGAACTGCACACCTTTTTCCGCACCGGCGTGTATGTGCCCTTTTCGAAATGACGGAGGAAAAGATGAAACGTCTGCTGACGATCCTGCTGACGATGATCATGATCGGAACCGCCGCCGCGGAGGTCCCGGGGACGGCGGCCGCGCCCGTGCCGACGGCCGCGCCGGTCCAGGCGGCGACCCGGGTGCCGACGGGGATGCCGGATCCGACGGAAACGCCGGCGATCACGGCGGAGCCCACCCGGACGCCGATCCCCCGGGAGGGGCCGATTTATACGCTGCCGATTGATCTGTCCCCGGGGAAGAAGCTGAAGAAGGCCAACTATATCCACGACCTGCATTACAAGGATCCCACCATCGACATGATCGCCAGCCAGTCCTGGGACGGGAACGTGAAATACTGGATCGCCCGGGTTTCCATCGGGCACGCGTCCCAGATCCGGACCATGCCGGCCTATTCCTTTACCTCCACCAGCACGGCGGAGGGCGCCCGGCTTTCCAAGAGGGCCAACGCGGTGCTGGCGTGCAACGGGGATTATTTCTGGAAAGACGTGTCCTGGAAGGGCAATTATGTCCTCCGGCAGGGCGAATTGTATATGCAGGAGCTGACGGGGCGTTCCGACATCCTCCTGATCGACGAGGAGGGCGATTTCCACGCCATCCATAAGGCGAAGCCCGGGGATGTGCCCGAGACGGTCAACGGGCGGAAAATCCTGAATGCCCTGTGCTTCGGCCCGATGCTGGTGGAAAACGGGGAGATCTGCGCCCTGGAGCGGGACGACAACATCGTTTCGGAGCAGCGGGTGGGCCGGATGGCCATCTGCCAGATGGGGCCGCTGGAATACGCGGTCATCTGCTGCGCGCCCCAGAGCATGACCCTGGCGGAATTCGCCGTGCTGGTTAAGAAGCTGGGGGCCGTCAACGCCTATAATCTGGACGGAGGCAACAGCTCCATGATGTTTACCGGGAGCAGGATGATCAACCACAACCGGACGACCCGGGAGATTGGGGACATTATCTACTTCGCGTCCGCCTGGCCGGAGGAGGAAAATCCCTGATGCCCATTTATACGGATGAAAAAGCGGCCTGGATCTGCGCGGCGGCGGGGCTGATGCTTCACGCCGCTTTCCTGGCCGGAAGCCTTTCCAGGGAAAAAGCAAAAATCGCAAAAAACGCCTGGGCGCTGCTTCTTCCGGCGGCGCTGGGGCTTTTGCTGGCCCGGGGCGGCTTTGCCCTGCTGCAGGCGGGAGAAGAGCTGGCCTCCTTCCGCTGGTGCTATACGACGGGGCTGTGGGGCCTGATGCTGGGTACGGCCCTGGCGGCGAGACTTTCGGGGGCGGGGGCGGCGAAAACCCTGGATGGGACCGTTCTGGCCCTGGGCCTTTGCATGGGGGCGGCCAGGCTGGCCCAGAGGTGGCTGGGGGAAACCGGGATCGGCCCCCTGCTCGAGGAAGAAAGCTTCCTGGCCGGCAGCCCCCTGGCGATGGTCAACGACTGGGAGGAGCCGGTGCTGGCGACCTGGCTGCTGGAGGCGGCCGTGTGCGTCATCGCGGGCGCCTGCGCCCAGGGGCTGGGACGAAAATGGAAGGCGCCCGGCACGGCGGTTTGCCTGGGGGTCTGCGGCATGATGATTCCCCAGATCCTGCTCGAGCAGTTCCGCAGCGGGCACTACATGCGTTTTATGATGGCGCGGATGGAGCAGGCGCTGTTTTTCCTGACGGCGCTGGCCGCGATCCTTTTCCTGTGCGCCGGATGGCGGAAGCGCTGCGGCGCCTCCTTCCCACGGGTCTACGGGCCGGCGCTGGGCTTTCTGCTGGCGGCGGGGGTCATCGTCCTGGTTCAGTTTGTCCTGGACGGGAAGGTGGCCGAATGGCCGGAGGCGCTCTGCTGGGCGCTGTACGGGGCGGCGATCGCGGCGATGCTGGCGCTTGCGGTCTTCGCGGCGGCGAGGCTGAACCGGGCGGCGAAGGAGGAAAGAGCATGAGACACGGAAAAGGCGGAAAGGGATGCGCCGGGCTGCTGCTCCTTTTGCTCCTTTTGGGCATGCTGGGCCTGGCCCGGGCCGCCGCGCCGGAAATCCGCTTCTGCTGGACGGTCGACGGGAGCGAGGTTTCCGTCACGATGCAGGAGAAGAAGGGAAGAATCTGGAACCTGTATCTGCCGGGGGCCCTGGCGGGACAGGAGCCGGTGATCCGGGTGGATCAGGATGTGGACGTCATCTGGGACGGGCGAACCTATGCCAGCGGCAGCACGCTGCCCCTGTCGCAGTATATCGGGAAGGAGGCGGAGGTTTCCTTTTCCAACAACCGCCCCGTCGGAACGGTAAGGGTCATGCAGGGATCGGCGATTCCTTCCCTTTATTTTACCGTCGATCCTGACGATTTCCGCCGGGTGAATCAGTCCACGAAGGGGGATATCAGGAAGGAAGCCTCCTTCGTCATGATCAGCGGGAAGGGACGGCTGAACGCGGCGGAAAGGCTGACCAGCTTCAAAACCCGGGGCAATTCCACCTTTTTCGCCTCCAAGAAGGCGTTCCAGTTCAAGATGGAAAACAAGGTGAACCTGGACGGCATGGGGAAGGGGAAAACCTGGATCCTGCTGGCCAACTGGTTCGACATCTCCCTGATCAGGAATCAGATCACCTTTGACCTTTGCCGGGAAATCGGCCTGCGGGGGACGCCGGACTGCCGCCAGGTGGATCTGTATCTGAACGGCAGCTATAACGGCACCTACCTCCTGTGCGAAAAGATCCAGCTGAAAAGCGGTCGGCTGGACATTACGGACATGGAGGAGGAGCTGGAGGCGCTCAACGGGGGCAAGGAGGCGCTGGAGAAGGTCCCGCTGCGGAAGGCCACCCGGGTGGCGCGGATCATCAAATGGTTCGACGTAAAAAACGAGCCGGCGGACGTGACCGGCGGATACCTGCTGGAGATCGAGAAGGCGCTGCAGTTCAGCCTGATGAAAAACGACGCGGGCTTCGTGACGGAGCAGGGGATGTGCGTCGTCGTCAAGGAGCCGACGAAATGCGGCTATGAGGAGATGAAATACATCGCCGCCCTGGTCAACGATTTCGACAACGCGGTGGTGGCCAAAAGCGGCGTCAGCAAAAAGACCGGCCGCTCCTACAGCAGCTATATCGACATGCGGTCCTTCGCACTGAAGGTAACGATCGAGGAATTGACGGCCAATTACGACGTGCGGGCCGCCAGCCAGTTCCTGTATAAGGATTCCGACAAGGTGGACGGGCGGCTGTACGCGGGCCCGGCCTGGGATTACGACCTGGCCTTCGGCAACAAGAAGGGGGACGGTATGCTGAACCCCCTGCGGAAAAACTACGTCTACCGCCGCTCCAGCAATACGGCGTATCTGTATCATTATCTGCTGATCCATGAGGATTTCCAGATGATCACCCGCCAGCTGTATGACGAGGTGTTTCTGCCCGCAGTGGAGGTGCTGCTGGGAAAGCGGGAACCCGCCGCCGGCAGCGGCTTGAAATCCATCGAGCGGTATCGGGCGGAGATCTCCGATTCGGCGGCGATGAACTTTGTCCGCTGGTCGGCCCCCTCCATTCCGGATGTCGATGCACGCAGCGGCCTGACCTTTGACGACGCGGTGGATTATGTGAAAAACTGGGTCGAGGTGCGCAGCGGGATGATGACGGAATGCTGGCTGCTGGAGCCGCAAAACAGCAAGTAACGGCACGGGATTCGAGCCGCGCGGGGCACCGCTGCCTCGGAAAAGAGTACGGCGGAACCCGGAAGCGGACGGAAGCCTCGCGGAGGGACCATCGCATCTGAAAGGGGAAAGGCGAACCCCGGAAGCGGACGGATAAGCAGGAAAGGAATTCGATGAAAATCAGAAAAAGAATAGGCGCGCTGCTGGCCGCGGGGATGCTGTTCTCCGGCGCCGGGGCGGAGGAAGCGATTCCGGACGTCCCGGTGGAAGACTGGCCGGAGCTCAACGCCGCCGGCTACCTGGATTCGGGCGAATATGTCTATGAAAATCCGGAAAGGGGCCTTTGGCGGTATTGCAGCGAAACGCTGAAGATCGAGATCTTCCGGAAAACGGAGACTGAGCCGGAAAAGAAGATCTGGTACGAGGCGGAGGTCTGGAGCCGGAAGGAAACCTTCGGCTTTGTCACGGCCGTTCCCGGGGATCACATCAAGAAGATGGACTGGCCGACGAAGGTCTGCTCGCGAAACGGGGCGGTGCTGGCGGTGAACGGGGACTACGCCGCCAACCGGTGGGGCAACAAGGCCAACGCCAAATATCAGTACAAGATCGGCATCATCATTCGGGACGGGGAGATTCTCAACGAGAAGACGAGGCCCTCCGGCAATACCAGCTTCCCGAATCTGGACAACCTGGCTCTCTATCCGGACGGGAACATGGAGGTTTACGACAGCCGGGAGCTGACCGCCCAGGAATATCTGGATCGGGGCGCCACGGATGTGCTGGCCTTCGGGCCCTGGCTGGTTCGGGACGGGGAGATGAACCCGAATCTGAAGAAGTTCGATTACTATCACAACCGGGCGCCCCGCACGGCCATCGGCATGGTTCGCCCCGGACACTATTTCGTCATGATGGCCGAGGGGCGGCATAAGGAAAGCCGGGGCGTGGAGGTCGGCTTCCTGGGCGAGAAGATGCTGGAGCACGGCTGCAGCCTGGCCTTCAACCTTGACGGGGGAGAAACCTCCTGCATCCTGTTTATGGGAAAACAGATCTGCACCGTCGGAAAGTCGGAAAACAGGAAGGGTTATGCCCGCCGCGGCGCGGAATTCCTGGCTATCGGTACATCCAATCGGGTGGAGGGATATGTTCCTATGGACGGCGGGAAATAAAAACACAACAAAAAAAGAGGCTGAGGGCCTCTCTCAGGAAGAAGATCATTCATCCTTTGAGAAGGCGCCTCAGCCTTTTTTTTTACTGTGCTTCAGCCTTGGAATGGATTACTGAGCAGCTTTCCATTCGTTATACTGACGCTGGAACTCAGCCAGAACATCCTGATAGCCGGCCGCATCCAGCTTCGCCTGATACTCGGCGATCTTGGCTTCCACTTCCGCGGGAGCCACGCCGCCGTTCTCCAGCTGGAATCCATACTGATCGAACAGGCCCTGGCAGGCGGTGTAGGCCGCTTCCACGGGGGTCTTGTTGAACCGGAATCCGGCCGCGCAGGAGGTCTCGGCACCGCCGTTGAAGGCGTCATACAGGCTGGCCTTGTTGTCGGGCTCGTTGTCCAGAGGCGTCACGATGGTGGCGTTGGCAGACTCCCACATGCTGTGGTTGTACTTGTCGCTGTGCTGGGTCACATGGGGGATCTTCTGGTCCGCAGTCTGGGTGTACTCGAAGTCTTCGCCCTCGATACCGAAGGTGTACATATCAGCCAGCTTGCTGTCGGTGTAGAGCAGGCCCATGAAGTCGATCGCAGCCTTGGCTTCAGCTTCGGTGCTGTTGGCGGTGACGCAGTAGCAGGAGCCCAGAGCGGAGGTGCTGTGAGCATACCGGGGAGCGATGGGCTGCATGACCACTTCCTGGCCATAGCGGCTGTTCGCTTCGGCGTTCACGGGGATATCGGTCCACCAGGAGATGGCCCAATCCTTGCTCTGGGTGGTGGTGTCGGTGGTCACCTTGGTGGCTTCGTCTTCGGAGACATAGCCCTTTTCGGCCCAGTCAGCCATCAGCTTGCAGAACTCGAGATACTCGGGCGTCTGGATGGTGTTGACCACTTCGTTGGTCTTACGGGAGACGGCGAAGAAGTTGGTGGAAGAATCAGCGGTAAAGAAGTCGAAGGAGCCGATGTACCAGCGATAGAACATCGCGGTCTTCTGGGTGAGGAAGGGATACTTCAGACCTTCTTTGTAGGCGTCCTCGAGCATGGGCTCCAGGTCGGCGAGGGTCTTCACGGAGGTGATATCCCAGCCGTACTTGTCAACCAGATCCTTGCGGAACATCACGTCGTAGCCTTCCACGTTGTCCTTGTAGACGGGGATGAAGTAGTTGCGGCCGTTGTACTTGGTCGCTTCCCACTGGCCTTCCGCCAGAGAACCGTACAGGGTGGTTCCGGGCAGCAGGTCGGTGATGTCGTAGACAGCGTTCTTCGGAACCAGGTCATTGGTGCCGATGGTGGCTTCCCAGGAAGCCGTCCACAGCAGGTTGATTTCCTTGTTGGCCAGGGCCAGGTTCGCCTTCTCGGTGTATTCGCCGGAACCGATGTCAGTCAGCCGGATTTCGACGTTGATCTTGTCGGCGATATACTCATTGATCGCCTTCTCGACCTTCTTCACCTGATCGGCGTCGGGGGTGGCGACATTGAAGGAGCAACGATACACGTTGATCACAACCTTGTCGTCCGCGCTGGCAAAGGACATGACGCCCAGAACCAGAGCAAGAGCCAGTACCAGAGAAACGATTTTCTTCATAGGGACAGGATCCTCCTTTGAAAAAATTTATTTCATAACGATTCGTTACCGAACCGCCTGAAACCGAACCAGGTATGCAGGGAACCGGGAGTTCCTTCCATCAGCCCTTGACGGAGCCCACCGTCAGGCCCTTGATGAAGTACTTCTGGAAGAAGGGGTAAATCACCATAATCGGGGCGATAACCACAATCACCGTCGCCATCGTCGAGGAGTACTGCGGGATCGTGTTGCCCATGGCAGCCCGGGCGGCCGCGGGAACGTTGTTGTTGTTCAGCAGGAACTCGATGCTCTTCTGGATATTGATGAGCAGCAGCTGCAGGGGCTTTTTGCTGTTCGTGGTAATATACATCAGGGCGTTCTGCCAGTCGTTCCAGTAGGCCGTGGCCATCATGAAGCCGACAGCCGCCAGGGAGGGCTTCAGCAGGGGAAGCGTGATCTGGAAGAAGGTCCGGTAATCTCCGGCACCGTCGATCGTCGCGGCTTCCATCAGCTCGCCGGGGATGCTGTTGGCAATGTAGGTCCGGAGAATGATGACGTTCATGGTCGTCACGGCCAGCGGCAGGATCAGAAGCAGCAGGCTGTCCTTCAGGCCGTACCAGCTGGTAAAGACGACGTAGCCCGCCAGCTGACCGCCGTTGAAGAGCATGGGGATCAGCAGGAAGATGGAAAGGAATCTGGAAAGCTTGAATCCGGGGCGGCAGATGGAATAGGCGTACATGCTCATCACCAGCAGCCCGAGGAAGGTTCCCGTGACGGTAATGAAGATCGTGACCATGTAGGACGTCGCCAGCTGGCTGCCGTAGCGCAGAACGGAATTCATGCCGTTCATGCTCCACTGGCCGGGGAAGAAGGAGAAGCCGTTCTGGTTGATCCACATTTCATCCGTGAAGGCGGAAACGAAGACCAGAATCACCGGCGCGAAGCAGAACAGGGTAAAGAGAAGAACACAGATGAGAAGAATGATCTGCCCGGGACCGATTTTTTTGCGTCCGGTGCTGATTTTGGCTTTCCCTGAGGGCTTTCTCATAACAACATCCATTTTCGTATACCTCCTTCCACCGATCAGAACAGCGCGCCTTCAGGCTCGATTTTACGAACCGTGAAGTTGGCAATCAGCATCATGACCAGACCGATGACTGACTGGAAGAAAGAAGCGGCCGCGGTGTATCCGAAGTTCGAAGAATGCAGAATCTGATTCAGGATGTAGGAATCGAGCACCTGCGTCGTGCTGTAGAGGGCCCCGTTGTTGCGGGTGACCTGATAGAACAGACCGGTGTCCGAACGCATAACGTTGCCCACGGACAGAAGCAGCATCACGGTAATCATGGGGATCAGAGAGGGAATCGTGATGTGCCGGATCTGCTGCCATTTGTTCGCGCCGTCGATGTCGGCCGCCTCGTACAGGGACGTATCGATTCCGGAGAGGACGGACATGTAGAGCACGGAGCCGTAGCCCGTGTCCTTCCAGATCTTGACGATCAGAAGAATCCAGGGCCAGTATCCGGCGTTGGAATAGAAGCGGGTGCGCGTCCCGAGCATGTGGTTAATCAGGCCGGTCCGGGAGTCGATAAAGGCAAAAACGATGAACTGCACGGCCGCGTAGGAGATGAAGACCGGAATGATCATCAGGGTCTGCATCGTTTTTCCGGCGCGCTTGAAGGCCAGCTGGTCAATACAGATGGCGATGGTCACGTTCAGCACCGTACCGACCACCGTGAAGAGCAGATAGTACAGGAGGGTGTTCTTGGTCATGTTGAAGAAGGTGTCCTGAGACTTGATCAGGAACTCGAAATTCGACAGACCCACCCAGTCGCTGCCGAAAATGCCCTTCGAATAGTCGAAGTTTTTGAAGGCCATTACCAGACCGGACATGGGGATATACATGATAAAGAGCAGGATCAGGAAAGCCGGAAGCGCCATGACGACATGGGCCCGATGCTTCCAAGTGTTTTGCAAGAATGATTTCACCGATACATCCCTCCATTTTCCTGAATGGTCATCATGGGAACCAGATCGCATCGTATCCGCTTTCAGCATGCGGTTTACAGTGGGCGATGGCCAGCTCTTGCTCTTCCGATGCCGGTTTTTCTCCCGGGAGGAAAGCCGGAGGAACGGGAAACACAACCGAAAAGCCGGTATTTCAACCGACCAGATGATCATATTCCTGATTCCCGAAGCACACAAAAGAAAGCACAGAAAAAACAGCCGCCCTTTGCATACTCCCAAACCGCACCCACTCCAGGGGTCATTCGGATTACATGGGTAACTGTAGCACAGTTTCGCGCGGCTGTCAACGGCGGATCAGCATGTCGATTCGGGAGGATCAAAGGCCAGATTGCCCCAAAAAACAATGGTTTCCGCCGATTTCGACGGAAGAGGATAAAAAAATTTCTACTGATACAAAAGAAAAACAGACCATTGATCGGCCGCCGGGCAGGGATGAAGTATTCGCCGGAGCACAGAAAACGTTTCACGAAAGACGACACTCCGCGCCCCGCGGGCGGAGGGCTCCGCGGGGGAGAGGGCGGGGGTTCACACCGGCTTTGAATGGGCCAAGGGAACAAGAGGGATCCGCGCAGGTGAGGACAGGCGCGGGGCGGGGCATGAAAAAAGCGCCCCGCTGCGGAAAATCTCTTTTCACGGGCGGGGCGCCTTTTTTTCAGCCGGGAATCACGCTTCGCTCAGAATGACCCGGGCCTCATAGGGCTGCAGGAAGCCGGGCTGGTGGGTCGGGTAGTTGGAAATCAGCTCCTGGCCTTCGAGACCGTCCATCAGCGGGCAGGGAACCTTTCGCTCCGTCCAGTTGAGGGCCACGGTCAGGGTCTGGTTTCCCAGCTTCCGCTCATAGGCGTAGACGGTGTCGCTGTCCTCGAGCAGGGGGGAGAAGGTTCCGTAGACGATCACGTCATGGGTATGGCGCAGGGCGATGAGCTTCCGATAATAATGGAAAACGGAATTCGGATCCTTCCGCTCGTCTTCCGCGTTGATGAGCAGGTAATTCCGGTTGACCGGCAGCCAGGGGGTCCCGGTGGTAAAGCCGGTGTTCTTCTCCGTGTTCCACTGCATGGGGGTTCGGGCGTTGTCCCGGCTGATGCGGGCGAAATAGCGGAGCATGTCCTGGGCGTCGACCCGGCCGGTTTCCACCCACTGGCGCCAGGCGTTGTGGTTTTCCACATCCTGATACTGGCTGATGTCGGTAAAATAGATATTGGTCATACCCAGCTCCTCGCCCTGATAGACATAGGGCGTGCCCCGGAGGGTATGAATCAGGGTGGCCAGCATCTTGGCGGAAAGGGCGCGGAAGAGCTCGCTGTCGTTTCCGTAGCGGCTGACCTGGCGGGGCTGATCGTGGTTGCCCAGATAGACCGTGTTCCAGGCCTTGCCCTGCAGCGCCATCTGCCAGCGGTTCAGCACGCTCCGCACCTCCCGGAGGGGGGCGCCGTGGTCGCTCCATTTGCCCAGCTCCGTGCCGTCGTTCAGGCCGTCGTTGTGCTCAAAGCCGAAGACCATGTTCAGCTCTTTTCCGTCCTCGCCGGCGTAGATCAGGGCGTTGTCGGTGGTGCCGCTGGTTTCCCCGACGGTCAGCAGGTCATAATGATCCAGCACCTTCTCCCGCATTTCCCGAAGATAGCGGTGGGTGGTGGCGGTATGCTGGCAGGAGGGGGCGAAATCGCCGTAAAGGGCGCCGGGGGCGACGGGGCCGTCGTTGAAGTTCTCCTTGCCGATCATGCCGATGACGTCCATGCGGAAGCCGTCGATGCCCTTTTCGCACCACCAGGTCATCATGTCATACACCGCCTGGCGGACGGCGGGGTTGGCCCAGTTCAGATCCGGCTGCTGGGGGGTAAAGAGGTGCAGATAATACTGGCCGCTTTCCTCGTCCTTCTCCCAGGCGGAGCCGGAGAAGCAGCTGCCCCAGTTGTTGGGCGGGCCGTCCTCCTTTCCGTCCCGCCAGATATAGTAGTCCCGATAGGGGCTGTCCTTGCCCTTCCGGCTTTCGATGAACCAGGGATGCTCGGAGCTGGAGTGGTTGACCACCAGATCGATGACCAGCTTCATGCCCCGGGCGTGGATGCCCGCCAGCATGCGGTCGAAATCCTCCATGGTTCCGAATTCCTTCATGATGGCCCGGTAATCGGAAATGTCATAGCCGTTGTCATAGTTGGGGGAGGCGTAGAAGGGGGAGACCCAGATGACATCCACGCCCAGCTCCTTGAGATAATCCAGATGCGCCGTAATGCCGTTCAGATCCCCCAGGCCGTCCCCGTTGGAATCGGCAAAGGAGCGGGGGTAAATCTGATAAACCACGCATTCCTTCCACCAGGCGCGCTTCATTTCTTCCATAGTTTCTTTCCTCCGAAAAAGACCGCGGTCTGAAAAGGCCGCGGTCCTTCGCTTTCCTTTTACTTGATGGAGCCGTCCACCATGCCCTGAACGATGTATTTCTGGGCGAAAAGATACAGGATGATGATGGGCAGCATGGCCAGCAGGGTGGAGACCATGATCATGTTCCACTGCTTCACGAAGGCGCCGTTGAAGCCCTGAACCGCCAGGGGGATGGTCTGAATACTGCCGGAGGCGCCCAGCAGCAGGAGCGGCAGCAGATAGTCGTTCCAGATCCACAGGCCGTTGAGCACCAGCACCGTAACAAACACGGGCTGGAGCAGGGGCAGCACGATGCGGAAGAAGGTTCCCGCCCGGCTGCAGCCGTCGATATCCGCAGCTTCCTCCAGCTCCAGGGGCACGCCCTTGATAAAGCCGTGGAAGATGAAGATGGACATGGCCTCGCCGAAGCCCAGATAGGCGAAGATGATGCCCTGATAGCTGCGCAGCAGGGGGATGCCGATAAAATCGCCCACCTGGCGGAACCAGGTCAGCAGGGGGAACATAACGACCTGGAAGGGAATGACCATGGCGGCGACGTAGGTCATGAAAAGGAAGCTGGACCACCGGGTTTTGTTCCGGACCAGCACCCAGGCCGCCATGGAGGAGAAGATGGAGATGACCGCCAGGGAGATGATCGTAATGATCACGCTGTCCCGCAGGGCGGAGAGAAAGTTGAAGGTGGAGTTGTTCCAGACGTCCTTGATATTGGTCCAGAGCTGCCCGAAATTGGCCGGGAAGCCCACGGGCTGATTGATGATCTCGGCGTTGGTGCGGGCCGAGTTCAGAATCACGATCAGGAAGGGCATCATGAACAGGAGGAAGAGCAGGAAGGTTACAATTTCCAGCAGGATCTGCCTTCCCTTATGGGGTTTGGAGCCGGCCATGCGCTCCACAACAGCCGCTTGCTTCGCCATTATGCCTCAATCTCCTTTCTCTTGTTGAAGGAAACCTGGATGACGGAGAAGATCGTCAGCACGATGAAGAAGATCACCGCTTTGGCCTGGCCCTGGGCCATGTTGTTGTACTTGAAGGCGGTCTGATAAATGTTCAGGGCCAGCAGCTCCGAGGCCTGAACCGGCTTCATCATGAAAACGCTGGTGGGGCCGCCGTTGGTCAGGGCTACGTTCACGTCATACATTTTGAAGGAATTGGTCAGGGTCAGGAAGAGGGAAATCGTAAAGGCGTTGGCCATCAGCGGAACCTGAATCCGGGTCACCCGGGTAAAGTACCGGGCGCCGTCCACCTCCGCCGCCTCCATGACGGACTTGGAGATGCCCTGGATGGCCGCCACGTAGATCAGCATGATATAGCCGGCATACTGCCAGGTGTTCACGATGACCATGGTGGCCATGACGGTATTCTTATTGCTGATCAGGGATTTTCCCAGCAGGGCGGAGCCGATGCTCTGGCCGATGGAGGGCAGAATGTTGGAGAAGATGAACTGCCACACCAGGCCCAGGACGATACCGCCGATCAGGTTGGGGATAAAGAAGCCCGCCCGATACACATTCCGGCCGCGGATTTCGCTGGTCACCAGCAGGGAAATGATGAAGGCCACCACGTTCACCAGCACCACGTTGAGCACCGTGAACTCCAGGGTGATCAGGAAGGAATGCAGGAAGGCCGGCTCCTGGAAAATCGCCTTATAGTTTTCCAGCCCGACCCAGGTGGTGGCGGCGCCGGTTCCCTGCCAGTTGGTAAAGGAATAGTAGATACCGTAGAGAAACGGTATAATGATTACCATGATGAACGCGAAGAGCGTCGGGAAGAGGAAAAGCGCTTCCGTCAGCTTGCGTTTCGCTTTACTGGACATAACCCATCCTCCGTTTTTCAGCGCAGGGCGCCGTTTTCGGTTTGAACAAAGAAAGGGGATGGCCGGGAGAACCGGACCATCCCCGGGGAAACGGGAGATTATTTGTTGATGTTGGCGATGGCGTCGATCATCATGGCTTCGAAGGTGTCGACATCGATGGCGCCGGAAGCCAGCAGCTCATAGATGGCGCCCAGGGTGCCCATGCCGAAACCGTCGGGGAGCTTGTACTGCTGCCAGTCATAGGTCTTGCCGGCGGCGTTCCATTCCATGACGGACTTGGACAGGGGGGTGGAGGGGGCGAGGGTCACATTCGTGAAGGCGGGAACCATGGCGGCCTTGTTGACCATGTAGTCGGCGCCCTCATCGGAGGTGGCCAAGAAGTTCAGGAAGGCAATGGCCTCGTCCTTGTTGGCGTTGTTGTTCACCACGTACCAGGACGGAGGATTGACCAGGATGCCGTCGGTCACCTCATGCAGGAAGGCATGGGGCGCGTAGGCGATTTCGAAGGAGGGATTCAGCGTCACCAGGCTGGGATCCATCCAGTTGCCCTGATGATAGAAGGCGGCCTTGCCGTTGGCGAAGGCGGCCAGCTGGCTGTCCTGGGTTCCGTTCACCAGCATGTCGGGATCGGAATACTTGAACAGCAGGGCCACATACTGGCAATATTGATGGAAGCGCTCCGGATCCACCTTGCCGGCCAGCACCTGGTCGATATAGGTGGTGTCATTGCGCTGGTTGCCCACGGTCAGATAGACGTTGAAGTTGTGCAGGCCGGTCACCCAGGTCATACCGGTGGTGGTTCCGGCGAC
The DNA here is from genome assembly GCA_045546035.1 of Clostridia bacterium. GTDB lineage: Bacteria > Bacillota > Clostridia > Christensenellales > Aristaeellaceae > Aristaeella. The sequence continues at coordinate 55,940 of JAZQCB010000016.1, forward strand.
CATGGAAACGACCATGTCCAGGCCCAGCTCGCTCTTCATGGAATCCAGCTTGGCGAAGGCGGCCTCGTAGGCGTCATAGGTGGTCAGCGTGGCGGGATCGATCCCGGCCTTGTCCAGGATGTCCTTGTTGTAGGCCAGGCCATAGCCTTCCACGGCGACGGGGAAGCCCACGACCTTGTCGCCGTCCATATAGGCGGCGGCGGTGTACTGCACCCAGTCGGCGCCGGTCTGGTCGGCAATCTTGTCCTTCCAGAGCTCGTAGCCCGTGGGGCCTTCGATGACCCAGATGTCGGGCTCGCGGCCGGACTGCATTTCGGCTTTCAGCACGGTGTTGTAGTCGGAGGAGCCGCCGCCGGTAATGACCTTCACCGGGACGCCGGTTTTCTCTTCATACACCTTGGCGAAATCCGTCAGGGCGCCGGTAATCTCCACCTTGTTCTGGCAGATCACCAGGTCGGCCAGGGCGCTGACGCTCATCAGCACGAGGGCCAGGGACAAAATGAGGGCAAATGCCTTTTTCATGGGGAAACCTCCTTTAAAGGATTATTTATCTGTATTATATCTTTTTCGACCATTTTGTCAATCCGTTTGTATTTTTTTTGTATTCAATTGGAAGGTTTTGCCAGGACGGACAAAAACCGCCGGCGCCGGTTATTTTTTTTCCGACAGCGGAAAGAGCCGCGCTACTGTTCACGGGGTAGGCGCCGTGCGCGTATTTGCACGACGCGGGCCTTGAAGTCGGAGGCCAAGCGGTCTTAGGAAGACAAATCCCCACTACAACTTCTTGGCTCACAGAACGACATGGCTACGATCCGACTTAACCCCGCCGGCGCCGGTTATTTTTTTTCCGACAGCGGAAAGAGCCGCGCTACTGTTCACGGGGTAGGCGCCGTGCGCGTATTTGCACGACGCGGGCCTTG
>JAZQCB010000017.1:0-54252 GCA_045546035.1 Clostridia bacterium
TCGACCTGAGCGGGTTAATCTGAGATGTTGCTTTTTCTATTGCTTCTTTTTTCATCGCGCCGTCCGCATTTGCATAGAATTTTCTAGTAGTCTCAGTCCTGCTATGCCCCAGCCATTCTGCAACGAGCTCAAGAGGCATTCCATTTCTGTAAAGATGCATAGCCCTTGAATGACGCCACATATGAGGATAGATATGTTCAGGAGATTCAGGAAAGATTGCGTGAGCTTTGGTTGCATATTTTGAAATGAATTTTTCTACATTGTCGACGGACATCTGTTCTCGTTTTCCCTTACGTTCAGTGTAGAACAAGAAACTTTTCGAATTTGCTTCAGAATGGAAGCGTCGTATGTATTTCTCCAGATGTTCGCAGGTTTTCACCATCAATGGAATGATCCTTGTTTTAGAACCTTTACCTGTGACTGTAACATATGGTGTATGCTCATCTATATGCAGATCTTCAAGACGAATGTCAAGGATTTCCTGTACTCGTGCTCCTGTGTCATATAGAAGAATCATAAACATCAGATCGCGGACGCCATTTTTCTTCTTGCAATCTGGTTGCTCCAATAATATTTTCAGCGAAGCTTCACTGAAAAACTCTATTTCATGTTGCTCACCAACTTCTTTCTTTTTCGGAATGGTTGAAATGTCAATATACAAAGACATCACTGTCCTGTCTCGCTCAGCAACATACTTGAAAAATGATTTTATTGCAAATAACCGCTGGTTTCTACTGCTGACGCTGTTGTTACGCTTTGCTTCCAACCAATCCAGATATTCCAATATGTTATCCTTTCTTGTATCAGCAAAAGAAAGGCCAGTCAGAGGTTTCTTCATTTTTTCACACAGAAAATCTAGAAGAAGATTCAATGCCTCTCTGTAAGATTTTACGGTGTTTTTACTTGCACCTCGCTGCTTCGGAAGAAAGATGGAGAGAAAATCCCGAATCATTTCAAAGAAAAGCCGTACTTCTTCAGTCATCATCTTCCACCTCCGGAATCAGGTTTGACAATCTTTCCCAATCTACCGATTTGGATTGAAGAAGATTATCCGGAAGAAGATGGATATAGTAAGCTGTTTCCTCGAAATGACTATGCCCCATATATGCACTCAAGTATGGAAGTCTCGAATAGAAGTCTACACCTTCATCCAGCCATTTCATAATTACGGCTGTTGCAAATCTGTGCCGAAGAAGATATGTGCGCGCATGGACATTAGTTTTGTCGGGGAATACGGTATTCCATATGTGTCTAAATGATTCGGCAAGCCACTTTTTTCGACAAGGCCCACCCGTTAATGAAGGGAAAAGATATTCCGTATCTGGAGAGATGGCCCCCATCTTTTCTGAGTATACCTGACACATCTCAGTGACATCTGCAGAAACAGGAATTAATCGCTCTTTGTTCGTTTTGTTTCGCCTTATCAGCAACGTCTTTGAGGAAAAGTCAAAATCCTCTCGTTTTATTTCACGACCTTCGTTTGGACGTAATCCACAGAAATATATCAGCCTGAAAATAACCGGGATAATCAAATGCCGGTACGGACTGCTTTTGCAATAAGGCAATTTGTCGCATCCGTTGAAAAACGAAATCAGTTCCGAATCCGAAATAATATATGGTGGCTCTCTATGAGTTATTGGAAACAACGTGAGCGGGAGAATGAAATCTGCTTGCCCAGTTGCGCTGAGATATTTGGACAACTCCCGAAGGGGAACAAGTCTCCGCTTAAAACCTGTAGGCGTTTCAAATGGTCGCATAGCACACCAAGGCAAGACGGATTCCGCTGTAAATTCCTCTGCACCGGTCTTCTCAAAGTATCTTTTGAAATCAGCAAGATACAATTCATATGTGCTTCTGGAATAGCCGAGGCTTTCCTTGTACTCGAGCATTTGAGAAATGCAGTCTGAGATATTCATTTGCCGGCACCTCCCAAAGACTCAAAGTCAAGGGAGCACAGCCGCATATTCTCAAGATCCGCTTCAATATATTGACGTGTGGCTCTTATTCCCTGATGCCCAAGTACCTGGGCAACCGTGTTAACAGGAATGCCCTGCTTAACCATACCGGTGCCAAGGCCTCTTCGCATACCATGGAGCGTTTTACCGTCACCAACAACATGAGTCAGCCCGGCTTTTTTCTGGTATTTCCGAAAAAGGCAGGAAATGGAAACCCCATCATGATATCCGCAAAATGGAGCGCAGTGCCGAACGAAAACATGGCGGTCATCCGTCTTTGGTCTTGCCTTCAAAATATAATCCGCTATTGCAGCAAGAACAGCGTGCGGAATTGGAAGCGTTAGCTGCTCTGACGTTTTCCCTTGAATAATATGTATTTCATCATTACGCCAATCTATGTCATTAAGTTTCAAAGCGGCAATATCACCGGCTCTAAAACCACTGACAGCAGCAAGCTGCAGGATAGCGTTATCTCTTTTCCCATCATCAGTCTGCAGATCAATGACTTTCAATATTTCTAGCGTTTCGTCGCAACTGACACAGTTCAATACTTTGTGTCCTCTACTCCGTGGCGCTGATAACAACCTCCAGAAAGAATCTTCATATTGCCCGGCCTTGTAAAGATGACGGAATAGACCCTTTATGGCAGAGATAACATCATCCATACTTTTGGGGCGTGTTTCAGAAATCTGAACGATAAAATTTCGTACATGTATTGGTTTGATATCTGATATTGCTTCCACCGAAAGAGAAACATATTGAAAGAAACGCCGACATATAGATTCATAACAGAGTCTTCTTTTTTCGCAACATGTTTGTTTGTCCAGATATGATAAAATCGCCGTCTCAAACTGTCCAGGAAGATAGATCTTTGACTTCTTACTATAGACTTTCCAGACATATGTTCCGGTTTCCAAAACCTCGCAGAGAATCCGAATTCCTCGTATGCGCCAGTTGTAGGTTTGTCGACTGATTTTTTCATTCTGGTATTGCATTGTGAAGTACTGTTCGTGCGCCATGATGTTGCTAGATTTGACATCTGTCATTAGCTGCATTCGTTCAGCTATAGGCTTGAATGCACTGCATCGATAATCATATATCGTTTCAGGATCCAGTCCTAACGCTTCAAGACATTGAACAGCTTTCTCAATAAGTTCAGTAATCTGCATAACCTTTTGCTACCTCCTCAATGAAATTTGGTTCCATTGGTGACAGTAGCAAATTATCCCGAATTTTCCTACAGCAAATCATTGAAAATATTCAATTGTCAAGGTTCAGTCGGAATAATTAGAAAGTCGGAATAAGTGCAATTATCCTGAATTCAGGATAATTGCACCGTACGTACCGGTCAGGTATACGGCGCTACATCGTAGCATGGTTTCAAGTATTTCTCAGGTAATAAGCAAGAGGATCGATCAAACCCGGTCGGTTCTCTTTCTTATTGGGCATGGAAAGCACTTTCTGGCTTAGCAGGTAGTTGACCACATTCATACCGCATCTACGGTATAATCCCAGTCTGGAGTTGGCCACTTTGTAAATGTCCTCGTCCGTCATATTGCAGCCAAAGGCAACGTTCAGCTTCATCAGGTTCTTGTAGACCGTCTTCGGCTTCTTCCATTGCTTGAGTATCACGACTCGCACTTTATGCCGCAGCCATGGACTGAAATTATTCTTTAGCCACGTCTTCATGCTGCCGATCCGGAAATAGTTTATCCATCCCCGCAACACTTGATTCAGCTTAGTGAATGTATAGCCCAGTGGCAGCGCTGCTGCCCGTTTCCTGCACAGAATTTCCTTTACTTTCTTGCACAGCTTGGCCTTACGGTCATCTGCCGGCCTTGCCATCCATCCGTCTTTCGACTTCCAGAATGCAAAGCCAAGAAAGGTACTTCCTGTTGGCCTGACGACCTTCGTTTTTGTTGCGCTCACCTTCAGCCGGAGCTTCCGCTCCAGCCAGCTGCTTACGCTCGCCATCACCCGGTCTGCTGCCATTTCGCTTCTCACAAAGATATTGCAATCGTCCGCATACCGAACGAACTTCAGGCCCCTTGCCTCCAGTTCCTTGTCGAACTTGTCGAGATACACATTGCTCAGGATCGGCGAAAGCGGTCCGCCCTGCGGTACCCCCTCTTCCGTCGCACTGACCAATCCATCCTCCATGACTCCCGCCCGTAGGTAACTCCGGATCAGGTGGAGCGTGGTTGCATCGTTGATTCGTTCCCTGAGAATGGAAATCAGTTTGTCATGATTCACAGTGTCGAAATATTGCTCAATGTCCAGATCGATGACCCAGTCATAGCCTTCGTTCAGGTATTCCAGCACCTTTTCCATCGCCGTGTGACAGCTCCGGTTCGGTCTGAATCCGTGGCTATATTCGCTGAAATAGCGCTCATATCCCCGGCATATTACTTGTGCAACTGCCTGCTGTATCACCCTGTCCACTACCGTCGGTATCCCCAACGGCCGCATCTTTCCGTTTGCTTTCGGGATGTATACCCTCCGTACCGGCTGCGGTTGATACTTCTTCGCGCGGATCTGCTTCTTTATTTCTTCTCCGTGCTCCGTAAAGTATGATCTCAGCATCCCCACCGGCATCTTGTCGATTCCCGGCGCACCTTGGTTCCGCTGTACCGCTCGGATTGCTGCTTCGATGTTTTCGTCTCCTAGAATCCTGTCAATCAGTTCCACTTGTTGCTCCTCTTTCTGCTTGTAGAGCTACATGAAATCTTCCCGCCGCCCTTTGGCTTCCACAGACATACGTTTCTGCTTGCTGGGCCTATCCTCGGTTTCGGAATGTTCATGCCTTGCTTACAGCGATTCGCATTGTTACGACATTAGGCCCTTCCCGGTTTGGTGCTTCCGGTTCTATGGCCTCAGCTGACTCCCGGTCACTACGCTTTTTGTCGCACTCGGCTTCTTTCCGCTTCCGCTTCGTTCATCGCCTCGCTGACCGGGCCTCCCGGGGTAAGACACAATTCTTTCGCCGCACAACCTCCGGATTTACTGCTTCGGTTTTACGTTTACCTTTCGGGCTTCGGTTTGTTCGGCAACCTTGCCCACCGTTTAGCCTTGTATCCGGTTTCTGTTCGTAGGTTCCTCGGCTTCGCTACACCGCTTCCTCCCCTCCTGTCATTGCTGACAGCAGCTTGCGGTTCGCTACACTTGGCGGTAACTACCCGTGGCGGGACTTTCACCCGCTAGAATTGTACCATGCCCGGCACACCGAATAACAACACGGGCCGCCCGGAGGGGCGGCCCGCGCTGTATGGAGGATAGGGAGGTCTGACACTAGGGAAAGTGTCAGGGAAAAGGGATGTCGATGATCGGGCGCCTGGCGGCGCTCTTTCTTTCGACAGGTTTATCCTATCCCCCGATTGTGTTTTTCAGGTGAAGAAAAAATGATCAGCCTCCGAAAAAAACAGGGGAATCAGGGAGCCGCGGTGGGCGCGGGGGTTTCCGTGGGGCGGGGCGTGGGCGTCGGGGTTTCCGCCGCGAAGAGGGCGTCCAGGGTCTTCTGGTCGACCTCGCCGCTGGGATAGATGCCCTGGGAACGCTGGAAGGCCTGGATTGCCTTGACCGTTCCTCCCAGGATCTTTCCGGAGCAGTATCCCTGATAGAAGCCCAGCTCCGCCAGGCGGCGCTGCACCCAGAAAACGTTTTCACCCTCGCTGTTCTTTTTCAGCTTCCTGCTGCCCAGCTCCGGCTTGACCGAGCTGTTATAGACCGGCTCCGGCGTGGGCACCGGGGTTTCCACGGGAATGGAGGTGCCTTTTTTCAGACTCGGCAGCTTCAGGGCGTCCCGCAGCTCCGGATCCGCCGGCAGTTTTTCGGTAATGGTGACAACGGTGCCGGCGCCGATGTTATCATAAATCCATTTGGCGTCCTCGACCGTCAGACGGATGCAGCCGTGGCTGGCCCGGGAACCCAGCATCTTATAGCTGGAGGTTTTCATGGCGTCCAGGCTGACGGCGGTATAGATGACGGAATGGAAGGCGATGGAGGAATTGATGCGGGTCCAGTAGCGGGCGTAGCTGTTGCCCCATTTCGGGAAGACGCACCAGCGGGCGTGCCGTCCGTTCAGCACCCAGTCGCCCACGTCGCTGGGGTTGGCCTTGGTCCCCGTCGAGCAGAGCATCTGGCGCACCAGGACGGTATAGTCCCCGTTCTCGTCCCGGCCGTAAACCTTGGTGACCTGGTTGGTAACGTCGACGGTAATGGCGAAGGGAACGGGCGTCGGCGAGGGGGTGGGCTTGGGCGTCTGGTCCGGCATGACGATCTTCGTGTCGTTGAAGATAATGTTCCAGGTGGTTTCGTCCACCTGGCCGGTGGCCTTCAGGCCGTTCTGGGTCTGAACCGACTTGACCGCCCGCAGGGTTTTTTTCGCGAAATTGCCGCTGACGGGCCCGTCATAATAGCCCAGGCTGGTCAGGCGGGCCTGCAGCTGCTTGACCAGCTGGCCGCTGGAGCCGCTCTTGAGCGTCTTCGAGTAGGGAACGGAATTATCCGGCATCACCACGCCGTTGTCCGCGGCGGTTTCCGCGTCGTCCACCAGGTAGCCGTTCAGATCCGGCACCGGGGTGGAGGTGGCGTCCGGGCTGGTTCCGGGAACCGCGGCGCCGGGGGCGTAGAGGGCCTGCTGGGTCGCCGGATCCGCGGCGCCGGTGACCGGAAGACCCGCGTTTTCCTGAAACTTACGGACGGCGCTCTGGGTGCCGCTAAGGTAATTGCCGCTGATTTTTCCTTTATAGTATCCCAGCTCCATCAGCCGGGTCTGCAGCTCCTTGACCGCGTCGCCCTGGGCGCCGACCCGAAGGGGACGGTAGACGGTGGCGAAGAGCAGACTCTGGGTCTTCAGATCCGCGACGCCGGTCTGCTCCAGGTCGAAATCCTTCTGGAAGGCGCGGATCGCCTCCCGGGTACCCTCCCGATACCGGCCGGAAAGGTTTCCCGTATAGTATTTCAGATCCTTGAGCCGAACCTGGAGCTCCAGCACGTCGTCCCCCTCGTCCCCGTATTGCAGGAGACGGGCATCCACCGTTTCCTCCTCCAGCTCCTCCTCTTCGGGCAGATCCTCTTCCCTGGCCTCCGGCTCGTCGTCCTCATCCGCCATGGGCACGGATTCCCCTTCCTCCGGAGTTTCCGTTTCCAGCGGGGCGGATTCCCCCTTTTCCGGGGCGGCTTCAGGCGAGGGATCGCTCAGGCCCGCGGCGGGGAGCAGCAGGGCCAGCGACAGGAGTAAAATCATCAGGCGTTTCATAGGTGTCACCTCTCGCAATAAATTGCAAACCTCATTTTAACATTTATGAAACAATATTGCAAGGAAAATGAATATAAAGGCGGGGCTGGAGAAGTGATCCTGGGATCGGGGGAAGCGGGAACGTGCCTGGCAGGCGGACGGCCGCGAAGCCCAGGCAGGGCCGCGCCGCGGCGGGACAGCCGACAGAGCAGGACAGGGCTTTCCGCAACGCCAGGGGAGTCCTGCGCAGCGGAAGGAAGAAGGAGGAAGAACGCAGAGGCAGCGCCGAATGATTCGTCAATTTGCACAAAAAGACTTTATGCAAAACTGTCAAACGGCCGATTTTCTTTTGGCGGGGAGCGGGATATAATACAAAGCATCAAAGGGCGAAGCCCTGATTGTGACAGGAGGATGAATTTATGGCAAGCGTATCCCTGCAGCACATCTACAAGATCTACTCCGGCAACGTGACCGCCGTCAGCGATTTTACGCTGGACATCGAAGACAAGGAGTTTATCGTTCTGGTCGGCCCCTCCGGCTGCGGTAAGTCCACGACCCTGCGCATGGTCGCCGGTCTGGAAGAAATTTCCGACGGCGAGCTGTACATTGGCGACCGCCTGGTCAACGACGTCGCCCCCAAGGATCGCGACATCGCCATGGTGTTCCAGAACTACGCCCTGTATCCGCATATGACGGTTTTCGACAACATGGCCTTCGGCCTGAAGCTGCGCAAGACCCCCAAGGATGAGATCAAGCGCCGGGTGGAAGAAGCCGCCAAGATCCTGGACATCGCCCATCTGCTGAACCGGAAGCCCAAGGCCCTGTCCGGCGGCCAGCGGCAGCGTGTCGCCCTGGGCCGTGCCATCGTCCGTGAGCCCAAGGTCTTCCTGTTCGACGAGCCTCTGTCCAACCTGGACGCGAAGCTGCGTGTCGCGATGCGTACCGAGATCACCAAGCTGCATCAGCGCCTGCAGACCACCTTCATCTACGTTACCCATGACCAGACCGAAGCCATGACCATGGCCAGCCGGATCGTCGTCATGAAGGACGGCGTTGTGCAGCAGGTGGACACCCCCCAGAACCTGTACGACTATCCCACCAACGAATTCGTCGCGGGCTTCATCGGCAGCCCCCAGATGAACTTCTTCAACGTCACCCTGTCCAAGGAAGGCCAGGACGTGGTCGCCCGCTTCGGCCAGAACAAGATCATCGTGCCCACCTCCAAGGTGTCCAAGTTCGTCGACGAGAGCTACATCGGCAAGGAAGTCATCATGGGCATCCGTCCCGAGAACATTCACGACAGCCAGGAAAAGCTGGCTGAGTTCGCCACCGCGACCTTCGACGCCGACGTGGAAGTGACCGAACTGATGGGCTCCGAGACCTACCTGTATCTGAGCACCACCGGCAAGGATGGCAACATCATCGCCCGTGTTGATCCCCGGACCACCAGCCGCGCCGGCAACAAGATCCGCATTGCCCTGGATACCAACCGGCTGCACTTCTTCGACAAGGATACCGAGAAGACCATCCTGGCCAAGGATGAGAAGACCAACCTGAAGAAGTAAGATTCGGATTGATTCCGCCTCCCGGGTTCGCCCGGGAGGTTTTTTCTCTTTTCAGGCGGGGGCAGGAGTGGTATAATGCGAAAGTCTGAATGAAGGGGGGCGAAACCGGATGGCGCGGGAGGGTTGCTGCATTGTGGCGCTTCAGCCGGAAGGGGACGCCGTGCCGAAGCTGCTGGAGACGATCCGGGAGCTGGCCCCGATGGAGAAGGACGACCTGCTGGCCGAAGACGGGGCCGGGCGGGTGCTGCTGATCAAGGGCGGGGAGGATCCGGCCGAGGCGGCGGAATTCGCCATGGCGCTGCTGGACACGGTGGAAGGCGAAACCGGGATCCGGCTGAAGGCCGGGGTCAGCGCAGGGCACGCCGGCCCGGCGGAATGGCCCGCGGGATACCGGGAGGCGGTGGAAGCCATCCGGACCGGGGAGCGGTTTGCCCGATCCGGCCGGGTGCAGGTTTACGGGGATCAGGCGCTGGAGCGGCTGCTGGGCGAGCTGCCGGCCGAAAGCCGGAAGCGGTTCCGGAAACAGCTGGCCGCCGGGAAGGACATCCTGACGCCGGAAACCCGGGAAACCGCGGAGCGCTTTTTTGAGGCAGATCTGAATCTGTCCGTCGCCGCGCGGCAGATGTTCATCCATCGGAATACCCTGACCTACCGGCTGGACCGGATTCAGAAGGAAACGGGGCTGGATCTCCGGAAATTTAACGACGCGGTGATTTTCCGGGTGCTGATGTCCCTGGCGGCGGCGGAAGAAGAGAAAGACTGAGACGGCGCCGGCTTCGGAAGGGGCCCCGGAAGGCGGGCCGGCGGAAGAAAAAGGAAGAGAAGATGATGAAGAAAAAGGTACTGTTGGTGGTGTGCGCGGCGCTGGCGCTGTGCCTGCTGGCGGGATGCACGGTCATGCCGGTGTCCACGCTGGATACCATGTTCCGGGGAACCTCTTCGGCCCCCGCGGGCGAAGGCGTCGTCGGGGACAGCGGGGACACGGTCACCATCTCCCGGGAGCGGTATGAGCGCTATCGGCAGTTTGACGAGCTGCTGGATCTCGAGGACGCGGTGGACGCGTACTATTACAAAGAGCCCGATCACGAGAAGATGGTTCAGGGCGCCGCGGCGGGTCTGCTGGCCGGGCTGGGGGACCATTATACCTTCTATTATACCCCCGAGGACTGGACAAGGATGTGGGAGGACGACGAGGGCGAGTATGCCGGCATCGGCATTCTGATCAGCTCCAATTACAAGACCGGCCTGTGCACCATCAGCCGCGTTTTCAAGGGCAGCCCGGCGGAGGCGGCGGGCGTCCATCGGGGCGACATTCTCTACCGTGTCGGCGAGGATCTGTATGTGGTGCCCGATACGGTGCAGGACGCGGTGGACGTCATGCGGGGTACCCCGGGAACCCCGGTGGAGGTGACCTTCCTGCGGGACGGGGAGGAGATGACCTATACCATGAACCGTGCGAATATTACCGTGAACCAGGTCGAAAGCACGGTGCTGGAGGACGGAATCGGTTACATCGCCGTCTATCAGTTCGCCGGGGAAGTGGATAAGGAATTTGAAAAGGCGCTGACCGGGCTGATTGATCAGGGCGTGACCGACGTCATTATCGACCTGCGGGACAATCCCGGCGGATGGGTGGACGACAGCCAGAACATCGCGGACCAGTTCCTGGACGAGGGGGATGTGTGCTATCTGCTGTATCGGGACGGGCATGAGGAGCACATCTACAAGAGCAAAGACGGCAAGGTGGATATCAAGCATGTCGTGCTGCTGGTCAACGAAAACACCGCCAGCTCCTCTGAAATCCTGACCGGCGCCCTGCGGGACCGGATGGGGGCGACGGTGGTCGGCGTTAAGACCTACGGCAAGGGCATCATCCAGCTGGTTATGCCCGTTGGGAAGAACGGCGCCGGCTTCCAGATTACCACGGCGGAATACCGGACGCCCAACGGCACCGCCGTTCACGAGGTGGGTCTGACGCCGGACGTGGAGATCTCCCTGGAGGAGGGCGACAACGGCATGTATGACTTCGCCGACACGGAGAAGGATCCCCAGCTGAAAAAGGCGCTGGAGGTTATGCGGGAAAAGAGAAAGGAAAAGTAAGGAGATCATTCCGTGACCCCCTTTCCCCTCCGCCCGCGGACGGAGGGGAAGTTTATTCAAACGCGACAAAAAAAGGAGGAAAGGATCATGAAAAAACTGACGGCGGTTCTGGCCGCCCTGATCATGCTGGTCAGCGTGCTGGCCCTGGCGGGAGCGGAGGACGCTCCCATGAAGCTGTCCGCTCCGGCGGGGGCTCCGGCGCTGGCGGTGGCGACGCTGGCGGCCGAAAACCCGGAAAACTACACCTTTGTGGCGGCGGACACCATCGCCGCGGAATTCCAGAAAAACGAGGCAGATTTTATCATCGCGCCCATCAACGCCGGCGCGAAGCTTTACAAGGGCGGAAAGTCCACCTATCGCCTGGCGGCGGTGGTGACCTGGGGCAACCTGTTCATCGCCTCCCGGAAGGAAAACTTTAGCCTGGAAGATCTCAAGGGCGGAAAGATTACCCTTTTCGGCGAAAACACCATTAACGCTTCCGTCGTGCTGGCCAGCCTGAAGGCCGCCGGATACGAGCCGGAGGTGGAGTATCTGGCGGGCGCCGCCAATACCCAGGCGCTGCTGATGGAGGACGGAAACGCCATCGTCGTGACCGCGGAGCCGGCGCTGACGGCGGCGAAGATGAAGAACAGCGGGATTACCGCCTATCCGGTCAACGAGCTTCTGAAGAAGGCGACGGGATTCGACGGATATACCCAGGCGGGTCTTTTCGTCCGGGAAAAGACCGCCCAGGAGCGCCCCGACGCGGTGCGGGCCTATCTGGCCGGCGTGGAGGAGGCTGCCGGGAAGTGCGAAAGCGACATTCCCGCCGTGGCCGAGGCGGCGGTCAAGCTGGAAATCCTGCCAAACGCCAAGGTGGCTGAAAAGGCCATCCCCGGATGCGCCATCCGCTTCCTTTCTGCGAAGGAGGCCCGGGAACAGGTGGAGGCGACGGCGAACCTCGATCTGAGCCAGTTCGGCGGCGCCCTGCCCGCGGATGATTTCTACTATGGAGCGGAATAAGATTCAAAACGGGACGGCTGCCTGCCTGGGGATCATCCTTGTGGGATGTCTGATCCAGGCAGCGGGCCGGATGAAGGGGGACGCGCTGGTTTTTCCGGGCGTCCCCCAAATTCTTGCCGCCTTTTTCCGGCTGCTGGGGGAGGAAAAAACCTGGCTCCAGATCGGGACGACCCTGGGGCATCTGGCCCTGGTGATGGTGATTTCGACGGCGATCGGGGCGGCGCTCGGCCTCGGGCAGGGACTCAGCCCCTTCTTCCGGGGGCTGACGCGGCCGCTGATGATCCTTCTGCGGGCGATCCCGATGATCGTGCTTACGGTCATCGTCATGGTGCTGACCTCCTATGACCGGGTGCCGGTGGCCGCCAGCAGCCTGATCCTGATCCCGATGATCGCGGAGGCGGCCTGCGAGGGCTGCCTGCGGATCGAGCCGGAGCTGATCGACGTTTATCGGATGAACAGCGGGCTGAACGCGCGGGTCGTCGCGGAGGTCTACCTGCCGCTGATGGGCGGGTATCTGCGCCAGGCCTGGTTCAACGCCGCGGGTATGGGCATCCGCATGGTCGTGACCACGGAATATCTGGTTCAGACCCGGAACTCCCTGGGCAAGGCGGTTTTTACCAGCGGCTATTTTTACAATTATGACGAAATCTACGCCTATGCCCTGATCATGATCCTGCTCGTGCTGGGGATCAGCGAGGGGCCGGGGCGGATCGCCCGGGCTGTACAAAAGCGGAGAAACGGGGTATAATGCCTCTGTTCCCGGCGGGAAAGCGCGGGGAAAGCTTCGCTTGCTTCGCGGGGAAGCTGGGGATGATCCCGGGCAGGCCCGCGGGAAAAGGCGTGTTCCGGGCCGGGCCCGGGATGCCGGCGGAAAAGCCTTCGCATTCGGGCGGGCGGCCGAAGGCATCAGATCAAGAATGGAAGGGGCGCTGACAGATCGTGAGCGGAACCGGATTTTGGAAAAAGAGCGTCGCGCTGCTGATGGCGCTGTGCGTGATGATGACGGCGCTGCCGGCGGTTTCCCTGGCGGCGGACGAGGAGGACGAGGACGCCTACGCCGGCGGCGAGGAGCTGACCGGATCGGAGGCGGAGGACGCCGAGGGCGAGGACACGGAGGACGTGGCCGTGGCGGACCCCAACGCGGTTTACCATGAAAAGACGAAGGAGGACTTCGACAAGAATTCTCCCGCCCTTTATTATGGAAGAATTACCGACGTTTTCGAATACAGCATCTATTCCGAGAAGAGCACCAATTCAACCCGCCTGTTCAAGGGACTGAAGAACAAGCAGGTCGAGGTGCTGTATGTGGGGCTGGTATGGGTCATCGTCCGGTATCAGGGAAAGATCGGCTATGTCAAGCGGGAATATCTGAGCAAGGATTTTGAGGCCCTGGATCCGGTCAACACCGCGCCCTTCAACGTCCAGAAGCACCAGTATATCGCCACCGTGGCCAAGGAATGCTATGTCCGGAAAACCATGACCAAGGAGCCCCTCGAGGAAAAGAACTACAAGAGCTATTGGGTCAAGCTGAACCCGGGTACCCAGATTTCCATCTGGCAGTTTATGGACGGATGGGCCGTCGTCAACTATATGCGCTCCTACGGCTATATCGACCCCAACGATCTGAAGGATCTGATTCCTGTCTCCCCGACGGATCAGCCCATCAGCAAGGAAAGCCCCATCGCGGCATATACCAGCTATTACACGATGAAGCATCTGCTCCCCGGCGCCAGCAAGGAAACCAAGGAGCTGAACAAAAACCGGATCTGGAACATCGGCCACGGGGCCGAGAAGATTACGCGGACGGGCCTTTTGCAGCCCGGCGACGTTTTCAACGGCAACAAGGGGAACATCGGACCCTATCGGGAGTACAAGCAGGCGATCGGGCTGGTGGACGGGAAGGCGGTCCGCTCCAGCGGCGGCGGAACCTGCCAGGTCAGCTCCACCCTGTATAACATCGTCGTCCAGATGCCGGGGCTGACGATCCTGAAGCGGCGGCCCCACGGATACGGCGGCGCCAGCTATCTGCCGATCCACTGCGACGCGGCCGTGGGCAACGACAGCCTGAATTTCATCTTCCGAAACGATTATGATTTCCCGATTCAGCTGGTCGGCAAATCCTCCGGCGACGGCGCCCTGCTGATGATGGCCTATCGGGCCGACTGAGCCGGGCGGGGAACAGCAGTTGTTAAAAAATTAGCCATTTGTTTTTCCTGCGCCGGATCCGTCCGGCGCGTTTTTGCGGGGAAGAATCGGTTCCTTCGATGACTGATTCATGACGGCAAATACGGCGGAGAGCATTGGAAGAGATTTGTCCTATTCCAGGGCAAAATCCGGAACGTGGTGAAAAACAGGAAAAATATGGTTAAAAAAACGCACAAAGAATACAGGAAAGAGATTGCATCTTGCCAGAAGAACGGATATAATGGCACACGAGGAAGATTCTATATCTTCCCTGACGGATCATTTGCTGGAGGAGGAAGGAATGTATAAGCTGCTGCTTGTATCGGACCGAAAAGACGTTCTGGAAGCTTTCGACCTGGTGCAGAACTGGGAATACAACGGCTTCCGCCGGCCACATGTCCGCCGGGATATCGACGGGGCGCGGGAGTGCCTGAAAAAGCACCACGCCGACGCCGTCTCTATCGCCGTTTCCGCTCCCGAGGAGGAAAAGCTTCTGGAGATGCTTCGCGCGGAATATCCCCTGGTCCCGATTTTTGAGGCCGGGACGACGCCGGAGAAGGTTTCCTTCTACCTCAACGAGCTGCTGGCGGAGCTGAACCGGATGCGGGCCGATTTTTCCAGCATGGCGGGGAACCCGCAGGCGATGATGATCAAATCCCGCCGGCTGCTTTTCCGGAAGCTGGTGGGCGGAACGCCCATCACGCAGGAGGAGCTGCGCCGGTGGATGCGGCTGGTTCGGAGCCGGATGAATCCGGACGGGCCCTGCGCCCTTCTGCGGCTTGAGCAGGTGGATCAGGCGGATCGGGGGCTCTTCGGCGGCACGCCGCATGAGCAGGACTACATGATGGAAAGAACGCTGTTCCAGTCCTTTGGCGGGGATGTGAAGGGATATCATGTGCTGCCGCTGATTACGGACCAGCGGGATATCTTCGTGCTGGTGGGCCCCCTGCGGGGGAGCGAGGAGGCGAAGGGCACATCCAGCCTGTCCGCCATGCTGAATCCATGCATCGAAGAGGGGCTGAGCCACGTGGAGGAATATACGGGGCTTCTGTTTAAGGTCACGGAGATCGAGGTGCTCCCCTGCATGTATGCCCTTTGCAGCGACTGGATCGGGTAAGCGCATTCGGCATGGATGCTGTCTGAAAGCGCGGCGGGGATCCGGAAACCAGGATGAGCAACGTTCGCCGGGAAATCCGGCGGCTCGGAACAGCGGAACATAGGTTTTATCGCGGCTCCGGGAAGGGAAAAGCGCTTGCCGGCGCGAAAAGAATAAGAGGAAATTCGAGCTCCGGCGTTCGGCCGGGGCGTGAATAACAGGCATCATTGAACGACCATAAGGAGGAAAAACGCGATGGGAATTCTGGATGTGATCAAGGGCCAGCTGATTGACGTCATCGAGTGGACCGACAACACTACGAACACCATGGTTCACAAATACGACATGAACGGCAAGGAAATCATGATGGGCGCGCAGCTGACCGTGCGCGAGAGCCAGGCCGCCGTTTTTGTCAACGAGGGCCAGCTGGCGGATATCTTTTATCCCGGCCGCTATGAGCTGTCGACGAGCAATATGCCCATCATGACGGCCCTGAAGGCCTGGAAATTCGGCTTCAAGAGCCCCTTCAAGTCCGACGTCTATTTCGTCAATACCAAGCAGTTCCTGGATCGGAAGTGGGGAACCTCCAATCCCGTTATGATGCGGGACGCGGAATTCGGCATGATCCGGCTGCGCGCCTTTGGCATTTACAGCTTTAAGGTTAAGGACGTTGAAACCTTCATGAAGCAGGCGGCCGGGACGGCCTCGCTCTTTACCGTGGAGGGCGTGGAAGGCCAGATCAAGCGCATGATCGTCAGCGGACTGAGCGACGCCATCGCCGAAAGCAAGATTCCCGCCCTGGATCTGGCCGCCAATTACGACGAGCTGGGCACCTATGCCATGAACGCCATGAATCCAAAGCTGGCGCAGTTCGGGCTGGAGCTGTGCAGCTTCGTGGTGGAGAATATCTCCCTGCCCGAGGAAGTTGAAAAGGCCATGGACCGGCGGACTTCCATGGGCGTGGTCGGCAATCTGGACCAGTACGCCAAGTTCCAGGCCGCCGAGTCCATGCGGGAAGCCGCCAACAATCCCGGCGGCGGCATGGCCGGCATGGGTGTTGGCATGGGCGCGGCCGCGGCTATGGGCCAGATGTTCTCCCAGAGCTTCGCGCAGCCCGGCGCTCCGGCGCCAGCAGCTCCCGTGGCTCCCGCCGCGCAGGCCGCCTGTCCCGCCTGCGGCGCCCGGATTCCCGCCGGCAGCAAGTTCTGCCCGGAATGCGGAGCGAAGCTGGGCGTGGCCGCCTGTCCCGCCTGCAGCGCGCAGGTCGCCCCCGGAGCCAAGTTTTGCCCGGAATGCGGCGCGAAGCTGTAATCCGCCCGGAAATCATCACCGCCGCCCGTAAAAAAACGGGCGGCGGTTTTTTGCACATCGACAAGGAGGGAGTTCTTGTTGGATGATCTGGTGAAGTACAGGTTTGAATCAGCCCAGGATAGGCTAAAATCGGCTAAGATACCGCAGTAAGGGCCAGGGCAGCTTTCATAGCTGCGGGAAAGGGAAGGGCAGATAATTCCGCCGGAGAGGCGAAAAGCCAGCCTTCCGGGGCCTCGGCGTCGGGGGCGGCCTCGGCGATATAGAGCTTCATATACCAGATCTGATGCGTAAAAACATGCTTCGCTTCCCCGGCCAGCCGGGGCGTTTTTGTTTCCAGGCGCAGCTTTTTCCGGAGGACGGCGTTCAGCTCCTCCGGCGTTTTTTCGCCCTCGATCAAGGGAAAGCACCACAGACCCTGCAGCATCTTTTCCGTTCTTTTCCGGATCAGCACCCGGCTGCCGGAAAAAATGACCGGCAGGTCGTATCGGATTTCGCGGGGAGGACGGGCCTTCGGGATCTTCGGCAGGGAAGCGGGATCGCCATGGGCCAGGCTCTGGCAGAAGCACCGGAGCGGGCACGCAGCGCAATCCGGCGTCCCGGGGACGCAGAGGGTGGCCCCCAGATCCATCATGGCCTGGTTATGATCCCCGGGACGTTCCGGAGGCACCAGCTGTTCCGCCCGGGCCTCGATTACGCGGCGGTTTTCCGGCCGGAGGGGGTCAAAGTCCAGATTGTCCAGCCGGCAGATCACCCGGATCACGTTGCCGTCCACCGCCGGCACCTGCACATCATAGGCGATGGAGGCGATGGCCCGGGCGGTATAGGGCCCGATGCCTTTGATTTTTTCCAGGGCTTCGGGCTCCCGGGGCAGCACGCCGTCATATTCCGCCATCACCTGGCGGGCGCCGGCGAGCAGATTCCGGGCCCGGGAATAGTATCCGAGCCCTTCCCAGCTTTTCAGCACCTCTTCCTCCGGCGCGGCGGCCAGGGCGGGAAGGGTCGGGAAGCGGGCGAGAAACCGGTCATAGTAGCCCAGAACGGTTTCCACTCGGGTCTGTTGCAGCATGGCCTCGCTGACCCAGGTCCGATACGCGTCCCGGATGCCCCGCCAGGGCAGGGTTCGGGCGCTCCGGTCATACCAGGCCAGCAGGGCTTCAGTGATTTTTTCCATGGAGGCTCCTTTCGAAAATGGTCGGCCATTCAGAACCTATTTCGGCAAAACCCGAATGTTTGCCAGAGACACCTGCATCATATCGAAAAGAAGAAAATGGCGCAAGCGCCAGGCGATGTTTTTGGCGGCGCCAGGCGATGAATTTGGAGCCTCAGGAAATGAATGAGCGGCGTATACATCTTCAGGCAGATAAAGGGTGAAAAGGATGGACCGCGGAATCCGAAAAAGGGAGGGCGGAGGACGATTCGGGCGGATGGGAAACGGCTTTCATCATGAGGGGTGCAGGGAAGAACAAGCGGGCCAAATCGAGCAGGGGGGCGAGACAAGAAAAACGAAAAAGCGCAAAATACAGAGAAAAACAAAGAAAAAAAGAGAACAATAGAGAAATGAGCGGAATATTTCCCCTTCCGTGGCTTGCGCCTGAAGGTGAATTGCATTATAGTATCAACGGTTGTTAGCACTCAATAGCCGCGAGTGCTAATCAACGAAGAAGATGTATTGACAGGAGGAATTGATCCATGACTGTGAAGCCCCTCGGTGACCGCGTGGTCATCAAGAATTGCGAAGCGGAAGAAACCACCAAATCCGGCCTGATCCTGACCAGCGCCGCGAAGGAAAAGCCCCAGATGGCCATGGTGCTGGCTGTTGGCCCCGGCGGCAATGTGGATGGCAAGGAAATCACCATGCAGGTCAAGGAAGGCCAGAAGGTGATCTATTCCAAGTATGCCGGAACCGAAGTCAAGGTCGACGGCGAAGAGCTGATCATCGTTCGCCAGAGCGACATCCTGGCTGTGGTGGAATAATCCGGGTCAGCCCGAGCGGAAGAATAAGAGGAAAGAAGGAGAAAAATTATGGCGAAGCAGATTAAATACGGCGAGGACGCGCGCCGCGCGATTGAAAAAGGTGTTAACGCCCTGGCGGACACCGTGAAGATCACACTGGGCCCGAAGGGCCGCAATGTCGTGCTGGACAAGAAGTACGGCGCTCCCCTGATCACCAACGACGGCGTGACCATCGCCAAGGAAATCGAGCTGGAAGACCCCTTTGAGAACATGGGCGCTCAGCTGGTCAAGGAAGTTTCCACCAAGACCAACGACGTGGCCGGCGACGGCACCACCACCGCGACCCTGCTGGCTCAGGCCATCATTCGTGAAGGCCTGAAGAACCTGGCCGCCGGCGCCAATCCCATGATCCTGAAGAAGGGCATCGAGGCCGCCACCGAAGCGGCTGTGGAAGGCCTGCGGAAGCTGAGCCAGCCCATCAACGGCAAGCAGGCGATCGCCCAGGTGGCCGCCAACTCCGCCGCGGATGAGACTATCGGCAAGCTGATTTCCGACGCCATGGAAACCGTGGGCTCCGACGGCGTGATTACCGTCGAGGAGAGCAAGACCATGACCACCGGCATGGAGACCACCGAGGGCATGCAGTTTGACCGCGGCTATGCCTCCGCCTATATGGTCACCGATACCGAGAAGATGGAAGCGGTTCTGGATGATCCGCTGATCCTGATTACCGACAAGAAGATCAGCGCCATTCAGGAGATCCTGCCCCTGCTGGAGCAGGTTGTGCAGACCGGCAAGAAGATGCTGATCATCGCCGAGGATGTGGAGGGCGAAGCCCTGAGCACCCTGGTTGTGAACAAGCTGCGCGGCACCTTTACCTGCGTCGCCGTCAAGGCCCCCGGCTTCGGCGATCGCCGCAAGGAAATGCTGCAGGATATCGCCATCCTGACCGGCGGTACCGTCATCTCCTCCGAAACCGGCATGGAGCTGAAGGAAGCTACCGTTGACATGCTGGGCACCGCCCGCCAGGTCAAGGTCAACAAGGAGAACACCACCATCGTCGGCGGCAACGGCGACAAGGCGGCCATCAGCGCCCGCGTCGGTCAGATCCGGGCCCAGATCGCCGAAACCACCAGCGATTACGATCGCGAGAAGCTGCAGGAGCGGCTGGCCAAGCTGGCCGGCGGCGTCGCGGTCATCAAGGTCGGCGCGGCCACCGAGATCGAAATGAAGGAGCGCAAGCTGCGCATTGAGGACGCGCTGTCCGCGACCCGCGCTGCGGCGGAAGAGGGCATCGTTCCCGGAGGCGGCATCGCCATGCTGAACGTTGTTCCCGAAGTGGCGGCCCTGCTGGATCAGTACGCGGGCGACGCCAAGACCGGCGTGGAAATCGTTCTGCGCGCCCTGGAGGAGCCCATCCGCCAGATCGCCGCGAACGCCGGCGTCGACGGCAGCGTGATCGTCGACCACATCAAGACCGCGAAGAAGCCCGGCTTCGGCTATGACGCGCTGAAGGGCGAGTATGTCGACATGGTGGCCCGCGGCATCATCGATCCTACCAAGGTGACCCGTTCCGCGCTGCAGAACGCGGCCTCCGTGGCGGCCATGGTGCTGACCACCGAGAGCCTGGTGGCCGATATTCCCGAGCCCGAACCCGCGGCTCCCGCTGGCGCCGGCATGGGCGGCGGCATGTATTAATCAAAAGCATCGGATCCCGCCCCGGCGGGAAAGAATGAAATAGCCCTAAAACCGGCACGGTTCATGACGAACCGTGCCGGTCTTTTTCTGCGGCAGCGGGAAGAAATATATCAAGTGTCATCAACAAGTACCTCATTCATGGCTTCCCTGAAAGAAGCATACCTTTGATATTTTTCGGGGTGTGCCTTAATCGCGTAGTATTCGTTCATGGCTGCAATTGTTTCTGCATTCGGCTCATCAGTGGAAATAATGAAAGGAATGCCATGAACCTTAACGCATTTCTTGAGAAACATGTTGACCGCGGTGGATAAATCCAAACCAAGCTCCGCAAAAAGCTGGATGGATGCCTGCTTTGTATCGCTGTGGCCGTCTGTTCGTTCTACGTGAACAGGTCATGAACATTTTCAGAAACAGGATGGACAAACGCGAAAAAACGCGATAAACTAAACATGGCATGGTTTATCTGTTTCCAGGCGCATAATACCCGGAAGCGGATTTGACGACCTGCCGAAATGGACCCAAGCTGCGCTGGAAAGTCCAGGAGTTGGAGGTGCGCATGAGTATGAATGAGAAGATGAAGAAGATTATGGCCGTTGGAATGACGCTGGCGATGCTGGCGTCCAGCGGTTTGCCCGTTTTGGCCGAGGAGACGCCAATCGTTCCCGCGGAGGGAGAGATGACGCCTGAAACCCCGGAAAACGAAAAAATGGAGCTGACGGGGGAAAACACCAAATCCGCCGAGGAAACGGTGCCCGATGCGGCGAAGGACGCTGATTCCGCGCCGTCGGCGGAGCCTGCCTCTGTGCAGGAGCCCGCTGCCGTCCCAGCCGCGACCACAGAGGAAACAAAGGAAGCTGCTCCCGCGACGCCTGAGGAGGAAAAGAAGGAAACTGCTCCGGCCGCGACCGTGGAGGAAAAGAAGGAAGCCGCGCCGGCCGTGCCCGCAGAGGAAACAAAGGAAGCTGCTCCCGCGACGCCTGTGGAGGAGAAGAAGGAAGCTGCTCCTGCCGCGACCGTGGAGGAAAAGAAGGAAGCCGCTCCCGCCGTGACCGTGGAGGAAAAGAAAGAAACTGCTCCGGCCGCGACCGTGGAGGAAAAGAAGGAAGCCGCTCCCGCCGCGACCGTGGAGGAGAAGAAGGAAGCCGCTCCCGCCGCGACCGTGGAGGAGAAGAAGGAAGCCGCTCCCGCCGCGACCGTGGAGGAAAAGAACGAAACTGCGCCTACCTCGCCTGCCGCGGAGACGAAGGAGACTGTTCCTGCTGCCCCTGTCGCCCCGGCTGCGCCTGCCGCGCCCGCGGAAACCGTGACCGAGCCCGCTCCCGCGGCGCCTGATCATTTCGAGTGCAAAATCGAAATCAAATCTCAGAACGACCGGAAGATCTATTTTGGCGAAAAGGCGGTGCTGACCGTCGAAGTGAAGGACGCCAATATGGATTATACCATCCGCTGGGAAAGGATGGACCCCCGCAAAGAAGTACCTGAAGGACAGGAACCCGAATGGGAGGACCTGGAAGAGACCTCCGCATTCCTGACCCTGAAGAAGGTGGACGAGGAAGCCGCTGCCTGGGTGTATCGGGTGGTGATCAAAGCCGCGAACGGCGAAACGAAGACGAAGAACTATCGTCTGAAGCCCGAAAAGAAGCCTGAAAAGACGGAGTCTTCCGAAACGACCCCCGGGGAAGAAAAGGGCGAGGATGCCCAGACGCCCGTCGAAGGCGGGAACGAGGATGACGCGCCCGTGACCGCCGGCGAGGGCCAGGCAGCTACCGTGCCGGCTGAGAATGCCGGAGCCGCGGACGTGACGCCCGCGGACGGAAACGGTGAGCAGGCGTATGCCCCCGCAGAAGGTGACAACACCCTGACGCCCGAAGACGAAAAGGTCGAAACCGCGCTGGCGCCCGCTGAGGGCGGGGACACCGCCGTGCCCGGAGATGAAAACGTCGAATCCGCGGTGACGCCCGCTGAGGGCGAGGATACCGTTTTGCCCGCGGACGGAAACGGAGAAACCCCGGCTGCTTCCGTGGAAGGCGATGAGGATAAAACTCCGGTCGCTTCCGTGGAAGGAAACGGAGAAACCGTAACGACTCCTGCGGGTGAAGACACTGAAGCCGTTGTTCCCGCAAATGACGAAAGCAATGAAACGCCTGTGGAAGGCAGCGATGAGGCTGCCACTCCCGCGGACGGCAAGACCGCCGGCACGGAAGAAGTGTCCACCGATGGTGAAGTGATCGACGCGGATGAAGTGCCCACCGATGACGGCGTCCTGACCGACGAGGAGCCGCTCCCGGCCGGAGAAGAAACCGGGGAGAGCGAAACGCCCGCCGACGGCGCCGAAAATGAAGACGTGAACGCCGAAGACGCAGAACAGCCCGCGGCTCACACAAAGGCCATTACCAAAGTCAGCCGGCATATCACCCGGTATGTTCTGGCGGAAACTCCCGCCGAGCCCGAGCAGGAAGAGCCCGCCCCCTTCGCGGAAGTGATCGTTGGGCAGGAAGAGCATCCGGAAATCGTTTTACCTGAGGATCGCTCTATTACCGTTGATATTACCTGGGACGGCGGCGAACCGGCGCTTGATACCATGGCCCATTTTACCGCGACACTGACCGGCTATGATGGATTTGAATATACTGTACAGTGGCAGATCAGCAACGATGGCATTGAATGGACGGATATCGAAGGCGCGACGGAAACTCAGCTTGACGAACTGATTACCTTCTCCAACTTCCTGTGCTATCGCCGGATTCTTGTAACGGTGATCCTGCCCGGCGCGGAGGAACCGATGGAGAATCAGCCCGAGGAAACGTCCGAGATGGAAGAAACTGCTGCGGATGTCGCTGGTGAGGAAGCACCTGCCGCAGAGGCAACGGAAGCTGTCGAAGCAAACAGCGAAGAAGCCGTAACGGAAGAACCCGCTGCCGCGGAAGAAGCTGCAGGAGCGGAAACGACCGAAACCGCTGAAACGAACGATAATGAAACGGTTATGGATACTCCCGAGACTGAAACCGTCGAACAGGAAGATGCCATTGAAACTGAAGAAACCGCTGACGCATCCGATGAAGCTGTGACGGATACCCGGACGGTTCTCAAGGAAGTTGTCGTGGATACCGTGATTGAAGAGGTGACGGAACCCTGGGATGGCGAAGAGGATGTATCAGAAATCCAGGTTGTGGAAGAAACAGTCGAAGTGATTGAGGTGGCTTCTGAAGCGGAAGTTCCGGTTGAGGAAGTCCATCCGAACGAAGAAACCGCTGCAGTGGAAGAACCCGAATCCCCCGCTGATCAGGTGAAGGCGGAAGAAACTCCAAACGAATGAATCGAACGGAGCGGAGTATTCCTGTGAATGGTTCCCGTGTAAGATCAAAGGCCATGTCACGATGAGGCCTTGGACAGAAGACAAAGAGGGAAAAGACGATGAAAAAGATTTGGGTAATTCTGCTGGTGGCAATGCTGGCGGTGACGGTTGGCGCAACAGCTACGGAAGCAGACCAAGGGAATGTAGATCAGCTGATTGGATTGCTTCCGTATACGATTGTTGATGGTAGCAGCTATAATTATGCCTATACCGATGCCACCAATTCTGCTGTTTCTGTGAAGAATGGTGACACGGAAATTGCTGTTTTTACTTACAACAATGGCATTCTTGGGGTTCAGTCCGGAACATTGACACTGAAATTCAAAGGCGAAAGCGACAAGAATGTGACAGCCTACCTGAAGTCGGGGGGATCGGTTGCCTATGACAAGACAAATAATACGATGACCCTTAGCGGTAATGTTGATTGGGTGGATATCAATCAGGATATTACCCTGGTGTTGGATAATGCACAGATAATTGCGACTGGTGCAACGCCTGCAATTCGTGTTCATGCAGCAGTTTCTGCAGAAGTAGTTCTGAAAAATCAGAATTCTGTAAAAGGCGGGGATTATTTTGCCGGAATTGAAGCAGATTGGGAGAAAGGAGTGGCTCTATCCAATCTTACCATTTCTGGGGAAGGCTCGTTAACTGCTAATGCTGGATATGAAGGCGCTGGTATTGGTGGTAGTTTCAATCATGGGAGATATCATGGAAATATCATCATCGAGTCTGGTAAGATAGATGCAAATGGACAAGGCGGCGGTGCAGGCATCGGTAGTGCTAATATGCCATATGCAAATAATTCATATAAGGCTCCGGTTGGTGAATTTGGAAGTGTTATAATCAATGGAGGAGACATATCAGCAATTGGTGGCACTGGTGGCCAAGGAGGTAATGGTGGTGCCGGCATTGGCGGAGGTAATCATTCTGACGCTAAGGTAATCATAAACGGTGGAACTGTTGAGGGAATTGGATCAGCAGGTATTGGGATTTCAACAGGAAGCCATAAGGACGAGGGAAAGCTTGGGGCTAAAGGACCTGGATATTATTTTGCCATTATTGAAATTAATGGTGGTACAGTAACAGGTAGAAGCCGTGGAGGCGGATATTATGGTGGTGCCGGCATTGGGGGAGGGGCTCAATGCGATGCGGAAATAACGATAACAGGGGGAGTAGTTACCGGAATAGCTGGAAAGCTTACTGATGCAAAGAAAGAGCATGATGGTGGCTCTGGAATAGGAGGTGGCTACGAAGGTCATGCTAAAATCCTTATTACAGGGGGAACTGTAACTGGAGACGGAACGAATGGTTCCAGCGGTATAGGTTCCGGTGGTTCACCGAATTCAAATACGGATCGTGGTACAAATGGAAGAGGCGAACTTGCGCATCTGAAAGGGACTACCATTACAATTCGAGGCGGAACTGTTAAAGGAACTGCTGGCGAAAGTGGTGGTGCAGGAATCGGAGGTGGCACTGGAGCAGATAAAGTCAGTATCAACATTTCAGGAGGGAACGTAACTGGAATAGGATCAAAAAGCACAAAAGATGCAATGAACGGCGGCGCTGGAATTGGAGGATCAGTTGATGGCGCCAAAGCAGGGATGAGTGGAGGAAGCAGCAAGTACTATGTTACCTCAGATATAAGTGTTGATATTTCAGGAGGAACAGTCTATGCCGTTGGCGGCTGGGGCGCGGCGGGTATTGGTTCTGGTGCGAAGAATAAGACGGCCAATACCATCAACATTTCCGGCGGGAAAGTCGAAGCCTACGCTGACGGAACAAAGTTCGCGATTGATACGCGGAATCTGCATGAAGATGGAACGACAACCAGCATCACGAATGGGCGGAATATTTCCCGCAATATCCTGCAGGGGACGTTCGTTCATGAATACACGGATGCGGGGATTACCCAAAATCCCGAAGGGTTGAAGCCGATTGTTGTCGCCAACGACGATACCGGCGCGAGCCTGGAACTGACAGGGATGCCGGGCGGATACCGTTCCTTCGCCACCAGCGTGAGCGGGACGGGAACCTATACGGTTTATACCGACGCGGCCAGCATCGGCGAGGGCGGCGGACGGTATTTTGCGAAAACCCTTAAGGACGTCTATGCAAAAAGTGAGACGGGAGACATCATCCAGTATACGGTCAACGGCGGCCTGAGCGACAATTTCTATCTCTTCCCGGTGAAGACCGTCAAGGTCGAGAAGAAGATCGTTGCGGAGGATGAGGCGGATATTGCCGGGCTGAACGGAGAATTCAGCTTTGCTCTCCGGAGAAAGAGCGACAGACAGTATTGGGGTGCCCAGAAGACAATTACCATCAAAAACGGCGTTCCGCAGGGAAAGGCCTACTTTGTGAGCGTTCCGGACGGGGAATATGACATCCTCGAAATGGACGGCGATACGCCCATGTCCGTGGGTACGCTTTTCGGAACCCTGGAGCTGCGCAGAATCACGACCCAGCACAATGAGGGCACCGACAACAACGGCATCATCAGTTCGACCCAGTGGTCGGACGGCATCACCGTCACCAACACCTTTGGCCCGCAGACAATTACGGTTTCCGGCACTAAGACCTGGGTCGACGCGGACAACCAGGACGGCCTGCGGCCGGCCAGCATCACGGTGAATCTGCTGGCGGACGGCGCGGTCGTACGAACCCAGACCGTGATGCCGGACGCTTCCGGAGTCTGGAGCTACAGCTTTACGAACCTGTCCGTTTACAGCGACGGGAGAGCCATCGTGTACACGGTTTCCGAGGAGCCGGTGCCGGGATACACGGCCGAGGTTTCCGGGATGAACCTGATCAACACGCATATTCCCGAGATTGTCAATATTACCGGCGTCAAGACCTGGAACGACGCGGACAACCAGGACGGGATCCGGCCGGCGTTCATTACGGTGAACCTGCTGGCGGACGGAGCGGTGGTTCGGACGACGCGGGTGACGCCCGACGCCTCCGGAGCGTGGAGATACAGCTTTGAGAATCTGCCCGGGAGAAGCGGCGGGAATTCCATCACCTATACGGTTTCCGAGGAGCCGGTGGCGGGATACACGGCCGAGGTTTCCGGGACGAACCTGATCAACACCCATATTCCCGAAACCATCGAAATTACCGGCGTCAAGATCTGGAACGACGCGGACAATCAGGACGGGATCCGGCCGGCGAACATTCGGGTGAACCTGCTGGCCAACGGAACCCAGGTTCGGACACAGACTGTGACCGGGAACGGGAACCGGTGGAACTATACCTTTGAGGGCCTGCCCCGGTTCGAAGGCGGCGCGGAGATCGCCTACACGGTGACGGAAGCGCCGGTGGCGGGATACACCACGGCCATCAACGGAACCACAATTACCAACACCCACGTGCCGGAGGTCGTGACCATCAGCGGCACGAAGACCTGGAACGACAACAACAACGAGGACGGCCTCCGGCCGGACAGCATCACGGTGAACCTGCTGGCGGACGGGCGGAAGATCGACAGACGCACGGTCCTCGGCGGCGGAAGCTACGCCTTCGAAAACCTGAACCGTTACGAGCGGGGCCGGGAGATCCGCTACAGCATCGAAGAAGAACCGGTGGCGGGATACACGGCGGAGGTCTCCGGATACAACCTGATCAACACTCACGTTCCGGAAAGGGTGGAGATCAGCGGAACCAAGACCTGGGCGGATCACGACAACCGGGACGGCCTGCGGCCGCAGAGCGTGACGGTGAACCTGATGGCGGACGGGACCCAGGCGGCCAGCCAGACGGTGACCGGCGAGGGAAATGTATGGAGCTACAGCTTCACGAACCTGCCGGGATACCGGAACGGGCGGAGGATCGTCTACACGGTCACCGAAAACCCGGTGGCGGAATACGAAACCAGCATCATCGGAACCAACATCTATAACATCCACCAGAGCCAGGACGCGGAGCCGGAACGCTATACCGTGACCATCCGCTACTGGGCGGACGGAGCGAAGGCTTTCCCGGACTATAACGGCACCTATAACTTCGGCGAGGAGTATGACGTAACGAGTCCCGCGAAGCCGGGCTACACGGTGGACAAAGCCCTGGTGGCAGGCATCGTATATGAGAACACGGTTATCGACGTATACTATACGCCCAACACCGTAAAGCTCAGCGTCTTCTATCAGTATCTGGACGGCAGCACCGCGGCGGATCCCCATTTTGAAACCCTGCACGCGGGCGACCGCTACAGCGTGGTTTCCCCCGTCCTCGAGGGCTATACGGCCTCGATCGCCGTCGTGGAAGGAACGATGCCCGGGCAGGATCTGCAGGTGATCGTCTGGTACAGGCCGGACACGGCGGAGGAAAACGAGGGCCGGGTGCCGCTGGGCGACGGAACGACCATGATTACCGAATACGGCGTGCCTCTGGGACTGGGCGATACCAACCGGAACGCGGGCGAATGCTACGACTGATGGGACTAACCAGGGAAAACGACGGCTGACCGGCCGCAGGCGGCAGGGAGACGGGTAACCCCGCCGCCCTCGGCTGGGATCAGCCAGCCAGGACCTGGCTCAGCGGCAAGGCGGGCAACCCCCGCCGGACGCGGCCGGGGCCGACAGAAAACAAAGAAGGACATAGAAAAAGATCTTACCCGGACGGAACGAGGCAGAAGACAAACGACGGAAGCAGGGAGGAAACAGAGCATGAGGGCAAAGCGGATACTTGGGCTGCTGATGGCGATCATGATGCTGCTGGCGGTGCAGATGCCCGCCCTGGCGGAGGAAGAGTTTTTCGACGACGATCCATCGGAGGCGCCGGCCGCTCCGGCCGGACAGGCCGGCGGGGCCGCGACGGACTACGTTTTTCCGGGATACAGCTACGACGAGCTGGTCATCGGGAACCCCACGCCCGTAGAAGGGAAATTCTTTACCGACATGTGGGGCAACAACACCAGCGATCTGGACGTGCGCACCCTGATCCACGGATATGACCTGGTCAGCTGGGACGGGGAGAACGGCATGTACATCATGAACCCGACGGTCATCGCCGACGGGGGAACGGTGGTGCTGGAAAACGCGGATCACGACCGGTCCTATCTGATGACGCTGTACAGCGACCTGCGCTATTCCGACGGGACGCCGATCAGCGCCCGGGATTACGCCTTCGCGCTGCTTTTGCGGATTTCCCCGCTGATCAGCGAACTGGGCGGCGTTCCCCTGCGGCCGGACTACATCCAGGGGTATCAGGAGTATGTTTCCGGACAGAACCCGGTTTTGACGGGGGTCAGGGTCGTCAGCAACAACCAGTTGATGATTACCGTGCGGCATGAGTATCTGCCCTTCTTCTATGAGATGGGTCTGCTCTCCGTAACGCCCGCGCCGATCGACGTCATCGCCCCCGGGTGCTCGGTTGTGGATAACGGGGAAGGCGTTTCCATCGAGGGGCCCTTCACGGCGGAGCTTCTGAAAAAGACGATTCTGGATCCGGAAACCGGCTATCTGAGCCATCCTTCCCCGGTCAGCGGGCCCTATATGCTGACAGCCTTCGACGGGAAGGAATGCGAGTTTGAAATCAACCCGTATTTCAAGGGAGACCCGGACGGCATGAAGCCCATGATTCAGAAGATCAGGCTAGTGCCTGTGGATAACGAAACCATGGTGGACCGGCTCGGGGCGGGCGAGCTGGGGCTTTTGAACAAGGTGACCCGGGCGGACGTAATCGACGCGGGCGCCCAGCTGGTCGGAACCGGGTATTACGCGACCAGTAACTATCCCCGCATCGGCATGACCGCCATCAGCTTCAACTGTGAGAAGCCCACGGTATCGGAGCAGGCGGTGCGCCAGGCGATCGCCCTGTGCGTAAACAAGGATCAGCTGATCGCGGACTATGCCGGGAATTTCGGCCTGCGGGTCGACGGGTATTACGGGCTGGGCCAGTGGATGTATCAGCTGGTTAACGGCACGATGATGTATCCGGTGGAGGATCCGGAGGGCGCCGGCGCCGAGGAGCTGGCCTCCTGGCAGGCCCTGAGCCTGGACAGCATTCCGAAATACAACCTGGATGTCGAGGGAGCCAAGAAGCTGCTTTCCGACGCGGGATGGAATCCCGGCGCCGACGGCATCCGGGAAAAGACCGTCGACGGAAAGACCGTCCGGCTTTCGCTGAAGATGGCGTATCCGGATGGCAACAAGATCGCAAACAGCATCGAAACCAACGTGATTCCCCATCTGAAGGAGGCGGGAATCGAGATGACGCTGGTGCCGATGGATATGCCCACGCTGCTGAGCCAGTATTACCGGAAGGCGGATCGGGAAGTCGATATGTTCTATCTGGGAACCAACTTCGACGTGCTTTTCGACCCGGCGGCCCATTTCCTGCCCGACGCGGAAGGGAAGATGACCTGGGACTATACGGGGGCGCAGGACGACGAGCTGCAGCGGCTGGCCCTGGACATGCGGAAAACCGAGCCCGGGGATCTGCTGGGATACTGCACGAAGTGGCTCGCCTTCCAGCAGCGCTTCGCGGAGGTCTGCCCCATGATCCCGGTTTATTCCAACGTCTATTTCGATTATTTCCCCACGGTGCTTCATAATTACTATCCCGCCTCCAACGCCACATGGAGCGAAGCGGTGGTCAGCGCCTACATGAGCGACCCCGGCGACGTTCAGGAGGAGGAAGAAGCCGACGAGGGCGAGGAATTCTTCGACTAAGCCCCCCAAAGCCATTTGCCAGCCCGCCTTGCGGGCTGGTTTTTTCGTCGGCGCGCCCGGAGATATGGAACAGAGCGCGCAGAAAGGCCGGGATATACACGATCGCCAGGATGCAGGAAAAAGCAGCGAGAGGCGGAGGGGGGCGGCAGGAAAAAACGGGCATGGACACCGCGCTTTTGCGACGGAGGCACAGCGATTCCTTGACAGAAAAGGGGTACGACCCTATAATAAACTGTATTTTTGTCGAGTTTGGAGGCCATGGCATGAAGAAGGCGCTGATCAGCGTTACGGGACTGGACGCGACGGGCATTATCGCCCGGGTGGCGACGAAGCTGTATGAGCTGAACATAAACATCCTGGACATTACCCAGACGATCCTGAGCGGGTATTTCACGATGATGATGGTGGTGGATCTGTCCGGCGCTAAGGCCGATTTTGACGGGATTGACAAGGCTCTGCAGCCGGTTCGGGAAGAGCTGAACATGGCGATTCATATCCAGCGGATGGACATTTTCGACGCCATGCATCGGATCTGACGGAGGGAAAGATGATCGAAACAGGCGAAATCATGCAAACCCTCCGGATGATTCAGGAGGAAAACTTCGATATCCGGACGATTACCCTGGGGATCAACCTGCTGGACTGCTCGGATCCGGATCCGGAAAAATGCGCCCGGCGGGTCTATGACCGGATCTGCCAGCGGGCGAAGAATCTGGTGGAAACCGGGGAGCATATCGAGCGGGAATTCGGCATCCCCATCGTCAACAAGCGCATCAGCGTAACCCCGGTCAGCCTGATATGCCAGGGGGATCCGCGGCCGATCGCCCTGGCGCTGGATCGGGCGGCGAAGGAAACGGGGGTCAATTTCCTCGGCGGCTATTCCGCCCTGATGCACAAGGGGGCCACCAACGCCGATGAGCGGCTGCTGGCCTCCATTCCGGAGGTGCTGAGCGAGACGGAGCGGCTCTGCTCGAGCGTCAACGTCGCCTCCACCCGGGCGGGAATTAACATGAACGCCGTCGCGGAAATGGGCCGGATCATCAAGGAGACGGCGGAGCGGACGGCGGAGAGCGACGGCCTGGGCTGCGCGAAGCTGGTGGTATTCGCCAACGCCGTCGAGGACAACCCCTTTATGGCGGGGGCCTTCTGCGGCGTGGGGGAACCGGAAAACGCCATCAACGTAGGCGTATCCGGGCCGGGCGTCGTCAAAAAAGCGCTGGAGGAGGTCCGGGGCGCGCCGTTTGACATCGTGGCCGAAACGATCAAGCGGACCGCCTTCAAGATTACCCGGGTGGGCCAGCTGGTGGCCCGGGAAGCAAGCCAGCGGATGGGGATTCCCTTCGGCATCGTGGATCTGAGTCTGGCGCCGACGCCGGCCCGCGGCGATTCCGTGGCCCATATCCTGGAGGAGATGGGGCTGGAGAGCACGGGCGCGCCGGGAACGACGGCGGCCCTGGCCCTGCTCAACGACGCGGTCAAGAAGGGCGGCGTCATGGCCAGCAACCATGTCGGCGGGCTCAGCGGCGCCTTCATCCGCGTGAGCGAGGATATCGGCATGATCGAGGCCGCCGGGAAGGGAAGCCTGACGCTTGAAAAGCTGGAGGCCATGACCTGCGTCTGCTCCGTGGGGCTGGACATGATCGCCATTCCCGGGGACACGACGGCGGAAACCATCAGCGGCATTATCGCCGACGAGGCCGCCATCGGCATGGTCAACAACAAGACCACCGCGGTGCGGATCATTCCCGCGGTCGGGAAGAAGGCCGGGGATCGGGTTGAATTCGGCGGGCTGCTGGGCTTTGCCCCGGTCATGCCGGTGAACCGGTTCGGAAACGAACAGTTTATCGCGCGCGGCGGGCGGATTCCCGCGCCGCTGCATTCGCTGAGGAACTGAAAACGCTTTTGCGGATAGGGAGAAGACGCACGCGGCAGGGGGGAATTCCGAGCTGCCGCATTTGCCGGGGAATGAAAAGGACGCGTATCGCGGATCGGAAATAGACGGAGCACGGCGGGCGGATTCCCGCTGAGCGCTCCCTGAGGGATGAAAATGGCGCATTTTGTGGATCAGGTAAAGATTACCGCGAAGGCCGGGAACGGGGGCAACGGCTCCGCTTCCTTCCATCGGGAAAAGTATATCCAGAACGGCGGGCCCGACGGCGGCGACGGCGGCCGGGGCGGCGACGTGCTGCTTTTTGCGGATGAGAACATGCACACGCTGCTGGATTTCCGCTTCCGCAGCAAATATACGGCGGAGAACGGCGGGGACGGGCTTGGTAACCTTCGAACCGGGAAGAGGGGGGAGGATCTGGTTATCAAGGTTCCCGTCGGAACGATCGTGCGGGAGGCGGAAAGCGGCCGGGTCATGGCCGACATGGATCGGGCGGGGGAAACCCGGGTGCTGCTGCGCGGCGGCCGGGGCGGATGGGGCAACAACCATTTCGCCACCCCGACCCGGCAGGCGCCGAATTTCGCCAAGCCCGGGATGAAGACGGAGATATATACCCTGCAGCTGGAGCTGAAAACCATCGCGGATATCGGGCTGGTCGGCTACCCAAATGTCGGAAAAAGCTCCATCCTGTCGGTGGTGACCAGCGCGAAACCGCGGGTCGGGAATTATCATTTCACCACCCTGACGCCGAATCTGGGCATCGTGCGCCGGTTCGGACAGGATATCGTGCTGGCGGATATTCCGGGGCTGATCGAGGGCGCGGCGGAAGGCGCCGGGCTGGGGCATGATTTCCTGCGCCATGTGGAGCGGACGCGGCTTTTGATGCACGTGGTGGACATCTCCGGCAGCGAGGGCCGGGATCCCATCGACGACCTGGACCAGATCAACACGGAGCTGGAACGATTCGGGAACCTTGGGGAAAAGCCCCAGATCATCGTGTGCAACAAGATGGATCTGCCGGGGGCGGAGGAAAACCTGAAGCGGATGAAGGCCCTGGCCGAGGGAATGGGCGTGCCCGTTTTCCCGGTCAGCGCCGCGACCCACCAGGGGTTCGACGAGCTGCTGGACGCGGCGGCGAAGGCGCTGGAGGATCTGCCGCCCATTCTGCATTATGCGGAAGAGGAGGAGCCCCTGCCGGAGAAGAAGGAGGGCGAGGACTTCAAGGTCGTCTTCGACGGGGCGACCTACGAGGTCCGGGGCCCCGGGATAGAGCGGCTGCTGGACAGCGTCAACTTCGACGACCTCGAGAGCCTGAACTGGTTCCATCGGACGCTGCGGAAGCAGGGGGTTATCGACGCCCTGCGGGCGGCGGGGGCGGAGGAAGGCTCCACGGTCGTTATCGGCGAAATGGAGTTTGATTTTGTGGAATAAGGCCCCGGAGTGGGCGGAAAGGCTGCCTTTCCGCCGGGGCGCCGGGTTCATCCGGCGAAGACGGGAAAAACGGAATCGGGAGGTATTTTTCATGACGGGAAAACAGCGGGCGGCGCTGCGGAAGATGGCCAATACCCTGGAAACCATCCTGTATATCGGGAAGGAGGGGATCGGCGAGAACACCATCCGGGAGGCGGAGGACGCCCTGGAGGCCCGGGAGCTGATCAAGGGATGCGTCCAGCAGGGAGCGCCCCTGGAGGCGAAGGAGGCCCTGACGGAGCTTTGCGAAAAGACCGGGGCGGAGCCGATTCAGTTTATCGGGCGGCGCTTTGTGCTCTACCGCCCCAGCAAGGACCATCCCAAAATCGTCCTGGATTAAGGTGCACGCTGGGGTGAATCCGGGAAACGGGGCAAATCGGGCGGAGGTTCGCGCTCCGCGCTGCCGTCGCCGATCATCCCGCCGACGCCGCGGCGGAAAAACGCGGGGAAGAGAAACGCCGCCGAACGCCCGGCGGACGGGCGAGGCTGTATGAAGCCGCCGGGGCGGGAGGCTTCCGGAGGAGCGGAACGAAAGAACAGGAGAAAGAGATGCTGGCGAATATCAGGGATTATCAGGGAAAGCGGATCCACCTGATCGGCATCGGAGGCAGCAGCATGAGCGGCCTGGCGGAGATGCTGATCGATCAGGGGTATCAGGTTTCCGGCAGCGACCGGGACGAGGGCTATCTGATCGACACCGTTCGGAAGGCCGGGGCCCGGGTCATGATCGGGCATCGGGCGGAGAATGTCCACGGGGCCGATCTGGTGGTCTATTCCGCGGCCATCCGGCCGGACAACCCGGAGCGGGCGGAGGCGGAACGGCTGGGGATTCCCCAGCTGGAGCGGGCCTGGCTGCTCGGGGAGCTGATGGAGGGGTTCGACAAGGCGGTCGGCATCTGCGGCGCCCACGGGAAAACCACCACCACCTCCATGCTCAGCCAGATGCTGATGGAGCATGACATGGATCCCAGCATCCATATCGGGGGCCGGCTGGACGCCATCGGCGGCAGCACCCGCGTTGGCCACAGCGACATCTTTGTCGCCGAGGCCTGCGAATTCAACCGCAGCTTTCTGCACATGAAGCCCACGGTGGCGGTGGTGCTGAACATCGACGCGGACCACCTGGACTGCTATCGCGACATCGACGAGATCGAGGAGACCTTCGGCCAGTATCTTCGACTTTTGCCGGAGGAGGGCATCGCCATCGGAAACGGGGACGATCCCCGGGTGCGCCGCCAGATCGAAAAGCTTTCCTGCGGGAAGATCTTTTTCGGCCTGGGCGAGGGGAACGACTGGCGGCCAGAAAACCTGCGGGAGGACGAGCGGGGCTACGCTTCCTTCGACCTGACCTGCCGGGGAAAGAAGATCGCGTCCGTCCGGATGGGTGTTCCGGGGATGTTCAACGTCATGAACGGGCTGGCGGCGCTGGCGGCGGCGGACGCCCTGGGCCTGCCGGCGGAAAAGGCGGCGGAGAGCCTGGAGCGGTTTATCGGGGCCCATCGCCGCTTCGAAAAGACCGACGAGATCGACGGGGTGGAGATTTTCCACGATTACGGCCACAACCCGGCGGAGATGCGAAACGCCCTGTCCATCGCCCGGAAGCGCTGCCGGGGAAAGCTTTGGGCCGTCATGCAGCCCCATACCTTCAGCCGGGTGCGGAGCCTGTTTACGGATTATCTGACCTGCACGGAGGAAGCGGATTATACCCTGGTCACCGATATCTGCGCCGCGCGGGAGAAGGATCCCGGGGATCTCAACAGCGGGATGCTGGTGGAGGGCATGAAGGCCCACGGGATTGACGCGGTCTGGACCCCCAGCTTTGACGACACGGAGGCGTATCTGCGGGCCAGGTGGCGGCCGGGGGATCTGGTGCTGACCATGGGATGCGGGGACGTCAATCTGCTCAACGCCCAGATCCACAGGCATGAGGAAGAAAAAGCGGAGCTGGCGGCGAAAAAGTAAAACCGGGGAACGCCCGGCGGCCCCGGCAATGGCCGCGGGACGCCCTCGATTCGGCCGACACCTGGATTCACAGGCACGGGGAAGAGCGGGCGCCGGGGCGGTTCAAAAACATTCGGAAGGGTTCTGATACGGATGGGAAGGCCGAGAAACCGGCGGATCATTGATCCGGAGGCGATCCGGAGCAACATGGCGGCGCTGCGGGAGGCGGTTCCGAAAAGCGCGAAGATGATGGCCGTTGTGAAGGCGGACGGATACGGCCACGGGGGCGTGACCGCGGCGGAGGCGGCCCTCCGGGGCGGAGCGGACGCGCTGGCGGTGGCCTCGGTGGGTGAGGGTGCGGAGCTGCGCCGGGCGGGCGTAAAAGCGCCGATCCTGGTTCTGGGCGCGGCGAGCGCCTGGGACGCGGAGGAAGGCGTTCGGGCCGGCCTGATCCAGACGGTCTGCTCGCCGGAGATGGTTCGCCTCTGCGGCCGGGCGGCGCGGAAGGCCGGGCTGGCGGCCGAGGTCCATCTGAAGATCGATACCGGGATGGGGCGCATCGGCGTCCGCACCCCGAGGGAGCGGGACACGGTGCTGGCGGAAACCGCCCGATGGCCGGAGGTTCGGCTGACCGGCGCCTTTACCCATTTCAGCGACGCCGACGGGGACGAGGCGGGCACACGGTATACGCGGGAGCAGTTTGAGCGCTTCCTCCGGATGACGGAGGGGCTGGGGGTAACCCGCCACTGCGCCAATTCCGCGGCGTCCATCCGTTTTCCGGAAATGGCGCTGGAGATGGTTCGGGAGGGAATCAGCCTCTACGGCCACCCGCCGGTGGAAACCGGGTTGGCGCTGAAACCCTGCATGCGGTGGGAGGCGAAGATCGCCTATGTCAAGGAAGTGCCGGCGGGGGCGGATCTGTCCTACGGACGTACCTTCCGGACGGCGGAGCCGACCCGGATCGCCACGGTGACCTGCGGCTACGGGGATGGATATCACCGGGCCGCCAGCGGAAAGGCGGAGGTGCTGATCCGGGGAAGGCGGGCAAGGATCCTGGGCCGGATCTGCATGGATCAGATGCTGGCGGACGTAAGCGCCATCCCGGAGGCGGCGGAGGAGGATCCGGTAATCCTGCTGGGCCGGGACGGGGACGAGGAGATCACCGCCGAGGATATCGCCCGGTGGAGCGGAACGATCAGCTACGAGGTGCTGCTGAGCGCGGGAAGCCGGGTCGAGCGCGTGATCCGGGGGAAGGCGGAAGCATAGCCGGGGAAGAAGCCGGAAACGCCGCGGCGGAGAGAGGCCGCGCCGCCGTCCCGGAATGGGGAACGCCGGGAAAGAAGACGCATCATAAAAGGAAGCGGGGAACGACATGACAAGCAGGAGCAAGAAACCGGTTCAGCCGGTTACCAAGCCCTATCTGACGGGAGCGCCGACGGAGGAGCGGACGTGGAAGAGCGCGCTGGGCTTTTTCGGCACGCTGGTGCTCTTTGGCATTTTTACCTTCCTGATCTGCTCAATGATGAACATGGACAGCGTGTTCCTTCGAATTCTGCTGAACGGGGCGGTGGAAGGGGCCCTCCTTTTCTTCCTGTTCTCCAACGCCGCCGGGAAGGGCGCCGAGGCCGTCGCCCGGGGTGAAATCCTCTGGCAGAAGCAGGAAAGGGGCAGCTTCATCGCCGACAGCGAGCGGCGCATGAGCTATCATCCGGCGAAGGGCTTCCTCGTGGGTCTGCTGGGCTCCGTTCCGCTGCTGCTGTGCGCTATCGCGCTGGCGATCATCGCGAAAAGGCAGGAGACGGGCATCGGGGCGCTGCCCTCCTGGCTGAGCAGCTATCAGGGGCGCAGCGAGATCGGGGACGCGCTGGTGGCCTATACAAGCCAGACCGGCGCCACGGCGGAGGATATTCTCCGGCTGATCGTCCGGATCTCGACCATGCCCTTCGTTTCCATGGTAGGCGCTACGGACCGGGATGGGATGCTGCTGCTGGAAAGGCTGAGCCCGATTCTGGTTTTGCTGCCGGCGCTCGCCTACGGCCTCGGCTATACCCGGGGCCCGGCCCAGCGATCCAGAATTCTGACCGGCATCGCGGAAGGCATCCGGAAACAGAAGCGGCGGGAAAAGAAGGAAAGAAAGGCCCGGCACTCTTCCAGGGGGCCGGAACAGCTGAACTGACATGCTGCGGATTATCGCGGGCAGCGCCCGGGGACGGCGCATCGAGGCGCCGGAGGGAAGGGATACCCGGCCCACGCTGGATCGGGTTCGGGAGAATATTTTCAACATGATTCAGAACCGGGTGCCCGGCGCCAGGGTGCTGGATCTGTTCGCCGGCAGCGGGGCGCTGAGCCTGGAAGCCCTGAGCCGGGGGGCGGCCTTCGCCGTCCTGGCGGACCGGGACCGGGAGGCCCTGCGGATCGAGGAAAAGAACATCGCCGCCCTGGGGTTTGAGGATCGGGCGCGGCGGATGGCCGGGGACTGGCGCCGGACGATTCAGACCCTGCGGGCGGAGGGAGAAGGGTTTGACCTCATTTTTCTGGATCCGCCCTACGCGATGACGGATCTGCGGGAAATGACGGAGGAGCTAAGAGCGCTGCTGGCGGAGGACGGAATGATCGTTCTGGAGCGGCAGGCGAAGGCGTCCCCGGCGGTGGCGGAGGGATACGCCCTGATCCGGGAAAGAACATGGGGATATTGCGGGGTGAGCTTGTATCAATGGCAGGATGCGTGATTCCCGGATCCTTTGATCCGGTGACCAGGGGACATATGGATCTGATCCGCCGGGCGGCGAAGCTGTTCGACCGGGTCACGGTGGTGGTCATGGTCAATGTCCATAAGCAGGGCGTCTTTTCGCCGGAGGAGCGGATGAGCCTGCTGGCGGAATGCACGGCGGAGATGCCGGGGGTGCGCCTTCGCCGGTGGGACGGCCTGCTGGCGGAATACATGCGCCAGAACGGGGAAAGCATCGTCCTGCGGGGCGTCCGGGGCGCGGTGGAATTCGACGGGGAGAGCCTGGCGGCCGCGGCCAACCGGAAGCTGTATCCGGGCATGGAAACGCTGCTGATGCCCTCGGCGGACGAGCTTTCCTGCGTCTCTTCCTCGGCGGTCCGGGAAATCGCCGCTTTCGGGGGAGACATCCGGCCCTTCGTTCCGAAGGAGGTCGCGGAGGAAATCGCGGAGCGGCTGTCGAAATAAGAATATACTTCTTCCAGGATGAAAAGCAGAATCGGGAAAGGGGAACGCATCCATATGGCATCATCGGATATCAACAGCGCGGAAAACTGCGTAAAGGCCATCCGGATCATGAAGCAGGAAATGGCCAACGCCAGGAAAACCCTGATGAGCGCGGAAAACTGCGTCGTCAACCGCGGCATCATGGAGAGCCATCTGAACTATCTGGAGGATAACCTGCCCGACACGGTGCGGAAGGCGGCGGAGATCGTCCGCGAGGAGCAGGCCATCCGGAAGGAAACCGACGAAAAGAAGGACGAGATCCTCAATAACGCCCAGAAACAGGCGCAGCAGATGGTGGGCGAGGCCCAGGCCAAGGCTCAGCAACTGATCAGCGACGCCAAGGAGCAGGTTCGCCAGCTCGCCGAGCGGGCCAATTACGAGGCCAACGCCCTGATGGACAAGGCCCAGCAGGAGGCGACCGCCTGCGTCGAGGCGGGAAGGGCGGAGGCGGCCCGCATGCTCGAGGACGCGGAGAAGAAGGCCCGCCAGATGGTCGAGGAGGAAAACATCGTCCGCCGGGCCCGGGTCGAAAGCGACGAGATCCGCGAAAAGACCCAGCAGGAGATGACCCAGCTTCGGAAAAACACGCTGGACTATGTCGACCGCCAGCTGATGGACGTGGACCGCAGCCTGAGCGAGATGCTCAACGGGATCCGGCTGGAGCGCAACGAGGTTCGGAACCGGAGGTAAAGGCTGCGCGGGGCGGAAGACCGCCTGGAAAACATGGAGAAAGCCGGGCGCCGACGGCGAAAACGACCCGCCGCGTGCCGGAAAGGACGGAGCAGGCCGTGCCAGGCCGCGGAATACGGTAAACAGAAAAAAACGGGCGCCCGGATGGGCGCCCGAACGTTTTTTGGCGGGGGATTATTTCCCGGAATTTTTCATCAGCAGCTTCAGAACGGAGGGGGGCAGCTTCATCAGGATGCCCAGGAAGACGCCCGTGGCATTCTGCTTGATTTCGCTGCCCAGGGCGTTCATGCCGGCCGTATCCAGGGCCGCGATTTCCACGGCGTCCGGAGAGGTGATATAGGCCTCGGCCAACTCGGTTTTCCGCTGAACCGTCAGGGAATAGAGATCGCCGACGCCCTCGACGGACATGGACAGGGTCTCCTGGCTCTCGGCGTGATCCCCCAGATCCTTCTGGGAAGAGGTGGCGGAGAGGAAAATGGGAGCGGCCGGGGTTTCCGCGTCATTCCGGACGGTCATGGTGCCGCTGAGGGCGGCGTTAAAGGCGTCCTTCGCGATCTCCCAGGAGCCGGTGAAGTTCATTTCGACGGGCTGGAAGGCGGTTCCCTGGGCGGGGGTGAGGTTGGAGGTAATCAGGTAAACCATGCTGCCGTTGTTTTGATCATAGGTGATCTGCATATCGCCATTGAGCGTCAGGGTGGATTCGACGGAAGTAACGGTTTCCGCCAGAACGGCGCGGAAGCCCTTATCATCCCTGGTCGTGGTCAGGCTGTAGCTGATGGCGAGCTCGTTCTCCCCGTGGACCAGGGCGGCGGAGGAGGTAATATACATATGGGCGCCGGTGGCATCCGCGTAGATTTTGATGGCGCTGTCTTCCTTCATCATGCCGGGGAACATGGTCAGAAGCTCAGTCAGGCTTTCCTGGGTCATGGGCTTCTTTTCCCCGTTCATGGTCACGGTGGCGTTGCCATTGGCCGACATCTGCTGAATGAAGGGGATGCTCCAGATCAGTTTGGCCGCTTCCTCCATGAACCTGATCATATCCGCCTTTGTTACGGGGATGGTGATGACAAGCGCGGCTTCGGGGAGCTCGGGGATGGGCTCGGTGACTTCTTCGATCGTAACGCCGGTGAGAATGCTCCGGAAGACTTCCACGAAGCCCTTCAGATCCAGGGCCCCAAACGTCGACTCCTTGAAGGCCGCGGGATCCTTGACCGCGTCCAGAAGGCCGAGGAGAGAGGCGGCCTGATCCTTCGGGAGGGTGCCGGCGTCCGCGGCGGACTGGATGATCAGGCGGATGACCGCCTCCGTCTGGTCCGGGGTCATAGTCAGGATCTTTTCGCCCAGCAGGTTGGAGCCGAGATAGAGGCCCTTGCCGTCGTTGGCGAAGGAAAAGTTCAGGGCGCTGTCTCCATCAAGCAGCAGGGAGACCCCCGTCTGGCTCAGGTTATCGGAGCGCTGCTCGCTGACGCGGAAAACCAGCGCCTTCAGCAGATCCGAAATGGCCGGGGCCTGATCCGCCGGGAGGGAGGAGAGCAGCGCCTGGCCGGGGGTAAAGGAAAGATCGGTAATCAGGGCCTGCCCCTGCTCCCGGTAGGGCTGAAAGAAATCCGGAAACTGGAGGGCGGCCGGGGTCGAACGAAGATTCACAGACGCCTCTTCCGCCTGGGAAAAGAGAGGCAGCGCCAGCATGATCAGCGCCAGCGCGAGGGAAAGCAGTTTTTTCATACGCATATCCTCCTTTGTGAATGTTAAAGCAAAACCAATCTATCTGCTTGATTCGACAGAGGGAATCCTGTTTCCTGCACAGCGCGGAAATCAAACCAGTTCGGCCAGATCCAGGATCAGCCTTTCACTCCGGTCCCACCCCAGGCAGGGATCGGTAATGGATTTGCCGTAGACCCCTTCCGTGGGCTTTTGGCACCCGTCCTCCAGATAGCTTTCGATCATCAGACCCTTCACCAGGCTCCGGATATCGGCGCTGAGCTTCATGGAATGGAGGATTTCCCGGGCAATGCGGGGCTGCTGGTCGAAAAGCTTGCCGGAATTGGCGTGGTTGCAGTCCACGATGACCGCCGGGTTTTGCAGGCCGCTTTTGCCATACAGCTCGAAGAGCAGCCGCAGATCCTCATAATGATAGTTGGGCAGGTTCTGCCCGTGCTTGTTGGCGTATCCCCGGAGGATCGCGTGGGCCAGTGGATTGCCGGTGCTGCGGACCTCCCACCCGGAGAAAACAAAGGTATGCCCGTTCTGGGCGGCGTGGATGGCGTTCATCATGACCGACAGATCCCCGCCGGTCGGGTTCTTCATGCCCACGGGGATGTCCAGGCCGCTGGCGGTCAGCCGGTGCATCTGGTTTTCCACCGATCGGGCCCCCACCGCCACATAGCTCAGGCAGTCCGACAGGTAGCGGTAGTTTTCCGGATAGAGCATTTCGTCGGCGCTGGAAAAGCCCGTCTGCTCCAGCACGTCGATATGCAGCTTCCGGATGGCCAGCAGCCCCCGGAGCAGATCCGATGGATGGGTGGGATCCGGCTGATGCAGCATGCCCTTGTATCCGTCGCCGGTCGTCCGGGGCTTATTGGTATAAATCCGGGGGATCAGGATGATTCTGTCCGCGACTTTTTCCTGCACCCGGCGCAGCCGCCCGACGTATTCCAGCACCGCGTCCTCCCGGTCGGCCGAGCAGGGCCCGATGATCAGCAGCAGCCGGGAATCCCTTCCCTCGAAAACGGCCCGGAGGGCGTCGTCGTTTTTCCGCTTGTTTTCCCGCATCCGCGCGGTGACCGGATACATTTCCCGGACCATGGCCGCGGAGGGCATTTCCTTTTGAAAAATCATGTTCATCTTATTCACCAGACGCCGACCAGCTTCAGCCGGGCGCAGACGGCCCCCAGCTCCCGCAGGAGCATTTCCCCGTTTTCGCTGTTGATATTCCCTTCCGCCTCGACATAGAAGTAATAATTCCACTGCAGGCCCTTCATGGGACGGCTGCGGAGGGTCTTCATGTTATAGCCGTGGGCGCCGATGATGTTCAGGGTCTGGGCCAGGGCGCCGGCCCGGTTCTGGACCGTAAACATCAGGATGAACCCCGCGTCCTCCCGAAGGCCGCGGTGTTCGGGCATATGGAGGCTGCGGGTCAGGGCGGCGAAGCGGGTCGTATTTCCGGCCTCGTCGTTGATCCCGCCCTCCAGCAGCCGCAGGCCGTAGAGATCCGCGGCCTCCTCCGAGGCGATGGCGGCGAGGGAGGGATCGTTCATCTCCCGCACCCGCTTTGCCGCCTCGGCGGTGTTTCCGGTTTCGACCGTTTCCCATCCCCGGCTCCGCAGATAGCCGGCGCACTGGCGCAGGGCCTGGGGATGGCTGAAAACCTTCCGGATGCCGCCCAGGGACGCCCCGGGGCAGGCCAGCAGCCCGTGGCGCACCGGAAGATCGATCAGCCGGTTGATATACAGGCTGCCGGCGAAGAGCAGATCCATGACCTCGGGCACTTCCCCCGCCGTAGAGTTGCCCAGGGGGAGCACGGCGCAGTCGCATTCCCCCTCCTCCGCCGCGGCGTAGGTCCGGGCGAAATCCGAAAAGCCGGTAAACCGGCCCTCGGGATACAGCTTCCGCGCCGCGATATGGGCGTAGGCGCCCGGGACGCCGCAGAACGCCACGCTGCGCCCGGAAATCAGGGAGGCCTGATACGCCCGGGAAACCGCCATGGTGTTTTTCAGAAATTCCGAATAGTATTCCTCG
This sequence comes from Clostridia bacterium, assembly GCA_045546035.1. Classification (GTDB taxonomy): domain Bacteria; phylum Bacillota; class Clostridia; order Christensenellales; family Aristaeellaceae; genus Aristaeella. The sequence goes on from JAZQCB010000017.1 coordinate 43,086, forward strand.
ATCACGGGATCGGAGATCCGCTTCCGGCCCAGGGCGAGCACCGCTTCCTCCCGGGCGGGATCCAGCACCGGGAGACCGTTTTCCTTTTTATAGGCGGCGACGGCGGCCACCGCCTTCATTCTTTCCTCAAAAAGCGCCGCCATCTCCCCGTCGACGCGGGAGATGATCTCCCGGGCTTCTTCCAGTCCGTTCATCCGGAGCGCCCCCTTTTCTTTGCTTCCGGGATTGGCCCCGCCGCTTCCGGCCCGGGAAAGGCTTCGCGGAGGCGCCTGCCTTCCCCGCGGGTCACCCCCCGCCAATCACGAGCGCCGGCGGCTGTACAAATCCCGGGTTATTATGCAAGAAGGCCCGCACGGTTGTCAAGAACGCGCCGGGGGCGGAAGAGCACGAAAAACAATCGAAATACAATTCCCCGCTTGACAGGAATGGGGGAAGAGCGGTATGATTCCCATAACAACCAGCGAGGGAGAGAAGTAGCCGTCGATCTGGCGATCCACAGGGAGCCGCGGAGAGTGGAACCGCGGCGGTCGGCAGGATGGTGAATGGACTCCTGAGGGCGTCGGCGAAAGGAAACGAGTAGTCGGCGACGGGATCTGCGCCCGTTATCAAGGCAGCGCGTATGTCGGTACGCGGAAAACGAGTCCATCCCCCAGGGGGGTGGAGAAGTTGAGTGGCACAGCGAGAGAATCGCCTCAACCGGATTTGTTTCCGGTTGGGGCTTTTTCATTCGCGGCCATGGGATTCCGACAATCATTCGCCCGGATCGCCCTCCCCGGATGGGAAAGGATCCGCCCGAAGGGGAAGAATACGGGCCAAACAGATTTGAAAGGAGATTCCCACGATGAAAAAGATGATTGCTGTTCTGATCGCCCTGATGATGGCTCTGACGGCCCTGACCGCCGTTTCCTTCGCCGAGGAAGGCAAAAAGACGTTTAAGATCGGTATCTGCAACTTTGTCGACGACGCCAGCCTGAACCAGATTGTGGCCAACGTGAAGGCCCAGCTGAAGGCGAGGGGCGAGGCGGACGGCGTCGAATTCGTGATCGTCGAGAACAACTGCAACGCGGACTTCAACGTGCTGGATCAGATTATCGCCGATTTCATCGCCCAGGACGTGGACCTGATGATCGGCATCGCCACCCCCGTGGCCGTGACCATGCAGGCCGCCACGGCGGAAAACGGTATCCCGGTGGTTTTCGCCGCGGTCAGCGATCCCGTGGGCAGCGGCCTGGCAGCCACCATGGAAGCCCCCGGCGCCAACCTGACCGGTACCTCCGATTTCCTGGACACCAACGCCATGATGAACCTGATCTTCGCCATGAAGCCGGAGGCGAAGACCGTGGGCCTGCTGTATAACATCAGCGAGGATTCCTCCAAAAAGCCCATCGCCGACGCGAAGGCGTTCCTGGAGGCGAAGGGCGTGGCCTATAAGGAATATACCGGCGTCAATGTGACCGAGATTATCCAGGCGGCCCAGTCCGCCGCCGCCGACGGGGTGGGCGCGGTCTTTACCCCCTCGGACAACACCGTGATGACCGCGGAGCTGAGCATCTACGAAATCTTCCGGGACGCGAAGATTCCCCATTTCGCCGGCGCGGATTCCTTCGCCCTCAACGGCGCCTTCCTGGGCTACGGGGTTGACTACGCCAACCTGGGCAAGGAAACGGGCAACATGGCCGCCGATATCCTCGAGGGCGGAAAGAACCCCGGGGAGGTGCCGGTCATGACCTTTGACAACGGAACCGCCACCGTCAACACCGAAGTGCTCTCCGCCCTGGGCATGACCTATGAGGAGGCGGAGGCCCTCTTCGGCCCCTACTGCACGAAGGTTCAGCCCATCGACACCGCGGAGGAATTCCAGTAATATGGCGATTCACCAGATCCTGCCCCTGATCCAGAACAGCGCGGAGCTGGGGCTGATCAGCGCCCTGACGGTGCTGGCCCTGTTCCTGAGCTATTCCATGCTGAACGTCTGCGATCTGAGCACAGACGGATGCTTTACCCTGGGCGCCGCGGTCGGCGCCGTGGTGGCCCTTTCCGGGCATCCCTGGCTGAGCATCCCCGCCGCCATGGCGGCGGGGGTGCTCAGCGGGCTGGTAACCGCCATCCTGCAGACCCGCATGGGCATCAACAGCCTGCTGGCGGGAATAATCGTCAACACGGGGCTGTATTCCCTGAACATCGCCGTGATGGGGGGCAGCAGCCAGCTGAACCTGAACAGAACCGAAACCGTTTTTACCCTGGCGAAGGGCTGGATGGGAAACGGCTTCGCCGCGCCGGTGTACCGGATGCTGGTGGCCCTGGCGGCGGTGATTCTGGTCATTATTTTTCTGAGTTTCTTCCTGCGGACGAAACTGGGCCTGGCCATCCGCGCCACGGGGGACAACCCGGCGATGGTACAGAGCTCCTCCATCAACCCGGCGTTCACCACGACCGTGGGGCTTTGCGTCTCCAATGCCTTTACCGGGCTGAGCGGGTGCCTGCTGGGCCAGTATATGAAATCCGTCAACATCGACATCGGCGGGGGCATGGTGACCGTCGCCCTGGCCAGCCTGCTGATCGGCGGCGTGCTGTTCGGGAAACGGAAGCCCATCCCCCTTCGCGCGGTCGGCGCCGTGATCGGCGCGATCCTGTTCCGGCTGATTTACGCCCTCGCCCTTCGGATGAACATGCCGGCCTTTATGCTCAAGGCCGTGTCCGCCATCATTATCGTCATTGCCCTGGCCGGCCCTTATCTGAAAAAACAGGCCGGGGAAAGAATGCGGAGATGGAAAAACAGCCGGGAGGGGGTGTGAAAAAATGCTGGAGATGCGCCATGTAACCAAAACCTTCCATGCCGGCACCCCGGATGAGCGGACGGCGCTGAAGGACGTGAGCCTGAAGGCGGAAACCGGGGAGTTTATCACCATTATCGGCGCCAACGGGGCCGGAAAATCCACCCTCTTCAACGCCATCAGCGGCAGCTTTCTGATCGACCGGGGAACCATTTTGCTGGACGGGAAAAACATCACCTGGACGCCCGCCCATCACCGGAGCCGGGTGATCGGCCAGCTGTTTCAGGATCCCATGAAGGGCAGCGCCCCCGGCATGTCCATCGCGGAAAACCTGGCGCTCGCCTCCGGGCGGGGCGGATGGTTCAGCACCGTGTCCCGGAAGGACCGGAGGGACTTCCGGGAGAGGCTCGGCATGCTGGGCATGGGGCTGGAGGATCGGCTGGATCAGCCGGTCGGGCTGCTTTCCGGCGGCCAGCGCCAGGCTCTGACCCTCCTGATGGCCACCTTCAGCAAGCCCCATCTGCTGCTTCTGGACGAGCATACGGCGGCGCTGGATCCGGGCACGGCGGAAAAGGTGCTGGAATTGACAACCCGGATTGTGGCGGAGGACGGGCTGACCTGCCTGATGGTGACCCACAACATGGAAAGCGCCCTGCGGCTGGGAAACCGGACGCTGATGATGCACCAGGGGGAGATCATTCTCGATGTCAGCGGCGGGGAGCGGGACGGGCTGACGGTGGCGGATCTGATGGAGCGGTTCCGCCGGATCAGCGGCGGCAGCCTGAATACCGACCGGATGATGCTGACCTGAAGAGACGGGGAACAGTCATCCTGCTGTGGAAGGGAAGCGGACCGGCCGGAAGGAAGGCGGAACGCAAGGAAGGGCTTCCCGCCGAACGGGAAAGGGAATCGACCAGACCCGGAAGGACGGGGGAACGGAAAAAGCGGCGCTTCTGCTGACACGGAAGGATCGCCGAGGGATGAGAATCGGCTGTCCTACGGAAAGGAAGAACCATTGGAAAACTATACGGTAAAGCCGGAGGAGGCGGGACGGCGGCTGCGGGAAATCCTGCGGGGCCCGATGTCCATCAGCTATTCCGCCATGAAAAGCGCCAAATGGAACGGCCGGATCCTTTTGAACGGGGAGCCGGCCTTTGTCGATGTCCGGGTCAGGGAAGGGGACCGGGTGGAGGCTGTTTTCCCGGAAAAGCGGCCGGCTTATCAGACCGTGCCCTTTTATCTGGCGCTGAAAATCCCCTATGAGGACGATGCCCTTCTGATCGTCGACAAGCCCGCGCCCCTGGCCAGCCAGAGCAGCGCCGGCCACCCGGAGGATTCCCTGGAAAACGCGGTGTTTGCCCATCTGGGCTGCGAGGAAAGCTTTATTTACCGGCCGGTCAACCGCCTGGACAGGGGAACCAGCGGCCTGATGGTGATCGCGAAAACGCCCCACGCCCAGGATCTTCTGCAGCGCCAGCTGCATACGCCCGATTTCCGCCGGGAGTATCTCGCCCTGACAGAGGGAGTGCCGGATCCGCCGGAGGGGACGATCGACGCGCCCATCGCCAAGGAAAACGCCGCCTCGGTTCGCCGGGAGGTTCGCCCGGACGGAAAGCCGGCCCGGACGGATTACCGGGTGATTCGGGCGGAGGGCGGCCGGGCGCTGGTACGGCTGCGGCTGGAAACCGGCCGGACGCATCAGATTCGGGTGCATCTGCGCTCCATCGGATGCCCGGTCTGCGGCGACTTCCTGTACGGCCGGGAGTTGCCGGAGGAGTTTCCCGGCCGGTTCGCCCTGCACAGCGCCTTTCTTTCCCTGCGTCATCCGCTGACCGGGGAGAGGCTGTGCTTCGAAAGCCTGCCGGACTGGGTGCCCCGGGAATGGCTGCCTGCTTTTTCCCTGCATTTTCGTTGACTTTCCGAAAGATGAGAGTATGATTACCCGTATACACCTTCATAGGATCGAGAGGGCGAGGAAAGATGACGATTGTACACCTGTTGGAGCGGAACGCCCGGGAATGGCCGGATGATTCCGCGCTGATTGAAATCAACCCGGATCAGCCGGAAACCCGAAGGGTGACCTGGCATGATTTCGAATTGGTGGAGCCGACGACCAGGGCCCGGCATTACCGGCGGGAGATTACCTGGGCGGTCTTCAACGAGAAGGCCAACCGGATTGCCAACATGCTGAAGAGCCACGGGATCGGCCCCGGCAGCAAGGTGGCCATTCTGCTGATGAACTGCATCGACTGGCTGCCGATCTATTTCGGCATTCTGAAAACCGGGGCGGTGGCGGTTCCCATGAACTTCCGCTACGCGGCGGGGGAGATTGAGTACTGCCTGAACCTTTCGGACAGCAATATGCTGATCTTCGGACCGGAATTCATCGGCCGGGTGGAGGAAATCGCGGAGCGGATTCCCCAGGTGTCCCTGGTTTATACCGGCGCCGGCTGCCCGTCCTTCGCGGACGATCTGAGCGAACTGGTCAGCGAAAGCAGCTCCGTCTTCCCCGAATGCACCCTGCAGGAGGAGGACGACGCGGCCATCTATTTCTCCTCCGGAACGACGGGGTTCCCCAAGGCGATTCTGCATAAGCACCGGAGCCTCATCCATTCCGCCCGGGTCGAGCAGGCGCATCACGGCCAGACGAAGGACGACTGCTTCCTCTGCATTCCGCCGCTGTATCATACCGGCGCGAAGATGCACTGGTTCGGCAGCCTGATTTCCGGCGGACGCGCGGTCATCCTGAAGGGCACCCGCCCGGCGACGATTCTGGAAGCCGTAAGCCGGGAGGGCTGCACGATCGTTTGGCTCCTGGTGCCCTGGGCGCAGGATATCCTGACGGCGCTGGACAGCGGGGAGCTGAAGCTTTCGGATTATCATCTGGATCAGTGGCGGCTGATGCATATCGGCGCCCAGCCGGTGCCCCAGAGCCTGATTCGCCGCTGGCTTCAGTATTTCCCCAATCATCAGTATGACACCAATTACGGTCTGAGCGAATCCATCGGCCCCGGCGCGGTGCATCTGGGGGTGGAGAACGTCCGGAAGGTGGGCGCCATCGGGATTCCTGGATTCGGATGGGAGGTTAAAATCGTCGATTCCGCGATGCGGGAGGTGCCGCAGGGCGAGGTGGGCGAACTGTGCCTGAAGGGCCCCGGCGTCATGGTCTGCTATTACAACAATCCCCAGGCGACGGCGGACACCCTGAAGGACGGATGGCTGCTGACGGGGGACATGGCCCGGATGGATGAGGAGGGCTTCATCTACCTGGTGGATCGGAAGAAGGATGTGGTCATCTCCGGCGGCGAGAACCTCTATCCCGTGGAGATCGAAAACTTCATGGCGGGATTCAAGCCGATCAAGGACGTGGCGGTCATCGGGCTGCCGGATCCGCGGCTGGGCGAGATCGCCGCGGCCATCGTGGAGCTGGTGCCCGGGGTGGACTGCACGGAGGAGGACATCAACGAGTTTTGCCTGGGCATGCCCCGCTACAAGCGGCCGCGGAAGATCATCCTGGCCCCCGTTCCCCGCAACGCCACCGGCAAGATCGAAAAGCCGAAGCTGCGGAAGATGTACGGCGGCGAAGGCCTGGTGGACAGCCAGAACAGAAGCTGACGGGGAAAGCCCGTAAAAAAATACGCCGGAGAGCGCCGCGCGGAACCCTCCGGCCTGAAAGCGAAGAGAGAGCATGAAAAAACTGTTGATTGGCAACGAAGCGGTGGCCTGGGGACTGTATAACGGCGGCATCAACGTCGTCAGCAGCTATCCCGGCACCCCATCCACGGAAATTACCGAATTCCTGGCCCTGCACGACGATATCCACGCGGAATGGGCCCCCAACGAGAAGGTCGCCTGCGAGGTGGCCTTCGGCGCCAGTCTGGGCGGGGCCCGGGCAGTCTGCGCGATGAAGCACGTGGGGCTGAACGTGGCGGCGGATCCGCTGTTTACCCTGAGCTACACCGGGGTGACCGGCGGGCTGGTGATCTGCGTGGCGGACGATCCGGCCATGCATTCCTCCCAGAACGAGCAGGATTCCCGGCACTACGCCATCGCCGCGAAGGTGCCCATGCTGGAGCCCTCCGACAGCGCCGAGGCTTATGCCTTCGCGAAATCCGCCTTCGCGCTCAGCGAACGGTTCGATACGCCGGTGCTTTTGCGGATGTGCACCCGCATCGCCCACAGCCAGTGCGTCGTGGACGTGGGGGAAAGGGAGGCGGCGCCCCGGAAGGAATATGTCAAACAGCCCTCCAAGTATATCATGATGCCTGCCTACGCCAAGGCGAAGCATCCCCTCGTCGAGGAGCGGACGGAAAAGCTGCGGGCTTTTGCGGAGGACTGCCCGTATAATGTCCTGGAGGATCGGGGCAGCGATATCGGCATCATCACCTCCGGATGCAGCTATCTGTATGTCAAAGAAGTTTTCGGCGACGCCGTCAGCATCCTGAAGATCGGCATGCCCAACCCCCTGCCGGAAAAGATGATCCGCGATTTCGCCGCGAAGGTGAAAAAGCTTTACGTGATCGAGGAACTGGATCCGGTCATTGAAAACCATGTCCGGGCCCTGGGCCTGGACTGCGTCGGCAAGGAGCTGTTCAGCGCTGTCGGCGAATTCAGCCAGCAGACGATCCGGGAAGCCTTCCTGAAGGAGGGAATCGCGGTCGGGGCTGTTCCGGAAAAGCAGGGCAATCCGCCCGCGGTTCCCGGCCGGCCGCCGATGATGTGCGCCGGATGCCCCCATCGGGGAATGTTCTATGTGCTGTCGAAGAACCATATCACGGTGCTGGGGGATATCGGCTGCTATACCCTGGGGGCTGTCGCCCCGCTGAACTCGCTGGATTCCACCCTCTGCATGGGCGCCAGCGTCAGCGGCATTCACGGCTTTAACCTGGCCCGGGCCGGGGAATCGGAGAAAAAGACCGTCGCCGTCATCGGGGATTCGACGTTCATGCATTCCGGCATGACGGGGCTGGTCAACATCTCCTATAACGCGACCAACTCCACCGTGATCATCCTGGATAACTCCATAACCGGCATGACCGGCCATCAGCAGAACCCCACCACCGGATACAATATCAAGGGGGATCCCGCGGCAAAGGTGGATCTGGAGGCCCTCTGCCGCGCCATCGGCATCCGCCGGGTGCGGGTGGTGGATCCCTACAACCTGAAGGAATGCGAGCAGGCGGTAAAGGAAGAGCTGGCCGTCGAGGAACCCAGTGTCATCATCTCCCGCAGGCCCTGCGTGCTGCTGAAATACGTGAAGGCGAAGCCGGCCCTGCGGGTGGAGACGGAGCAGTGCCGCGGCTGCAGGCGCTGCATGGGCCTGGGCTGCCCGGCCATCAGCATGAAGGAAGGCAAGGCCCGCATCGACGCCACCCTGTGCGTTGGGTGCGGCGTGTGCGAACAGCTGTGCGCCTTCGGCGCGATCGGAGGGACGGAAGTATGAAAACAACCAGCATTATGATCGTCGGTGTCGGCGGGCAGGGAAGCCTGCTGGCCAGCAAGCTGTTGGGCAACCTTCTGACCGACGAGGGATACGACGTCAAGGTCAGCGAGGTGCACGGCATGAGCCAGCGGGGCGGCAGCGTCGTGACCTATGTCCGCTTCGGCGACAAGGTGTATTCTCCCATCGTGACGGAAGGGGAATGCGATTATATCATCAGCTTTGAAAAGCTGGAGGCCGCCCGGTACGCCGGATGCCTGCGCAAGGGCGGGAAGATCATCGTCAACACGCAGGAAATCGATCCCATGCCCGTCATTACCGGGGCGGCGGACTATCCTGGAAACGTGCTGGAGGAACTGAAGGCGCAGGGATTCGACGTGGACGATTTCGACGCCCTGACTCCCGCCGTCCAGGCCGGCAGCGCCAAGGCGGTCAACATCGTACTGATGGGGCATTTTGCCGCCTGCCTGGGGATCCCGAAGGAAAAATGGATCGCCGCCATGGAAAAAACGATCAGGCCGAAGTTCCTGGAGATGAACCGGAAGGCCTTTGATCTGGGATACGGCGCCTGAGCGGGACGGTACAGCTTTCATTCCCTGCCGGACTCCGGCCGCGGAGGCGGGAATGGCCTCCTACAGACAGAAAACCGGGAAAACCCCGGAAATAATAACAGGAGAGAGGTGGTTTCCCCTTGAAGTATTTCCAGGAAAAAGCAGAGACCATGCCTCTGGAAGAACTCCGCAAGCTCCAGAGCGAAAAACTCGTGAAGCAGGTTCGCCATGTTTATGACAACGTGGCATGCTATCGGGAAATGATGGACAGGGCCGGGGTTTCCCCGGATGACATTCACGGGATCGAGGATCTGCATAAGCTTCCCTTTCTGACCAAGAGCGATCTTCGGGATCAGTATCCCTGGGGGCTGCTGGCGGTTCCGAAATCCGAATGCGTCCGCATCCAGTCCACCAGCGGCACAACCGGCCGCAGGGTGGTGGCCTTCTATACCCAGCATGACGTGGATCTCTGGGAGGAGTGCTGCGCCCGGGCGCTGACGGCCGCCGGGGCGACGAAGGAGGATGTCTGCCAGGTCGCCTATGGCTACGGCCTGTTTACCGGCGGCCCCGGACTCAACGGCGGCAGCCATCGGGTGGGCTGTCTGACGCTGCCCATGTCCTCCGGCAACACGGATCGGCAGATCCAGTTTATGATGGACCTTGGCGCCACGATTCTCTGCTGTACGCCCTCCTATGCCGCCTATTTGGGCGAAAGCCTGAAGGAAAAAGGCATCTCTCCGGAGAATAATCCCTTAAAGGCGGGCATTTTCGGCGCGGAACCCTGGACGGAGGAAATGCGCCAGGCCATCGAAAAATCCCTGGGCATCAAAGCGTATGACATCTATGGGCTGACGGAAACCTCCGGCCCCGGTGTGGCGTTTGAATGCGCCGAACAGCAGGGAATGCATATCAACGAGGATCACTTTATCGCCGAGATCATTGATCCGGAAACCGGCGAGGTGCTGCCGGAGGGCAGCAAGGGCGAGCTGGTCTTTACCAGCCTGGACAAGGAAGCCTTTCCGCTGCTTCGGTACCGGACGCGGGATATTTGCATCCTGAGCCGGAAAAAGTGTTCCTGCGGCCGGACGTTTATCCGCATGACCAAGCCCATGGGCCGCAGCGACGATATGCTGATCATCCGCGGGGTCAACGTCTTCCCGAGCCAGATCGAAACCGTGCTGCTCAAGGAGGGCTATGCGCCCAATTATCAGATCGTCGTGGATCGGAAGAACAATACCGATACCTTCGACATCCTGGTTGAGATGGATGATGAAATGTTCGCCGATACCGTTTCCGGCATCACCGGGCGCGAGAAGGCCCTGGCCGGCGCGATGAAGAGCATGCTGGGCATCAACCCGGCGGTTCACCTGGTCGCGCCTCACGCCATCGCGCGCAGCGAGGGCAAAGCCGTCCGCGTGGTGGATAAGCGCAAGCTTGTGACCGACTCGCAGTGGAAGGGGTGACATGAAATGGCATTGAATCAGCTTTCTGTCTTCGTGGATAACACGCCCGGAGCGCTGTCCGATATCGCGGAAGTGCTGGCCAACGCGGATATCAATCTGCGGGCCCTATCCATCGCTGATACCGAGCGCTTCGGCATCCTGCGGATGATCGTCAGCGATAACAAGATGGCGATCTCCGTACTGAAAAACAAGGGGTATATCGTCAAGGAAACCGAGGTCGTCGGCGTCAAGATTGGCGACGCCCCCGGAAAAATGGCGGAAGCCCTGAAGGTGCTGGATCTGGCGGAGATCAACCTGGAATACCTGTACGCCTTCTGCGCCAGAACCGAGAAGCACGCGTATCTGGTGATCCGGGTGGCGGACAACCTCAAGGCTGAAGAAGCCCTGACCGCCGCCGGCTTCCATATGATCGAGGATGCCGACGTGGCCAGGCTGTAAGGCTTCTGCCATCCCGCGGCCGGATCAGAAATGATTATACCTTCGGCTTGCTTCCCCGGGGGATAACAACCTTATGGCGTTGTCCCCCGGGGAGGAGACGGAGGGAGGTTTGGCCCAGAGCGGATATGGCAGCCCGTCCCGCTCTGAAACGGCCGGAGTGACCCATTTTTTCCGCTTTTTTCGTCGGCACGCCTGCGGCTTCGAGGAGAAAAAGCCCGGAACCCTTTGCTCGTCAAAGCTTTAAAGGCAAGACCCAGCGGCGGAAAAAACCGCAAAAAATTTCAAAAAAGTGATTGACAAACCGGGCAAGGTCGTGTATATTATCACATGTCGCCTGCGGGGGACCGCGGGAAGGTTGCACCGGGGTGTAGCGCAGTCTGGTTAGCGCGCGTGCTTTGGGAGCATGAGGCCGGGGGTTCGAATCCCTTCACCCCGACGCTGATCCCACCCGGATAATGTGGCCCCGTGGTCAAGAGGCCTAAGACATCGCCCTTTCACGGC
>JAZQCB010000018.1:0-57813 GCA_045546035.1 Clostridia bacterium
CCTCTCATCTCTGCCGCAAATTCCTCAGCATGTGGGAATTTCTTAGTAGCCACGACAAGGCATACCATGAGCTCTCCAGTACCAAATCCCTTGCGCAAGAGCAAATGCCTTACTATTCCCTTTCCAGTCGTCTCATCATAAGGCATGATACCGTACTCTTCCATGAAACCAATGACGATCCTCAGGATCTTCTGAAACTCAGGCGGTGTAAGTCTGCAATCCCTGCACTCTATAATGTTATGAGAATGCCCTGCATAAAAGCCCGCCACTATCCTTCCATTCTTGTCGAGTCCTATCGGGTACTGAGCCTTGTTTCTATATCTCCACTCACGCTCCATTCCGATGATAGGCTCCTCAGCAACAGACAATATTTTCTCCGGGATGCCGCCTATCCTCAAAAGACAGTCATGCACCTTTTTCTGCTTGTAGGCAAGCTCTGCCTCATAAGAAAGTGATTGCAGCTGGCAGCCGCCGCAGGGACGCGCTATCTCGCACTCCGGCTTGACTCTGTCCGCTGAAGGCTTTATCACTTCCTTGAGCCTTGCAAAGCCATAATTCTTTTTTAACTTCATAACAGTGGCAATGATTTCATCGCCAGGTACAGTATCCTTAACAAAAAGAGGGAAGCCATCAAGCTTGCCGATACCTTCCCCAGTACTTGTGAGGTCCGCTATAGTAATGCGGACCTCCATATTTTTCTTTAATTCCATTCTCCGGCCTTTCTGATATTTGAAGCCATCAGTTTGTTAAATCCAAGCCATCCCTCAGCGCCCCTTCTCCCCCGACCTTTTCGATTCTCGCGGTTTCCCCCGCCTTCAGCTCCCGTAAAGTCATCATTTTCTCCATCGCGTTTTTTTCTTCTTTCCCCCGGGCCGCACTCGCTTCCGGCCCGCGGACCAAGTATAGCATAGCCCGGGGTTTCTGTAAAACAGAACCGGGAAGCAAAAAAAGAACGGTCCCGGTCGCCCCCCGCAAATCCCGGTCCCGTCCTTCCTTTCCCTTTTATTCCTGGGGTTTTCGGTAAAAGCGCCCCGTCAGGGAATCCGTCCGCTGGGTGTTGATAAAGGCGTGGGTATCCACCTTCAGCGTTTCCCGCACCACGTTGCGCACCTCGTCCGCCGAAACCACGGTATAGATCATGGACCGAGGCTCCCCCCGATACAGGCCCTCCCCCCGGAAAAGCGTCGCCCCGTGATGGGTTTTGTCCCGGATGATGCCGTAGACCTCCTCCGGGTGATCCGTCACGATCCAGAGCGTCCGATGCTGATAGCGCAGATACAGGGTATGGAGCACCTGGGTGGTCACATACTGGAAGATCATGGAATACAGCGCTCTTTCCCATCCGAAAATCGCGCCGACCACCGACAGCATGACCACGTTGCCGGCCAGGATGATCGGGAAGGCGTCCTTTCCCTTCTTTTCGGAAAGGTAGACGCTGATAAAGTCCGTCCCTCCCTGGCTGGCGCCGGCGAAGAGGCACAGGGTAATGGCGGCGCCGTTGACCACGCCGCCGAACACGCAGTTAAGCAGCGGATCCTCCGCCAGCTTCATCGTCGGCAGCACGTCCGCCAGCACGCCGGAGATGGCGACGACCACCAGGGACAGGATCGCGAAGCGCTTTCCGACGAAGCGGAAGGAGAGCGCCGCGGCCACCAGGTTCAGCCCCAGCAGGAACACCGTATAGGGCGGCGTGAACCCGAGAAAGCGGGTGCATAATTCCTGCAGCAGCAGGGAAATGCCGGAAAACCCGCCGGGAAAAAGCCCCGCCGTCCGGACAAAGCTGACGATGGTCAGGGCGGACAGGGTCGCCCCCGCCAGAAGCAGTACCCATTGCAGGGCTCTCTTTTTCATGGTTTCGGTCCTCCTCGCCGCGGCCGCCCGCCTGGCGCCTCCGCGTTTTTCCGGCCGCGCCGTCTCCGGAGCGAAAGAAGCGGTTCTTCTCCCCATGCGGAGAAAAGAACCGCCCTCCCGTCACTGTTTTTTGTCAAACCACCGGCCCAGGTTAAACTTGCGGACAATCCAGATCACCAGGCAGGCGCCGACGACGGAGGCCAGAATTTCGAGCAGCCTGTTTTCATGGCCCACCCCGATCAGATTGAAAATGCCGTTGCCGATCAGGCCGCCGATCCAGCCCAGAATCATGTTCCCCAGAAAGCCGTTAGGCGTCCCGTCCTTCATGATCCGGCTGCCCAGATAGCCGGCCGCCGTCCACAGCACAATTTTAATCAGCCAGTTCAGCATATGCATCCTTCCTTTCAATTGCTGAATCGATCTTGCTTCGGGGGAGACGACGCTCACCCCACCTGTGAAAATCATACACCAAAATGCCGCTGTTGGTCAAACCCTTCCGAAAGAAAAAACAACCCGCCCCGGGTCCTTCTCCCCCGGCCCTGGCGGAAGGCCAGCGGCCAGGAAAGCCACTCCGCCCGGCTTCCGGGTTCACGCGGGAAGGCGGCGCCGCGCCTCTTTCTCAATGTGAAGGCAGGAAAGTCCCGTTCCAGTATCGAATTCTTCCGGGACACTGGGCTGGAGCCCCGCCGGGTTTTCCGGGCGGAGAGCGGCCCTGTTAAGAATTCTAGAAAGCGGAGGAAAAGCATATGCCCTGCACAACCGTGCTGGTCGGACGGAAGGCCAGCCATGACGGATCCACCATGATTGCCCGGACGGACGACGGCCATTTTGACGTAAAGAAGCTGATCGTGGTCAACCCCAAGGATCAGCCGAGGAAGTATAAAAGCAAAATCGCCCATCTGGAAATCCCCCTGCCCGAAAATCCCCTGCGCTATACGGCCTGCCCCAGCGTGGATCCAGCCGAGGGCGTCTGGGCCGCGACGGGCATCAACGAGGCCAACGTGGGCATGACGGCGACGGAGACCATTACCTCCAACCCCCGGGTGCTGGCGGCGGATCCCCTGGTGGAATACAAAAAGGCGAAGGGCCGGAAGGAAAAGGACGTTCCCGGCGGCATCGGGGATGAGGATATCGTGGTGCTGGTGCTGCCCTATATCCGCTCCGCCCGGGAGGGCGTCCTGCGCCTGGGCGCGCTGCTGGAAAAATACGGAACCTACGAGTCCAACGGCATCGCCTTCAATGACGAGCCCGAGGTCTGGTGGCTGGAAACCATCGGCGGGCACCACTGGATGGCCCGGCGGATTCCGGAGGACGGGGTCGTCATCCATCCCAACCAGTTCGGCATGGACGCCTTCGATCTGGCGGACGCCTTCGGAAAACAGGAAGCCCACCTCTGCTCCTCGGATCTGCGGGCGTTTATCCGGGACAATTTCCTGGATCTGAATCAGGACGGGCGGTTCAATCCCCGGAAGGTTTTCGGCAGCCGGCGGGATTTGGATCATGTATACAACACCCCCCGGGCCTGGTTCATGGGGCGGTATCTGACCCCGGAAAGCCACCGCTGGGACGGGCCGGACGCGGAGTTTACCCCCGAGAGCGACAACATCCCCTGGTGTCTCCGTCCCGACCGGAAGGTGACGGCGGAGGACGTGAAATACATGCTTTCCTCCCATTATCAGGGAACGCCCTTCGATCCCTATATCAGCCGGGACACCGGCCGCCGGGGCATGTATCGTTCCATCGGTATCAACCGCACCGGGGTGACCAGCATCTGCCAGATCCGGCCCTACGCCCCCGAGGCGGTCCGGGGCGTGGAGTGGATCATTTTCGGCTCCACCACCTTCGGCGCCGCGCTTCCTCTGTATACAAATGTTTCCAAAATGCCGGCCTATCTGAGCCGGGTGACCCTGGACGCCTCCACGGAGAATTATTACTGGGCCAGCCGGCTCATCGGCGCCCTGGCGGATGCCTGCTACCCGCAGACCGTTCAGCAGATCGACCGCTACGAGACGGCGGTCATGACCGGGGGCCGGCGGCTGATCCGGGAATACGATGAAAAGATCAGATCCACCGGGGATATTTCCCTGGCGGAGGAGGCCAACGAAAAGCTGGCCGCCATGGCCCGGGAGGAGACCGTTTCGACCCTGAACAAGGTGCTGCGGACCGCCAGCGAAAAGATGAAAAACGGCTACAACCTCGCGGATAACTGAGCCGGGCGCGGGCGGGGCAAGCGCTTTTCCAAACCTCCTCGCCGGAAAAGCGTCCCCCGCCCGCGAAACATCCCCGTCCGACCTGGGCCCAGGCACCGTTTCAGCGTTCCCCTGCCTCCCGCGAAGCGTCCCGCCGCGGCCAAAGGGCAGCCCCTCCTCGAGGGGCTTTTGTCCTTTTTTTGTTTTTTCCGGCGGATTGCTTGCGGTTATCGTCAATTTCATGGTAGCATAACTTGTTATCATTTACCCGGGAGGGAGCTCCATGAACGCAAAATTCCTGAGCTATCTGGTGAAGCGCTTTCTGATGGCGCTGCTGACGATTTTTCTCGTCATCGCCATTACCTTTTTCGTCATGCACGCGATTCCGGCCAGCCCCTTCAGCTCCGAAAAAGCCAAGAGCGACGCGGTCATCGCCGCCCTGGAGGCCAAGTATGGCTTCGATAAGCCGGTTCATATCCAGTTTGTGAACTATCTGAAAAACATCCTGCATGGGGATTTCGGTCTCTCCACCGGCTGGGTCGGGAACACGGTCATGGAGCTGATCGCCGGCGGCTTCTCCTACAGCGCCCGCATCGGGTTTACGGCCGGCATCCTGGCCCTGATTTTCGGCGTCGTGCTGGGTTCCATCGCGGCCCTGAACCGGGGAAGATTCGTCGACAAGGTCATCCAGGTGGTCACGACAGCGCTGGTCGCTATGCCCTCCTTCGTCATGGGAACGATCCTGCTGCTGGTCTTTGCCCTGCAGCTCAACTGGCTACCCTCCCTGGGCAATCAGCCGGGCGGCCTGGTGCTGCCCGTCATCTCCCTGATGCTCTATCCCATGGCCTATGTAACAAGGCTGCAGCGTTCCTCCATGCTGGACGTGCTGGGCCAGGACTATATCCGGACCGCCCGGGCCAAGGGCGTCAGCAACCGGAAGGTGATTTTCAAGCACGCGCTGAAAAACACCCTGACCCCGGTCATTACCTATGCCGGCCCCATGATGGCCTACATCCTGACGGGCTCCATGGTGGTGGAAAACATCTTTTCCGTTCCCGGCCTCGGCCGCCTGTTTACCAACAGCATGCTCCGGACGGACTATATGATGATCATGGGCGTGACCATTTTCCTGGCCACCATGATTATCCTGATGAATTTCCTGAGCGATATTCTGTATAAGGTCGTGGATCCCCGGATCGAGCTCGCCTGAGCAAAAACCGGCTTTGAAAATACGCGGCGCCCCTTCGGGCGGTTCGCCGCGGGACGAGGATGAAAGAAAGATGGCTGAAAAGATGCAAGACCCCGTGAACCTGAAAAAGGAAGGCGGTACGCCGCCGAAGGGCCCGGGATTTAAAAACCTCCTGAGCCTCCAGATCCGGCCCGAGCTTTTCGAGCCGGCCACAGACGAGGAGAAGGCCCAGCACGTGACGATGAAGGAATCCGTTTCCTTCATGAAGGATGCCATGCGCCGCCTTCGGAAAAACAGGATCGCCATGATCTCCCTGTGCGTGATCGTGCTGGTGGCCCTGGTCGCCTTTATCGTGCCCGAGTTCTACCCCTATAACTACAAGCGCCAGGATGTGACGGCCCAGAACCTGGGGCCCTTCCAGTACAGCGCCAAGGAGCAGGCGAAGATCGCCAAGGGCCAGAGCGTCTTCCCCCATATCATGGGAACCGACGCCCTGGGCCGGGACTACGCCATCCGCGTGATCTACGGAACGCGGATTTCCCTGGTGGTCGGGATCTTCTCCGCCCTGATCGTCGTCGTGATCGGGATTATCTACGGGTCCATCTCCGGCTATTTCGGCGGGAAGGTGGACATGATCATGATGCGGATCGTGGACATTATCTATTCCCTGCCGGATGTGCTGATCGTGATCCTTCTGTCGGTGGCCATCAAGGATATCGTGTCCAACTCCAAAAATCCCCTGATCGTCAACCTCGGCGCCGGCATGGTGTCCATCTTCATCGTCTTCGGCCTGCTCTACTGGGTCTCCATGGCCCGGCAGGTCCGCGGCCAGATCCTTTCCATCAAGGAGCAGGAATACGTCCTGGCATCCAAGGCCATCGGCGCCTCCCCCGGCCGCATCATCCGGAAGCATATGATCCCCAACTGCATCTCCGTGATCATCATCATCGCCGCCATGCAGATCCCCAGCGCGATCTTTACGGAAAGCTTCCTGAGCTTCCTGGGCCTGGGCGTCTCCGTTCCCATGCCCTCCCTGGGCTCCCTGGCTTCCGACGCGCGGACGGGCCTGCGTTCCTATCCCTATCAGCTGATTTTCCCTGCCCTGTCCATCTTCCTGATCGTGCTGTCCTTTAACCTGCTGGGCAACGGCCTGCGGGACGCCTTCGACCCCAAACTTCGTTCCTGAGGAGGATATTCGCGATGAGCATGCTTGAAGTGCAGGATCTGCACACATCCTTCTTTACCCCCTCCGGCGAGGTCAAAGCCGTCAACGGGCTGACCTTTTCCCTGGAGAGGGGCAAGGTGCTGGGCATCGTCGGCGAAAGCGGCTCCGGCAAATCCGTGACCGCCTATTCCATTCTGCAGATTCTGTCCAGCCCCGGAAAGATCGTTTCCGGTTCCATCAAGCTCCACGGGGAGGAGCTGGTCGGCAAAAGCGAGGATGAAATCCGCAAAATCCGCGGCAACAAGATCAGCATCATCTTCCAGGATCCCATGACCTCCCTGAACCCCACCTTTACCATCGGCAACCAGCTGGAGGAGGCCATCCTCCTGCATACAGACCGCAACCATGAGCAGGCCCGGGCCCGGGCCATCGAAATGCTGAGCCTGGTGGGCATCTCCGAGCCGGAGAAGCGGATCGACCAGTATGCCTTCGAGCTTTCCGGCGGCATGCGCCAGCGGGTCATGATCGCCATGGCCCTGGCCTGCGAGCCGGATATCCTGATCGCCGACGAGCCCACCACCGCCCTGGACGTAACCATTCAGGCCCAGATCCTGGAGCTGATGCTCCGGCTGCAGAAGGAAATGGGCATGGCGATCATCATGATCACCCATGACATGGGCGTCATCGCCTCCATCTGCGACGAGGTGATCGTCATGTACGCCGGCGGCGTGTGCGAGCGGGGGACCACCGACGCGATTTTCTATCACGCGAAGCACGAGTATACCAAGGGGCTCATGCGCTCCATCCCCGACATGAGCGATGACGAAAAGACGCCCCTGATTCCCATCAGCGGGACCCCGATCGATCTGCTGAACATGCCTTCCGGCTGTCCCTTCGCCCCCCGGTGCGACCGGGCGATGAAGATCTGCCTGCAGGAGAAGCCGAAAGAATACTGGGTCGGGCACGATCACAAGTCCGCCTGCTGGATGAACGTGAAGGAGGGCGTCTGCTATACCGAGCGCCCGGAGGAGGAAGGATAATGGCGATGGAAAAGACGGGCCGGCCGGATCCCGAGTATCTGGTGCAGGTGGATCATCTGAAGGAATACTTTCCCATCTCCACCGGCTTCCTGAAAACGACCATGCTCAAGGCCGTGGACGACGTTTCCTTTAAAATCCGCCGGGGCGAAACCCTGGGGCTGGTGGGCGAAAGCGGATGCGGCAAGACCACCGTCGGCCGGACCCTGCTCCACCTCTATGAGCCCACCGCCGGGGACATCTGGTTTGACGGCCAGAAAATCGGCAGCCGGGAATCCCTGCGGGAATTCCGCAAACGCGCCCAGATGGTGTTCCAGGATCCCTATTCCTCCCTGAACCCCCGCATGACCGTCGCCGACATCGTGGCCGAGCCCATCGATGTGCACAATCTGTGCAAAACGAAGCAGGAGCGGGAGGAGCGCATCCGCGAGCTGATGAGCATCGTCGGCCTGAACACGGAGCACGCCACCCGTTACGCCCACGAGTTCTCCGGCGGCCAGCGCCAGCGCATCGGCATCGCCCGGGCCCTGGCCTCCCGGCCGGAATTCATCGTCTGCGACGAGCCGGTCTCCGCCCTGGACGTGTCCATCCAGGCCCAGGTTATCAACATGCTGGAGGAGCTGCAGGATAAGATGGGGCTCACCTATCTTTTCATCGCCCATGACATCAGCGTCGTCAAGCATATTTCCAACCGGATCGCCGTCATGTACCTGGGGCATATGATGGAAATGGCCTCCGCCAACGAGCTGACGGGCCATCCCCTGCATCCCTATACCGTCTCCCTCATGAGCGCCGTGCCCATTCCGGATCCCCGGGAAAGCCGGAAGCAGCACCGCATCGTCCTGGAGGGCGACGTGCCCAGTCCCCTGAAGGTGCCCAGCGGCTGTCCCTTCCGGACCCGCTGCTCCCGCGCGACGAAGCAGTGCGCGCAGAGCTGCCCCAAGATGCAGGAGGTGGCGCCGGGGCATTTCGTGGCCTGCCACAACCTGTGACGGACTCCGGGTTCATTCCGCGGCCCGCAGGCACCCGTGACGCGGTCACGGACTCCATTTCGTGTTTCGCGCCGAAAGGCGAGAACAAATATCATTTCATGAAGGAGGAACTCCCATGAAGAAACTCGTTTCTCTTCTCCTGGCCCTGACCATGGTGCTGGGCATGGCGTCCTTCGCCTCCGCAGAGGAAGGCAAGGTTGTCAGCCTGTTCCTTGGCGGCGGCACGCCCCTGTCCATGGATCCCGCGCTGAACAGCGCCTCCGCCGGATCCAACATCATCCGCAGCGCCTTCGCCGGCCTGACCGGATTCCAGTACAACGCTGACGGCGAGCCTGTCATGGCTCCCGAAATCGCGGAATCCTACGAAGTCTCCGCCGACGGCCTGACCTACAGCTTCGTGCTGCGCGAAGGCCTGAAGTGGTCCGACGGCACCGACTGCACCGCGTCCCAGATCAAGGCTTCCTGGGAGCGCGCTGCTTCCGCCGAGCTGGGCGCCGACTATGGCTTCCTGTTCGACGTGATCAGCCGGAAGGATGACGGTTCCCTGGATATCGACGTGGACGACGCGGCCCGGACCTTCGTGGTTCATCTGCCCAGCCCCTGCGCCTATTTCCTGGATCTGTGCGCCTTCGTTCCCTTCTACCCCGTGCGGGTGGATCTGGCCGACAATGAAGGCAAGTGGGCCATCAACCCCGAGACCGCCGTTGGTCTGGGCGCCTTCAAGATGACCAAGTACGCCGTGGACGATGTGATTTCCTTCGAAAAGAACCCCTATTACTGGAACGCCGACGCCGTGAAGCTGGCGGGCCTGAATTTCTATCTTTCCGAAGACAACACCGCTATCTTGACGGCCTACGAAAACAACACCGTGCAGTACATTCAGTCCATCTCCTCCTCCGAGTTTGATCGGCTGAACGCCACCTATCCCGGTGAGCTGGAGTTCTATCCGACCCAGGGCACCTATTACATCCTGTTCAACGTTTACAAGGATCTGAGCCCCGCCGCCAAGCAGCTGACGGTGCAGGAGCAGAGCAAAGCCCGTTTCGCCCTCGGCCAGCTGGTCAACCGCTATGAAGTGGCGACCTTCATCACCAAGGGCGGCGAAGTGCCCGCCACCGGCTTCTACCCCGTGGGTCTGGCCGACGGCCTGAACAGCGACGTCCGCGCCGCCGAGGGCTATGGCACCTGGTACACCGGCACCAACGAGGAATCCGAAGTGAACCCCGATTACACCAAGGATCAGGTGGAAGCGCTCCAGACCCTGATTGATCTGGGCTATCCTTACACCGGCTCCATCGAGGGCGGCGACATCGTGTTCACCGACTTCCCCTCCATCGAGTTCGCCTTCAACAACAGCGGCAACAACGCCCTGATCATCCAGTATGTCCAGGAGACCTGGAGCCGCTTCGGCATCACCGGTACCGTCAACCAGGAAGCCTGGGCCACCCTGCAAAGCAAGCTGAAGGCCGGCGACGCGGAAGCCGCCCGTATGGGCTGGGTTGCCGACTTCAACGACGTTGTGAACTTCCTGGAGATCTTCATCTCCGCCAGCGGCAACAACTATCCGCGGCTGGGCCGGGAGATCGGGGACTATACCCGGAATTCCGATGTGACCAAGGATGCCGGTATCGGCGCCTACTGGGGACCGGAAGGCAACCAGACCTGGGCCGACGCCTATGATTCCGTCGTCACCGCCGTCAAGCTGTCCACCAACCCCGAAGAGCGCGCCAAGCTGGCGGCTGAAGCCGAGAAGATCCTGATGGCCACCGGCAGCGTCGCCCCGCTGTACTACTACACCACCCCCCAGATGCTCAAGCCCACTGTCCACAACGTGATCCGTCTGGCCACCGGCGACGTCATCTGGACCTACGCGACCGTGGACTGATCAGCCTGCGCTGAATCGGATAACGGTTTCCGCCCGGATTCCTCTGCGTGAGGGATCCGGGCTTTTTATCGTCCGGTTGGTCATGGTTCGTCCCCTGCCATCCGCGATCTTTTCTGCGTATATGGGTATCATTTCGAGCGCTGTCTGCGGCGGGCATGATTGGGTCCAAACCGGCCGGGAAAGGGAACGTTCATTCTTTGTCTTCTGGTCGAAGCACCAGCATCAGTATGTTTGCTCCAAGTGCGGCGAAAAATGCTGGAAGGATGATTAAGGTTTTATGGGGCTGGCTTCAGAGAAAGTCATGCCCCTTTTTTCTGCGGGAGGCATAGGTAAAGCTCTGGAGGAACTGCCGGGCCCGCTCCGTCTTCGGCTCCCGGAAAAAATCCCCGGGCGCGCCTTCCTCCACGATCTGCCCCTGCTCCATGAAAATCACCCGATCCGAAACCGCCTCGGCGAAGCGCATCTCGTGGGTCACGATGGCCATCGTCCGGCCTTCCTCCGCCAAATCCACCACCACGTTGAGCACCTCGGACACCATCTCCGGGTCCAGGGCCGCGGTAATCTCGTCCAGCAGCAGCATTTCCGGATGCATCAGCAGCGCCCGCACCAGGGCCACCCGCTGCTTCTGCCCGCCGGAGAGGGTTCTGGGCAGCGCCTCCGCCTTCTCCGCCAGGCCGACCCGCTTCAGCATCTCCATGGCCTCCGCCCGGACCTCCTCCGCTGGCCGCTTCAGGGCCTTTGTCGGGCCAAGCAGCAGGTTGTCCATTACCTTCATATGCGGAAAAAGATCGTAGTTCTGGAAGACCATCCCGATCTTCTGGCGAACCAGATGGATGTTCTTCCGTTCGTCGGAAATCTTCTGATCCCGCAGCCAGATTTCCCCCCGGTCGATCTCCTCCAGCCCGTTGATGCAGCGCAGCAGCGTGCTTTTCCCGCATCCGCTGGGGCCGATGATCACGACCACCTCGCCCGGATGAATCTCCAGGCTGATGCCCCGGAGCACCTCCGTCCCCTCGAAGGATTTATGAATATCGTTGACCCGCAGGATCGCTTCCATGAAGACACTCCTTTGCATTCAGCATGATGGATTCACCGCCCCGATCGGGCGCCCGGTCACCGGCGATTTTCCCGCGTTTTTTCATCCGCGTACGCCGGGTTCATCTCCGCCCTCCGCGTCCGGGGGGGCCCCCGCCTCAGCTGGCCCACCGCTTTTCCAGCCGGGCCGCCGCCAGGGAAATGGGCCAGCAGATCAGAAAATACAGCAAAAACACCATCCCGTAAACCCAGAAGGCAGCGGAAGGCACCCGGTAAAACTGGCCGATAATCTGCTGGCCGACCTTCAGCACCTCCGTCACGTTGATCATCTTGACCAGCGCGGTGGTCTTGATGATCCGGGTGGACAGGTTGATGGCCTGGGGAAGCAGCCGCCGCATCGTCTGGGGCAGAAGCACATATCGGTTGATCTGCGCCCGGGTCAACCCCAGGGCCGCGGCGCTCTCCCGCTGATGCTTCGGAATGGAGGTCAGCGCGCCCCGGAACAGGTCGCCCATCTCCGCCGTTCCCCAGAAGGAAAACACGATGATCGCGCTGGCCTCCCCCTCGATGTTCCATCCGAACAGCCTCGACAGGCCGAAATAAACCAGATACAGCAGCACCAGCTGGGGCATGAACCGCACGATCTCCAGCCAGATCCGGCAGATCGCCCGGGGCGCCTTCCGCCGGCTCATCATCATCAGGCCAAAGAGAAGTCCCAGCACGGACGAAATCCCGATGGTGATCAGGGCGATCCGCAGCGTGACCCACAGGCCCATCAGCAGCCGCTGAAAGTTGATTCCCTTAAACAGAACGCTGATTCCCAAATCCTGCATAGCGCAGCCTCCTTTCCACAAAGGTTGCCGCCAGTGAAATGGGCAGCAGGATGATCAGATAGGCCACCACCAGCATGAACAGCACCTCGATGGTCCTGCCTCCGCTGGTGCGCAGCGTGTCCGCCACGTTCATCAGATCCATCATCGCCAGCACGGAAAACACGCTGGTTTCCTTGATCAGGAAAATCACGTTGGCAAACAGCGCCGGCGCCGCCGTGGCCAGGGCCTGGGGCAAAAGCACGTATCGGATGGTCTGCCACCGGGTCAGCCCCAGGCATTCCCCTGCCTCCCGCTGGCTCTTCTCGACCGATTCCAGCCCGCTGCGGAAGGCCTCCGCCATATACGCCCCGCCAAGAAACGTGAGGCCGATGACCGCGCAGGCCTCCGCGCTGAAGCGGATACCCACCCGGGGCAGGCCCGCGTAAAGAAAGAACAGCTGAACCAGCAGCGGCGTGTTCCGCGCCACCTCGATATATCCCCGGACGACGCCTTGCAATACAGGAACCCTGAAATACCGGATCAGGCAGCATACAAGCCCCAGCAGCAGGGAGCAGCCCACGCCCAGCAGGCCAAACCGAAGCGTCACCCCCGCCCCGGCCAGATAATCCGGCACATGGGCTCCGATGAATCCCCAGTCCACGGGCAAACCTCCCTCCTCATAAACATCGAAAGGACGCCGCCCGTTTCCGAACGGCGTCTGTAACGCCTTATGCCCCTTTCGGGTCTGTTCTCCGGAGGACCGCCTCTGGCCGTCGCGGGCCATAAAGCCCCTTCGCCGGCCGGGCCGTCTTCCGGGAGCCGCGTTCCTTATTCAATCTTGCCGCCCTCCACCACCAGGGCGTCCGCGTCTGCGTTTTCGCCGTAGGTGGCCCGCAGGGTCTCCTCATAGTCCGCGTGGAAGAAGTTTTCCGCCCCCAGGGTCACCAGCTCCTGGTCGATCCAGTTCTTCAGCGTCTCGTTGCCCTTGGAAACAGCGGGATTGATGGTATCCAGGCTGCCCAGGGACTCGATGCCCACGGTGAACCCGGGGTTCTCAATCGCCCAGGCCAGCACCTCCGTGTTGTCCGTGGAAAGCCCGTCGCCCCGGCCGTCCAGCAGGGCCAGATACGCGTCCGTATAGCTGTCAAACTTTACCAGCTGCACCTCGGGATAGTTCTGCTCGAAGAAGGTTTCCGCCGTCGTCCCCTTGGAGACGATCAGCTTCTTGCCCTTGAGCTGCTCCACGTCGGTAATCAGCGCGCTGTCCGGGCTCACCACGCCCAGGGCCACCTTCATGTAGGGCAGGGCGAAATCGACCTGCTGCGCCCGCTCCTCCGTATAGGTGAAGTTGGCCAGGATCACGTCCACCTTGAAGCTCTGGAGGAACTCGATCCGGTTGGGGGCGTCCACCGCCACGATTTCCAGCTCCACGCCCAGATCCTGGGCCAGCCGGCGGGCCAGATACACGTCGTATCCCTGATATTCGCCGTATTCGTCCACATAGCCGAAGGGCTTCTTGTCATGGAACAGGCCGATCACGATCTTCCCGCTGGCCTTGATCTCGTCCAGGGTGCGGAAGCCTTCCGCCCCCGCGAAGGAGGCCGTCACAATGGCCAGAACCAGCGCCAGAACCAGAACCTTCAAAAGCTTTTTCATATTCATTCTCCCTTCTTTTCTCATCGTTCTATGTTGTCGTCCAGACCCTGGCCGCCCTGTTCAGGAAGCCAGGCCGTTCTCTTCCCCTATCAAAACATCGCTGCGGCATCGATCCTTCGCGCTGAAATACCTGTTTTCCATTTCCCTGCGCCCCCTGTCCGCGGATCATCAAAAAAGGAGCCGAACCTTCCCGCCCGGCTCCTCCGCTATGCCTTGATCTTAACAGGTCAGCGCAAACAAAGCTTCGAGGAAAACGGGCGCTCGAAACAACAACACATTTCACCGAAGATGCGCTGCTTCATTTCGGCTCCGCCTCCCTTCTCATAACCTACCTGTCTCGTAGGATGATCGCATTATATCCGTCCTCCCGAAGGATGTCAATCCCTGACCGTCCCGTTTTTTGTATTTCCCCGGTATTTTGTCAGCAGGCTGCCTGTTGCGTTTCCCTGTTTCTTATACTATCATCTTGTCGGAACGGGTGGCCGTGGATGAAACCCCGGCTTACCGAACCGCCGCGAAGGCCGCGTCCAGGGCGGCGATCAGGTCGCGCACATTCTCCGTCCCGATGGAAAGGCGGATGGTGTTTGGCCGGATGCCCTGATCCAGCAGCTCCTCCTCCGTCAGCTGGCTGTGGGTCGTGCTGGCGGGATGGATCACCAGGCTCTTCACGTCCGCCACGTTGGCCAGCAGCGAGAAAATGGCCAGATGGTCGATAAAGGTCTTCGCGGTTTCCGCGTCTCCCTTGATTTCGAAGGTAAAGATGGAGCCGCCCCCATTCGGGAAGTACTTCTGATACAACTTGTGGCTGGGCTCCGTAGCCAGGGCGGGATGATGCACCGCCTCCACCTGGGGGTGTTTGCTCAGATATTCGACGATGGCCAGGGCGTTGCTTACATGCCGCTCCACCCTAAGGCTCAGGGTCTCCAGCCCCTGCAGGAAGAGGAAGGCGTGGAACGGGCTCAGCGTGGCCCCCGTATCCCGCAGCAGAATCGCCCGGATATAGGTCACAAACGCCGCCGGGCCCACCGCCTCGGCAAAGGAAATCCCGTGATAGCTGGGATTGGGCTCGCTGATCCAGGGATACTTGCCGCTGGCCTTCCAGTCGAATTTGCCGCTCTCCACGATGACGCCGCCGATGGCCGTGCCGTGTCCGCCGATAAACTTGGTGGCCGAATGGACGACGATATCCGCTCCGTATTCGATCGGCCGCACCAGATAGGGCGTGGCGAAGGTGGAATCCACCACCAGCGGAATCCCGTAGCGATGCGCCACCTCGGCCAGCGCCTCGATATCGACAATGTTGGAATTGGGATTCCCCAGGGTTTCGATAAAGATCGCCTTCGTGTTGGGTTGGATGGCGTTCTCGAAGGCGTTCTCCACGTCCGGGTCGACGAAGGTCGTCGTGATGCCGGCGGTCAGCGGCAGCGTGTGGGCCAGCAGGTTAAAGGTGCCGCCGTAAATGGTCTTGGAAGCGACGATGTGCTCCCCCGCCCTGGCCAGGGCCTGCAGGGCGTAGGTGATGGACGCCGCTCCTGAGGCCACCGCCAGCGCGGCGCTGCCGCCCTCCAGGGAGGCGATCCTGGCCTCAAAAACCCCCTGCGTGGGGTTGGTCAGCCGGCTGTAAATATTGCCGGGATCCCGCAGGCCGAACCGGTCGGCGGCGTGCTGGCTGTTATGAAAAACGTAGGAGGTCGTGGCGTAAATCGGAACCGCCCGGGCGTCGGTCGCCGGATCCGCGGCTTCCTGTCCGATATGAAGCTGACGGGTTTCAAAAGCCCAATTGGCCGGATTCTGAATGTCTGACATTTTCTTTCGCTCCTTTATCTCTCACGCTATTTCTTTGGCTCGTCTCCCCTCCTTCGCCTCTTCCTCACATTCGGTTGAGGCTCAATACAGATGAAGAGAAGCTCCTGCTACGCGCCGGACCGTTTTCCTGGCTGATCACGAGCTTAACCTCCTTCCCTGCTGGGTTGATGGGATTATAACCCGTTCCGCCCGGTTCGTCCAATATCGAAAGCATATGCTCCGTCATAGGCAGAGGCTATGGCTTTCCGGAATTGATCTTCCTCTCCTATGTCTTCAGAGAAAGCTGTCCTGCTCATTTCCGAAAAGCCATCCCACAGCCATCCATCGTATCCGGAAGGCTCTCGAAAGGCTTCTCCGCCCGGAGGAAGGGAATAAAGAGGGAAGCGGCAAGGCGTCATTCCCCGACCGATAGAGGGTTTGACAACGGCTATGTCCATCGTTATGATGAACGCAAAAGAGCCACCGCGATATCCCCCCTCTCCGCAGGGGTACGGCTCGTTTCTATTGACCGGAGCAGGCAGGCCAGGCAAAGCCCGCTCCCCATCAACCCGTCATCGTGAGGAGGTGTCTCCCTTGACCCTGCAGCAGCTGAACTATGTGATCACCATCGCGGAAACCGGCTCCCTGGGAAAGGCCGCCGAAAAGCTGTTCGTGGCCCAGCCTTCCCTGTCCGGCGCGGTCAGGGATCTGGAAAAAGAGCTTTCCCTGACCCTTTTTCATCGCACCAGTAAGGGCGTCACCCTGACAACCGACGGCCTGCGTTTCCTCCCCTACGCCCGTCAGGTACAGGCCCAGTATCTGAATCTGCTGGAGGAATTCGGAAAGATCGAAAAGCGAAAGACCAGCTTCGCCGTTTCTACCCAGCATTATTCCTTCGCGGTCAAAGCCTTTGTGGAGCTGACGCGCCAGGTGGACGTGGCCGAATATGAGCTGGCCATCCGGGAAACCCGGACCCTGGAGGTCATCCGGGATGTGGCCGGTCTGCGCAGCGAAATCGGGGTGCTGTATCTGAATGAAGCCAATCGAAAGCCCCTCGAAAAGCTTTTTCTTTCCGAGGGGCTGGTTTTTCATCCGCTCATCGAATGCGGCGCCTATGTTTATTTATGGAAAGGCCATCCTCTGGCGGGCCGCGCCTCCCTTTCGCTGGAGGATTTGCGGCCCTACCCCTGCCTGGCGTTTGAGCAGGGGGATGTGCCCTTCTATTTTTCCGAAGAGCTGATGTCCACCTCCGTCTATTCCCGCCTGATCCGCTGCTGCGACCGGGCGACCGTTCTCAACATGATGGTCGGCGTGCTGGGCTATACCCTTTGCTCCGGCATCATCTGCGAGGAGCTCAGCGGCGTGGATTACCTCGCCGTTCCCTTCTTCCCTGGCCGGGATCAGGAGGAGGCCCGCATGGAGATCGGCTTCATCGACCGGAAAAACAGCCTTCATACGCCCCTGGGGCTGCAATATATCGAAGAAATGAAGCGTTACCTCGCCGGCCAGAGCGCCCCCGCCGGCTGATTCTTTCCGAAAGCTCCTCCGCAATGGCCATACCCGGATTATCCATTGACTTCTTCGTGATGCAGATACTATACTACAGCAAGGGCCGACCTTTGTCCCCCCATAAGGACGTTGATCCTGCGGGCTGGATGATGGTCCGGCCTTTTTATTTCTTTTCCTGTTGACCAGAGCGGAATTCTGTGGTATATTTCTATCCGCGCCGGAAACGGCGTGGGAATAGAAAAGGTTCCTTATTTCGGATGGTTGACGGACCGGGATCGGTCTGTCCAATTATCCGGATTTTTTTATCCGGCGAAAAGGAGGAACCCACATGTATTCACACTCTGATCCGACCGCAAACCGCGCCATCGGCTCTGCCGATCGGGAATGGCTCTCCATGGTCCGGCTGGCCTACCGCTTCCGGACCGATCCCCGGATGGCGGAAAAAATCCCGGATCCCGGCCGCGTCTTCACCGGGATCTTCCGCCGCCTGCTGACCGATCCCCTGAACGAGCTCCAGCAGACCGCGGAGGCCCAGGGAAGAAGAAAGCGGTGGTAAACTGAAACGCCGGGCGGAGAAGCAATTCTCCGCCCGGCTTCGTCAGTTGTACAAACCCATTGCGGTTTCTGGAAAAAGACCATTCGTTTATGTTTTCCTTGTATTTGCCTCTCGCTTCTGATATAGTAGCAGGCAGAGAAGGGCCTGTCTGGTTTTCCTGTCTTTATCCGTCGGGCCGCCCCGTGAAGCCAAATAGTATCCGTCTTCATCCACGAAGCCGAACGAATTCTCCCGTGCGGGAAATATCACTTGGTGATCAACGGATACCACCATGATAAGGAGGTCGGATTCTATGAAAAACCGTCTGATCGCTCTGTCCCTGATGCTGCTGATGGCGCTCTCCGCCGTGCTGGCACCCGCGCTGGCGGATGAAACGTGGATCTGTTTGAATTGCGGGCAGGCGGGAAACACCGGAAATTTCTGCTCCAACTGTGCCTCTCCCAGGCCGGCCGCGGCATGGGACTGTCCGAATTGCGGGCAGACGGGAAACACCGGCAATTACTGCTCCAACTGCGCTTCTCCCAGGCCCTCCGGAACCCCGAACGCCCCAGCCGCCGTCAGCGGGCATCTGGAACAGATTCCCGGCGAAGCCAGCCGGGTCAGGGTTCGGGTTCAGTCGGTCTCCGGCGACCCCTATATCGTGAACGCCCAGCAGGCCTCCCGGTGGATTCCGCAAAACGCAGCGGATGGGGATGAAAGCACCTGCTGGCAGTTTTCCTCCGGGGGAAAGAAAACCCTGAGCAGGAACTGGCTCCGGCTGAGTCTGAGCGCGCCCCAGACCGTGGACGCCCTCTGGTTCAAAAACGGCTTCTGGGGATACAGCACCGCCGGCAAGGATCAGTATCCCCTGAATTCCCGCCCCAAAGGCATCCAGGTGGACTTTCTATATCAGGGAGCTTCCGGCTATTCGGATACTCTTTCCCTGACCCTGCAGGATGACCGGCTCCGTCAGGATTGGCAGCGTTTCGATATCGGCCGGCATGAAAACGTGACCGGCGTTCAGATCCGGGTCATCACCTATTATGCCGGCAGCCAGTTTCCCAAGGATGTCTGCCTGTCCGAGGTGATGCTGGTGCAAAACGCCCCGGCGGAAACCGCTTCCGCTCCCCAGGCGACCAACCCGCCGACCTTCTACGAGGCGCCGAGGGTTCCCAGCCAGGCCAATCTGCTGGATCGTCTGGCCACCCGCTCCGGTCCCTCCACGAAATACGAGGAGCCCGGCACCTTTTTCCAGAGCAACTGGCGGGAGAAAACCGTGAAAGTCACCGGAAAAGCCTATGACGGCAGCATCTGGTGGGTGGAGGTCGACTTCGAGTGGAAAAGCAATACCTGGTACCGCGTCTGGACCGGGCTTAAACGGGTGGACGTGGATCTGGACAGGGTGCCGGAAAAGCGGGTCATCGGCCGGTGCAGCGTGAGCCCCACCGACGCCTGGTTCGGGCCCGGCGGAAGCTACGCGAAATCCAAACTCGCCGTGCTTTTCCGGGAGGACATGATTGATATCATCGCCCGGGAAAACGGATATATTCAGGTGGATTTCTATGATGTGAACCGCGAAATCCAGCGGCGGATCTGGGTGCCCGAATCCGCCGTCAGCAACATCGTCTGGTACTGAGTCTGATCGTTCAGTACTTAGAGGCGCGGAAGGAAAGAGCCGGAAGCGCCAGGAGCGCCTGATCCGCCGCGGGAAAACAGCCCCGCGGCTTTCCGTCAGGGGCGCACCTCATAGGTTTTCAGCAGATCCACGGGCAGCAGGAGCATCTTGGCCTTGCGCAGCCCCTCTATCCCCAGATCCTCCTCCACGTTCAGATACGGATACTGGCCCAGCAGACGGGCCGCGAACTCATGCATACAGATGGCGGTGGTCTCCTCCGGAAGGGTGGAATCATAGCGGACCATAGTCAGCGTAAAGCAATCCGGCGTGTTTTCATAGCCCAGCATAAAGGCCTCCCGCCCGTCCGGAAAGGTCAGAAGGATGCCGCTGATTCCCAGCGCGTCAAAATGGCTCAGCTCCGTCTCCACCACCGCCTGATCGGACAGCTCTCCGCCATGCGCGGCGAGAAAGCTGCCGGAGATATCCCGGAGCCGGCCGATCATATCCCCTGTAACCGGCGAAACCGTATAGGATCCGTATTTCCGGACAAACTGATGGCACCTGCGCCGGAAATTCTGGGAGGCACGGGCGCCGTCTTCCAGCGCGGTCCGGGCCGTGGAAAGAATATACTCGCTCGTTTCCGCCCGCCAGAAGACATCCCAGCCCCTTTCGGCGAAGGCCCCGGCCTCCTTCTCCGTCAGATAGAGAAAGCGGACGGAAGGATCCCGCCTCGCGGCTTCCTCCATGAAGGCGCGGCCTTTTTCCGGATTCCCGACCGGGGCGTAATACCCCTTGTCATACCGGCTGTGGATCACAAAAAAATCCTCCTCCCCGGCGACGGTGAACCCATAGCAGTCCGCCCAGGAAATCAGCGACACGGGGGAAAGAGCCGTAAAAGGTTGTGCGGCCGCGTCCCGGCAGCGGATGAGCCAGGGAAGATCCTCCGGCGTCAGCGGCCGGAAATTCAAATGATCCATGGGGGCAACCTCCTTTATGCTGCCTGGGAACGATATGGAAGCGAGGCCCTGTGATCCGCTTTTCGGATGGTCCTCGGGCCCAGGCGGGTCATCAGATATCGTTTCCTCCCGCAAAAGCGGAAAAAGAAAAACCCTGAGAAGCTTGTTCTCAAGGTTTCAAGCGGAGAAGCCGGGATTTGAACCCGGGCTGCGATCACTCGCACTACTCCCTTAGCAGGGGAGCCCCTTCGGCCTCTTGGGTACTTCTCCTTGTCAAGGCTGGCGGAGCGAGAGGGATTCGAACCCCCGGTACCTTTCGGTATCACTGGTTTTCAAGACCAGCGCCTTCAACCGCTCGGCCATCGCTCCTCACGAACCAGCTCGGTTATTCTATCACCCCCGGCCGGTTCCGTCAAGAGAAATATTTTTGACCGAAGTGGATCGAAGGAAACGGCCCTGTGATATAATGTTGGGGATATTTCTCAGGCCGCACGGTTTCGTCTATTCAAAAAAAGCAGGAACCTCCCGGGAAAAAGGCAGCCGGAAAACCTCCGGCGGCGGAAAGGCGGAAAACATGCTGATCAGATACGCGACCGTTTTTGTGGACGGACGTTTTCAGGAAAACAGGGATCTGCGAATTCTCGGCGGGCGGATCGCCGCCTTCGGGGAGCGCCTGGCGCCCTTTCCCGGGGAAGAGGTGCTGGACTGCTCCGGGGATTATGTGATTCCCGGGTTTGTGGACGTTCATATCCACGCCTTCCGGGGATATGACGCCATGCGGGGCGAGGCGGACATCCGGGCCATGGCCCGGGAGCTGCGGAAGGAAGGGGTCGCCGCCTTTCTCCCGACGACCATGAGCGCCTCCGTGGAGGAAACCCGCGGGGTCATGGCGGCCGTTCATCGGATTCACGGGGATCAGCGCCGCCGCTTCGGGGACATTCCCAAAGGCCCTGAAGCCGGTCTTTCCTCCGAAGGCTCCGGTCTTTGTCCGGAGGAAGCCCTGATTCCCGGTGCCCATATGGAGGCTCCCTTCCTGAACGCCCGGAAGGCCGGCGCCCAGCGGAAGGAATGCTTACTGGATCCGGATTGGGACACCTTCCTCGCCCTGACCGACGAGCATCCGGAGGAGGCCCGGATCATGACCCTGGCGCCGGAAAAGCCCGGCAGCGAGGCCTTTATCCGCCGGGCGACGGAGGGGGGAACCGTGATTTCCGTCGGCCATACGGAGGCCACCGCCGAGGAGACCCATCTGGCGGCGGACTGGGGCGCGGATCACATTACCCACACCTTCAACGCCCAGACGCCCCTGAACCACAGGAATCCCGGCGTTCCCGGCGCCGCCCTGACGGACGACCGGTTTTTCACGGAGATGATCTGCGACGGGGTGCATCTCCATCGGGATACGGTCCGCCTGCTGTGGAAGGCGAAGGGCGCCGATAAGGCGGTGGTCATCACCGACGCCATGGAGGCGGCCGGCATGCCGGACGGGGAATATGCCCTGGGCGGGCAGCCGGTGCTGGTTCGGGATGGAGAGGCCCGGCTGGAAAACGGAACCCTGGCCGGTTCCGTCCTGCTGATGCGGGTAGCGCTGGAAAACCTGATCCACCGCTTCGACATCCCGCCCGCCGACGCCGTCCGCATGTGTACCCAGACGCCCGCCGATTCCATCCGGGAAACGGGGCTCGGGCGGATTTACCCCGGCGCACCCGCGCCGGTCACCCGGTGGAACCGGAACTGGCGGTATGTGGAAAGCCTGGGGTAACCCCGTTTTTGCCTGCCCGCGCGAAAGGCGCCGCCGATAACACATCGGGAGGGACGGGCCGGGTTCCTCCGCCTTTATGCTCCCGCGCGAAAGGCGTCGTCCGGAATCATTCCCATCAGGGCCCGGGCCATCGCCTCGTATCCCCGCTCGTTGGGGTGGATGCCGTCCAGGCTCATCAGATCCGGAAGATTCCGTTCCTCCAGCATTTCCCTTCTCAGATCCAGCAGGCGGCATCCGTTCCGCTCCGCCTCGTCCCGGACGGCCCAGGCGTACCGCTCCTGCCATCGGGAGATATGCTCCACGTCCCCCAGATACCGCAGGATGCTTTCCGGATCCTTTCCCCGGGACACCCACGCGAAATACCTTTCCGACAAAATGGGCGGCGGCGTCACCAGGATCGGCGTCAGCCCGCGGCCCCTCGCCTCCCGGATAAAGCCGTTCAGCGTCTCCCGGAACCGCCCCAGCGGGACCCTTCCGTCATGGAAGCTTTCCGGATCGTCGGAAACCGCCTGCCAGTCCAGATCGCAGTCGTTGCCGCCAAACTCGATCACGCAGTTGGCGCCGGTCTCGGTCCGGCTTTCCCGGAAAGCGGCCAGGCCCTTTTCCACCGTATAGCCCATCACGGCGTGATTCTCGATGGGGATGCCTTCGTCCTGCAGCAGCCTTACGCAGCTCCGGGGGCTGCGGCGGTAGCGGCCCGCGTCCTCCCGGAAATAGATTCCCTGGCCGATGGAGTCTCCGAAGAGATAGTTCATACGCATCTGTCATCATCTCCGCTATTGGGTAATCTGGTTTTCGATATTAGATTATATTATTTGTTCTGCCTTGTCAAGATGCGTCGTTGATTTTTGTGTTGTTTTCAAAAGCCAGTTCTCCCCTGCGTCCGGGCATTTCTTTCCGCCATTCCGGATTGACTCTTGTGCTTCCCATCAGGATGGTTTATGATACTTTTTGTCACGCAAATCAAAAAATAGGAGGGAAACGCATGCATCTGCAAATCGAGGACGACGGTATTCTGTTGGAAGCGGAGCTGGATCTGCCGGAAAACGGGAATAAAAAGCACCCCCTGGTGCTGGTGATCCACGGGTTTACCGGCTATAAGGAAGAAAGGCATATTCTGGCCGCGTCCCGGACCCTGAACGAGCTGGGCTATGCCACCCTGCGGCCGGATATGTACGGCCACGGGGCCAGCGGCGGCGCCTTCCGCGATCATACCCTGTTTAAATGGCTCGGCAACATGATGACCCTCATCGATTATGCCCGGGGCCTGGATTTTGTCACGGATCTGTATCTCTGCGGCCATTCCCAGGGCGGGCTCATCGTGGCCTTGGCCGCGGCCATGAAGGCGGATCAGATCCGGGCGGTGATTCCCATGTCCCCCGCCCTGATGATTCCCGAGGACGCCCGCCGGGGCTCCATGCTGGGCCACGCCTTTGATCCGGAGCGCCCGCCGGAGGAAATCCCCATGGACGAGGGGCGCGTCCTTTCCGGCAACTATGCCCGGACCGCCCGGATGATCCATGTGGAGGACGCTTACCGCTACCGGGGGCCAGTGCTTCTGATCCACGGGGACGCGGACGAGGCGGTGCCCTACGCCTGCTCCGTCGAGGCGGAGAAGGCCTATGAAAACGCCACGCTGGTCACCATCCCCGGGGACGACCACTGCTATGATTTCCATCTGGATCAGGTCACCGAAGCGATTCGCCAGTGGATGCCGAAGGTCGAATAAAAAAAGCCTCCCGGACAGGGAAGCATGCGGGAGGGGCCGGTTCCGCGTTTTATGGAAGCGGGTATGGCCGATTCCGGTCTCCCACGGGGATTACGTTTCCCCGCCCGCTCCTTCCTCCGCCAGCATCATCCCGCAGATCAGATGCTGAAAAGCGGATTCCAGGGCGCAGGTCAGGGCCGATTCCGGCGCCCGGGAGGCAAAAAGCCCGACCATCCGGTCCTGGGCGGCGCGGAAGTCATGATACAGCACTTCCGCCTCCCTGTTTTCCGCCGGATACAGCAGTTTTTTGATGTTTTCCTGGGACAGGGTCTGCTTCAGCACGCAGATCATCAGCAGCCGGGCGATCGCCTCCCGGCTGTATTTCTTTCCTTCCGGCCGGTTCATGATCCCCGCCTTGACATAATTGTTGATCATCGCAGCGGTCAGGCCGGAAAAGGAGGGAAGCGCCCTTTCCGTATAGGTCAGCAGCTGATCCATATACAGCCCGAAATCGGGAATCGATTCCCAGGCGGGCAGCCGGCAGCCTTCCAGCGCCTGGCGCAGCTTTTCTTCCTTCATGCGGCATCCCCCCGTTATTTTCTTTCGGGGGAAGTGTAACACGGTCTCCGGCCCCCTGTCAAACCATTTGCAGAATCGGATCGTCTCTCTTGTTTTTTCTTTTATCCGGCTTTAGAAACAAGATGTTATTCTCCGGGCGTATCCTCTCCCCTCTTTTTCCCGCGCCCCGTCTGCCACGATCGCCTTCCGTGCTTTCCCCGGGCGGATTGCGGATTGACTCCGCCCCCTTTCGCCTGTATCATAAGGGCAGAGGAGTTCCTTTCTCCCCGAATCATTCGACAAAGGAGCGCGCCAGCGATGGAAAACATCCGAACCCCGGAAGAAGCCGCCCTGCGGGCCTATCGGCAGGCGCTGCTTTCCGAAATGGAGGCGGGCATCCTCCGGCGGACCCTGGAGCAGGTGCAGGTCATTACCCGGGTCATGCGCCCCGCCGAAAAGGCGGAATACCTGGACAGCCCCGCCTTTCAAAGCGCCCTGCGCCAGACCCGGAAAAAGGACAAGCTCTATCGGGCCGTCGCCGAGGGCCCGCTGCCGGAGGCGTGCCAGGCGGAATTTGAGGAGCTCGCGCCGCTGATTTCCTCCGAGCTGGCGCTCGGGCACGAAATCAGCCTCCCCTTTCTTCGCTCCGTCCGCCACATCCGACAGCCGCTGAAGCAGGCCCTGCGGGCCGTGGAATGCGCGGAGGCCGGCCAGCCCGCCGCCTGGCTTCGAAAAAACGCCGGCCGCCTGGCCGGGCGGCTGGATCCGGTGGTTTCCGAATACCTGGCCTCTGCCGATCTCGCCCCCCTCTGGCGGGAGGAAGGAAAGAAAAACGGCTCCGTGGCGGATATTCTGTCCCGGACAGTGTTCCGCCGGGGGCTGCCCCTGAAAGCGGTGGATCAGGCCCTGCCCGAAGGCAGCCTGGCCCGGTGGCTGGCGCGGGAGGCGGAGAAGGCCTTCCCGGTGCTACAAAGCTGCGGCTCCCTCCGCCTGGGGGAAAAGGACACCGTCCGCTCCCGGACGGAGGCGCAGGCGCGGGAAGCCCGGGAGGATGTGCTCCGGGCGCTTTCCATGCATTACCCCCAGAAACGGATCCGGAAGCTGCTTGCCCGCAATCCCTCGCTGAAAACGCTCCAGCGGCGGAAGGACCAGAGCCGGGCGGATCGGAAGAGCCTGCAAAGCGCCCTGCTCAGCGCCATGCCGGAGCACATCCGGGATCTCTATCCCCTCGCCCGGGGAATGCGGCGGCGCTTTGTGCTGCATCTGGGCCCCACCAATTCCGGCAAAACCTGGGAAAGTATCCAGCGGCTTCGCGCCGCCCGGAAGGGCATCTATCTGGGGCCCCTGCGGCTGCTGGCCTTTGAGCAGTTCGAAAATCTAAACATGGAGGATGTGCCCTGCTCCCTGGTGACCGGGGAGGAGCGGATCGCCGTGCCGAACAGCCGGGTGCAGTCCTCGACCATCGAGATGGCGGATCTGGCGGAGCGCTATGATTTCGCCGTCATCGACGAATGCCAGATGATCTCCGACCGGGACCGGGGCGGCGCCTGGTCCGCGGCGGTGCTGGGCCTCTGCGCCGACGAGATACACATCTGTGCCTCGCCGGACGCGGAGGCCCTTCTGACGAAGATTATCCGGGACTGCGGGGACGAGCTGTCCGTCGTCCGCCACGAGCGGATGACGCCCCTGGAGGTGGAGGAAACCGGCTTCCACTTTCCCTCCGGCGTCCGCCGGGGAGACGCCCTGATCGTCTTTTCCCGGGCCCGGGTGCATGCCCTGGCTGCGGAGCTGAAGCAGAAGGGGTACCGGGTGTCCCTGATTTACGGCGCCCTGCCGCCGGATGTGCGCAGGAATCAGGCGGAAAGCTTCCGCCGGGGGGAGACAGACATCGTCGTTTCCACCGACGCCATCGCCATGGGCATGAATCTGCCCATCGCCCGGGTGGTCTTCATGGAATCGGAAAAGTATGACGGGGACATCGTCCGCCCCCTGACGGATTCGGAAATCCGCCAGATCGCCGGCCGGGCCGGCCGCTTCGGGCAATACGACATCGGCTATGTCAACGCCCTGGGCTTCCGGCCGACGGTGGCCGGGGCGCTCTCTCGGCCCATGCCGCCCCTGACTCACGCAGTGATCCGCTTTCCGGAATCCCTGCTGGGGCTGCCCCTCCCCCTGACGGAAATTCTGACCCGATGGATCGGCATGAAGGATCAGGAATCCTTCGCCAAAGCCTCCACCGACCGGATGCTGTCCCTGGCCTCCCGGATGGAAACGCCCCGGACGGACAAGCGCCTGCTCTACGACTTCCTCTGCATCCCCTTTGACGAAACCGATCTCCGCCTGCTGGAAATCTGGAAGATCATGTATCACGCCGAATCCCTCCATCAGCGCTACGACGTCATGGCCGAGCTGCCGGCGCTTCTGGATCCGGAACAGTGCACCGTGGCCATGCTGGACCGGCTGGAGGGGGATTACCGCCTCTGCGACCTGCTCTACAATTACGCGCGCCGCTTT
Source organism: Clostridia bacterium (assembly GCA_045546035.1). Taxonomy (GTDB): domain Bacteria; phylum Bacillota; class Clostridia; order Christensenellales; family Aristaeellaceae; genus Aristaeella. The sequence goes on from JAZQCB010000018.1 coordinate 26,754, forward strand.
CTTCCGGATCCGGAGGAGACCCTGGCCGTCATTCAGCAGCGGAAGGATCTGATCTCCTCCGGCATCATCCATGTGCTCTCCACCCAGAAGCTGACCGGGCGGACCTGCAAAACCTGCGGCCGCCGTCTGGCCTGGGACTGGCCCTTTTCCCTGTGCGATCCCTGCTACCAGAAGGCCTACGGCGGCGGCTTTTCCCCTCCCCGGGGCCACACCTCCCGCCGGCGGAAGCAGCGCTGACCCGCGTGTTCCGCTCCGACGGATTTCGGTCCGAACCCCCGGCGTCCGGGCGCCCGGCGCGGCGGAATGAAGCGCTCCCCGCTGGAAGAACGGTTCTGAAAGGAGGAATTTTCTTGGCAAATCTCCTGGATTATCTGACCTGGCGGGGCGATCTGTCCTTCCGGGAAAGGCCCCTGAACGAGGTCGACAACCTGATTTTTTCCGAGCTGGCCTATGTAGACATGTCCCATATCGTCCCCTCCCCGGCCCTGGGCGGCTTTGTCTCCGTCCGGGAGCTGGCCCATACCTATGTCCGCCTGGGCCGGAAGCAGGGCGATCTGTTTTTCAATGATCCGGTGCCGCTGCTGCTGGCGGCGGGGGAAAGCGCCCGCTTCGGGGAGGTGCGCGTCGGCCGGTATGTCAATCATATTGACTCGGAAAGACAGGTTCAGTTTTCCGCCATGGTCTTCCTCCTGCCGGAGGAAACGGTCTATGTGGCCTACCGGGGGACGGATAACAGCGTCGTCGGCTGGCGGGAGGATTTCAATTTCAGCTTCGGCGAAACCGAAGGCCAGAAGGAAAGCGTGGCCTATCTTCTCTCCGCGGCGGACGCCCTTCCCGGCCCCCTGATCATCGGCGGCCATTCCAAGGGCGGCAATCTGGCGGTCTACGCCGCCGCCTTCAGCGGGGAGGCCGTCCGGCCCCGGATCCGCCATGTCTATACCAACGACGGCCCCGGCTTTGTGAAGGCCCTGATCGCCCGGGAGGAATACCAGTCCCTGCTGGACCGCATGGACCTGATCGTTCCCGAAACCTCGGTGGTGGGCATCCTCCTGAGCCATCTGGAGCGGAAAAAGGTCATCAAAAGCGACGCCAGCGGCGTCATGCAGCATAATCCCATGTCCTGGCAGGTGCTGGGCGCCGCCTTTGAGGAGGTGGACAGCCAATCCTCCGCCAGCGTCTTCATGGACCGGGCCCTCCAGGAATGGCTCAGCGACCTGGACGAGGAGCAGCGGAAGGCCTTCGTGGACGCTCTCTTCGACGCCATGGACGCCTCCGGGGCCAAAACCCTCTTCGATCTGAGCGCCAACTGGCGGGATTCCTACAGCGCCCTGCTCCGGAGCCTGTTCGAGCTGGAGCCGGAGCGGCGCGGCGAAATGATGGGCATGATCAAAAAGCTGGCCTCCGCCGGCCAGTCCGTCTTTCTCTCCGACGCCCGCGCCGCCATCAGAGAGAAGCTGGAGCTGGCGGCCAAAAGGCTGAAGCTGCCGTCCCCCGCCCTGAAGGCGGGAAAGGCTTCCTCCCTGTCGGAATAATCCCGCCTCGATCTTTTCCGGCCCCGCCGGAGAACGGAAGTGATTTTGAATGCCTGAGACACAGGCTTCCCCCTCCCCCCGACTGTTTTACGGATGGGTCATCGCTATCTGCGGCGCCCTGGTGCTGGGCGTGACCCACGGGGTGGTCACCAATTGTTACAGCCTCTACATCATCCCCGTTTCGACCTCCCTGGGGGTAACGCGGGACGCCTTCAGCATCTGCAGCCTGATCATCAATGCCATTTACGCCGTGATCTCCTTCGCCTCCGGCGCCATCTACCGCCGGGTCGACATCCGCCTGACCCTGCGGATCGCGGGTCTTGTGCTTCCGGTCAGCTATTTCTGCTATTCCTTCTGCCAAAGCCTGGCCGGCTTCTATCTCTGCTCGGTGCTGGTGGGGCTCAGCGTTTCCTTCCTGACCTTCGTTCCCTTTACCGCGATTATCAGCAACTGGTTTGTGGAAAAGCGGGGCCTGGCGCTGGGAGTCTGCTTCATGGGCAGCGGCCTGGGCGGCATGGTCATGAACGCCCTGACCGCCCTGCTGCTGGAGAACTTCGGCTGGCGGAACACCTATCGGGTGACCGGGGTCATCATGCTCGCCGTCCTGATCGTGATGCTGTTTTTCGTCATCCGGGTGACCCCGGAGGAAAAGGGTCTCCGGCCCCTCGGGCAGCGGGGCGCCGCGCGGGTGCCTGTCTTCGGCCCTTCCCTCCGGGAGGCCGTCCGATCCTCCTCCTTCTTCGCGCTGCTGGCCCTGGCCATGATCATCGGGCTCATCAGCAGCGCCCTCGTCGGGATCATCGCGCCCCATCTCTGCGACCTGGGCTATTCAACCGCCTTCGCCTCCCTGGTGGCCACCCTTTATCTCGGTGCCCTGGCGGCGGCCAAGCTTCTCCTGGGCCGCCTGTATGACAAATTCGGCGCCCTCTGGGGAACCGCAATTTCCCTCCTCGGGTTCATCATCGGCCTGGCGGGCCTGTATTTCAGCCATATTCCCTGGGTCTGGCTGCTGATTCTCTTCGCCTCCCTGGGCAACGCCGCCAGCAACCTTTCCTACCCTCTGACCACCCGCTACGCCTTCGGCACCCGGAGCTACGCCACCCTCTACGGGTATATGATGGGCACGAATTTCGTGACCAGCTCCGTCGCTCTATTCCTTTCCAACCGGATCTATACCGTCTCCGGCACCTATAACCCCGCGCTGCTGCTCCTGATGGGCTGCGCCGCCGCGGGGCTGCTGCTCCTGCCCCTGATCCGCCCGGTTCAGGGCGCGAAGGACCGCGACGAAAAGGAGGATCCCTCATGAGCCGGGAACTCACCCCCTGCCAGCTAATCGAGCGCAGCATCCAGAAGCGCTTCCGCAAAGAGCTTTGGACCCCCTTTCTCCTGGCTGTCCGCCGGTATGACCTGATCCGGGAGGGGGATCGGATCGCCGTGTGCATCTCCGGCGGGAAGGATTCCATGCTGCTGGCCAAGATGATGCAGCAGCTGCAGCGCTTCAGCGATTATCCCTTTGAGGTGGAATACCTGGTTATGGATCCGGGATACAATCCGGAAAACCGCCGGCTGATCGAGGAAAACGCCCGGCGGCTGGAGCTGCCCGTTTCCGTTTTCGAAACCCGGATCTTCGACGCCGCCTATGAAACCGACCGGAATCCCTGCTATCTTTGCGCCCGGATGCGCCGGGGCCATCTGTACAGCCGGGCCCGGGAGATGGGCTGCAACAAAATCGCCCTCGGGCACCATCTCAACGACGTCATCGAAACGACGGTCATGGCCATGTTCTACGGCGCCCAGATCCAGGGTATGATGCCCAAGGTGCACAGCGCCAACTTCCCCGGCCTGGAGCTGATCCGGCCCCTCTACTGCGTCCTGGAGGACGACATCATCGCCTGGGCGAAATACAACGGCCTGTCCTTTCTCCGCTGCGCCTGCCGTCTGACGGAAAGCATTGCCCACAGCGCAGACGGCGTCGGAGATTCCAAGCGCCAGGAGGTCAAGGAGATGATCCGCCGCCTCCGGAAAACCGAGCCGGACATCGAGCGCCGCCTCTTCGCCGCCATCCATAATGTGAATATCGACACCTTCCCCGAATGGAAAACCCGGGGGGAATACCATTCCTTCCTGGAGAAATACGATTCCTGAATCAGGCGGGCACCCATCCCTCCAGCACGGCGGCCGGGGTGATCCCCGCCGCCTCCTCCGCCGTCAGGCGCTTCTGGGCCGGATGCCGGGTGCTCTGGTCCGCCCTGGCGCCCCGGGTGTCCCATTCGCCCATCCGCCCGGTGACCACCCGGGTCTCGTCCCAGTCCTCGAACCCACGGGGGGAAACGTGCTCATCCATCTCGCAGGAGAGGAACACCGTCCGGCCATATTTCCGCCAGGGCCGGCCCAGCTTCGCCTCGCCCGGGTTGCATTCCCCCGTCAGGAGGCACCCGTGAAAAACGAAGCCCCAGGGCTGGTTTTCCGGCGTGTTGGGCGCGGTATACCATCCGCCCCGGGCGTTCATGAACAGGGTGCATTTTTCAAACCAGCACCGGTAGGAACCGAAAATAAAATCGATGTCACCCTGAATCCGGCAGTTTTCGAAATACGCCCGCCCGTGGGTCTCGGAAGGCTCGTTGACCGCCGGCACGCTTTCCGCCAGGCTGACCCGCGGAGCGATATCCCGCTCCACCAGGGGCATGGTCGGGCCGCAGAACAGGGTATCCTGCCGGGCCTCCAGCCGGCACCCCCGGCAGACGTCCCGATCCCCCGCCAGATACAGGGCCACCGCCTGGCCCACCTTCCGGCCGTCCCCCGCCTCGTTGCGGATGGTCAGGTTTTCCAGGGTCACGTCGTCCCCCGTAACCAGCACCGTGAAGGACAGGAAGGTTTCCCGCTCCCGGCCGTCGGGAAAAAGATCCTTCGCCGAGCCGATCCCCGTCAGGATCACCCGGGCGGGATCTCCGACGCCCCGCAGGCAGACGTGATCCCGGTGCACAATCAGCCGGCCCTCATAGACCCCTTCCCGGATCTCCAGGATCGTCTCCGTCCGGTTATCCAGCGGCACCGCGTCCACCGCCGCCTGGATGCTGTCGAAATCCCCGCTGCCGTCCCTGGCGATCACAAATTTCATGAATCTTCCTCCCTTTTCCCGGCGCCGCAGGGGGCTGGCCGGGCCGGCGCATCTGCCGGCACTGACGGCCCCTTTCCCGGCGCGGGATCTTTGTTTCCATAGAAATCGGGCCGCCCGCGGCTTCCTTTTTCCACCCCCGGCGGCCCTTCTTCAGCTTTCAGGCCGAGTCGCCCCGCGCTTACCGGTTTTCCTTTTCGATGGCCTCCCACAGGCCGTTGATATAGGCGGCGCCCAGCGCCCGGTCATACAGGCCGTATCCGGGGCGGCCCTCCTCGTCCCAGATCATCCGGCCGTGGTCCGGGCGGATATAGGTATCCGGAACGGTTTCGTAAATCGCCTTCATGATCTCATAGAGGTCCAGATCCCCCGTGCAGGACAGATGGGCCGCCTCCCGGAAATGGTGGTATCCCAGATACTTGACGTTCCGGACGTGCATGGCGCCGATCCGGTCCATCTTTCCGAAATGCCGGATGATGGCCGGGATATCGTTCTCCGGGTTGCTCCCCAGGGAGCCGGTGCACAGGCACAGGGTGTTGGCGGGGCTGTCGTGCAGCGCCACCATCTTGTCGAAATCCGCCTGGCTGTGGGTAATCCGGGGCAGGCCGAAAATGGGCCAGGCCGGATCGTCCGGATGACAGGCCATCCGCACCCCGACCTCCTCGCACACGGGGATCACCGCGTCCAGGAAATACTTGAAGTTTTTCCGCAGATCGTCGGGCCCGATCCCCTCGTACTGCTTCAGCGTCTTCTCCAGCAGGGCCAGCCGCTCCGGCTCCCATCCCGGCAGGGTAAAGCCCTTGGAATCCTCCGCGGTTTTGCGGACGATCTCCAGCGGGCCCATCTCCCCCAGATCCTTCTCGTCGAAATACAGGGAGTTGCTTCCGTCCTCGGGAATGACCCGGGCCAGATCCGTCCGCAGCCAGTCGAAAACCGGCATGAAGTTGTACACGATCACCTTGACCCCGTTGCGGGCCAGCATCCGGATGGTGGAAATATAGTTGGCGATGTATTCCTCCCGGGAGGGAAGGCCCATCTTGATGTCCTCATGGACGTTGACGGATTCGATAACCTCGATTTCCAGCCCCGCGTCGTTGACTTCCTTTTTCAGGGCCTGGAACTCCGCCTCAGGCCAGTCGACGCCGGCGGGCTTGTCCAGCAGCCCCATCAGGCCGGTCATCCCGGGGATCTGTTTCACGTATTTCAGGGGGATCGGGTCGATCTTGCTGCCATACCAGCGAAAGGTCATTTTCATGGGGGAACTCCTCCTTTTGTCAGCTTTGGGAAAGCGCCCTCCGGGGCGGATTTGCTCTTCCTATATTGTTTCGCTTTCGGCCGGTTTGATTCCTGCCCGACGGATCGGATTGTTTTCCTGTTTCCTTGCCCGATTTCCCCGTCCGTCTCCCCCTCCCGTTTTTCCGCCCGCTCTTTTTCTATTTTCACCAAATTTTCACATAAATTATTAGCACTCACTATTGACGAGTGCTAATAAATGTGCTATGATACGTCTGCAGTCAGGGAGAGGGCCTCCGAGGGGAGGCGCCCTGGCCGCGAAAAAGGATTACACCCCCGGCCCCGCCGGGAAGATAAAGGAGGAAATGAACATGATGTATCTGCCGAGTATCTTTGGAGAAGACCTGATGGACCGCTGGATGAATGACCTGGATCGGGAGTTTTTCGGAAACCGGAACGCGCTGTATGGGCATCGGGAAAAGAACCTGATGAAGACCGACGTGCGGGAGCTGGAAAACGGCTACCAGGTGGACATCGACCTGCCCGGCTTCAAGAAGGAAGACGTGGAGCTGACTCTGGAAAAGGGCTGCCTGAGCATTACCGCCCATAAGGCCCTGGACAAGGACGAGAAGGACGAGAAGACCGGGAAGGTGCTCCGCCAGGAGCGCTACGCCGGAACCATGAGCCGGACCTTCTTCGTCGGCGAAAACCTGACGGAGGAAGACATCCAGGCCAAGATGGAAAACGGCGTCCTGACCCTGACCGTCCCGAAGAAGGCGCCCGAGCTGCCCAAGAAGCGGACCATCGCCATCGAGGGATAATCCATCCGAAAAAACGCGAAAATACGCGCCCTGCGCAAAACCCGGGGCCGGCATCCGCCGGCCCCGGGTTTTTTGGTTCCCGCCTCCCGCGCGGCCAGCACTTCCCGCCAGTCGCGCATGCCGGTCTCCTGGTCCCCGCCTCCCGCGCGGCATCCGGAGCAAGTGCCGTCTTTCCGCGGCCGTCCCGAAAAACGCCAGAAAAGCCGCCCCGGTGCCGGGACGGCTGAACGTTTTTATTCGCATTTTTCCAGGGTGGCCAGCGCCAGGGCCAGCAGTTCCTTCTCCGGCACCCCCTGCCGGGCGCCCAGGGTCAGCCTGTAAACGTCCTCATCCGCCGCGCAGATGTTCCGCTGATAGCGCTTGTAGGCTTCCGCCAGGGCCTTCGTCAGCTCTTCGCCCTCGGGCATTTTCCCCGCGAACACATTCTTTTCCATTCTTCTCGCCCTCTTTTCGTTTTCCGGGCCCGCCCGAAGGCGAATCCCGACTCATGGTTCCTCCGGCAGAGTTCCCGGCTCGTCCGGGGCGGACAGGTTTCCTTTTCTCGCGTCCGGGTCTTCGCCCGCTCGGGACGGAAAATCGCCCTTATCCGGCCACCGCTTCCCCGTTCGGCTCCACAGGCTCCTTCTTCTCCTTCATCCGGGCGTTAAAGGCGATGGCAAAGCCCGCGGAGCAGACCAGAAAGACCAGCGTTCCCAGCACCAGCGCCCCCTCCATCATCCGGTTCAGCCGCAGATTCGCCAGGCGGCACAGGCAAATGAAGCAAATCATATGGCCCGACAGCGTGTCGAAATAATTGACTCCCGCGCATTTGCGGATCCGGATCAGGGACACCGCGTTGCTGATCATGATCACCAGCGCGTTGAGAATGATGCCCACCAGCAGCGGCGCCAGATGAGCGTCCTGGGAGGTCAGATGCCCGACCACGCAGATGTCCGTAATCAGCCCCAGGGCGTGGGAAAACAGGGAGGACACCCGATTGGAAGCGCTGTAGGCGTTGGAGACGACGGCGTTAAACAGAATGCGCAGCCCCTGGCTGACGGCATAGAGCACCAGCAGCGCCGTCGGGTTGGAAAGGCCCACCATCACCAGCAGCGGAACCAGCAGCACCAGCCGGATCAGATTGCAGAAAAACAGGATCGTCCGCCGGACCGGGGTGCTTTTTTCCTCTTTTTCCACGCCCCGGCTCAGGGCGGCCATCTCCCGGATGCGCGCGTTGAGCGAATCCGAAACCCGCTCGGTTTCCTCCCGCATGGATTCCGCCTCCGGGTTATAGATCTCCGGCTCGCCCAGCCGGATCTGATGATGCTGCTCGTCGATATAGCAGGGATAGAATTTCAGATCCTTCCCCGTCTTCCGCTGATACACCCGGCCCAGAGTGGCAAAGCCGGAAAAGAAGGGGGTCACGGAGGTCAGGGAATACTCCGGAAAGCCCGTTTCCGGGAAGATCAGGATGTTGTTTCCAGCCTCGAGCGCGGCGACGCTCTTGCGCATGGTGGTCAGCAGCTTTCCGGGATTGTTCCGGTCCACCGGGATGCAGCCGAACTGTTTCAGCAGGCCGCAGGAAAAGTGCCCCAGCAGTGTAGCGATCCTTTCCCTCATTCTTTTGCCCAGGAACGGGAAGGTTTTGTTTACGCCCGGGCGGCAGGTTTCGATGGCGGTCTCCGGCGTAATGATGTCCTCGTTCATCCACACCGCCGACACCAGCGGCATGGACAGAATAAAGCTGACGGGGCCGAAAACATCGTAATGGTTCGCGATAAAAACCACCGGCTCCTCGCTCTTCTTCAGCTCCTCCGGCAGATTTACTCTGCAGTGAAAATAGGGATACAGGATCCGGTACAGCCATCGCGCGGCCGCGTTCTGGAACCCCGGCCGATGTCTCATTCTTACCTTTTTCATGTCGTTTATTCCTGATTCTGCAGTTCCGGCGCGGTCAGATCCGCGTACCCGGTGGTCAAAAAGCTTTCCGGCAGGGAGGGATACGGCGCCTTGTTCTTGGGCTTGGGGTAGTTGTTGTAATACATCTTGGCCCAGACCCGCTGCTTCCCCTCCTCGTCCTCGATGGGGCAGGGGCGGAAATCGTGATCCTGGTGCATTTTGAAGGGATAGCAGAACAGCTCCCGCGCGGTCATGCTGCCGTCCGGGTGAATGTCATAGACCACCTGAACCACCGCCGTATCCGCGTCCTTGGGGGAGGAATTGGCCCCGAAGGTAAAGTTGCTCATGCCGTAGAGGATGACCTTGTTCTTGTAATACCGGATCATCTGGCAGGTATGGGACCCGTGGCCGAAAACCATGTCGAACCCCGCGTCGATGAGCTTGCGCCCGTAGGCCTGGTTCGCGTCCAGATAGTAGTAGGTTTCCCGCCCCCAGTGGGCCGAGGCCACCACAAACGTGCATCCCTCCGCCCGCAGCTGTTCCATCCCCTGGACGTATTTTTTCAGCTTCGCGTCGTTCATCGGGTAGGTATAGCCCACAAAGCCCACCTTCACGCCCTTGACCGTCGTCGACCAGGTGTGCTCGTCATAGAAGGAGCCGATGCCGTATCGGGCCAGGTTCTCGGCGGTATTCTGCTGGCCCTTGCCGCGGAAGTCCTTGCCGTGGTTGTTGGCCAGGTTGCAGACGTCCACGTTGCCCAGGGCGAAAACCTCGGCGAACTCCGGCGGGCCGATCAGGTTCATCTTCGGCTTGACCGCGCTCAGCCCCTTCTTGTCCGACAGCACCCCCTCGCAGTTGGCCACCGTCAGATCGTCCCTGGCGAACATGTCCGCCACCGCACTGAAGGGATAGTCCAGCCCCTTCTGCCGGATGAAGCGGGTATAGCCGCTTTCCGTGCTGTATCCGTCGGTCACGTCGCCCCCGACGGTGCAGTCCCCGATGAAGGAGAATGTAAAGGTTTCCCCGGCCGAAGCGGAAATGCCCACGGTCCCCGGGACTTCCGCCAGGCACCCCGCCGCCAGAATCAGGCAGAGCAGCAGGCACAGCAGCACCGCTCCCCTTCGGCCGATTTCCTTTCTCATTGTTTTCCCCATTTCTGTCCGCCTGGCCGCCCTGTGCGGCGTCCTTTCCGTCCTTTTGATCATCCCGCGCTCCGGAGAGAGGATTCTCCCTGCTCTTCCGTTTTCCTGAAATCCGGCCTTTTGCTCATTCCTTCGGCCCGGCGCCATCGGCGTAAACGATGTCCTCCCGCAGGCGGTACATCGTGGCGCCCCGGCCCTTATGGCAGAAGGCCTTCGCCCACCATTCCACGCTTTTGACCTCGTCGTACTGAACCACGCCGTAGCGGATGCCCTTGATTTTTCCGCCCCGCATGTTGCTGTCCAGCCAGTGGATCTCGTCCTTTTCCGGATCGTATCCCATCAGGATGGCGCTGTGGGCCCCGATGCCGTATTCATACTGGGCGGACATCTGGAAGAAATCCCCGGGCTGGGCCTGGCGCATGAATTCCTTCGCCCTTTCCAGGTTTTCCTCCTTCGACAGGCCGCTGTCATAGATGAACTGGGCCCCCACGACGAAGGGATTTCCCTTCTCCGCCGGAACCTCCTCCCAGAGGAAGCCGTATTTGTAGGGCTTGCATTTGTCCGCCGGCAGGTTGTTGGGGATGACCAGCGTCGTCTCCGGAAACTCGGCCATGCGGAAATCCTTGCGGTTATCCTTAAAAAGCCGGACCGTGTAGTTCTTGCAGACGTAATCGTCCCCCTTGTAGTGGGCGCGCTTCCGTTTGCCCCCGGCTTCCTCGTACAGCTTCTTCCCGGTGGCGATAATCCGGCGGATGAAATCCTCCCTGGCCGGGGATGTATGCGTTTCTTCTGCCGGGGGCGGCGTTTCCGTTCCAGAGGAAAGCGGGATTTCCTCCCCCTTCTCGTCCAGCAGCACGTCCTCCACGACCTCGCCGATCTCCAGATCCTCCGCGTCCTCCGCGTATACGGCGGCCGCCGCCATGACCAGGCAGATCAGCAGGATCCATCCCCTTCTGAGCCAGCTCATCCCTGTCGCTTCCCTTTCCCGCCCCCAGGGCGCTTTTCTACGCCCGGCATTATACCATAGGGTTTTTCCCGCCGCAAGGGAAAGACCGTGCGTCCCGAACGATCGCCCCGGGCGCGCGTCGGGGTCTCTGGATGGACGGAGCCAGGAACGGCGCAGCGCTTTCTTCTGGCCGGCGGATGCTTCCAGGCGAGGAAGGCATTGGCCTCCCGGAGGCGGCCCAGGTGCCTCGGCAATACGGAGAAAAACCAGAGGCAGCCCGGAGAAAGGATTGAATTTCACTTTCGCCTGTGCTACGCTGTCGATGTGGCGGATGATTCCCGCAAAATGAAACCCGTACAGCTCTGAAAACAGCCCGATGAAAGGAGACCCCCATGGAAGCCAGGATAACTGCCATTTCCCATCCGGAAGCCCTGCGCTACCTGGGCGTTCGGGGCGAGGCGCCGCCGGAGCTGCTCGCGGCCCTGCCGCCCCTGGAAAAGGAGCTGCTTTCCGTGGTCCGGCCCCGGGCGGTCTGGCGAATCTTTTCCCTCCTGCCGGACGGAACCCTGGAGGGAACCGCCTTTCGCCCGGAGGGGCAGGATCTGAAAAAGCTTTTTGCCGGATGCGGCCGGGCGGTGCTCCTGGCCGCCACCCTCGGCGCCGGCGCCGACGACCTGATCCGCAGGCGCCAGTCCCGGGACATGGCTTCCGCCGTCATCCTGGATGCGCTCTGCGGCGCCGCCATTGAAAACGTCTGCGATAATCTTTGCGAAGACCTGGCGGAGGCCCTTTCCCCCGCCCGTCTGACACCCCGTTTCAGCCCCGGCTACGGGGATTTTCCCCTTTCCCAGCAGGCGGCCCTCTGCGCCGTCCTGAACGCGGAGCGGCGCATCGGCCTGACCCTGACCCCCGGCGGGCTGCTGCTTCCCCAGAAATCCGTGACCGCCGTGATCGGCGTATCCGACGCTCCCGCCGCCCGCGATCGCGATTCCGCTGAGGATTCCCCTGGCTCGGGCGCGCCGGGCGGGTGCGCTTCCTGTTCCATGTATGCACACTGCTCTTTCCGAAGGGAGGGCTCATCCTGTGGAAAACCATGAAATCATCCTGCTCGACGGCGGCATGGGCACCATGCTGCAGGCCGCCGGTCTGCCTCTGGGCGTGATGCCGGAAAGCTGGAACATCACCCATCCCGAGGCCGTGACAGCCATTCACCGCCGCTACGCCGCCGCGGGCAGCCGGGTGCTCTATACCAACACCTTCGGCGCCAATCCCCTGAAGGCGCCGGCCTCCGGCTATGCCTGCGAGGATCTGATCGCCGCCGGCGTCCGCTGCGCGAAGGCGGCCGCGGAAACGGGCGTGGAGGTGGCGCTGGATGTCGGCCCCCTCGGCCAGCTGATGGAGCCCCTTGGCCCTCTGTCCTTCGAGGAGGCCTACGAGGCCTTCCGCCGGATGGCCGTGGCCGGGGAGCAGGCCGGCGCCGACCGGATCATCTTCGAAACCATGAGCGATCTGGGGGAAGTCCGGGCAGCGGTGCTGGCGGCCCGGGAGCATACCCGCCTGCCCATCTGGGTGACCATGACCTTCGAGGCCACCGGGCGGACCTTCCTGGGCGTCACGGTGCCGGCCATGGCCCTGACCCTCTCCGGTCTGGGCGTTGAGGCGCTGGGCTTTAACTGCTCCCTGGGGCCGAAGGAGCTCCTGCCCCTGCTCCGGCAGATGCGGGCATGGACGGATCTGCCCCTGATTCTCAAGCCCAACGCCGGCCTGCCGGATCCCGCCACCGGGGAATACCGGCTCTCTCCGGAGAAATTCTCCCGGGAGATGGCGGAAGCGCTGCCTCTGGGCGTCCGGTGGATGGGCGGCTGCTGCGGCACCACCCCGGATTTCATCGCCGCCCTGAAAGCTTCCCTGCCCCCGTCCCTGCCGTCTCAGGAGGCCCCGCCCCTTCGCCGGGGCATCTGCTCCGCCCGGCGGGTCGCCGAAACCGGCCGCGTCCGGGTCATCGGGGAGCGGATCAACCCCACCGGCAAACAGCGCCTGCAGCAGGCCCTGCGGGAAAACGACCTGGATTATATCGTCTCCCTGGCCCTCAGCCAGGAGGAGGCCGGCGCCGATATCCTGGATATCAATGTCGGTCTTCCCGGGATCGACGAGCCCGCGAAGATGGTCGAGGTCCTCCGGGCCGTCCAGGGGGCGGTGGATCTCCCGCTTCAGATCGACTCCTCCGATCCCGCGGTCATCGAGGCCGGCCTCCGCGCCGTCCACGGCAAGGCCCTGGTCAACTCCGTCAACGGGGATCCCGAAACCCTCGAGCGGATCCTCCCCCTGTGCCGGAAATACGGGGCGGCGGTGGTCGGCCTCTGCCTGGACAAAGGCGGCATCCCGCCGACCTGGGAGGACCGGGTGGCCATCGCCCGCAGGATCGTCGAGGCGGCGGACCGCTGCGGCCTCCCCCGGGAGGATCTGTATCTGGACTGCCTGACCCTGACCGTCTCGGCTCAGCCGGAGCAGGCCCTGGAAACCCTCCGGGCGGTCTCGGAGGTCAAGCGCCGCTTCGGCATCCAGACGGTGCTGGGTGTCAGCAACATTTCCTTCGGCATGCCGCAGCGGGAGAACATTACCGTTTCCTTCCTGACCCAGGCGCTGTTCGCCGGGCTGGACTGCCCCATCGTCAATCCCAACCAGGCCGCTATCCGCAAGGCCATCGCCGCCTTCCGGGTCCTCGCCCGGGAGGATCCCGGCTCCGAGGATTACATCGCCCTGTGCGCCGCCCTGCCCGCCGCGCCGGCCTCGGGCGCTCCGGCGGCCCCCGGCGTCCCCGCGCCCTCTGCCGCTCCCGCGGGGTCCCTGACGCTGCCGGACGCGGTGCTCCGCGGCCAGGGCGACGAGGTAGCCCGTCTGACCCGGGAGGCCCTGGAAACCCTGCCCGTCATGGAGATCATCGAAAGCCTGATGATCCCCGCCCTCAACCGGGTCGGCGACGCCTACGAGCGGCAGGAAATCTTCCTGCCCCAGCTGCTCCGCTCCGCCCAGGCTGCCAGCCGCGGCTTCGATCTGCTGAAGGAAAAGCTGGAGGCCGCCTCCGGCGGGCGCCTGAGCCGGGGAAAAATCCTCCTGGCCACCGTCCGGGGCGACATCCATGATATCGGAAAGAACATCGTCCGGGCGGTGCTGGAAAACTACGGCTATACCGTCCTGGATCTTGGCCGGGACGTGCCCGCGGAACAAATCGTGGAAACCGTCCGGCGGGAGGAGGTTCCGCTGGTGGGGCTCTCCGCCCTGATGACCACCACCCTGCCCGCTATGGCGGAAACCATCCGCGCCCTGCGGGAAGCCAGGCTGCCCTGCCGGGTCATGGTGGGCGGCGCCGTGCTGACCCCGGAATACGCCCGGGACATCGGCGCCGATTTCTACGCCCGGGACGCGAAGCAGGCCGCCGATATCGCGCGCCAGGTTTTCGAGTCCTGAAACGCGGCGGACCCGGCCGGGCCATGGACTTTCCGGCCGCGAAGTGATAGAATCATTCCATCCCTGAGAGGGCGGGTCCCCCCTGCGGGAAAAGAAGAAAAAACAGATCCGGTGGCCGGCCGCGCCACGGTGAGGAGGAAAAAATGGCTGTACATGTTCTGGAAGAGGCGAACCGCTGTCTGCAGTGCAAAAACCCCCGCTGCCGGGAGGCCGGCTGCCCGATCCATACCAATATTCCGGAGATGATCCGGCTTTTCCGCCAGCATGACATTCCCGACGCGGCGGAAATGCTCTTTGAGAACAACCCCCTGTCGGTGGTCTGCTCCCTGGTCTGCAACCACGCCGGCCAGTGCGAGGGCCACTGCGTCCGCGGCATCAAGGGCGAGCCGGTGCATATCTCCAGCATCGAAAACTACATCTCCGATTCCTATTTCGAGCGGCTGCGGCTGAAAATCGCCCCGCCCAACGGCATGAAGGCCGCCGTCATCGGCGCCGGCCCCGCGGGGATTACGATCGCGATCAAGCTGGCCATGAAGGGCTATAAGGTGACGGTGTTCGAAACCCGGGACAAGATCGGCGGCATCCTCCGCTACGGCATCCCGGAATTCCGCCTGCCCAAGTCCATTCTCGACCGCTACGCCGTCAAAATGCGGGAGATGGGCATCCTCTTCCGGCCGAATTTCTCCATCGGCGGATCCACCAGCATCCGCGATCTGATGGACGACGGGTATAAATCCGTCTTTATCGGCACCGGCGCCTGGCGGCCGAGGAAACTGGGCATCCCCGGGGAAACCTTCGGCCACGTTTTCTACGCCATCAATTATCTGAACAATCCGGATGTTTACAGCCTGGGGGACCGGGTGGCGGTCATCGGCGCCGGCAACGCCGCCATGGACGTGGCCCGCACCGCCGTGCGCCACGGCTCCCGCCATGTCACCGTCCTGGTCCGGGGCGAAAAGGTCGACGCCGCCGCGGAGGAGTTCGAGATGGCGACGGTGGACGGGGTGGACTTCCAGTATATGAAATCCGCCGTCCGCATCACCGACGACGGCGTCATCCTGGCGCACCTGGAGGAGAAGGACGGAAAGCTGGTGGAAATCCCCGGCTCCGAAAAACTCTTCCCGGCCGATTCCATTATGATCTGCATCTCCCAGGTGCCCCAGGACCGGCTGGTCAACCGGGATCGGGAGCTGAAGCTGAATGAGCGGGGCAACCTGGCCACCGATGAAAATGGGGAAACGACGATGCCCGGCGTCTTCGCCTCGGGCGACGTGGTGACGGGCGCGAAAACCGTCGTCGCCGCCGTCGCCATGGCCAAACAGATCGCCGAGGACATGGACCGCTATATGCGCGAGCACGCCGGATAATTCCGGGCGATTCCGAAAAAGGCAGGGATTTTCGCCTTTCTCCGGGAATCATTCTTCATCAGGCATAAACCGTTCTTCGCTCCGGATGAAAGAAAAATGCTCCCGGAAGCGAAGAACCTGAAGGAGAAGGCATGAGCGGCATCATTCTCATCGATACGGAAGTCAGCCCGGAGGACGGGCGGATTCTGGATCTGGGCGCCATCCGCCTGGTGGATCGGGGTCTCTATCATTCCGCCTCCCTCTCCGGCTTTCTGTATTTCATCCGCGGCGCCGAATATCTCTGCGGCCATAATATCCTCCGGCATGATCTGAAGGCGCTCCGGGCCGCCTCCCGGCTTCCTTTCTCCCAGAAAATCATCGATACGCTGTTTCTCTCTCCCCTGCTTTTCCCGAAAAAGCCCTATCACGCCCTGCTCAAGGACGACAAGCTCCAGGTGGAGGAGCTGAATAATCCGGTCAACGACTGCCTGAAGGCGGAAAAGCTGCTGCTGGACGAGATCGCTGCCTTCCGCTCCCTGCCGGAGGAGGCACAGGGGATCTACCGGGATCTGCTGGCGGGGGAGGATGCCTTTTCCGGTTTCTTTGATTATCTCGGCCTGGCCCCCGGCGATCCCGCCTCCCTGCCCGAAAGGATCCGGAAGGCCTGGGCTGGCCTGATCTGCGAAAACGCCCCTCTCCAGGCGTTGGTTCAAAACCAGCCGCTCGCCCTGGCCTATGCCCTGGCCCTCATTTCTGCCCGGGACTCCGCCTCCCTGACGCCGCCCTGGGTGCTCCGGACAGTGCCGGAGACGGAAAACGCCCTGAAGCTGCTCCGGTCGACCCCCTGCCATCCCGGCTGCGCCTACTGCCGGAAGGCGCTGGATCTGCGGGTGGGGCTGAAGCGGATTTTCCATTTTGACGCCTTCCGGACCTATAACGGGGAACCCCTGCAGGAGCGGGCCGCCCAGGCAGCCATGGAAGGAAAATCCCTGCTGGCGGTCTTCCCGACCGGGGGCGGCAAGTCCCTGACCTTCCAGCTCCCCGCCCTGCTGCAGGGCGAAGCGTTCCACGCCCTGACGGTGGTCATCTCCCCCCTCCAGTCCCTCATGAAGGATCAGGTGGATCATCTGGAGCGGGCGGGGATTACCCGGGCGGTCACCATCAACGGCCTGATGAGCCCGGTGGAGCGGGCGGACGCCTGCGCCCGGGTGCTCAGCGGCAGCGCCAGCCTCCTTTTTATTTCCCCGGAGCAGCTCCGTTCCCGGACCGTCGAGCGCCTGCTTCTCTCCCGGAACATCGCCCGCTTCGTCATCGACGAGGCCCACTGCTTTTCGGCCTGGGGGCAGGATTTCCGGGTGGATTATCTCTATATCGGCGATTTCATCCGGAACCTGCGGGAGATGAAGCAAAGCCAGGGGCCCATCCCCGTCTCCTGCTTTACGGCCACTGCCAAGCCCAAGGTCATCAGCGACATCCGGGATTATTTTCAGGACCGGCTGGGGCTGGATCTAACGCTCTTTGCCTCCTCCGCCGAAAGGGAAAACCTCCGATACCGGGTGCTTTTTGAGGAAACCGACGAGGACAAATACAACGCCCTGCGGGATCTGATCGCCGCGCGGGAAGGCCCGGTCATCGTCTACGTTTCCCGGGTCCGCCGGACGGCGGAAATCGCCGGAAGGCTGACCCGCGACGGCTTCCCCGCCCTGCCCTATAACGGCCGGATGGACCCGGCGGACAAGATTGAAAACCAGGAGGCCTTCCTGCGAGACCGGGTCCGCGTCATGGTGGCCACCTCCGCCTTCGGCATGGGCGTGGACAAGCCCGACGTCCGCCTGGTGGTGCATTATGACATTTCCGACTCTCTGGAAAACTATATTCAGGAGGCGGGCCGCGCCGGGCGGGATCCCCGGGAGCAGGCGGAATGCTTCGTCCTGTTCAACAACGCGGATCTGGACAAGCACTTTCTGCTCCTGAACCAGACCCGCCTCAGTCTCGGCGAAATCCAGCAGATCTGGAAAGCCGTCAAGGATCTGACCCGGGGGCGCCCCCAGGTCTGCTGCTCCCCCCTGGAAATTGCCCGCCGGGCCGGCTGGGACGCCTCCGGGCCGGAGATGGAAACCCGGGTCAAAACCGCCATCGCCGCCCTGGAAAACGCCGGATACGTGAAGCGGGGCAGGAACGTGCCCCATGTCTACGCCTCCTCCATCCAGGCCCGTTCCATGGCGGAGGCCGGGTCCCGCGTCCGCGCCTCCGCCCTCTTCTCCGACGCCCAGAAGCAGACCGCCCTGCGGATCCTCCAGTTTCTGATCTCCCGCCGCAGCATCGCCAGGGCCGGCAACGACGAGGCCGAGTCCCGGGTCGATTATCTGGCGGACATCCTGGGGCTGGAAAAAAGCGAGGTCGTGGAAAGCATCCACCTGCTGCGCCGGGAGGGCATCCTTTCCGACAGCCAGGACATGTCCGCCTGGCTTCTGAAGGACGATACGCGGAACAAATCCGCCCTGACCCTGAGACGGTATACGGATCTGGAAAACTTCCTGCTGCTGCGCCTTCTGTCCGACGGGGGCAGCCTGGATCTGAAGAAGATCAACGAGGACGCGGGGCAAAAGGGCCTTTATTCCACCATTCCCATGCTCCGGACCCTTCTGTATTTCTGGGCCGTCAAGGGCTGGATCCGCAAGGAGGAAGCCGGGGAAACCGCCGCCGTGGAGGCGATGCCGGCCCTGGCGGCGGGCGACCTGATGAGCCGGTTCAGCCTGCGCTCGAAGCTGGCTGCCTTCGTGGTGGACACCCTCTTTTCCCGGGCGGATCCTGCTCCCCAAAGAAGCGGGGAGGCCGTCCCGGTCACCTTCTCCCTCGTGGGCCTGCTGAAGGAATACGAAACCCGGAACAGCCGGCAGGGCCAGATGGAAATGGACCTTCAGCCGGCCTCCCTCCAGGATCTGGAAGACGCGCTGCTGTATCTGTCCCGAATCGGCGCCATGAAGCTGGAGGGAGGCTTCCTGGTGCTCTATAACGGGATGGAGATCCACCGGGAAAAGGCGGATCCCCGGGTCCGCTTCAAGATGGAGGACTACCGGCTGCTGGACGCCTTCTACCGCCACAAGATTCAGCAGATTCACATCGTCGGGGAATACGCGAATATGATGGTCTCCGATTACGGGGCGGCCCTCCGCTTCGTCCGGGATTATTTCCATATGGAATACCGGGCCTTTATCGCCAAATACTTCCGGGAGGACCGCCTGCCGGAAATCAGCCGTACCATGACGCCCGAAAAATACAGGCAGCTCTTCGGCTCCCTGTCGGAAACCCAGCTGAAGATCATCCGGGACGACGCTTCCCGGATCATCGTGGTGGCCGCCGGGCCCGGCAGCGGCAAAACCCGCGTCCTGGTGCACAAGCTGGCCTCCCTCCTGCTCATGGAGGACGTCAAGCATGAGCAGCTGCTGATGCTGACCTTCTCCCGGGCGGCGGCGACGGAGTTCAAATCCCGCCTGAAGGGCCTGATCAAAAACGCCGTGCATTACGTGGAGATCAAAACGTTCCATTCCTATTGTTTTGACCTGGTCGGCAAAACCGGCTCCCTGGAGGACGCCGCCGGGGTGATTCCCGAGGCGGTGGCCAGGATTCAGGCGGAGGAGGTGGAGCCCGGCCGTATCCGGAAAAAGGTGCTGGTGATCGACGAGGCCCAGGATATGGACGCCCAGAACTTCGCCCTGCTGCAGGCCCTCATGGAGCAGAACCCGGACATGCGGGTCATCGCCGTCGGGGATGACGATCAGAACATCTACGGCTTCCGCGGCTCCGATAATCAGTATCTGAAGGCCCTGGCCGCCATGCCCGGCGCCTCCCGATACGAAATGACCCGGAATTACCGCAGCGCCCAAACCATCGTGGCCCTGGAAAACGCCTTTGCCTTGAGCCTGGCGGATCGCATGAAAACCCAGCCGCTCGAGGCCGTCCGGGAGGAATGCGGCCGGGTCCGGATCACGATCGAGAAAACCAGCGCCTTCGAGGCCGCCGTTGTGGAGGATGTCAAAAAGGAATGGAAGGGAAAGAGCGGCGCCATCCTGACCGCCACCAATGAGGAGGCCCTCCGGATCTTCGCCCTGCTGAAGAAGGAAGGCCTCCGCGCCCGCCTGATCCAGTCCCTGGACGGTTTCCGCCTGGAAAGCCTGATGGAAATTCGTTTCCTCCTGCGCTATCTGGACGACCGGCTGAAGGGCCCCGTCATCCCGGAACCCCTGCTGAGGGATGCCCGGGCCGCCCTGGAAAAGCGCTGGCCCGGCAGCCCCCTGCTGGAAATTGGCCGGAACCTGTGCGATCAGTTCATCCTCTCCTCCCCCCGCCGCTATCGGTCGGATCTGACGGAGTTTCTCCGGGAATCCGCCCTGGAGGATTTCTATGACGACCGGCGGGATCTGCTCGTGGTTTCCACCATTCATAAAGCCAAGGGCCGGGAGTATGACCAGGTCTGGATGATGCTGCGGGATCTTCGCCTGGACACTCCGGAAGACCGGAGAAAGCTCTATGTCGGGCTGACCCGGGCGAAGGACGATCTGATGATTTACGCCTCCCGGGATCTGTTTTCCTTCCCGCTCCCGCCGGGGGTGGAAAAGATCCGGGACGACCGCCGGTGGCCGGAGCCGACGGAAATCCGCCTGCAGCTGACCCACCGGGACGTGGTGCTCAGCTTCTTCCGGGACCGTACGGCCCAGACCGCCGCCCTTTCCGCCGGAACGTCCCTGACCCTGGAGGCGGAGTACCTCCTCGTGGAAGCGGACGGCCGCCGGCGAAAGGTTGCCAAGCTCTCCAAAGCCTGCCTGCAGCGCCTGACCGACCTGCGCCGCAAAGGATACCGGGAAAAGAGCGCCGCCGTCCGCCTCATCGTCGCCTGGAAGGCGGAGGAGGACCCGGAGGAATGCTGGGTGCTTCTCCCCGAAATCACCCTGGAGCGGGTTGAGTAAAACGAGGCCCCGCGATGCAGCGGGGTCTCGTTCTTTATCGTTTCTTTTCTTCCGGCCCGATCCATTTTCCGGAAACATACCAGAAACCGAACAAGAAAAACAGCAGCAGGTTGTGCCAGATCATGCAGCCCCAGGCGCTGACCAGGCCCAGGCCCAGCAGCCTCGTGCAGATAAAGGTGCCCAGGATCCGGACGCCCCACATGCCGATGAGGTTGAACAGCAGGGGAATCCGGGTTTTTCCGCATCCCTGCATCATTCCCTCGATCACGATAGGCACCCCGTAGAAGGGCTCGGAGACCGCTACCATCCGCAGTACCGTCGTTCCCAGCCGGATGACCTCCGGGTCCCGGGTAAAGAGGCGGACCAGGGGCTCTGCGAAGAGGAACAGCAGCCCGCCGGAAACCACCATCAGGCCGATTTCCAGCGGCAGGAAGGTGTTTCCGAGCCGCTTCAGCTTCTCCCGGTTTTTCTCCCCCCAGGCGAAGCCCGCCAGGGTGGCCGCCGCCGTCTGCATGCCCCATCCGGGGATATAGAAGGCGGATTCCACGGTGTTGGCGACGGTATGGGCGGCGGTGGCCGTGCCCCCCAGGGCGTTAATCATCGCGGCGAAAACCACATAGCCCAGGGAGGTGCCGAAGCGCTGCAGCATGTTAGGCATCGCCACCCGGAGCACCGGCCACAGGATGGCCCGATCCGGAGTAAAGCGGCAGCCCCTCGGGGAAATCTGGGGGTGGCGGAGCAGCGCCGCCGTAATCATGGCGCCGCCCACCGCGATGGACAGGGCGGAAGCCAGCGCCGCGCCCTCCACGCCCATACCCAGCCCCGGCATCCAGACCGGATGGGAAAAGAGCGTGACCTCCCGCGCGGGATAGATCATCCAGTAGTTCAGCACAACATTCAGCAGGTTCACCACGATTCCTGCCCGCATGGGCGTCCGCGTGTCCCCGGCGCTGCGCAGCACCGTACCCAGAATGATCGTCGCCGCCCGGAAGAGCATCGGCGCGTAGAGAATGCGGAAATACCGCCCCGCAAGCCCCCGGATGGCCGGATCGACCTGCATCCAGACGGGGATGAAATCGCTCAGGCCCACCGTGATCGCCGTAAAGGCCAGCCCCACCAGCACCGTCGCCATGACCGCCTGGGCGCTGGCTTTTTTCGCCGCCTCTTCCTTCCCCGCTCCGATGGACTGGGAGATGAATGCCAGGAAGCCCACCCCGATGGCCGACACGGTGGCGCCCACCAACCAGCTGACCGTGCCGGTGGAGCCCACCGCCGCCGTCGCCTCCGTGCCCAGGGAGCCCACCATGGCGGTATCGATATACTGTACGGCCGTCTGCATCAGCTGCTCCAGCATCGTCGGCCAGGCCAGCGCCACGACCGTCTTCAGCATGGCCCCGTCCAGCCTTCCGTTTTCCCTCATCCGCCCCTCTTCCTCCTTGCCTGACCGTTTGTTCGGCGCGCAACGGCCAGTATACCACATTTTCAGCGAAAAAGCAGAAGTTTTCCCCTGCCTCGCCCGGGGCCGCTTGCGTGATGCTTCGTTCCCATGCTATACTTCATGCGATAGGTATGAAGAGGAATGTGAAGGATGAAGCCCGCGGGGCGGCAGCGAGTCATCATTCTGCGGCAAAAAGCCCCAGCAGAGAAGAGAGGAGATTCGGGGGATGGGAATCTATCTGAATCCGGGAAAAGCAGCCTTTGAAGAAGCTATAAATTCAGAGATATATGTTGATAAAACGGAAATGCTTGCTTTTCTGAATCATATTGCCCGCACAAAGCAAAAATATGTCTGCGTCTCCAGGCCCCGCCGCTTCGGTAAAACCATGGCGGCGGATATGCTCTGCGCCTACTATGACCGGGAAGCGGACAGCAGATCTCTCTTTGAAAAATGTAAGATCAGCAAGGTCACAGGAGAAAAATACGGCCAGAAATGGGATCGCTATCTGGGGCAGTTCAATGTGATCAGGCTTGTGATGACCTCCTTCTTTAGTCAGGGACGTACAGTTCAGAACGCAATTGATACAATGAAGAGCAGAATCCTGATCGACCTCTCCAGAGCATATCCTGATGTAGAATATGATGAAAAGGATTTTTACTACAGTCTGGATATGTTTTATCATATGACAGGGACGCAGTTTGTCATCATCATCGATGAATGGGACGCCATCTTCCGGGAATATGCGGAGGATAAGGAAGGCCAGAAGCGATATCTGGATTTCCTGAGAGACTGGATGAAGGATAAGGAGTATATCGCGCTGGCCTATATGACCGGGATCCTGCCGATCAAAAAATACGGGAAGCATTCCGCACTGAATATGTTTGACGAATACTCGATGACCCAGCCGATGCAGCTGGCGCCCTATGCCGGATTTACAGAGGAGGAGGTTATTGGATTATGCAGCAGATACGGCAGGGATTACGAACAGATCAGGGACTGGTATGACGGCTATCAGGTGAGTGACGCGATCCCCCCGGATCCGGCGCATGAAATGCTGCGCGCAACGGGGAAATCGCCGGTGGGCAGAAGGTATTCCCTTTACAGTCCGCTTTCTGTTGTAAAGGCCATGCGCACCGGGTATATGAACAACTACTGGAACGAGACGGAAACCTATGAAGCGCTGAAGCAGTATATCGACTGGAACTTTGACGGGCTGAAGGAAAACGTGGCGGTGCTCATGGACGGCGGAAGGGTTCCGGTGGATATTACGGGTTATCAGAATGATATGATGACCTTCCACAGCAGGGATGATATCCTGACGATGCTGATTCACCTGGGCTACCTCGGGTATGACAGCGAAAAAAAGGAGTTGTTTATCCCGAATAAGGAAGTGCTGGACGTATTCAAAACCTCCACAAAGAACAGGGACTGGACGGTCACCTTCCGGGCGCTTCAGAATTCCCGGAAGCTGCTGGAAGCCACCTGGAAGGGAGACGGAAAAGTGGTGGCGGAGCTCCTGGAGGCCGCCCATGACAAGGCTGGAAACAAGACCTACCACAGCGAGACGGGGCTCTCCTACGCGGTGCGGCTGGCTTATTACGCGGCCCAGGATCTGTATACCGTCATCCCGGAGCTGGACACCGGAAAGGGTTATGCGGATCTGGCCTATATTCCGAAGAACCCCAAGGATCCGGCGATGCTGATCGAGCTCAAATACGAGAAGAACGCGGACACGGCCATCTCCCAGATCCGCCGGCGGAATTATCCGGAAAGGCTGGAACTGTATAAAGGAAACCTGATCCTGGTCGGGATCAATTATGGCCGGACGATATCGAATGAAAGCGTATCGTTCAAGCACCACAGCTGCGAGATCGAAAGGGCATAGCACCGTCTTCTCCGGTGCCCTGGCTGGAGGGCGCCCGGAGGAAACGCCCAACGAGCGACCCCCCCCTGTAATGTATCACGGGACGGAGCCGAAAGCTTTTTTTCTGGCCGGGTGTTTACCTTTTCTTCCGGGCCGCGCGCAGTCCGAGGATCCCCGCCGTGCCCGCGAGCAGCATCAGCAGCCAGATCACGGGCGTGGCGGAATCGCCGGTCTGAGGTACATTCGCGATCATGGTCAGCGGCACCTCCGCCTGTCCATCCGTAAACAGGACGCGGAGGCTGTGCTGGCCTTCGGACAGGGTGTTCAGCCATCCCGCCTTCAGCGTCAGCTTCAGACTGCCTTCTTCCGCAGCATAGTTCGATCGTGAATCCGCGACGGGCTTTCCATCCAGGAGCAGGCCGGCGAACCGGGCATACGTCAATTGATCGTCTTCGGTGCGCTTAATGATGATGAGCGCGTTTTGCTGATCTCCGAGGGTGTGCACAACCCCCTCGGCGCTGATTACCTCATAGCGGCCCTGGTCGAGCACCGTTACGAGAACCTTCTTCGATTCCTTTCTGTAAATGTCGGTCGCCGCCGCCGTTACGATAACCGTGGCCGTGCCGGCTTTTTTTATCGTCAGCTCGCCGGTCACGGCGTCCACCTCAATCACCTCGGTGCTGTCCTTGACGACAAAGCTGAGCGCGCCTCCGCCGGTGGGCGGATCGACGACCCGGGCATTGATCTTCACGCCCGTCGCGCCATAGGTGGTCGTGATCTCCTCGTCGCAGACGATGGTCTGCTGGAGCTTTTCCAGGACGAGCACAAGGATCTGTTTGTCCACGGCGGCATAGATTGGGTCTTCCGCGAAATGCACATTGACAACAACGAGCGCCGGCTTGCTGCCGGAGGTCAGCA
Organism: Clostridia bacterium; assembly: GCA_045546035.1. Lineage (GTDB taxonomy): Bacteria > Bacillota > Clostridia > Christensenellales > Aristaeellaceae > Aristaeella. Next base: position 51,422 of record JAZQCB010000018.1, read on the forward strand.
CGCCGTTTGCGTCCAGCGTGCAGCCTTCCGGATTGCCGATAAAGGAGTAGGTGACCTGGCCTGTCGCGCCGTTCATCATCACGTTTTCCGAAAGATCAACCTTGTTTCTGCCCCGGCTGACCGCCGAGACAGGGAAAACATCCGCGGGATTGGCCGCCCTGCTCACTGACACGCTTATGTCTCTGTAAACGTTTTCGTAATTCGTCGTATCCGCCGGCGTGAATACGGCCATGAAGGTATGCTCTCCCACCTCTCCGACGCTTTCGCCGCTGTTCAGCCAGGTCCATACGCCGGGTGTGTCAGATACAGGAACAGGAAGGACGACGTCGGCGAGTGTCTGGCCGTAGGTCGCCGTCAGCATTTCCGGGGGGATTACGACCGGCTCGGCCCGATTGATCGTTACGGCCACCACTTTGGACGCGGCCGCGTAAATGTCCGTCTCCGCGGCCGTGACGACGACATACGCTGTGCCGACCTTTCTGATCGTTAAGACGCCGGTGGAGGGATCGACTTCAATATAATCCTCGCTTCCGCGGGCGACGGCGTAGAAAATCGCACCGTCTCCCGAAGCTGTGGCAACAACCTTTGCGTCCTGAGCTCCATAGGTCGTTGCTACAGGGGCAGCGGTAATGGTCTGCGGATTCTTGTCAATAATCGTAACCGTTATCTGTTTGGGGCCAAACTCCAGATACCTGTCGTCGCCGCCGATGGTGACATTTACTCTTACTTCGCCGATTTCTGTTCCAGCGGTCAGCACACCAGCATCGCTCAGAGCACAGCCCTTCGTATCATCATGGAGGGCGAACGCGTAACGTTTGGCCCCGGTCGAAAGGTTGTTGGAGATATTATCGGCCAAATTAACACTGTTGCTGGTACTGGCGTCCCCGTTTCTCTTCACGGTAGCCGTGCCTGTGATGGCGGCCGGATTCGGGGCCTTCCGGATGGTTACGGTGACATCCTTGACGGCTGAGGCATAGGTTTTGGTTTCGGCTGCCGTAACGCGAATATGAGCAGTACCGGCCTTGCTGACAGTCAGGATCCCGGTTCTCGAATCCACAGTGACACAATCGCCGGATATGACCTCATAGGAGAGGGCGCCATCGCCGGTAGACGAGGCATTCACCCTGACATCCGTATCGCCGTAGGTGGCGTATACGTTAGGGGCTGTAATGGTCTGAGCAGCCTTCTCAATGATATTTACCGTGACCGGCGTCACAGGCGTCGGGTTATAGTTGCCATGCAAATCACTGCCTACGGAAATATTCACGATTACGCTGCCTGTTTCATTTCCGGAGGTCAGGACGCTGCCGCTCAATGTGCAGCCCCTGGTGTCGCCGGCGAGCTCGTAAACCACCGGGGCGACCACACCGTTCAGGTTGACATTCGAGGCCAGATTGACCCGGTTTCCCCCGACTGTGACCTTCGCTGTTTTTGAAATGGTTGCGGGGTTCTCCGCAGGGCCGACGTCTACTGGAACATCCAGATCGTACAGCACATTATAGTTTCTTGTGTCATCCGGCGTGAACGTAGCTTTAAATGTTTTACGGCCTACATTTCCAACGCTGGTATCCGATGAATCCTGCCAGGACCATGTGCCGGGAGTGTTGCCCACCGGGAATGAATTGACAAGCGTTATATCCCCCAGCGTTTGACCGTAGGTGGCAGTGTAAACTTTCGGAATAGCCCTTGGATCCGCTTTTACGATTTCATAATTGACCTGTGCGGTAATATCCTTGTCGATGCCTCCAGTCGGTTTCCAGGTCAATGTCAGTTTCGCTGCATATTTTCCTGCATCTTGGGGGGGATTTGCGTTTTCTGCGTAAGACGTGCCGTCCCAGCCAACATACCTGATATTATTGGGCGTAATATCTCTGCCGGTGGCCGAATTAAATTCGCTCAGTCCGTGCAGCCCGGCGGAAGGGGATTGCGGGTAAATCGATTCAGCAGGGATATGTATCGTCAGATCAACTTTGTTGAAAGGCAGGGTGCAATTTCCTGCTGTACATTTGGCCGTAATCGTCGCGCCATCCACGGTGTAATCAAAATTGTGGGTATGGATGTATGTTCCCTGCTGCACCAGCATATACTGCAATTTGCGTAAATCTGTTGTTGGTATTTCAATGCTAGAGCCCTTTCCTTGCTCCTGCTGGTCATTTGGAAATCCGGAGGGATCTGTGATTTCAGCGTCGCTGCTGTATGCAACATGGGTTGTGGCAACGAACAGCCGACTGGGCTCCTGGTTATTAGCGCCGGAGCCGATTCCCTTTGCGCCTGCGTTGCCGCCGGTGGCCCTGACCGTTCCGCCGTTCACCGTGACGTCTCCGCCAATGGCGTCAGCGCCTCCTCCGATGCCCGCGCCGCCGCCGATACCAGCGCCGGCTTCGCCGCCCTTGGCAGTAACCGTTCCTCCGTAGATGGTGACTGCGGCGCCGCTGCCGTCCTTGCCGCCGCCGATGCCAGCGCCATTGTCGCCGCCATTGGCCGTAACCAAGCCGCCATAGACGGTGACTGCGGCGCCCTGTCCCCTGTTTCCGCCGCCGATGCCCGCGCCGTTCACACCGCCATTGGCCGTGACCGTTCCGGCGTTGATGGTGACGGTTCCTCCCTTGACCCTCAAACTGCCGCCGATGCCCGCGGCGTTTTTGCTGCCGGTTGCCGTAACTGTTCCGCCGTTGATGGTAACCGTGCCGCCCTCTCCACCAACTTCTGCTTGGCCGGCTCCTTCTTTCCCATTTCCTCCGCCGCCGATCCCCGCGGCCCCGCTGAACGCCGCGCTAAACGGTTCGCCGCCGACCGCCTTCAGGCTGCCGCCGTTCATCACGAGCGTTCCGCCCTTCCCGCTGTATCCGCCGCCGCCGACGCCTGCCGCGTTGGTTCCGCCCAGGGCTTCAACCTTTACACCGTCGATGGTAACGGAACCGGCTTCGACATCCCAGAGGCCGCCGATCCCCGCGGCGTTATTGGTGCCGGTCGCTGTCAGCGTGCCGGTTCTTTCTCTCTGTCCATGAATGATCAGGCTGTTACCCTCTGTAACATCTATGCCTTCTCCCGCGTTCAGCGTCACGCCGTCCATGATAATCAGATGGACTGTACCATGGATCCTGATGCGTCCCGGGGCCGTGGTCGTATCGCCGACCACATACCATGTCTCAGCGTCTTCACTCCCCATGCTGGCCGTGCTGCCGGTGACATAATCATATTCCTTGCAGGCATATATGCCGGCCTTCTCCACCAGTCGGAATACGCTCTCATCCCACTCCAGATAGGGTACGGGATCTCTTTCCCATTTTGCGTAGAGCGTAATGCTTCCCCTGATGGAGTACTCCTTTTGCGGCTCATAGACTTCACCCTGGCCATCCGCCCGGGTGTTCCATCCTTTAAACAGGAATCCGTCTCTGGCCAGATTGCCGGAGTTGCTCTTCGCGATAAACGCGGGGGCCTGTTCATCGGAAAGGTAAATCTTTTCATCCACAGGCGCGGTTCCGCTTGTCGCGCCGTTGGCGTTATAGGTCACCCTCCAGGCCTGGGCAGGATTGATCTCCACGTGGGACTGATCGTGGCTTCTCATGAACACGCTGTTTTCAACCAGCTTTAGCGCATCCACGCTGTCCCCCGCCCGGACGGCGGCAGGCTCAATGAGGGTGAGGGTTCCCTCGCTTCGGGCATCCTCACCTTTGCCAATCGCCCGGCCTCCCTGGAAATTATAGGCCGTGACCCGACTGTTGGCGATCGTGATGCTGCCGCCGGAGCCGCCATACCCTGAGGTATAGTACCCGCCGCCGCCGATCGCCGCGGAGGGATAGCCTTCGGTCGTCGCGTAGACCCTGCCGGCGTCCTTGATGGTAATCGTGCCACCGTCGGCTTCCTGCCCGCCGCCGATGCCCGCGTACACATCGCCGCCATTAGCTTCGACATCGCAATTCCTGCCGGTAATCGTAATATTGCCGCCGTTGCCATAATAGCCGCCGCCGATGCCCGTGCCCGTGACGCCTCCGCGCGCGCGAATCCGGGCATTATCAATCGTGATATTGCCGCCATGTCCATAATAGCCGCCGCCGATGGCCGCGGACTCCCGGCCGCTTTTAATTTCATAGAGGAAGGTATTGGCGCCGCTGATCGAGATATCAAGTCCATCTTTATTGACGCTGTACGAGCCGGTACCGATCCCCGCGCCCCCATAGCCGCCTTCGGCGCGAATCCGGACAGGGCCGCTGCTGTCGGAGATTGTGATTCTGTCGATTCCCCGCCGCACCTTGCTGTAATACCCGCTGCCGATGCCCGCGCCGCCGTAGGGATTATACCAGACAGACTTTCCATAGGCAGAGATGTCTCCTCCGGTGATGGTAATGGTCCCGCAGGAGCCGTAATAGCCGCCGCCAATGCCCGCTCCGCCTTCGCCGGCCTGGGCACTCACCTTGCCGCCGGAGATGGTAATCGTACCGCCGTCGCCATAATAGCCGCCGCCAATGCCCGCGCCGTATTCCCATTCTCCTTTTCCGTACATGAAGCCAGCGGCTGAGCTAACTTCACCGCCGGTGATCGTGATCGAACCGCCATGGCCGTACTCGCCGCCGCCGATGCCGGCCCCGTACTTTCCACTCCTGGCCGTCACCTTGCCGCCGCTAATTTCAATGGTTCCGCCGGAAACCTCGTCCCCGCCGCCGATGCCGGCCCCGTTCGCGCCTCCCTGCGCGTTGACGGTTCCGCCATAGATATAGCACTTTCCGGCGTTGCAGCCCCTTCCATCCTTATCGCCGGATCCGATGCCCGCGCCGCCGTCATATGAATCGTCGGGCTTGCCGCCTTTGGCCGTAACATCGCCGCCATAAATCCTGACCTCCGCGCCGCTGCCGCCTTCGCCGCCGCCGATGCCCGCGCTGTCATAACCGCCGATGGCCGTTACGTTGCCGTCGTAGATCGTGACCTTTCCGCCGTGGATTCCTTCTCCGTCCGCGTCGCCGGAGCCAATGCCGGCGCCGTATTCCGAGCCGCGGGCGTAAACCTTGCCGCCATAGATCGTGACCTCGCCGCCGCTGCCCGCGTTGCCGCCGCCAATGCCCGCGGCATCCGTGCCCCAGTCGTTTCCGTCGGCGGTAATCTCGCAGCCGTGAATGATGACATTGCCGCCGCCTTCCCCGTCGTCTCCGCCCAGGGCCGCGCAATAGTTGGTATCCGCCAGGCAGATCAGCTTTCCCGTCCCCTCTTTCGATGGGTGGATGTGCAGGGTGCTGCCGGCGGGAAGCTGGATGCCGTCCTGGCAGGTGATCGTCACACCGTCGTTGATGATGAGGTGAACATCCCCCATCACCACGCACCTTTCGGTAAAGGTCTGGTCTTTATCCGCGATATACCAGATATATTGACGCCCGGGATAGGCGCTCCCGGAAAAGAGCGAAAACCTGTTGCGGCCGCCGTTGGGAGGGGGAGCAAATGTCTCTGTTCTGTCCTCCAGCCGGGTAATGAGATGGGGATCCCGGTTATGGGTTGTGACAACCTGTGACCCGTCCCAGCTGCGCACGACATAATCCCTTTCGAGCAAATACGCGTCGTTCCAGGCCGCGAGGGCGTCGTTTTCCAGGCCCGGCACCAGCCCCAGCAGCACCGCAAGCACAAAAAGCATGGCCCCCAGCCCCTTCAGCCAGGTACCTCTTTTTACCGCTCCGTATTCCATTTGCATCGCCCTTCTTTGAACAGAATCATATGCCTGGAACGCCGCCTCCGGAATTCCCTGTCTCCGGGAGACCGGGGCCGGCGGAAGGCCTTCGCCGGGGCGGCCAGAGGGAGGCGGCCCTTCGCGAAGGAGGACCCCCGCCGGAAGGAGGATGTGCGGATAAAAAACCGCGCATCCACCATACAGAGAGGAATCCGACCGTATCATACACAATATAAGCGGCTTGCGCAAGAGAAGAGAAAGAAAAGAGCAGAAGAAAGCACCCCCATCACCCTGATCACGGAGGGGGAAGGCGCAGTGCTCCATTCCTTCATGTCCTGCTTGCCAAATCAAAAGCTCCGCCCGCGGCGGGATGCCGGCGGACGGAGCTTTTGATGGTTTGTTGTTTGTACGGCCGGGGAAGGCCCCGGGGGATTCTTACACGCAGCCGTGGGCCAGCATGGCGTCCGCCACCTTCAGGAAGCCCGCGATATTGGCGCCGGTCACATAGTTGTCCTCCTGGCCGTATTCCTTGGCGGCGGAGTCGATGGCCTTGAAGATGTTCTCCATGATGGCGTGCAGGCGGGCGTCGACCTCGTCGAAGGCCCAGCCCAGGCGCAGGGAGTTCTGGCTCATTTCCAGGGCGCTGACGGCGACGCCGCCGGCGTTGGCCGCCTTGCCGGGCACGAAGTAGACCTTGTTCTGCTGGAGGTACTGGGTCGCTTCCAGGGTGGTGGGAAGG
>JAZQCB010000019.1:0-44400 GCA_045546035.1 Clostridia bacterium
GGTTCCTGTTCGTCAGGCCAGAGGTTTGCCCGTGGTTAGTCTGCTCCCACATCCGGCTTCCTTCAGATTCCATCTCACGATGGACACCCTTGCCTTCGGCTGTACCCTTCCCACTACCGGGCGGGTTCGGGACTTTCACCCGTTAGAAACGTGCGCCGCCGGGCGCACCAGAAGAAATAGGCGCCGCGGATTCCCCCGCGGCGCTCGTTTTATTCCGTTTTCTTTGGGCTCCGGTCCGTAAATGAATCGTCATCCCTGAAGGCTTCCCGGACACTCCGTTTATTTTTGGATCGCTTCCTGTAAACCTTCCAGGGCCTCCACAAAGTCGGACTGGGGAATCTGCTCGAAGCTTCCCTGCTGGCCGCTCAGCATATTTTTCACGCCTTCGGCGGTAAAGCTTTTGTAGTATGTATAGGATGCGGTGGTATGGGCGGAACCCTTAAAGTAGTAAAACTCGTAGTATCCGCCGCCCTGATCCGCCACATAGAAATACAGGGCGGTATCGCTGTAGCGCTGCAGATACATGGGCTCGCTGAAGGCGAAGTTCAGCTCATTCTTGGTGCTGCTGGCATAGTCCACCAGCAGCACCACGGCGAACAGCGCCCGAGCTTTCGCGTTGCCGTAATACGTGTCGATATCCCGATCCAGCCCGTTGAGGAGCTTCGTCTCAAACTCCGTGTCCGCCTGGGCGGCCCCGGCCAGCCCCAGCAGCAGAGAAAGCACGAGTAACAGAGAAAGCATTCTTTTCATCATATGGGTTCCTCCCTTTCGGTTTTTTCTTGAGGGAATCATACCATATTCTTCATTCCGCCGCAAGAAAAAATATCGTGCGGGCTCCTCCGGGCGCGCGTCAGTGGCTACTGTTCACGGGGTAGGCGCCGTGCGCGTATTTGCACGACGCGGGCCTTGAGAACGCCGGTACTTAGACGGTGACGAGGCGACAGCCGATGGCAGCGTCTTTGTACCGCTGCGTTCGAACGGAAGCGAGAGCGTCCGCGGACGCAAATACCGCTGCAGGCGCCCTGCGACACCCGTGAATTGTAACCGTCAGTGGCTGTAGGTCACCCTGGTCGTAAAGGGCAGCCCCCAGAAATACCAGCTGACCGTCAGCTCCCGCACGTTATGCTTTCCCTTTTCGGTCAGGATCGTGGCGGAGATATCCCCGGTGCTTCTCGCCCGCAGGCTGTGCTCCTCCCCGTCGCCCATCTGCAGTACGTCCCCGTCCATGGGAGTCACCTGCAGTTCGACCACCTCCGCCTTCAGGAAGCAGTCGTTCCGCAGGCGGACCGTATAGGTATAAAACTGATACTCCCCGGCCTCCCCCATCTCCTCCGTCCGGAAGGGCGTGCCGGTAAAGGTGTCCGTGGCCACCTGGTTTTTCAGCAGGGCGAAGGTTTCCGCCTGGTCCGCCCCGTCGGTGGCGACGCAGCCCGTTCCCGTGACGGTCAGGTTCGCCGTCGCGAAGAGGAATCCCACCCCGGCCAGCGCCGCGACGCAAAGAATAATGAGGAATATCGCGACTGGTTTCATTTCTCCCTCACAGATCGTTTTCTTCCATGATTTTCTGCATTTCCTTGATCATATCGGAATCCCGCAGCGAGAATTTGAATTCCACCCTTCGGGAGGCCACCGGATCCTCGTTTCCGTACGCGTCATATTTCAGATCCGCCCAGGACCGGCCCGTGGCCGTCAGGATCCCCTGCAGGCGGACCCGCTGGGCCTGGGTCAGTCCCGGCATGTTCAGCACATACAGGGCCACCGCCAGCGCCCGCTGCTGGCTCAGCCTCAGGTTGTTGTCATAGGTTCCGGTGGAATCCGTGTGGCCCTCGATAATGATTTCGCCCAGATATGCCGCGTATTCGTCCCGCATCAGCACGTTCAGATACACCGGAACGAACCGGTTCAGCAGGGCCTTGCCCTCCTCCTTGATCTCGGATTTTCCCGTTTCGAAGAAAACCGCGCTGTCCAGGACGATGGCCCCGGTATTGGGATCCACCGTCGCTTTCAGATCCGAGGCGGACAGGGAGGCGGAAAGCTCCCGGATGATGTTTCCCCTTACGCCGATCAGATCGTCGATCCTTCTGGCCTGGGCCGTCAGGGCGTCCCTCTGCTCCCGCAGGGTCGCCTGGGCCGCTTCCAGATCCGCCTGCTTCTGGGCCAGCTCCTCCTGCAGCGCCGCCAGCTGCTCCTCCCGGGTGGCCAGGGCGGCGTTGGCCTTGTCCAGCTCCGTCTGCTTGGCGGTCAGCGTCCCCTGCAGCGCGGACAGCTGGGTTTCCTTTTCCTCCAGCTGCGTCCGCTGAAGGTTCAGGATGCCCCGCTGGTTCTCCAGCTCGGCGGTCTTGGTCTGCAGCATCGTAAAATACTGATACAGGCTGTAGGTCAGGATCAGCACGAATATCAGCAGCAGCGCCGCCATCATGTCGGAATAGCTGATCCAGCTGGCGCCGCCGCCGGTGGAGCCTCGACCCGCCCGCCGGTTATGGATGGATTGTCGCGCCATGAATCAGACCTCCTCCGCCAGGTCGGCCAGGGTTTCTGCGATGGAGCGGACGCTTTCGCTGAGGGCGCCGGTCATCTCCTGGATCTTCGCCAGGGCCTGAACGGTCTTTTCCCTCTCCGCCAGATCCGGGATGGCCTCCACCCGCCGGCTCAGGGAGGCGATCTGCCGGGACAGCTCTTCGTTCTGCTTCTCCATCTTCGCCATCAGCTCCGCCGCCCGCCGGTCGAAGCCCTCGTCCCGCTCCCGGTTCTGCTTCATCTCCGCCACATAGGCGTCAAACTTGGTCAGCGTCTCCTCCGTCAGCTGGCGCAGGGTCTGGGCGTCCCGCACGATCCCGCCGGCGGAACGCAGGGTTTCCTCCGCCTGCCGGGCGGCCAGGGTCTGGCTGTTGGAAACCGCGTCCATGGTGGCCCCCAGGGACGTAAACTGGCTGCCCAGAGAGCGGTTCATTTCCTCCAGGAAGCGGCCGACGATCCGGTTCAACCCTTCGATCTGGTTCCGGGTCGCCCCGACGATGAACCGATCCATCGACGCGGAAACCGGATCCATGGCCCGGGTGATGGCCAGCCCCACGTTCTCCGCCAGCCGGTCCGCCAGGGTCTCGTTGATGCCGGAAAGCATATGGTTCCGGTCCTGGTTCTGGCAGATGAGCTGGACGTCGTTGTCCAGCGGACGGCTCATGGCCAGCTGGGTAAAGCTGGAGACGAAATCGTCGATGGCCCGGTAGCTGGAGCCCTGGGAAATCCGGTTCAGCATGTTGAAAACCAGGGAGCAGCTGATGCCGGCCACGGAGGTGCCGAAGGCGAAGCGCATGCCGCTGAGCAGGTTCGGAATTCCGGCGATCAGCTGGCTGGCGTCGGCAAAGTTCAGGCTGCTCAGCCCCCGGGACAGGCCCATAAACGTTCCCAGAATGCCCAGGGAGGTCAGCAGGTTCGGAATCAGCTCCGCCAGCGTGGCGTTCCCATGGCTGTGGGTCAAGGTATCGTCGTTGATATAGTCCTCCACATTGGTGGGCAGCCCCCGACGGTCCAGCTGCTCGGCGTTCTGCAGGAAGCGGAGCCAGCTGCCCCGCATCCGCCGCCCCATAAAGGAGGCTTCCTGCCAGATCGGCTTCCCCGTGGACCCGGCGTGATCCTGCAGCTTTCGGATCGCCCGGCGCAGCGCCCCGGTGGTGTTCCAAAGGGGCAGAAGGCATTTGAGAAATCCGATCAGGGTCACGACGGCGATGGCGCCGTACACAATATAATCCGCCAGATCCGGCAGGATGGCGGTCACCTTCGACAGGTCAGGCAAGGTCATTCCTCAGCCCTCCTTCAGGAAATCTTTCCTTCATTATATCATCTTTGTTTGGAAATGCAAATGAAACATTATGTTAACACTTCCTGGCGTGCCACAAAAAAAGCTCCCCTTTCAGGAAGCTTTTCTTTCGGCCCCAGGGAGCCGATGTCCCCGTTTTTTCACCCGCTATGTGAAGCAGGCTGGTGCCCTGCCGGCCGCCTCTGCCGTCCCCTGGCGTGTAATACGGGGGCATGACATTGCGGCGCTATGGACCCGGGCTCCATTTTTCGAAATGTGGGGAAAACCGAAGGACTGTCGTGAACCCCAGGTGACTGACGTCATTATAGCGGAACAGTTCCTGTCCGTCAAGCCCCTTCTCGGGCTTTTTTGTCTTTTTTGTGCGAAAAATGAGGATTTCTCCGCATTTTTTCTTATTTCAGGCTGCCCAGCACCTCGCCCACCTTTTCGTGGAGCACCAGCTCGGCGCTGTCGTCCATGGGGGTGGCGTCCCGGTTGATGAGCACCAGGTGCTTCCCCCCGAAATACCGGATCAGACCCGCGGCGGGGTAAACCGTCAGGCTGGTGCCGGCCACGATCATCATGTCCGCCCGGGAAATGGCGCTGACGGCGCCCTCCAGCGTCCGCTGATCCAGCCCTTCCTCGTAAAGCACCACATCCGGCTTGATGATTCCGCCGCATTCGCATTTCGGCACCGGTTCCCTGTTTTCGAGCAGGTATTCCGGCCCGAAAAACTTTCCGCATTTCTGGCAGTAGTTCCTGTGGACGCTGCCGTGGAGTTCGTAAACCTTTTTGTTTCCCGCCGCCTGATGCAGCCCGTCGATGTTCTGGGTCACGATGGCCAGGAGCTTTCCTTCCCTTTCCCATTGGGCCAGCTTCAGATGGGCCTTGTTGGGTTTGGCGTCCGGCGCCAGCATCTTGGCCCGGTAAAACCGGTAAAACTCCGCCGTCTGCCGCTGAAAGAAGGAATGGGACAGGATCGTTTCCGGCGGCCAGTCATATTGCTGATGATACAGCCCGTCCACGCTCCGAAAGTCCGGTATCCCGCTTTCCGTCGAGACCCCCGCGCCGCCAAAGAAAACGATGCGGCTGCTTTCGTCCACCATCCGCTGCAGTTCCTCATAAGCCATTTCGGATGCCTCCTCTCATTTCGGTCCTTTACTCACGCCTCCGCCGGCTCCTTCCCCCATCTCTTGCGGATCCAGGCGATCAGGTTCCCCAGGCCCGTCCCGGCCAGCAGGATGTAGGCCGGGGCATAGGCGAAAAGGTATCTCGCCCGGGCCTCAAACAGCAGCTGGAACAGCGTAAGTCCCAGAATCGCCAGCTGCAGCACCGCCACCCGGTGATCCGAGGTTTTCGAGAAGGAGAAGGCGCCGAAGAGAAGCACCGCCAGCCAGGCGCACTGAACGATGATCCGCCAGACGTGGCTGAAGCTGCCGTCCACCATATCCGGATAGTCCGCCCCGATATAGAAGGGCGGAATATGCTCGTAGAACCAGGGGCTGCTTCCCTCGAAGTAATAGGTGTCGTATGCGTAGAAGTCGCCTTCCTGTTCCCATCCGAAGGTGCCGTCGCTGTAGTTGGTCATGGTCTTCCGTACCGCGTGGGCCAGCAGCCCTCCCGGGCCCATGGCCCGCGCCCGCTCCATGGCGGTTTCCCAGTCCGCCCGGGAGCGCTCGGCGCTGCTGCCGATGACGGCGGATTCCCCCATGTCCTCCGCGTTGTAGCCCCCCATGGTCTCCGGATTCAGCCCCATCTTCAGATAGTGGGTGATGCCCATCTGGGCCTCCGGATCCAGGTCATAGGGGCTTCGGTCCACGATGATTTTCACGGCTCCCAGCCCGATGCCCATGCAGACGCCAAAGGCCAGGGCGGAGATCAGCGCCCGCTTCAGCGCCTCCTTCCGGAACCATTTTTCCGGCTCTCCCAGCAGCGTCATCAGCACGGCCGCGATCACCAGGATCAGCGTCTGGGGTTTGATCTTAAAGGCGATGGCGCTGAGCAGTCCGAAGACCCCCAGCCAGAGGGGGCGCCGTTTTTCCTCCCGGCACCGCAGGAACACCCAGATCTGGGTCGCCCCCAGAATCAGCGCCGCCGAATCCGTATACTGAACCGCCACCCAGGGAGATATCCCGATCAGCAGCAGCGCCAGCATCCAGCTCCACAGGGAGAGCCAGGGCTTTTCGTCCCCGTTAAGCTTCTCCGCGCTCAGGTAGGTCATCCACAGGACCCATCCGTATCCGAGGCTCTGGATCGCGTGCAGGATGAAGTATTCCCTGTTCAGAAGCCCCAGGGGTTCCCCGAGGCTGAAAATCCAGCTGAACACGATCGTCAGGAACACGTTGTTGGCATACATCCCGAAATACCAGTTGTTCACGTCCTCCGTGAACCCCTGCCCGATGGCGATGGCGTCCTGATAGACCACCGCCGGATCCCATCCGCCGGTATGGGCGTAATGGGCGGAGACATAGAAGATGCCGAAGGAAAGCGCCAGGCAGAGGACGCCCATCAGGGCCTTCCGCCTTCCCGGGTTCCGGGAATGGCGGGTAATGACCCAGGCCAGGCCTAACAGCAGCACCCCTCCGGCCGCCCCAACCAGCAGGCAAAGGGCGTTTCCCCAGGGCAGGGTCACCTTGTTGGCGTATTCCCACCCCTGGCACAGCAGCAGTATGCCAATCGTCAATACCAGGATCACCCGCCATGTCCATCCGGTGGCCCTGAGCGCCCAGTGCTGCTTCATTGTCTCTGTCCTCATGCTCCGTATTCCGCCTCGGTTCTTCCTCTTCGATGATCATCGGGTTTCTTTGCCGGCCCTCCGGATCCGCCGCAAGGGGCCGCGCTCCGCCGTTTTTTACTGCTCGGCGCTCTCCGTCCGGATGCTTCCGCCGCACTCCCTGGTAAAGGCCGCGGGGTCCAGGAAGGCCATCCGCCGCCGGGTCAGCTGTTCCCGCCGGAATGTGACCTCCAGCCGCTCTTCCTCTCCTTCGTTTCCGGTCACCCGCACCTGGTCCACCGGCAGGGCCGCCAGAAGATCCCGGGCGATCCGGATGCCCAGGCCGCCCAGATACTCCTCCCCGTTTTTCCGCAGGTAATCCGGCCGGCATTGGAAAACGCATTCCAGGCGATCCGCCGAAGGGGTTTTGATCACCATGCCCTGCACGTAATCCGTCAGATCCCCCAGGGGATTGATGGTCTTGAGCGCCTCGGCATAGGCGTCGATTTCCCCTTTCAGCACCCGGGGCGCCAGCCGGTGATAAAAGCTCCAGCGTTTCTGCCCCGTCAGCCCGTCCCTGGGCCGGGAAAAGGCCAGCGCCTCCGTCCAGTCCACGGTTTCATCCGCCGTGACCCACAGCCGCTCCATCCCTTCTTCTTCCCTGGGCTGCTTCCCGGGCAGCGTCTCCCCGTCCTTCATCGCGGCCTTTCCGTCGTTTATTTCGGCCGCCGGCTTTTCTTCGGCTGCCTGCTTTCCTTCGGCTGCCTTCGCCTGTTCCGCCGTCTTCAGAAACGCCGCCATGGGATCCGTCTCCTGATCCGGGTCGCCCCAGAGGTCCACCCCGATGGCCTTCAGCTGTCTGGCCAGCTTCCGCTGGGCGTCGGTCCAGCCGCTCTCATTTTTCTCGCTCATGTGGCTGCGTCCTCCTTTCGGCAGCGCAGGGCCGGCGGGTTGGCCGCCGTGTCAAACCCTTCGATGACCATGTCCGCGTCCTGGAAGACCCCGTTGTCGAACATCCACCGGCTCAGGGGGTTGACCAGCAGGCTTTCCACCTGGTTGCCGATGCCCCGGCCGCCGTTGGAAAGGTCGAAGGTGGCGGCCTCCCGCAGGGATTCATAGGCAAAGTCCTCGATGCGGATGCGGATATTCTTCTGCTCCCGCAGATTCCCGATGATCTTCCTGACCTGGCTTTGGAGAATCAGATCCCCCGCTTCCTTCCGGATATAGTCGAAAACCACGATGTTTTCCCCGATCCGGTTCAGAATCTCCGGCCGGCCCAGCTCCAGCTTGAAGTAGTCCTCGATGGCGGAGCGCACCCGGGTGCGCACCTCGCCGTATTCCATGTCCATGGTCACGTTGGGCTGCCGGTTGCCGAAGGCGTCTTTCACGTAGATGCCCAGATTGCTGGTAAAGATGATGATGGCCTCGGAGAAATAGACCGTTTTCCCCTGTCCGTCGGTCATGCGGCCGTCCTCCAGAATCTGAAGGAATTTGTCCAGCACGGAGGCATGGGCCTTTTCGATCTCGTCAAAGAGCAGGATGCAGAAGGGGTTTTCCTTGACCGCGTTGGTCAGCTGGCCCCCGGCCTCGTATCCCACGTATCCGGGAGGCGCGCCCATCAGCTTCTGGTCGGAATGGCTCTGGCCGTATTCGCTCATGTCGAACCGGACGCAGGCCCGCTCGTCGCCGAAGAGCTTTTCCGCCAGCGCCTTGGCGGTTTCGGTCTTGCCGGTTCCGGTGGGCCCGGCGAAAAACAGCACGCCCTTGGGCTTCCCCGTCGAGGAGGAGTTCACCCCGTTCATCCCCGTAACCGCCCGCTTGACCACGTCCAGCGTCCGTTCCAGGGCCGCGTCCTGTCCCTTGATCCGCTTTTCGAAATCCTGCTTCGCGGTCTTCAGCTTTTCCACGCTCAGGGTCGACCATGGGTTCTCCTTCAGGCCATATTTATACAGATCCACCACCGTGCACAGGTCCCGGATCCGGGTTTCCTCCCGGCGGCTCAGCAGGCGCATCTCCTCCAGCTCCGTAAAGCTCAGCCCCTCCGTCAGCCCCAGGAAACGATCCTTGATCCGCTCCAGCTCCTCCGGGTGCTCCAGATAATAGGGCATGTCCCGCCGGTAGACCGCCCCGGAAAAGAAGGCGGCAAAATTGTCCCCCGTCAGAAGCCTCCGCCGCTCCTCCCGGTCCGGCGCGTCCAGCTCCAGAATTTTGCAGACCGGGTTGTTCAGATAGAACCAGGCGGGCAGGTCGTTAAGCTTGTTGACCAAAAGAATCAGCAGGTTCTGCTTCTTCCCGTTGGGCGTCCGCACCCAGGCGGAGCTCAGAGCGCTTTGCAGAAGGATGTTGAAGCTGTTGACGTCCTGCTGGTCCATCCGCTCCGGGGTCACGATGTAGTGGCTCGCCATTTCCATCACGGTCACCGTCGCCGCCTCCCGCTGGCACATGGCCCGCCGGATCACGTTGGGCGCCGTAGTGGCCTCGTTGCCCTTGAATTCCGCCTGGATGGCCCCCTGATTGATCTTCGTCCCCGTCAGAGCGGCGTAGCGCTCCAGCATGGAGGGGTCATAGGGATTCATAAAGCCGATCAGATTGCTGTAAAAAACGATCTGATCATATCCCTCGTCCATAAAATACGCGTACAGATACCGGCTCAGGGGGACGATCTCGTCCTGCTTCAGGCTGCCGTCCACGGGATAGCGGTACTGATCCATGATATTGCCCTCGAAGATCAGCAGCGGCTTGACCCCGCTGAACAGCTCCAGCTCCCTGTGCCACTTGGAAATCAGGGCTTCCATCTTGCTCCTCCTTGTTCCTCGCCCGCGCCGCAGGCGCAGGCGGTTTCTCCCTCCATGCTTCTCCGGACTTTTCTCTCCGGAAAAGGCCGGACGCCCTCTCGCGCGGGCGGTCCCTTCCCTTCTCCGGCGGCTGTCCGCCTCCCGGAACCCCTCCGAAGGTTATTCCGTAATCTCGATATGTTCCATCAGATCTCCGTCTCCGGAATCCTTGCCCACCTCCGTCGCGTACAGGCCGAAAGCCGCGTTGTCATGCTTCCCGTGGCGCTCGAATTCCCAGTCCCGCTTGACCTGGCTGCTGTGGAACGCGAAGGCTTCCTCCGCCACCTGGTATCCCGTCTTCCCGCCGAAGGCGGAAAGGGGCTGATCCCAGTCGCAGACGATGGGATTCTTTTCATATTCGTGCAGATAAAGCTTTTTGACCTGCCAGGTGCCGTACTGCCGGGCGGTTTTGGTGTAATACTTTTTCTGGGCCGCCTGCCTGTAGGCGATCTTGGCCGCGTCGGCGGCGGTCTTGTGGGCCCCGTGGCCGTATTCGCCCTTTTCCCCGTGGGTTACCAGCACCTCCGGCCTGTGCTTCCGGATCACCTCCACCACCTTGCCCACCACCCGGTTTTTTCCTTTCCACAGGGTATACTGCTTTTCCACCGCCTGCCCGTTTTTATCCAGCAGGCCCAGCATTTCCGGATAGTAGCGCACCCCGCAGTGCCAGATGGCGGATAAAAGCTCCAGCTTCCGCTGGCCGCCCGTGGGCACCATGACGGCGAGCTGCACCCGGTATCCCCGCTCCCCGGCATAGGTGGGCAAAAGGCCCGCGAACCAAAGGATCTCGTCGTCCGGATGCCCGGTCAGCAGCATCAGATCGCATTTCTCCAGGGTCTCCCACCGCTGGATCTCCGCCGGCGGTTCCCCCTCCCCGAAAAGCCGGATCTCCGCGAAGCGGAGCCGTTCCTTCCCGGTGGCGACGATTTTGATTTCCCGGGCCGGCTCGGTCAGCTGGTGCCAGTGCACCAGGTATTTTCCGCCCTGATCCACGGTTTTCCATCCGTCCCCCTCAGAAATCTGAAGGTCGTAGTCGTGATCCCGGCCGTATTTATCGAAGGCCATGATATAAACGCCGGCGATGGGCGTGTCGCAGGTGATCGTCAGCTCTCCCTTCTTTTCCCTGAAGGGAAAATAGGTTTTCAGATCCCCGTCCAGCATCTCGCTGAATTCGCTGTTTTTTCCGTTGGAACGAAAAACGCAGGAAGCCGTCAGCTCCTCCGCGTCCTCTGCGGCCGCCAGGCCCATCAGCGCCGCCATCGTCAGCAGCGCCGCGGCCGCCAGCCAGAAACCTTTTTTCATCTTTACCCTTCTTCCCGAAAACGAGATGCGGCGCCCCGGGGCTTCAGGCCGCCGGATATTCAGGCTTCCATCCCCTCGAACCGTCTGCACCAGGTATATTTGCTGATGGCGCTGGGGCAGGCCCCCGCGCAGTAGGTATTCAGAATGTCCCGGATATACGGGGGCAGAAACTGGTTGTATTTGACTTCCAGGATGATGTCGTTGTTGTCGAAGGGGGAAACCGTCGGCACCTCCGGATTGAAAAGATCCGTGCTCCACAGGCCGGTTCGAAGCTGCTTGTCAAAGGTGATGCGTACTTCCTCCGCCGGGTGCAGATAGGCCTCCCGCACATAGTCCACGATGACCGCCGGCCGAAGCAGGTTCACCGTCATCTCCCGATACATATCGTTGAGCAGTCCGCTGCGGGTGGTTTCCAGCCCCGTCGGATCCCCGGCCATCAGCTGCTCGCACAGCAGCCGGGGGATACTCTGGCTTCTTTTGGAAATCAGGCTTCCGACCTTCGTCTTGCATTCCAGCTTGATGATCCGATCGCTCAGGTTGTAAATCCGGATCCTGTATTTGTCCCGGTTGGGATTACCGTCGATCTTGTCATAGAAGGCGGTGCTGAACACCGTGTCAAAATAGAGGGAGCGGATATGGTATTCATTGTACTCATCGCCGTTCGGATCCCGGCTCAGCACCCGATCCAGAATCCCGCTGAGCACGTAATACTGCATCTCGCTAATATAATACTTCAGCTCGTGCCGCAGGGGCAGCGTGCTCATGGCCAATTCCGTTCACTTCCGTTCTTCCGGGAGCGGGTGCTCCCTTCTTCTCAGGCTCCGGCTTCCGTCTGGCAGGCCACCAGCGTCGCGTCATGGACGCCTTCGATGTCCAGCACGTTGGCCACCAGATCCTGCTTGCTGTCCAGCCGGACCTCGACGGTCATCTCGGCCCCCGCCCGGGTCACGGTTTTGCTGCGCAGCTTCCGCTGCTTCACCGTCCGGCGGATCAGCTGGGTGATGTCCTGCTCCGCGTAATCGTCATAATGCACCACCAGCAGGTAGGCATTGGGGCTGCGGAATTTCAGGAAGGTCAGCAGGAACAGCACCACGCTGATCACCAGCACCACCATCAGCGCGTGCACAAAAAGCTCCGCCCCCAGCAGAATGCCCATCGTCAGCGCCCAGAACATGTAGGCCGTGTCCATCGGATCCTTGACCGCCGTCCGGAAGCGGACGATGCTCAGGGCGCCCACCATGCCCATGCTCAGGGCGATGTCGCTCTTGATGCACATGACCACCGGCGTCGTGATCAGCGTCAGCATCATCAGCGTCAGGGCAAAGGTGGGGCTGTAGAGCACGCCCCGGTAGCACCGCTTATAGACAAAGGCGATGATCAGTCCCACCAGGGCCCCCATCAGCAGCCCGATCAGGATCTTCCAGGGCGTCAGACTGACAAACTGGTTGGTAAAATACTCGCTGAGGCTGATGTCGTGTTTCAGTACGCTGACGACGCTCTTTCCTGTTTCCATGATTCTTTCCTCCCCTGTTCTGCTTTCCGGATTATACCGCTTCGGCGGGCATCGGCGGCTTCGGGCCGAAGTATTCGGTGGCCTGGGCGTCGGTCAGATTGAAGGCGTTCTGCAACATCACCCACAGATTCGTGGGCCGCTTCCGAACCACGTTCCGCAGCCGTTCCACCCGTTTCTCCCAGTATCTGTAGGCGCCGTCCACCGAGGTGGGCACCTCCTGAATCACCATCTTGTCGTTTTCCTCGCCCCACCGGGCCCAGTGCAATTCCATCTCCGGCCGGATTTCCTCCACCAGCGGCTCCAGGATCTCCAGCATCCGTCCCGTGGTAAAGAACTGGAAAACGTCCCCCATCTTGCGCAGGAATTTGTCCTTGTATTCCGGCACGCTCAGCAGCGCCCGAAAAATCGTGTTGTCGATCTTCTGCTGTCCCATGCCGGTCTTCTTGGTATAGCTGGCGGGGCTGTCGAAACCGGAGTTGAACAGTCCGTAGTCCGCGTCATACCAGATCCACCGCCATTTGGCTCCCGGCGCCCGAACCCGGTAAAACCGGGTGTTGCCGATGTCGCTGTTGCCCACGAACATCTCCAGCGCCAGATACTCAAACAGGTTGTCCACGTCCACGTTGTCCAGAATATACTGCAGGTCCGCGGGATTCCCGGCCGGGTCGCTGTTCTTGATCTTCTTGATCATGGCCTTGAATTCCTTGTTGCTGCCGTATTTGACGGAACCGCTGGCCTGCAGGATGTCGATATTGTCCGCCTCGGCGAAGGTCATCCCCTCGTGCTGGGCGACGAAGAACTTGTCGACCCGCTCCCGAAGGTTCATATGCCCCCAGTAGACCCCGTTAAGATAGACCGCCACCGGCCGCCACGCCTGATGAATCACCGTCGCGCCGTAGGCGTCCAGCATCCGGCTTTCAAACCCGTCCTGCAGCCGGGTCCACATGGAATCGTTTCCGCTGTTGCGCAGGACGAAGCTCTTGTATTCCGTATAGGGCCGGTCGGGGAACAGGGCCGCCGCGAAGGTTTTGGTTCCGTAAAGGCTCTTGGCCCGGAATTTCATGCTCTTCTGCGGCATATCCAGGGAATAGTCTCCCATGAGGCTGAACTGCGCCCCCTGGCGGATCAGCGCCGTGCCGTTGGTGTCATACATTTCCACCGAGCAGGGGAAGCGCATGCCGGAATTCTTGACCTTCCGGTAGGTGGAGTTTTTGAAGGGCAGCGCGCCGGGGGCCGTTTTTTCGATGGGCCCGTCCGCCAGCATGCCGTTCTCCGGATCCCACAGGTTCACCGGATCCGTGACCACCGAAACCACCGGCAGCGTGTGATAGACGTTGACCAGGAAGGTTCCCGTCAGGGTGTCGCTGTCCCTGTATCCCGGGGCGGCGGAGAAGGCCTTCGCCCGGATCACCGTCGTGAAGTTCAGCTCCAGCCGCTCCCCGTTATAGGGCGTGGAGGAGGTGGTGGGGGTGGAGCCGTCGGTGGTATAATACACCTGGGCGCCTTCGGGGATGGTCATGGTGACATAGGTTGTGCTGTAATACATCCCCGGCTCCGTGGAGAAGGCGGGGGCGGCGGTAAACCCGGTAAACCCTCCCTCGTTGGCCTTGAAGGGCGTAGGCGTCTCATAATAAAAAAAGCCCGACATGCCCGGGGTGCGCCCGTAGGAGACGTCGGTCCGCTGTTCCGGCAGAATCACCTTGTCCAGGATGCGGCCGGTGGGATCCGCCAGGCAGAGGGTTTCGCGGGCCGTCCGGTTGATCTTGATTCCGGCGTGGAGAACGGCGACATCCGTGCTGCCCTTCGTCCCGTCGCAAAGCACCACCTTGTATTCCCCCGGGCCGATCCGCGTTCCCTCGGGAAACTGCCATTTGCGCCCCCGGGTCAGCCGGTCGCTCAGGCCGTATCCGGAAAGATCCACCGTTTCGCCGGAGGAATTGTACAGTTCGATCCAGTCGGTAAATCCCCCGCTGGGATAGGTGGCGATGGAATCGTTGCTGGCCATGACCTCGCTGATATAAACCCCGCTGGGGTTAATGGCCCGGAGGTTGATGTCCATCTGGTTGAAGCCCTGCTGATTGTTGGGCAGCCCCGGCGTCGCCGTCTGGAAAACCTGGAGCCCGCCCTCGTCGTTGCGGCCGTAGCTGCAGTCCTCCGGCAGGTTGTCGATCATCACCCGGTCCACCACGTGGCCCCGGCTGTCGGCCAGGATCACGGTTTCCTGTTCCGCGCTCAGGCGGAAATTGGTATGCGGGGCGCCGCTCTTGCTGTCAACCTTATCCTTTCCGGAGCAGTAGACCACATAATATCCGTAGGCCGGGATGGAGGCACCCTTGGGGAAGCGCCATTTCAGCGGGCGGCTTTCGTTGTCGCTCAGCGCGTAATTGTCCAGGGAAACGGCGGCCCCGGTGGTATTGTAGATCTCCACCCAGTCGCACAGCTCCCCGTCCTCATCCCGCGGGCCCGTCAGCGGATCCGCCATGACCTCGTTGATAACCAGCGCGCCGCCGGACACCATGATGCTTTCGCGATACTGCTGATGCCCCTCCGGGGTGTTGGGATAGCCGGGGCTGAAATAGTCGACGGTTTTGAACCCTTCGTCCGTCAGGGCGTAGCTCTCGTCCGTTCCCATGATGGGATATTTGCATCTGTCGATCAGATAGGCGTTGGGATCATAAAGGTAGACCGTTTCGCCGACGCTGCTGAGCTTGAACTTTGCGTGGAAGGGGTTGCCCGGGTCGGCCTTGTTGCTGTTGCTGCAAAAGACGATCGTCCGCCCGTCCGCGGGCAGAACAACGTCCGGGAACAGAAAGCGGATGCTGTCGCTCCGGTCGCTCAGCCCCAGGCCCTTCAGGGAGATGGGTTCCCCGGTGCTGTTCCAGATCTCGATCCAGTCGCTGTAGTTCCCTTCCTCGTCCGTCACGGCGGCCCGGTTGGAGGACATGACCTCGCTGATGACCAGCCCCTCGTAGGCGCTGACCAGCCGCTGCCCCTCCCCCGCACGGCCGCTTTCGGTGGCGATGGTATAGGTGGCCCGGGACAGGGGCTCCTTCGGCGTTACCAGCACGATCAGCGCGATGACCGCGATGAACACCGCCAGGAGGATGAAGTTCATCTCTTTTCTTCTTCTTCTGGCCTTCGCGGCGCGGGAAGCCGTCCGCCGCCCCTGGGCCGGATTTCCGGAACCGTTGTTCCTGTCCATGGCTTCCCCCTCCTTCCGCGTTTCCCGAATCCTGAACACTATACCATAATTCGGTTCCCGGCGCAAGTGCCGCAAGACAGGGGAAGACAGGGGGACGGTTCCCAAGACAGGGGGACGGTTCCAAGACAGGGGGATGGTTCTACTGTCTGGAAGACAGGGGGACGGTTCTACTGTCTGGTCCTGATTCTCCCCGCGCGCGGAGGGCATGAGACAGGTACCCGTACGCCCCGGAAAAGGCGGCCGATTGCTTGATTCACTCTTGCGCTTCCGTAGATCGTGGCATACAATGAACCGTGTGCGGCCCTCTTTTCCGTCCGGCCGCGAGTCTGTTTCGGAGGATTCTTCATGAAGGACCGCATGTTTTCCGACCGTGTCTTTATCCGCAATCTGAGCAAGGTGGCCCTGCCCATCGCCGCCCAGAGCCTGATGCTTTCCGCCGTCGCCGTGGCGGACACCCTGATGCTGGGCGGACTGGAGCAAAACGCCATGTCCGCCGTGTCCCTGGCGACCAAAATCCAGTTCCTCCAGAATATGCTGATTTCCTCCCTGATGGGTGGGCTGCTGACCCTGGGCGCCCAGTACTGGGGCAAGCAGGACCGCCCGGCCCTGAGCAAGCTGTTTTTCATTACCCTGAAGCTCAGCGGTCTGCTGTCCTTCCTGTTCTTCGTGGGCTGCGAATTCTTTCCCTCCTCCCTGATGAGCGTCATGACCAGCGATCCGGAGCTGAACGCCATCGGCGCCGATTACCTGCGCCTGGCCGCCTGGTCCTATCTGCTGACGGGGGTCACCCAGTCCTACCTTTCCCTTCTGAAGGTTTCCGACCATGCCGCGGATTCCGCCATCATCAGCTCCACCGCGGTCGTGGTGAATATCGGGCTGAACGCGGTCTTTATCTTCGGCCTGTTGGGCGCGCCGAAAATGGGCGTCCGGGGCGCCGCCCTGGCCACCCTGCTGGCCCGGGTCACGGAGCTGGTCTGGTCGGTGGCCCTTTCCTTCCGGAAAAACGCCCTGTCTCCGGATTTCCGTCTCTTTCTCCGGCGGGACGCCCGGCTTTCCCGCGATTATTACCGCTGCACCCTGCCCCTGCTGGGGGCCGGTGCCCTCTGGTCCGTGGGCTTCAGCGCCTACAGTGCCTTCATGGGCCATATCGATCAGGATGCCCCCGCGGCCAATTCCGTCGCCTCCTCGGTCATTGAG
The DNA here is from genome assembly GCA_045546035.1 of Clostridia bacterium. Taxonomy (GTDB): domain Bacteria; phylum Bacillota; class Clostridia; order Christensenellales; family Aristaeellaceae; genus Aristaeella. The sequence goes on from JAZQCB010000019.1 coordinate 16,558, forward strand.
CTGGTCTGCTGCCTGTGCAACGGTCTGGCCACCGGCGGCGGCATTCTGGTGGGCAACGCCCTGGGCGCGGGGGATCTGGAAAAGGGCAAGCTCTACGGCATCCGCCTGCATAAGATGTCCTTCCTCGTAGGGGTGCTGTCCTCCCTGGTCATGTTCGCCATTACGCCCCTGGTGCTCTCCGTCGTCCGGATGAACGATACGGCCCTGGCCTATCTGCGCGGCATGATGCTGGTGATGGCCGTCTATACCGTGGGCCGGGTCATCAACACCATTACCATCAACGGCGTCTTTGCCGCCGGCGGCGACACCCTCTTCGATTTCTATTCCCTGGGGGTCACCATGTGGGGCATCGCCCTGCCCATCGCCGCCCTGGGCACCTTCGTTTTCCATTGGCCCGTCTGGGCGGTTTATGCCTGTACCTGTCTGGATGAGGTGGGCAAAATCCCCTGGGTCATGGCCCATTTCCGCCGCTATCTCTGGGTCAGGGATCTGACGCGGACCCGGAGAAACTGAAACGACCCATACAGGAGAGATGTATTATGGAAACCCTCAGTGACCGTATGCGGCTCATGCCCCTGAAGGAGGGGGAAGCCCTGGATCTGGTGCTGAATCTGGCGGCGTGGCTGTCCGATCCCGCCCGGGCCGGCCGCCGGGAGGCCTTCGCTTCCTTTGGCCCGGAAAACATCCTCCTGGATGGAGAGGACAGGCCCTCCCTCCGCCTTCGGGAGGACGCAGGCGATTCCCGGGACAGCCGCGAATGGGACGATCCCCGGGTCTCCCGGGGCATGCTTCCCGACAGGCCGGAGCACGATTTCTTCCGCCTGGGCATGCTGTGCCTGTATCTGCTGACCGGGAAAAGCCCGCTTTCCTGGACGGAGGACGGCGTCTTTTCCGTCTTCCCCTCCGAGGGTTCCCTGATTCCCCTGGGGCAATCGGTTTCCGATCCCGCGATGAAAAAAGCGATGGAGGCCCTGCTGAACGCGGACGGAGCCCGGCGGAAGGAGGGGCTGGCTTCCCTGGAGGAATACGCCCTCCGCCGCTTCCCCGGAAAGGCGCGGATCGCCTATCGCGCCAGCGGCCGCCAGGTCGGGGAAAAGGAGATCGATTTCCGCTGGCCCGACCGGGTGCGCTTTACCCTCCCCGCCGGCGAGGTCGAAGGAGGCTGGATCGCTCCCGCGGTGGATCTGGTCTATCATCCCGGCCTCCGGCAGTATACGCTGGAAGTGGCGCCAAAGCTCCGGGGCGAAATCTGGCTCTGTGCCAATCTTTCCAGTCCCCTCCAGCTGGATCGGGTTTTCCGGCTGGACGAAGAAAAGAAGAACCGGATCTTCCGCCTTTCCGGCGTCGCGGATCGGAAATACCGGCTCATCGTCGCGGAGGCCGTCCCCGGTCAGCCGCCCGCCCTCCTGGCCCAGATGGATTTTCAGATCCCCTATTCCCGGATCGCCAACCGGTCCGCCAATCTCATTCTCGTTTATGATCCCGCCCAGCGGACCGTCTCCCTCTCCGTAACCGATGAGGGGCAAACGCGCTGGATCATCCGGGGGCAGATTTTCCGCCTTCCGGAGGGCCTGTGACCCGCTATAGCGTCCGGGCCCGCCTGTTACGCCGCGCCGCCGGGCAGGCATACGGAAATCCGCTTTCAGGGGAAGGCGCTGCTGATCGGTGTCCCCTCCCGGAAACAGGCGGAATTCCGGACTCATCTCCGAAATCTGGGAGGAAACGCGTAAGATGAACACCGCCGTGAGCTATTTCCTTTCCGCGGACCAAAACTATCTGAAGCTGTGCCTTCAGGATCCCATCCGGGTCTCCCTCTCCGCCGGGGAGCAAACCGCGGTTTTGGACGGGAGCGATAGGCCTTTCGCCCTCTTCCGCCTGGGGCCGTGGCTGATCCAGCGTCATCGGGAGGCCCTGTATCTTTCCCTGCTTTCCGCTCCGGCGGGGCGGAAGCCGGCCCTTTCCCTCCGCTTTTCCCCTCCCGGCTCCCTGTCCTCCCCCGAGCTGATCTTCCGCGGCGGCGGCGGCGGGGATCAGGTCAGGCGCCTGAACAGCCCGGTCTCTCTCTCGCTTTCTCCGCAGGCAGATGGGACGGTGACCCTCCGCATCGAGGAAAGCGCCGACGCCCACGCCGGCCAGGCAACCGGCGATGCCGCGTCCTCCTCCCAGGGCGACGGGGCACGGACGCTGGATGAGGCGTTCCGGTCCCTGCAGGAAAAGGAGCTGCTCCTCTCCGGTCTCCTGGAGGATCTGGCGGATCTGAAGGAGGAAACCCGGGAAGCCCTGGCGGCGGAGCGGGTTCGGCTTTCGATGGACGAGGATACGCTGACCCTTCTGCGGGGCGATCCCCTCCTGAAGGCGGGAAGCGTCAGGGATCAGCTCGCCCATCTCCAGAGGGAGGCGGACGCCCTGGAGGCCCGGATGGGAACGATCATTCGCCTGCGGGAGAAGATCAGCGCCTCCGTGCACAACGCCATCGTGATCGGAAACGGAAAGATCTCGTCCCGGGAGGAAGCCGGAAAAGACCATTGAACCCGTCCGCGAACCGGGAGAGCCTTTGCCGGGCAAAGCCGTTGCCCCTCTTTCAATCAATCCAAGGAAGGCAGTCTGACATGAATTCTTTTCTGGATAAGCTCCACAGGCAGTCCAAATCCTTTCTGCTTTACGGACGGCTGAACGACCTGTTCATTTCTCCGGATCTTCAGCTCTGCAGCCTGGAAAGCACCCTGGTCAAGCTCCTGAAGGCCCGGGGCATTGAGCATGTCATCTTTTACGGCAGCGAGGGAAACCGCGGCGGATACTGTCTGGATCCGGAAAGCGCGCGTTTCTTTTTCAGCGAGAATCAGCAGCTCCCCCTGCCTGATCCATGGGATCCGTTCCGGGAGGAAACGGAGGGCGCCGTGCCTTCGTCCTCGTCCCGCCCTGTGGTTTACAGCCATCGCGCCTGGACCCTGGCGGCCTTTTATGCCACCGTCCGGGACAAAATGATGCTTCGAAACAGCCATATGGCCGTGGTTTTCTATAACATCATCAACACCCATCTGGGGGAGCAGCCGGCCCTTCTGGACGCCATTCGCCATAACTGGGAGGAAGCGGACACGGATAACCTCTGCCTCCTTCTGGCCCAGGATTCGGAAAGCAATACCCGGGTCATGCTGGACGCCCTGGCCCGCTTCCAGCTGTTGGACAAGTTTACCCTCGGATCCCTGAACGGCCACCCCCTGAATCCGGAAACCACCTTCCGGGTCGGCGCCCCGAATCAGGAGGAAATCGCCTGTCTGCTTCGCCGCCTGGCCCTGATCGGCAATCCCTCCGGCCGCCGCCTGCGGCTGGATTACGCCCGCCTGAACGATCTGGCGGAGGAAATCGTCTATTGTTCCCGGGCGGGTCTGGAAACGCGTAGCTACGGCGCCCTGCGGGATATCTGGAATCTGCTCTCCGCCTGGATCGACGAAAGCGCCGCCCGGGGCGGGTCCCTGCTGCTGACGCCGGATAGGGTGGACGCCCTCTGGCATCGCGGGCCCCGGGAAAAGAAATCCGTTCTGGAATCCCTGAACCGTCCCGGATGGGAAGCGGTTTATGAAAAAATGCGGGAAATCAAAAACCAGGCGGAGCGGGAAGCGGCGCTCTCGGCGCCCCCGCCCCGCCCCGCGCCGGAAGCGGCCTCATCCCGCTTTTCCGCCGAGCCCCTCCGAAGCCGCCCCCGGCTCCGGCTGCCCCATTTCGTCCTTCTGGGGAATCCGGGAACAGGAAAATCCACCATCGCCCGGAAGATCGGCCAGCTCCTGCACGAGCTGGGCTTCCTGGAGGTGGGAAACGTCACCCGGGTCACCCGGGCGGATCTGTCCGATCAGTATCAGAACGGCCCGGCCCGCAAAACCCGGGACTGCGTGGATCGGGCGGAAGGCGGCGTCCTGCTCATCGACGAGGCCCATAACATCGCCTCCAACGATACAAACGCGGAGCAGGGCGGCATCGGCCGCTCCATCGTCTCCACCCTCTGCGACGCCATGACCGATCCCGCCCGGCATTTCTCCCTCGTCCTCGCCGGATACGAGGATCAGATGGAAAGGGTCTTCGCGCTGGATCCCGGCTTCCGGGGCCGCTTCGGCGAAAACGTGATCGTCATTGAGGACTTTCATCCTGAGCTGCTCGAAACCATCCTGCTCGAAAAAATCCGGGAAAACCGCATGGAGCCCGATCCGGAGCTGCTGGCGCCCATTCCCGGGGATCCCCGGGGCCGCACGCCCCTCTCCTGCGTGCTGGATCGGTATTACAATGAGCGAAACCGGGAGCGCTTCGAAAACGGCCGGGCCATGGAAAACCTGGCCCGGGCGGTCTGCAATCGGGTGCGCAGCGGCTCCGTTGTCCGCCGGGAGCATTTTGCCCCCAGCGGCATCTCGGAGGAGTGGTTCCGCCCCCGGGACGCGGAGGACAGCATGGAAGCCGTTCTCCGGGATTTCGAAAACAAGGTCGTGGGCATGCGTTCCGTCCGGAACATGCTGGCGGATCGGGGCCTGGCGGCCCGGGAAGCCCTGGAGCGCGGAGCCTCCGTGGAAAGCCTTCCCCTGCGCCCCCTGCTTCTGGTGGGCAATTCCGGCAGCGGCAAAACCATGGTTTCCCGCCTGCTGGCCCGGCTGTATTTCGGCCTGGGGCTTCTGGGAGCACGGGAGCCGGTCATCGTCAATGCCTCCGAGCTTTCCTCCCCCTACAGCGGCCAGGCGCAGCAAAGCATCCTGGCCCATGTGAAAAAGGCGCAGGATCTGAAGGCCCTGCTCTTTATCGACGAAGCCCATCAGCTGGCACGGCCGGAGCTTCAGGGCGCCTTTCAGGCGCTCATGGCCCCCCTGACGGACGCGGCGCATCCCTTCCAGCTGGTTCTGACCTCCTATCCCTCCCGCCTGCGGGAGCTGATGAAAACGGATCCCGGCGCCATGAGCCGTTTCCAGCGGGTCGATCTGGAGGATTATTCCGGCGGGGAGCTCTTTGCCATCCTCCAGCGGATGATGAAAGCCCAGGGCCTCTCCGCCGACGCCGCCTGCGAAAAGCAGCTGCGGCGGCTCTGCGAGACGGTCTATGAAACCCGGGATGAGACCACCGGCAACGGCCGGGCCATGGAGCGGCTCCTGGAGGAAATGAACGCCCGCCGGCGCCGCCGCTGCGAGTCGGAGGGCGTCTCCTTCCAGGATCCCCGCAGCTTCGTCCTGATTCCTGATGATATTCCCCCGGAAAAGCGCTCCCTGATTCCGGATCGGGGAACCAGCCCGGAGGAGGAGATTCAGCGCCTGATGGAGGTGGCCGAACGGCTCCGGTCCGAGCGCGTCGGCTGCCTGGAGGTCAAGGCGATTCTGGAAAAGCAGATCCGCTCCCTGATCTTCAACCTCCGCTTCCCGGACCGACGGAGGGTCGTGGAGCCCGGCCATTATTTCTTCATGGGCCATGCCGGAACCGGCAAAACCACCGCCGCGGAATTCATGGCCCGTTATATGGCGGAAATCGGCCTGGTCTCCGATCCGAAGCTTTATAAGGTTTCCGCCTCCAACCTGATCGGCCGCTATGTGGGCCATACGGGGCCCCAAACCCGGGACGCCCTTCTGGCGGGGCGGGGCCGGGTGATGCTGATCGACGAAGCCTACGCCCTGGCGGACCGGGCCGGGGACACCTCCAACTCCTCCTTCAAGGATGAGGCGATTACGGAGATTGTCGCCTTCCTGGATGACGAGCATTTCCGAAAAATGTCCTGCGTCGTCTTCGCCGGCTACGAAAAGGATATGGACGCCCTCTACGCCCGCAACGAGGGGTTGAAAAGCCGGATTTCCGAAGTCGCCTTCCCGGATTTTACCCTGGACCAGAGCGAGGCGGTCTTCCGCGCCATGATGCGGGGGGACGGCTACCGGATCTCTCCCGAGGCGGAGGAGCCCCTTCGTCGCCTGATCGCCGCGCTTTCCGACCGGCCCGCCTTCGCCAACGGCCGCACGATCCGCCGCCTCCATGATCTGGTTCGCGATCGGGCGGACGGCCGTGTGCTGGAAAGCGCCCTGTCCTCCGCCGCGGATCCCGGCCAGGATGTGGTTTTCCCCCAGGATGTTCCCGCCCTGGAGGAAGCCCTCCGGGCCCTGAATCTGTAGCCCTGCGCTGTACAAGAATGCGCCTCTGTACTATAATAGCCGTCGGAACTGAAAGAAATCGATGCCGGATAACCGCCCCATCCTTCCCCGGCGGAAGAAAGGGGAAGAACCCGAACAGCGGGCGGAATACCCGGATACGCCGATCCCGGCCATGAAAGGAGAGGAATCCCATGAAAACGACGCTTTCTTCCCTGTCCCGTTCCCTGCCCCAATCCCGCGAAACGCCCTCCGCCAACCTGGCTTTTCTGACCGCCGGCCGCTTCTCCGCCGCGCAGACGCCCATGACCGAAAGCGAGGAAATCGCCCAGCTGATGGAGGCGCTCAAGGATGACACGACCATGGCCGTGGATCAGGACGGAACCATCCATATGGATCAGCTGACCACCGGGAACCAGCAGAACATGACCGTGATGCCCAAGGGGACCTTCGCCCTGACCGAGAGCGAGGAAATCGCCCAGCTGATGGCCTCCCTCAAGGATCAGGACAGCAGCATGGGCCTGACGCAGGACGGAACCGTGACCCTCTCCGACGAGCAGGGCCTTCTGCCCCAGAATGTAACCGAGATGCCCAAGGGAACCTTCGCCGCCGAGCAGTGGTATAAGAAAAACCCCGTGCTTTTTCATACGGAAGTCAGCCTGATGCAAAAGCGGTTTCCGACGGCGCAGTATCGGATCCTGCAGGACGGCGGGGCGATGGTCTGGGTCATTAAACTGAACATTTCCAAAACCGGTTTCTGCGCCCCCTGGACCTTCATGCTCCGCTACGAGCCGGATCATCCCAACAACCACAGCTACGGCGGCTCCATCCGGGTCATCCCCCTGAGCCCCACCCTGGAGGAAATCAGAAAGCGCGCCAGGGACGCCGGCCGGCCCGGCGTGCCCCATCTTGTGCATGGAAAATATGTGGACGGAAAAGAGTATACTTTCCTGTGCACCCGCCGGGGCGAGGATGTGCATGACGGGGAAACCAAAGCCACCTCCGCCGCGCAGACGGCGACCTGGGCGGCGGACTGGGCCCTGCATTTTGAGCTGGGGCTCCGGGATAAGACCGTCTGGAACAATTGGTGCAACGATCAGCATTTCAAGCATCTGATGATCTGACCCGCGGAGCGGCTTTCCACGGGTCCTTTCTGTATCCGCCTGTTCTCTCCCATTCCGGAGGCGGGCGGCCTTTTCCGTGGCAGGGCGGATTCCATAGCTTGACACACGACGTTTTACCGTGCGGGAGGGCGTGCCATGAAAGATTCATTCGGCAGGGGCCGGGTTGGCCCCGATCTGATCAGAAGGTATTTTTTTGAACAAGAAGGCCCGGAGCGGGAAGACCCTGCGGGCCAAACCTGGGAGGACCGCTATGCTCGAAGCCGGCGCCTCCCCTCTTATGAATATGTGCCCTTTAACCCCCGGAATCCGGAATGCCTCCACGTGGTGCTTTCCGATCGGGCGTATAACGCCATTCTGGCGGAAACCCTGGCCTATGACCGGACGGAGACCGGCGGCGTCCTCCTGGGCCATATCTATAAGCGCGTCTGGTACGTAACCGATGTGATTCCTCCGGGTCTGCGGTCCGATCATACCGTCGTCCATTTCGAGCTGGACCGGGATTTCGTCAATTATCTGGCCGGCAAGGTGGCGGATGTCTATCTGTATAAGCCCTCCATCCTGGGTTTCTGGCATCGTCATCCCGGCAGCATGGACGTCTTTTCCCAGGAGGATTTCAGCACCATCTATGAAAACGAAATGGTCAGCCGCTTCGGGGTCATTACCATGCTCGTCAATATCGACCCCGCTCTCCGCATGACCTTCTATCACGCCCGCGACGGGAAGCTGATGCGCCTGCTGTATGATCATGGCAATGATTTTTTCCCGAAGGAGCTGCTCCAGCTCGCCTCCCCGGAGGTGCTTCTGCGGCGCCGGCCCGCCCGCGAGGGGGGCGCGTTCCTGGAAATCAGGGACTCCCGGGTGCTTTCGCCGGACAAGCTGCCCCGCAGCATCCATCCCGAGCCCGCCCCCGGGCCGGAGCCAAAGGAGCCCGAAGCCCAGACCGCGTCCGCCGAGCCGGCGGCCACGGAACCCGAAGCCCAGACCGAAAAGAAAACCATCCCCATTCATGGCCCGGAGGACGATGACGCGGAAGCGCCGGTGTCTGAAAAGAAAGCCATTCCCATCCACGGGCCGGAGGACGATGATGCGGAAGCGCAGGTGTCTGAAAAGAAAACCATCCCCATCCACGGGCCGGAGGACGATGACGCGGAAGCGCCGGTGTCTGAAAAGAAAACCATCCCCATCCATGGCCCGGAGGGTGAAAAGGAGGGCAGCGACGATGGCGAATCAGAAGAATGACTCTCTCGAAATGCCTGAATTCCCGGAAGTCTCCTTTGATGCAGCCCCGCTGTCCGAGGAGGAGCTGTCCGCGCTGCAGCTGGAGGATCCGGATCTGATCGCTCTGGTCGAGCGGCTGGGCAGCGACGCGCCGGATCGTCCGGACAAGGTCATGGTGCCGGAGGATCTGGAGAACTCCGGCCTGTCCTCCGGTAATCTTTACGGCTTTTTGCGTCTGGACAGCGGCTATCATGTGATTCTCGGCTGGGAGGGGCGCGAGCCCGTCCCGGAGCTGGGCGCTCAGGAGATCGGCGCGCTGTTGGCCGGCCCGAAGGAAGCCGTGGAGGCCGCCGCCCTCCGGGATTCGGAAACCGCCTTTCCCTTCCTGGCGGGTTTTCCGGAGGAGGGCGGCCTGTCCTTCCTTCTCTTTGACGCTTCGCATCCGGAAGGCTATCCCCTCCGGAAGGAGATTTATACCCTGCGCCAGAGCCTCTTCTCCCGGAATTCCGGTCTGATCGAGACGGACTGGCTGGATGAAAAATGCGCGGTCATTTCCGGCGTGGGCTCCGTCGGCAGCTGCGTCGCGCTTCAGCTCGCCCGCTCCGGCGTCGGCCGATTCATCCTCGTGGATACGGACTGCATGGAGATCCATAACGTCTGCCGCCATCAGTGCGGGCTGAACGATGTGGGCCGCTACAAGGTGGACGCAATCCGGGAGCGGATTCTGCGAATCAATCCCCGGGCCCAGGTCCGGGTCTTCCGCCGCCGGATCCAGGAAGCGGATCTGGACTCCTGCCGGGAGTGGCTTTCTCCCCGCTCCGCCCTGTTTATCGGGACCTGCGATAACCGGGTCGGCAACGCCTACGCCTGCGACGCGGCCATGACCTTCGGCGCGCCCTTCATCGCCCTGGGCTTTATGGAAAGGGCCTGGGCGGGGGAAATCTTCGTCTATCTTCCCCAGCGGCATGATATCTGCTATCGCTGCGCCTTCCATCGGCAAATCGAGGAGGATATCGAGCTGGAGCGCCGGAATCACCTCTATATTGACGACGGCCGCGCGGCGGAAGCCCATATCGTCCCCGGTCTGGATGTGGATATCGAGTTCGGCGTCTCCATCCTGGATAAGCTGGCGCTGGATATTCTGAATCTGGGCAACCCGGACTATGTCCACCGGCTCCTTTTCAAGGCCGGCCAGTTCAACTATTTCTGCGGCACCGCGGACCGGAGCGAGGGCGAGTTCTGGAAAAAGGCGCTGCCCGATCCCATCTGCTTCCGGCCCGTCCGCCTGGACGACAGCATGCGCCGCTGCGAAACCTGCAGGAGCAAAGCGTAACGCGGCGTGCCGACCGTGCCATGATCCTCTGTACGTGAAATGATATCATTGGCGCGTCAAAATCGTTTTTTGCTTTGCTCGTTGCTGAAAGCCTTATGAATCAACGATATTCGTTACGGTTTTTCGTCAAAATGGACTTTTGACGCCGTATCATTTTATTGAAGCTATGCGTAAGATCATTATCCGATTAACCCTGACCGCCTCCCTGACGGCGGGCGTTCTGTGGGTTCTTGGGCAGCTGGATTTCTCCCGGCCCCTTGCGCAAACCGTCCGCTCGAATATCTGGCTGCTGACGGCCGTCTTCGGGGTCTTCCTGCTGCTCTCCGTCCTTTCTCCCCTCTTCTTCCGGGTCCCCAAACGTTTCGGTCGGAGTCCGAAGGTTAACGAGATTATCCTGGACGGAAACGGTGAACCGACCGGAAAGCTCTTCAATCCGGCCGATTTCAAGGGCTACAGCCGGCTCTTCTCGGAAGGGGTGCAGACGGGATACGCCAACAATGACGGAACCGTGATCACCACCATGAAGTATACCGAGAAGGTTTCAGGGAAATCCGCCTTTCTGGCCATGATCCACTGTCTGGAGTGGTCGCTGCTCTTCGCGGTCCTTTCCGCTATGCTCTGGACCCATTTCGTCGAGCGGGTGGATCTTTTCTCCGCCTCCTGGTTTCTGCTCAACCTGCATCTGGCGCTGAACTGGGCCCAGCACCCCGTCCGCGTGCCGAACTGGGAGCAGCTCGGCTCCATCCTTCAGACCCGCTTCTCCCTCCTGATTCAACTCGTCGGGGACATTCCGAAGCTTTTCTCCAGATAGCAATTCCGGCCAGCCTGTTGAAGCTCTTCCTGCCCGCTTTCTCCGGGTTCGTCGACACCGGTCTCGCCATTCCCGCCTCCTGCTTCAGGGTGCGCCTCCTGCGTCTCCCGCTTCGGCAGACAAGTCTTATTCTCTCTTTCCGAAAGGATACCTGTTCGCTATGTATACAACCTCCATTGCGGGATCCTATTATCTGCTGCCTCATTGGATCGGCCTGGTCGTCAGCCTGCTGGCTGTGGGGCTTTCCCTGTGGATTCTGCTTGCCCCGATCCTTTCCGGGGACAGCTCCCGCCCGGATCAGGAACAGATTCAGGACGCTGCCTCCGCCGCGGGCCGGAGTTCGGTCTTCGGCATCGTGTTTTTCGTTCTGGCCTGGATCCTCGGCGCCAACTCCGGTCATTACGATCAGGTGTCCAACACCATGCAGGGATTCGGCATCGCCTGGGCCGCCGTCTTCGTCCTCAGCGTTTTATCCGCCTTTCTCCTCCCCGGTCGAAACCGCGCGCTTCGCGTCTCCTCCCGCAAAGAAATCCGGAAGAGGAGCCTTTTTCTGTCGCTGGCGCTGATCATTCTGGGCTTCCTGACCCATTCCTGAAGGCATAAAGAAAGCGCCGCGAAATGCGACGCTCAAGATTAGAATCGTTAAGTGTTAATTTGCAAACAGGGGTTCCAGCGTCTCCGCGTTTTCCTCCAGTGCCTTCAGCACCCACACACTCCAGTGACGGGCGTCCTGCGTGAAGGAGCCGAACACATAGTCTTCCTGGCCGTAGTCGATGACGTCAAAGGCCGGGGTGGCCTTGCTGGCACCTTTGGTGCGATAGTTGGTCATCAGGTCAGCAAGGGAGAAGGAGATGCTTCCGTCTTCGCTCAGAGTGACCCAGCCGCTCAGATCTGTGCCGGAAGCAGACTCGGAAGTGCCGTTCTCAGTCTGCACTTCGGCAGCAGGTTTTTCAATAGCGACCGCGCCTTCTACATGCTTGCCGTACATCTGATCCACATACAGCGCCAGGGAGTTGCCCAGGATCTCGCTGGGCACATGTCCGCCGTCCCACTGCCATTCGATGACAGCGTCCGTTCCGTTGTTCAGCCAGGCAATTTCCATGTTCAGCGAGTTGAACATGGCGATGTCGCCCTCAGCCGCGCCGCAGACGATCCGCGCCCAGGTGGGAGCCGCGGTGCCCTCCGCGCCGATATAGTTCAGTGGGTTGTAGAGATCCACCAGGTTCTTCCCGTAGGTGTCACCCGCTTCAATCTCCGCGATGTCTGCCTGATAGGCTTCCAGCATCTCAGCGTAGGTGCTGTAATTGGAGGAATTGGTGGTGCTGGTGGCAGACTGGGTGGAGCCAGCGTCGGGGGTGCCGACCTCCATCTCGTCACCGCTGCCCTCAGTGCCAGTGGTCTCTGCCGCTTCAGAGGGCAGCTCAACGCTGGGCGCTTCGCCTTCGGGCGTTTCAGCCTCATCTGTTCCCGCATTGTCGCTGGAATCGGACTGTCCGGGGAAGCCGGAGAAAGTCCCGCCAGGGCCGCCGCTCATTCCATCGGGAGGAGTACCGCCAGGGCCGCCCATGCCGCCGTCCGGAGGAGTTCCGCCGGGTCCGCCACCCATCATGCCGCCACGACCGCCGCCCATGCCGCCGGAGGAAGCCTTGGTATAGCGGCCTTCGATGAAAGCAGTCGCACGATCCCGTGATGTCATGGAGGCAACGGCCTCATCACTCAGCGCAGCTCCTTCCGCATCGAACCATGTCCATCCCTCGGCGTAGCTCAGGCTGTCCACATACCACTGCAGGTTCTCCATAAACTCTGCCAGGTACAGATCCAGGTAGGTGCCGCCATAGCCGTTGGTACCAGCATACTTCTCCGTATCATATTCGATGGTCAGCGCCACTGTGCTGTTAAGCGCGCCGTCGCCATCCAGGTCGAAGCCAACCTTCGCTTCCTCCACTGTCAGGTTCTGGCCGTTGATGTATTCCATATACTCCTGGCTGAGGATGCCGGCCAGCGCCTGCTGAAATTCCGTATTGAAGCTGTAGCCCGTATTCAGGGTGTACTCGAAGGCCATGGCCATGTCGGCCTCATACAGGGAAGTGATAGCGCTGTAGGCCACGCAGCCCCACGCGCCATCGGAGAGCTCCACTTCCTCGCCGCCTATGGTGACCGTGGTGCAATAGGTGCCGTCTCCGTTGGCGTAGACGCCCACCGCGCCTACGGCGATCTGATAATCGTAGAAGTCGGGATTGTTACTGGTGGCCGGGAACATCGCCGCGTGAGCCCCGCCGCCGCTGCCGCCGGTGGAAACCCAGTAATCCACGCTGACCGGCAGGTTGCCCAGCAGGATATTGAATTTCACAAAACGGGCCGCAGCCTTCTGATCCACCAGGCAGGAAGGCGCGTCGCCGGTATAGACCGTTGCGCCGGTCTCGTTGGTGTAGCTGTCCTGCTTGCCGCGGTTGCCGCAAGCCACGTTGATGTAGCCCTCGGCGGCATAGGTGGCGGAAGCGGTTGTGTTGGTGGAGCTGCCGTAGCCCGCCGCACCGGTGTTCAGGATGACCGGGGCGGTCGCGGCCGTATAGATCTGGCCGTTGGTGCTGGTGACAGTAGCCTCATAATCGATCACCAGGCTGCCCTTGACTGCCTCGCTGTAGTTTTCAGACGTCACATCTGCCGCGCCGTCGCCGTCGGTGTCAACGCCCGTCACATACGCACCAGGCACACAGACGGAAACGCCTTCCTTGTCGGCGATCACCGGTTTGGTTACAGCCGTCACAATGGACAGCGTCCAGGCGTCAGACGTCGTGCTGTAGGACCATTCCTGATCCATGTTTTTCAGATTCAGGGCATATTCGATTGCTTCCTTGTCAGACACTTCGCCGGTTTCCGCCAAAGCGGTACAGCTGGTCATTGCCATGACAAACGCCAACAGAACAGAGAACCATTTCTTCATGCGCATAACCTCCTGCAAGTATTGCGCGGGATCATCTCCCTTGCGAAATACAGTATAGCACATGAAGATTGAAAGTAGATTGAAATCTTATCCTGTTCTTTGTTCGTAATCTGCTTCATTGACTGTCTCCTCATGAAACTGGAATTTAGTACAGCTTACTCTGCCGCACCTTTAATGTTCTTAAATATGCCTTTTGTTCACAACTCCGCCACGATTTCATTTCTCTTCATTTGCTTCCTCCGACAGATCCCGATTTAACTGTTTACAATTTTTTTGTATTCTTCCGGATCCGTATCTCCCTCTGTGCTTATTAGGAGAATGATCGATTCTTCACCGATTCCCATTTCCCTTTTCAAAGAACTGTCCTTTATGATCTCCTTGAGAACACCATACGTCACTGCACCACATTCTCCTGCCACCACCCGCTCTTTTGCATTTGGAAAGCAGACAAGTTCTCGCATTGCATCCTTTGATACATCATCCGTGCAGGCACAGTAAAAGCTGGCCCTGTCCCGGATGGTTGGCCATGTAATGCTGCAAGGGGTTCCGCAGTTCAGCCCCGCCATAATTGTTACGGGATCTCCTGAAATGGATCGGATGCTCCCGTCTCCGGCTTTTGCGGATTCGTAAAGACATGCGACCGTCATCGGCTCAACGATTGTGAACACCGGCTCGTTCGCAGCGAAAGCATTTGACAGATACCCCAGGATCCCGCCTGCCATTGCTCCTACACCGGCCTGCAGAAACACATGCGTCGGGACGTCTCCGTCAAGCTGTTTGCAGATCTCAGCACCCATTGTGAGATATCCTTCTACGATCCACTGCGGGATTTTCTCATAGCCTTCCCACGATGTATCCTGGATCAGCATCCATCCGTTCTCTTCGGCTTGTCTCCTGGCGAATTGGACGACTTTATCATAGTTGAGATCGCAGATAACGGCTTTCTCTGCACCCGCATCCTCGATCGCTTTTCTGCGTGCTTCTGTGGAACCTGCCGGCATGTAGACGTATGCCCTGCATCCAAACAGGCTCGAAGCCCAGGCGACTCCTCTCCCATGATTTCCATCCGTTGCAGTGACAAAAATGACCTCGCTGCATTTTTCGCGGTTTTCGTCTGTCATAAAATCACTGAAGACCGCAGTCCTGTAATCCATATTCAGTTTATCACATAAGATCCTGAATACGGCGTAGCTTCCGCCGAGCCCCTTGAATGCCTTCAATCCGAATCTTGTTGATTCATCCTTAAGATAGATCGCTTTCACACCGAGTTTCTCAGCGGCAGTACGAAGAGAAACAAGCTTTGTCTCTTTGTACATTGGGAGACTTCTGTGAAAGCGCAACGCATTTTCTGCAGCCTTCTGATCAAAAGGAGAACCTGGAGATCCTTTCCTGTCTGTTGATAATACTATGGTGTTTTTTATTCTTGTCTCTTTCATCTTGAAAACCACTTCTTCTGTCCGTTAACTGTTTCGTATTTACAAATTCCGATATATCGACATCTTCCATCAATCCCATTATAGGCCGAGCATGAGCTTGCACTCAAGCACACACCTGTTTTTTTCGCCGCAAACGAAAAAACTCCTGTCAAGAGTTCCATTACCCTGACGGCGATTGAGCGCCTGACGCATCAGGAATCCGAGGTGCGAAAGGTGTTGATCATTGCGATTCAGAAGCCTGATGAAGGCATAAGGCAGACAGGATTACGGCGCTTCGCCTTTTGATGGGGCGCTTATTTTTTTCTGGTAAAATGGCAGGTTTTTTGATAGAATAAATTGAGTTATTGTTCAAGTTCTTGCGAGGTGCCTTTATGCTGACAAACAATATAGAAATCGACGTAAAGACCAAATGTATCGAAGAAGGAGGTAATTCAATTGAATCTTATCAGGAAAATACTGTGTTTGTTGATATTTGTCTGCTTGTTTGCAGGAGGCGTTGCAGAGCAAAATGCAGATGGTTCTGTTCCTGCCAGAACACCTGTAATTGCTGAACAGTTTAATAGTTCCTATGCTTCAGAATCATTTAAGAATATGCTGAAGCAGCATCCTGATATTCAGAAATTGATCGAAAAATCGATTGCACAGGCCGCGGAGATTAATCCGGACCGGGAGACAAACCCGGTTCAGTCACTTGATGAACTGTATGGTTTCCTTGACTACACCGTAACATGTATGCCATGGAACATTATGCCAGAGGAACGATACGGCAGTTTTGCCACAAAATGTGATCAGAGTATCCTCTATGTTTACTGGCTTTTGGACCAGCCCCTGCAGGAACTGGAAAACAGAGAACTGTTTTATCCTTCAGTGGAATATCTGGAACCGGTATACCGGTGGCTGACGGAATATAATAATACCTGGAGGGATTTTCTGGATTCTGAAGAATCGTGGAAGCAGGAATATCTTGATATGCTTTTGCAGGATCCTTCCTGGAATCTGGATAAAGGCTGGTATGAGTCTCCGGAAAACTGGCACTCTTTCAATGAATTTTTCTCCAGAAAGCTTTCCGGAAATGCGGCACGGCCCATTGCGTCACCGCAGGATGATACAGTAGTGGTTTCACCGGCAGATTCACTTCCACAGGGTCTCTGGAAGATTGACGATAAGGGACTGTTTCATGCTGATCCTATTCTGAGAGAAGACGGAGTTACGATTAAGGACTCCACTTATATTTCTGTCGAGCAGCTCCTGGGAGAAGACGGTGCTGAATATGCAGCCCTGTTTCACGATGGGTATCTGACTCATACCTATCTGAACTATGACGATTATCACAGGTATCATTTTCCTGTTTCCGGCACGGTTGAGGCTGTGTACACGGTCCCGTATGCCAATGCGGTAGGCGGTGTTGTCTATTGGGATGATCAGAGCGGGTTATATGTTCTGGAATCGAATTCCCTTTCCTGGCAGAGTATAGAGACAAGGGGATGCGTCCTGATCAATACCGAATACGGAATGGTTGCTGTGATCCCAGTTGGAATGGGGCAGGTTTCAAGCGTTAATTTCCTGGACAATGTAAAGCCTGGAGCAAAGGTAACAAAGGGAGATGAGCTGGGCTATTTCCTGTTTGGCGGTTCAGACTGTGTAATGTTGTTTGAAGGCCGTTCAGGATTCCAGCTTACCGTTCCGGAAGGCGGTACAGGAAGCTACTCTGCTGGTTACGCCCATGTATTTTGCGGGGAGGAATATGGCCGGTTTCAATAACGCCGGCTCAAGTGCCTGAGCACTATCTGTTGAGTGACAAATTCCAGTTTAAACTGTAGATTCCTTTGCTCTTTGGCTTGTGATTCGCAGGCTGATTTTGAATAATAAGGCTGCGCGTGATTAAGGGAACCCCTGCCTGAAAAAGAAAAAGGAGTGTGCTTCGATGAATCATAAAGGTTGTCTGCGTATCCTGTCCGCGATCGCTTTTCTGGTGTTGCTCTTCTCTTCCGGCGCGCTCGCCTGGAAAGGAGAACAAACCGCGGTGGATTCCGGGGTGCTCCGCATGGAGGAGGTTCCCATCTATGGGCTGAATCTGTCCGCCATGAATATGAAAATTCATGAATCGCTGTCGGTCGATGGGGCCATACCGCCTCTTGAAAGCCTGATGGAGGAATACGGTTCAACCTTTGAGATCATCAGTATGTCCCCGGACGGTTCTTCCGCTCTCGGATGGATTGGCGATCATCTGATCGGCATCCGGGGAAGCAGTCTGATTCCGGTTTTTGTATGGAACGAGACCCGGGGGGTCAGGGACGAATACGGATACGCGCAGTTCTACCAGAAAACGCAGGCAAAAAAATGGCTGGACCGCAGGGGAGTCGCCTGGTCCCCGGACGGGCGGTACGCGGTGATGGTCAACGGATGGGCCGCGCTGACCACCGCGAGGTCCGGCTACGCGCAGCTGTATATTCTGGATCTGGAAAGGGCGGAAGTCTATCTGGCCGCCACCTGGGGGAACACCATCAAAAACATGGGTTCCGTCATTTGTCCAAGTTTTGACGGAACCGGACGGTATATTTATTTTTCCCATTGGGGAAAGGAACACACCTACCCTTTCGCCTTCATGAGATATGATATGGAAACAGGCCTATGCGAAACGCTTTCGGAAAGCAGCTCCTGGTTAGCCAGCTATCCGGGGCTGTGGGAAACAAGCCAGCAGGAATGGATCGGCATGCAGGACGGAAACGGCGGCGAAACCATCGTCGCCCATTACAGGCCCGCGAAAAACGGATGGGAGTGTCGGCTCTCCATGATTTCCGCCCCGAAGCGCTTTTTTGAGGGAAGGACGCTGCTTTACCTGCGAGAGAGCAATCAGGCGGCAATCATCGGCGGCCGGAATACCAAAGATGGCAACACCCGCTTTACGCTGATCACGCCGGATGACGGAACCTTTACACCGATCGGCGACGGCCTCCAGGGGCGAGAGGTCATTCCACAGTACTACACCTTTATCCGCAGGCCAGATTCAGATGAAATCTCGATGATCACCTACGCGACTGAGGAAGAGTACCAGCTGGCGCTGAATATGCAAGGATCCGTTCAAACGGAGACCGCGCATGTTTTTGCCATTACTGCGGCGGACGTGTCCCCGGACGGCCGATTCCTCCTGATGAGCATTGCCCGGGAAGAGGAAGGCCATCTGGTTCTGATGGACGGCGCCACCAAGTTTTTCAGGATCATCGACTGTCCTGAAGCGCTGAGCGAGAGGCTCTGGTTCTATGGTTCCGACCTGTCCGGCTATAAGCCGGGGCTTGAGTGGTCCTTCGGCAATTCTATTCTGGCCGAAACCAGGGAGGGTGTCCGGCTCTTCCGGCTGACCGGGCTGGAAGAGGGTGCGCTGCCACTCAGGCCTGAGAACGCCTCTGGACAGGCGGACACCCGGGAAAGCGGCGTATCCGTTCCCTCGGCCCATGGCTGGACCTGTCCCAATTGCGGACGCGAGGGAAACGAGAGTGCTTTCTGCCCCGACTGCGGCACACAGCGCCCAGAAGAAAAGGCGTCCTGGACCTGCCCGAGCTGCGGACGCGAAGGGAATGAGGGGGCTTTCTGCCCCGACTGCGGCGCAAAGCGGCCGGAAATACCAGCAGCCTGGACCTGCCCCAATTGCGGACGAGAGGGAAATGAGGGTGCCTTCTGCCCCGATTGCGGCACACAGCGCCCAGAAGAAAAGGCGTCCTGGACCTGCCCTGGCTGCGGACGCGAAGGGAATGAGGGAGCTTTCTGCCCCAACTGCGGCACGAAGCGGCCATAAGTTCAAAATGGACCGGGTTTCCCTCCGTCAAAGGAGCACATGGATATCAGCATGATAGGTGTGCGATTATTTCGTATACTTGTCAAACCATCCAGTGATCTCCTCCAGCCGGCGGAGCCGGTGGGCCGGTTTCCCCGTGCGGGAAAGCTCGTGATTCTCCCCGTGGAAAACCACCATCCGCGTCGGAACCTTCAAATACACCAGCGCGGTATACAGCTGGTATCCCTCCGCGATGGGGCAGCGATAATCCTCGTCGCTGTGGATAAACAGGGTCGGCGTCTTCGCGTTCCGCACATATTTGAGCGGCGACACCTCCCACATTTCGCGGTTGCCCTTTTCGGTATAGGGCTCGGCGCTGCTGACCTCGAAATTGGAGATCGGCGGGATGTCGCTCAGGCCGTACATGGTGATCCAGTTGGAGATGCTGCGCTGCGTGGCGATGCAGCAGAAGCGGTCCGTATGCCCGAGAATCCAGTTGCTCATGTATCCGCCGTAGGATCCGCCCGTGCAGCACACCCGCTTGGGATCGATGGCTGGATAGGCCTTCAGTACCGCGTCGGTAAAGGCCATGATCTGGCGATAATCGATGCTGCCCCACTGGAGGTCGAGATACGCGAAGGCGTTCCCCCGCCCGTCGGAACCGTGGGGGTTGCAGAAAAACACGATATATCCTTTCGCCGCCCAGGCCTGCATTTCATGGAAGAACACCGGCCCATAGGCGCATTTCGGCCCGCCGTGTATATCCAGCACGGCGGGATACTTTTTCGCCGGATCGTAATCCTCCGGCAGCAGCACCCATCCGTCGATCTCCTCGCCGTCCAGCTCCGCCCGGATGGGGTTGGGCCGCGCCACATAGAAATCCTTCAGCGCCTCCCCGTTCCATTCGGTCAGGCAGCGGTTTTCCTCCCTCTCCCGGCTGTAAAGTTCCGGCAGCTTCATCCCCAGCATCCCGGCGAAGCGGATTTTTTCCCCGGCCACGTCATAATCGCTCAGGATCCCATTGGTGGAAACGACGGTCTCGATCACGCCGTCCAGGCCGATGCGCTTCAGCTTGCCGCCGTCCCGGTCCAGTGCGGGGAAATAGAGATAATCCCCTTCCGCTTTGGTAAACCGGGAGCTTCCGTATTCGACATCCGTCAGCATGTAGCATCCCATGCTCTCGTCCGCGTCGCACAGCAGCTCGATCGTCCGGTTTTCGGGATCAAGGGTATAGAACCGGGGATTTTCGTTGTCCCCGTATCGCTTGCCATCGGCCCCGATTACGATCAGCCGGTCCCCGATCATCTCAATCGCGTAGATGATCAGCTTCGGCCCCAGCACCTGCTCGGTCTTTCCGGTTTCCAGGTTCAGGCGATACAGACTGTCCCGGTTGGGCCGGCGGGTGCGGAAGTTGACGCCGCTGAAATAAACCTCCTGCCCGTGCACCCGGTAGGTGCCCACGTCCATATTGGCGCCGGTCAGCCGCCGGAGCTTCTTTTCCCCGACCTGATAGAGAAACAGGGCGTTCCGTTTTCCCTGAATGACGCCCCTGCCGTTGAAAACGAAGGGGGACTCGGTCAGCACCTCGTAGTCCTTCTCCTCTTCCAGCTTTTCCAGCGTCTTTTTCTTTTTGTCCCCTTCCAGCAGATACAGGTCGGGATGGCCGGTATCGATTTCCCCGGTCAGAAGCAGGTTGCCGTCCGGAAGCACCCGGAAATCCTCCGCGTCCAGGGGCAGCTCATAGGCCTTCTCCGCCTCGCCGCCCTCCAGGGGCAGTCGGTAAAGCACCGTGGAGGCTCCTTTTTCGTCCTCTTCCCCGTCCTTTTTCTTCCTGTTCCGCTTTTCCGTGGCAAAAAGGATATGATGGTCGTCCTCGAAAAAGAAGGTCCCGATCTTTCCGTCGTTGATCATCGCCTTGTCTTCCCCGCCGATTCTCATGCGCAGACGGCTGATATATTCCTTCTTTTCCCGGTCGATCCCGGTTACCACATAAGCCAGCTTTTCCCCATCCGGAGAAAAGGTCAGCCCGGACAGCATCCGGAAATCCATAAACGTATCCAGCGCGATTTTCTTCATTTCGTCCTTTCTCCCCTCTGTTGCGGCTTTTTTGCCCTTTCCGTTTTCATCCTATCACATTCATCCTGGTCTTTCAACCGTATGAAAAAGCCTGGTTCTAATCGTCCTGAATCTTGCGTTTTATCCGACCCTCCCGTTATAATGGTGCCGGAAGGTGAGCAGTTTCGCTGCAGCGGATATTGAAAAACGGGATATCCTGGCGCTGTAAGCGAACGACATCAACCGCGCGGATGTGACTTTGTTTTAGAAATTCGGCTTTTTTACCAAAAATCTAAACTGACAAGGCGGTATCTGAAGCGCTGAAGCCGAAGAAAAGCGAAACGGAGAGGTAACAAATGCGAAGCACCATGATGAAGTATGTATCCCTGGTGATGGCCATGATCCTGATGCTGACCGTCTGCGCGGGGACCACCGCGGAACAGGAAAAACGGAAAATGGAAAACGCTGCGAATGCGGATGAATGGATGGCTGCCTTTCTGGGAGATCATCCGGAAGAGCTGGACGGCGTGTGGCTGATGACGGCCCAGATGGAAGCCGCCGCAGCGCGCAGCGGCGGAATCGGCGGGCTGGCCAAACAGATGTCCGCGCTTGGACCGGTGGAGAAAATAATTCCCGCTTATGAAGGAGAAATACAGGGTTACAAAGCTTTCCATGTACCCTGCGTCTTTTCCGCCATGCCGGTGGATCTTCTCCTGATTGTGCAGGACGGCGCGATCGCGGGCCTGCAGACAGGGGCGTACACCGGAGGAACGGACGAGAAGGAAACAGAATCCGATGCCTTTGACAGCATTGAACTGAATTTGCCGGTTCCTGCTCTCGGAGAGCTTCCGGGCATTCTCACCGTGCCCAAGGGGGAAGGACCTTTTCCGGCGGTTGTGCTTCTGCAGGGATCCGGCCCCAGCGACAAGGATGAAAGCATCGGAAACCTGAAGCCTTTCCGGGATCTTGCCGAAGGGCTGTCCGCGCGCGGAGTCGCGGTATACCGCTTCGACAAACGAACCTATGTTTATGGTGCGGAACTGATGGCAAAAAAGGATATTACTCTGGAAGATGAAACCATTGAGGATGCCGTGAATGCCGTGCAGCTTCTGGCCGTGCAGGACCGGATTGACCCGAACCGGATCTATGTGCTCGGACACAGTCTGGGCGGGAACGCCATTCCCGCCATTGCCGGAAAGCTGAAACAGTCCCCGGTGAAAGCCCGCGGATACATCATGATGGCGGCATCACCCCGCCCTCTGGGTGTGCTGATGAGAGAGCAGTATGATTTTCTGTATTCCCTGCTTCCGGAAATTACGGAGGAGCAGCAGGCGGAAAAGGATGCGCTGTTTGCCGAACTGGATCGTTTGCGGGATCCGGACTCCATGATGGAGGATGACACCGTTGCCGGTGTTTACGCTTCCTACTGGAAATGGCTGGCCGCATATGACGTCTTGCAGGCGGCGGAAGAAATCACGGAACCGGTGCTGGTGCTGCAGGGTGAGGAAGATTACCAGGTGACCATGACGGATTTCTCCATGTGGCAGGAGGCCTTCAGGGGAAAGGGAAACTGGGAGCTGATTTCCTATCCGGGACTGACGCACCTGTTCATGCCCGGTCAGAAGAGCGAAGGTTCAGCTGCCTATACCCGGGAAGCCAGGGTGGATGAACAGGTCATTCAGGATATCGCCGGGTTCATGCTGGCCGAATAACCCATGGGGAGCAAGTGCGGATGCTTCATCCGTGAATATGCAAAAGCTCCGGTCAGTCCGGCTGCTGCCCATCATGGGCTTTCCAGGCGCATTCGGTGATCCTCATGTCCGTAAATACCGCCTTGAAGCTGGAATCCTCCGGACTGCAGGCGTAAATGCCAAATCGGATCTTCTCCTTCCCCTCCCACATATGGCAGACTCTCATCTGGGTAAAGTTGATTCCGTCCTGCGAGCATTCAATGCAGTAATCATCCTCTCTCCGGCTGAAGAGATACCACATGGTCTTCACATCCGCCGGAATGGCCGTCGTAGCCCAGTCGGAATAACCGTGGTTGGTCACAACCGAGCCCAGATGCTGGAAGGATTCGTTTTCATACTCCACGGAACCCTTCAGCCAGTTTTCGGCATCCAGATACATCACAACCCCGCACTGGTCAAACCGGTGATGACTTTCGGTGAAATCCGTCTTCACAATGAAGGAGAAATACTTTTCCTCCGTTTCCATCTGAAAAACCGGCGCGTTATCGTTGCGGAAATGATAATAGGTTCTTTGCCATAGATCGGTATGCGGCGCTGTTGTGATTTCGATCCGGCCCGAAGTGATTTCGCATTTAAGCGGCTCCCGCGTCCATTTCATCTTTTGAATATCCATATCTCGTTTTTCCCTCTCTCTTCATCCGAAATGCTTCCAATCGTTTTTCCTTTTCATGCCCTCTTTGTTATTCCTTGTTCATTATACAGAAAAAAACCGTCCTTCACAAGCGAGTGACGACCTGGCTTTACGCAGATTAGCAATTACTGTTTGAACATTTCATCCTTGAATGATTGTTGTTTTGTTCATTCATTGTGTTGCTTTTGTTCATTTTGTGTTCAAGGCTGGTTTTCAATTGCGGCATTGACTATGGTTCTGTTCTTAAGTATACTTTTTCTGTATACTCTCATGCCTTTCCAGGGCTGATCACAGATCATGATTCGCCGAGCGAAAACGGAAGCCCTGAATCCGTGTGGATCCTCCTGCGCGGCCTGCTGCGCGAAAAAGATCCATTCTCTGAAGCAAAAGGAGGTTAATATTATGTTGCATGTAACAGGTGATGGGTTTGGTGGATTTCTGATTTATGAAGAGCCCGACATCATGGATGATATGAAAGGAGAGGCCTCCCTTCTCGTCGTCATCGCCATTTCCGTAACCACGCTGCTGATGGCGGTCATGGTAAACCCTGATTCATTCCGAGATGCCCTTTGCTGCCTCCTGGCAGGTCTTCTGATCAACGTTTTCTTCCGCGGTGGAAGCCACCTGCCCTTTCTCCGCCCGCTGGCCCTGCCGTTCTACTCTGCCTTCGTGATCTCCGCCACCTATTCTCTGGTAACAAACGCCGCGGATTCTCCCACCATGGGCCTCCTGATGCTTCCCCTTTCCGCCATCTTTGCTCTGGCCGCCTCCTGCGCGTGCTTTGTTCCTTTCTTTGGCGACGACCACGAGTCCCTTGGCGTAACCTTTGTTCTGGGCGTCAGCGCGGTCTCCTGGATTGCGGGCGAAATTGGCAATAAAACATTCCACTCCTCCAACCTGGTTTTTTATGCCATGCGGATCATCACCCTGGTCGCCGCCGTATGGTCCCTGATCATTTTTGTCCAATGGCTGATCGCCCTCTTCAAGGGAAAACTCCAAATGAAAACCCTGTTCATCAACCTGGCCCTGGTAGGGATCGGGCTGATTCCGATTTTTGCCATAAGCGCACTGGGTTCCGCCGTCACGGAACCGGTCGCCCGGATTCTCATTTCCCTGGCTTTTATCGCCGGTTATGTGCTGCTGGCTATCTTCTGTATGCGATTGGCGCGGCGTCTGATTCCGAACCTTTCCGGCACCGTTGACGCTCTCCTCCTGCCCCTCATTCTCTGCGCCATCTTCTATTTTTCCCAGGGAGCCCGTTTTCATGTCAACAGCGAGGTGATCGATGGCTTAACGGCCTTCCTGCATCAATTCCCCTTCGCCCATGAATTCTCGAACGCCTTCGGAGCCGCCATCAACTGCTTCGGCTCCCTGTTTGGAGAAATCGCTTATGGCGTTGCTTCCCTTGTTGCGCGTATTTTTGACGCAAGTCTTCCCCGCTTTACCGTTCCGCCCTTTATCACTTTCGTCCTGATGGCTGTCATCCTGATCCCCGCTGTGCTTTTCCTTCCAGGCCTGGTAGATGACCGGATAGAGGCCCGTCAAAAGAAAAAGAGCACCTGAATCATGCCTTCTCTCCTGCAGGTCTTTCTGTGTTGCCACTGTGAGCATATGTCGAAACAAACAGCTCAGTCGCGCCCACTGATGCAACGATCTCTGTCTTGCACCCCTCCATGCGTTTAGGGCATGCTATCACGCATAGGCCCGTTTTGTCTATTTCGCAATTCTCTATTTTTGTTTTTTCGTCTGCCTTATTTTCAAATTTTTCGTCTTTTCTCTTTTTGCCCGGGGAAGAAACTAAAAACAGGCGTCCCGTTATCGGATCCTTTCTTCCGGCTCCGCCATCGCAGCCGCGGCCTTTCTTTCAAACTCTTCAACGGGCATCCCGGCCACGGAAGCCGCCTTTTCCTTTGGAAGAAGTTCGTTCTTTACTAATGCCATTAAGGTTCTGATAGTGCCTTCCGCTCTGCCTTCCGCTCTGCCTTCTTCCCGGCCCTCCAGCCTGCCTTCCGCTCTGCCTTCTTCTCTTCCTTCCTTCCAGCCTTCTTCCCGGCCCTCCATCCTGCCTTCTTCCCTTGTTTCCATCAAGGTTCTCGCTTCGTTATACTCCGTGATGCACATTCTCTTCGCCTCGCTTCTGTTGGCCATCAAAAACGATCTGATTAAATAGTTGTCCGGCATACGTCATAGGGCACGCAGTAGGTCAGCCTGTTGCATACGAACAGCAGGCCGATATCCTGTCCGTTCAGATCCTTGCTCTTGGAGATGGCTTCGCCGAACTTCATATCGCTGGTGGGGTTCTCCAGGAAGGCGCTGTCAATCTGATCAACGCCCGCGAACCACTTGATGAACTCGCCTTCCGGATAGAATTCATACCAGGACTTGGTCGGATAATTGTAGGTGGTGGTCACGCTGTCGCCGCTGACCGTTATGATTACGGTATCGAAATAGTAATTGTCAGTTCTGATATTTTTCTTCCGGCTCCGCCATCGCGGCCGCGGCCTTTCTTTCAAACTCTTCGACAGTCATTCCGGCAACAGAAGCCGCCTTTTCCTTTGGAAGAAGCTCGCTCTTTACTAATGACATTAAAGTTCTGATAGCGCCTTCCAGCCTGCCTTCTTCCCGGCCCTCCAGCCTGCCTTCTTCCCTTGTTTCCATCAACGTCCTGGCTTCGTTATACTCCGTGATACACATTCTCTTCACCTCGCTTCTGTTGGCCAGCAAAAACGATCTGATTAAATAGTTGGCCGGCATACGTCATAGGGCACGCGATAGGTCAGCCTGTTGCATACGAACAGCAGGCCGAAACCCATGGAGCAGAGAATCGTCAGTTCTGATATTTCTCTTCCGGCTCCGCCATCGCGGCCGCGGCCTTTCTTTCAAACTCTTCTACGGTCATCCCGGCCGCAGAAGCCGCCTTTTCCTTTGGAAGAAGTTCGTTCTTTACCAATGTCATTAACGTTCTAATAGTGCCTTCCGCTCTGCCTTCCAGCCTGCCTTCTTCCCGGCCCTCCATCCTGCCTTCTTCCCTTGTTTCCATCAAGGTTCTCGCTTCGTTATACTCCGTGATGCACATTCTCTTCACCTCGCTTCTGTTGGCCATCAAAAACGATCTGATTAAATAGTTGTCCGGCATACTGGATAACGCCCTGTCAATGGCTTCCTCCAGGTTGTTGCTCTCGACCTGCCGCTGCCTTACTGTATCCACAAACCACGTGTATTCCTGAAGCGGCTTGCAAGCTTCCTTCAGCTTATCATTGCAGCCTCCATTGATGTTCAGCATCGTAACCTTGACTTCAATATCAGCTTCCGCTTCAAATGAATCGCTCAGCTTCAGAATCGTCTTTTCTTCCTTGTTCTCTGTCCCGTTATAAAAACAGACGCATCTCGGCGCGGGTGCGCTTTGCTGTCTGGAGCTGTACTGATGATATGAATCCGTCAGCTCTATGTACCTCGCATACACCATGCCGGCATAAATCAGAAACCGCATCGGCATGTTCGGATTAAAGGTGCTCTGCTGTTCATACAGATTCATCATGTCTGCCAGCAAGAACGAAACATCGTTTTTCATATTCATGTATACGGCGTTGTCGATCGTCGTATACTGAATCGCCGAAGCATCCTCGTAGGAGGAACCGTTAACGGCGTTATAAAGGCTCAACGCCCATTCACGATTTTCAGGATTCCCGAAGATAAACTTAAACAGCCTGTCCTTGTATTGTTGATTGATGCCGCTCACCGATTATCACCTCCCTGCTTCCCTTGCAGTTTATCACCTGCAATACATAAAAGCAACCGAAAGGATGATTAATTGTCGGATATCTGCTGTATCTTCAGCGCCCCTCGTACTTTCATTCAGTGCCCCGTTTTACAACTTTTACTGTTGTTTTGTTGTTTACAACTCTTTACAGTTGCAGCTTAGTTTTACAACTCTTTACAGTTTTGTCAATCCCTTTTATGGATCGTTAGTGCCGCGAAGCAACCAAAAAACGGAAGAAAACAGGCGTCCCGGCATCGGGGCGCCCGTCGTGGTTGATCCATATGTTTTTTCAGCTAAACAGATCCGCTCGAGGAGGTAGTACCCGAGGTTCTCCCGCCTTACTTGCTGCGGGTTTCGTTCAGTTTGTCAAACAGAGCCTTGGCATCGGCGAAATAGCCGGCCATCTTGTAGTGGTTCCGCCAGAACCGGATGGGAGCCGAAACGCTGTCATCATAGGACACACGACAGCTCAGCCTGTTGCATACAAACAGCAGTCTGAAGACCATCGAGCAAAGAATCGTCAGTTCTGATATTTTTCTTCCGGCTCCGCCATCGCGGCCGCGGCCTTTCTTTCAAACTCTTCTACGGTCATCCCGGCCACAGAAGCTGCCTTCTCCTTTGGAAGAAGTTCGCTTTTTACCAATGTCATTAACGTTCTGATAGTGCCTTCCGCTCTGCCTTCCGCTCTGCCTTCTTCCCTTGTTTCCATCAATGTTCTTGCTTCGTTATACTCCGTGATACACATTCTCTTCACCTCGCTTCTGTTGGCCAGCAAAAACGATCTGATTAAATAGTTGTCCGGCATACTGGATAACGCCCTGTCAATGGCTTCCTCCAGGTTGTTGCTCTCGACCTGCCGCTGCCTTACTGTATCCACAAACCACGTGTATTCCTGAAGCGGCTTGCA